>NZ_JBEXXO010000002.1:0-593670 GCF_040630435.1 Streptomyces sp. NPDC005803 | reverse complement strand
GGAAGGGTGCGGTCACACCGTTCTGCGCGAGCTTGCGGACGACGCCGTCCAGTCACCCGCGGGTGCGCCGGAGACCGGCTGCTCTCGTGTTGGGCGGGGCACCGCTGTTGTTCTCCCGAGCCGTCGAACCCCGGAGGCCGGCGTTCGATGAAGCTGAGGACCCCCTCGCGGTAGTCGGGCGCCTGCTCGGCAGTGGCGAGCAACTCCCTGGCGCCGTCCCGGCTCTCGATGACGCCGCGAGCCTGGTCACCGATGAGCTGGCGCTTGATCAGGGACATCGTGTCCGGGCTCGAAGCGCGCGAGTCCGGTGGCGTACGCGACCGCTTCGGCCAGCAGGCGATCCGCTTCGACCAGGCGGTTCACGAGCCCCGTCGACAGGGCCTCGGAGGCAAGGAGGCGTCGGAAGGAGGCGTCGGGAGGACAGCAGCAGGTCGCTGGCGTGTCCGTATCCGACGAGCCGCGGAAGGGTCCAGGAGACCCCGTCCTTTGCGACGAGCCCCCGCGCGCTGAAGGCGGCGGCGAACTTCGCCCCCGGGGCGGCGAAACGCGCGTCACACATCAGCGCCTGGTTCAGACCGATCCCCGCCCAGGCCCCGTTGACGGCCGCGACACCCACTTCGGGCACATCAGGGGGCGGGCCCGCGGCGGCAGCCGGTCGGTCGGCCACGGGCGGGCGCCCGACGAGGCGGCGTCCAGCACGCCCGTGTCCTTCCCGGGGCAGAAGCTGCGTCCGGCTCCGGTGAGGACCACCGCGCGGACCTCCCTCTCGGCCTCGGTCCGATCGAACAACTCGGTGTAGAGCAGTTCCCTGTCGAGAGTCCAGGCGTTGTGGTGGTCCGGCCGGTTGAGAGTGAGGACCATGACCCCGTCTCCCGTGACCTCAGCTAGGATCACCGGTTCACCGAAACCCTCGGCCAAGGCCGTGGCTTTCCCACTTTCGGCTGTCGGTCGGCCAGACATAGGGCGCTCCGTTCACCCGTATCAACTGAATGAATTGCCTTTATCGAGACTTCGGCGTCGATTCTCGGTGTGTTGCTGTAGCCCTGCATCGGCAGAACACACGGCGCCCTGACCTGTACGCTGTATGCGTTCAGGCGATTCATTTGGCTATATGAGTGGAAGAGGAGGGCGGCGGTGGCTGAGCCAGCGCGCGTAGCGCGAGCATCGGGTGAGCCCGCTCGGGCGCGGGTTCCCGTGGGCAGACAGGTCCGGGTGCCGAAGACGGCCGAGCTGGTGGCCGGACAGCTGCGTCGGCAGATCGTTCGCGGTGAACTCGTACCGGGCGACGCGCTTCCTTCGGAGTCGGGTCTGATGGAGCAGTTCGGTATCTCCCGCCCCACTCTGCGAGAGGCTTTCCGGGTCCTGGAGTCGGAGGCCCTGATCACCGTGCGACGCGGCGCTCATGGCGGGGCCCGTGTCAGTGCTCCCGACCCCGATGTCGCCGCCCGCTACGCCGGCCTCATCCTGGAGTACCGCGGTGCCACCATCGGTGACGTCTATCGAGCTGCCGCCATCGTGGAACCTCCCTGCGTACGGCAGCTTGCCGCCAAGCCCAGTGCGGTCGCCGTGGCACGGCTCCGGGCCGCAGTGGCAGCCGAGAAGGACGTCATCGACGACCCTCTCGCCCTCGTGGAGGCCCAGGACCGTTTCCACGCGCTGCTCGTCGAACTCACGGGCAACCAGACCCTCATCCTGCTGTGCGGCATGCTGCGTCACATCGTCGACCGGGCGAACGCCGCCCATGTCGCCGCTTCCGCGGGCTCCGAGACGCACCGGGCCCAGGCACTCAAGGGTCACCGCGCCCACGCCCGGCTCGTGAACCTCATTGAGCAGGGCAAGGCGGAAGAGGCCGAGAAGCTGTGGTACCGCCACACCAGCAGCGCCGATGACGTGGTCAACGCCGCCGGCGCCAAGACTGTCCTCGAGCTCATCGACTAAGGGCTGCGGGGCGGCGTGACGATCGTCGGGCCGTGCTCGGAGCGATGATGGGGCCGACGCACCAGGACGCGTCGAATTGCCCCCACTTGCCGCTGGCGAAGCCGACCAGGAGCACGCGTGCCCCGCGGCTGACGGCCGAGGTGGCTTGGGCGTATGTTTCGCCGCCGACCGTGTCGTAGATGACGTCGGCGCCGTGCCCGCTGCCGAGTTCGAGCACCGTCCGGGCGAGGTCGTGTTCGCTGAGGTCGATGACGTGGTCGGCGCCCTGGAGCCGGCAGAAGCGCGCCTTGTCCTCGTTGCGGGCGGTGGCGATGACGGTGGCGCCCAGGGCCTTGCCGAGCTGGATGGCGGCTGAGCCCGTACGTCCCGAGCCGCCCAGGACCAGGAGGGTCTCGCCCTTGCGGAGCGTGGCCCGGTGCGCGAGGCCGACGTGGGCGACATGGTACGAGCCGGGGAAGCCGGCGGCCTGGGCGTCCGCGAGTTAGGCGGGGGCCGGCATCGCCCCGAGAACGGGGCTGAGCGTGTATTCGGCGAGTCCGCCGATGGCGATGTCGGCACGGCTCTTGCCCATGATCCGGGTGCCCGCGGGGAAGGGGTGTCCGAGGCCGGGCTTGTCCACGATGCCCACGATCTCCTGGCCGGGAGAGACGGGGGCCGAGGGAACAAGCGGGTAGCGGCCCTGGACCATCATCAGGTCGGGAAGCGCCACACTCGCGGCCAGGACACGCACGCGGGCCTCGTTCGGCTCAGGCTCGGGAAGGGGGACTTCCGCCTTCTCCAGGACGGTGTCCGGCGCGCCGAACTTGCTTGCCTGCCAGCGTTTCATGAAGGCATTCCTTTTCGGCCAGGGGAGAAGCGCCGAGCCGGTCGAGGCGGACGCCCCGTCCGGGTGCGGCCGCACAGCAGGCGCGCCCGGTGAAAGGGCGCCTACTGCGGGCCGAGGACTCCGGGGGTGTCGTGCAGGACGACACTCTGCTCCAGCGCGGCCCGTTCCATGCGGAAGCCGTTGGCCTGCGCGGTCTCGTCGGCGGCGCCGAAGGAGATGCCGAACAGCAGCTTGAGGTCCGCGGGTACGTCCAGAACCTCGCGGACCGTGTCGGCGTAGAAACCGAGCATGGTCTGCGGAATGCCGCCAAGTCCTCGGGCCGTCAGCGACAGCAGGAAGTTCTGGGCGTACATGCCGATGTCACCCGCCGCCCGCACCCCGTCCCCGAAGGCCGGCATGAAGAGGAGAGCGACATGGGGTGCGCCGAAGAAGTCCAGGTTCTCGCGGGCCGCGGCCTTCCTGGCCGCCCGGTCCGAGCGGGCGATGCCCATGGCTCCGTAGAGGGTCGCGGCATGGTGGTGTGCCCGGTCGAGGTAGGTGCCCTCGCCGAAGTCGGCGTAGTCGAAGGTGAAGTCGGGCGAGAGTCGTTCTTCCTCGTCGGCCTGGAGGAGTTCCTTGCTCAGTGCGTCCCGTGCCGCGCCGGAGACGACGTGCACCGTCCAGGGCTGCGTGTTGCAGTTCGACGGCGCCGCCTGCGCGTCCTCCAGCACGCCGCGGATCTCCGCCGGCGCCACCGGTTCGGGCAGGAACTTCCGCACGGAGTGCCGGGACCGCGCGAGGTCGGTGAAGGGCATGGCTGCGGTGGACAAAACGTTCCCTCTCAAGTTGCCCGGTACCGGGGCATGGGAGACCCGGTACCGGGTCTGGCGGTGGCGGTGGCGGTGGCGGTGGTGCGGTCGGCGTCAGCGGTGCAGGGAGCGGTTGAGTTCCACGATCTCGTCCAGCGAGGGCAGGGAGGGGAGAGAGGCCAGGTACTGAAGCTGGCGGTCACGGATGGCCGGTGTCTTCTCCTGGTCAGCCGCCTGCAGGGCCGGTCCCAGCTGGTCGAGGGTCAGCTCGGTGCAGTACGCGGGCGTCGCCGGCTGCTGGCGCCAGGAGTCGGCCAGCTTGCCCGCGTCGAAGGGGTCGAAGCCGGTCTCGTCCACCAGGCGCATGGCCACGTCCCGTGCTTCGTCGGAGTCGGCCGCGACCGGAAGCGCGATCCGGCCCGGCGTTCCCGCGGGAACGCCCCTGGTCTTCAAGGTGGCCTCCAGGACCGCGTTCCACGCCTTGACCACGGGCCGCTCCAGTTGCTCGGCCACCCACACGCTATCGGCCTGACCCTGCCCCACTCCCTCGATAGGAACGTTCCACGCCCCCAAGGGGACGTAGTTGGTGGTGTCGATGACGACGGTCTCGCTGGGTACGGAGGCGAAAAGGCCGGCCACTTCCTGGACCTTGAAGAACGGGACGGACAGGACCACGACGTCCTTGTTCTGTACGGCGTCGGCGGCCGTCACCGCCTGCGCCCCGAATTTCAGCACGTCCGCATCGATCGTCTCCGGGCCCCGGGAGTTGGCCACGGCGACCTCGTGCCCGCCCGCGCTGAAGACGCGCGCCAGTTCCGCCCCGATCGCTCCCGTTCCGAGAATGCCGATTCGCATAATTTGTCCTTACTGGAGGTGCATCTCTCCCCGGGAAAGGGGGGGCGAGATGTGATGACTGTGGGCGTGCGGGCCGGATGGCCCGCAGTTCAGGAGGAAGGGTGTCGCGGCACCCTTCCCATGGCTCTCCCGGCAGCCCGCCCGGGGCAGGGCGGTGGCCGGTGGTCTATGTGCGGTTGTTCTGGACGTCGTGCTCGCGGTAACCGACTTCGATGAGCGCGCGCAGGCGGTCGAGCGATTCCTCGTCGACGGTGCCGGTGCCCCTGACCCAGGCCACCGAGACAGACGCGAGGAAGAGGTCGTACCCCTTCACCGACGCTCTCGTGTCCCCGGCCTCCTGCGCGGCCCGTACGTACTCGTCGGTGGTGGCGATGAGCTGGTCGCACGGGAGGGTGAGGGGGTTGCCCGGTTCCTGTGCACGGGCCGCGGCCATGAGCGGTTCCGGCAGTCCGCTGAAGGCACTGAAGTACTCCTCCATCGCCCGCAGCCACTGGCGCAGCGCCTCAGAGGCGTCGCCGAGTCGCGCGATGTCCTCACGGCGGGCCACCAGCGCCTCGGAGCGTGTCTGCAGCACAGCCGCCAGCAGCGCCTCCCGGGTGGGGAAGTGCCGGTACAGCGTGCCGGCCCCGACGCCCGCCTCCTTGGCCACCGCATCCAGCGATGCGCCGACACCGTGCTGCAGGAAGTGACGCTGGGCCGCCTCCAGGAGAGTCGCCCGATTGCGCTGGACGTCAGCACGGGGCCTGCGCCCCTGCTGCTGTTCCCTGGTGCCGCTCATATGTCCTCCTGCCGTACACGATCCGACCACCGCACGAAACGGAGACCGCCTCCGGACCTGTTCGAGCGTAAAACGGAGATCGCCTCCGGTCAACTCGCCCCTTCCGGACAACGAAGGAATGCCGAGGCGCCACGCCTCCAGCCGGTCCGGTCGCGGCCTCCCTACCGAGGGCTTGCGCGAGGCTGTCGGGGTGTGCAGCCGGTTCAGCTTCAGCAACACGATCGCAAAGGCGCCCGTCACGGCCGAGGCGCTGGACGTCCCTGCCTTCGAGGAGGGCGCACTGCGCTACCGGGCCCTGTCCCGATTGGACAACGGAGGCTTCGCTCGGGCCCTGGTGACCGCTGTAGGGGTCGGAGGCGTCATCGCGACGATGCACGTCCTGGACACCACCGGGCCGATGCCACCCGAGAAGCTCGCCACGTTCAACCCGGATCCGGGCCGGAGGCGAGAACGGTTACCCGCAGGAGGTGGAGGAGGTCGTGCAGACTCATCCTGCTGTCGCTGCGACAGTGGTCCTCGGCATCCCGGACGACCGACCCGGCGAGACGGTGGCCGTCCGCGTCCGGCTTCGGCCGGGTGCAGAGCCGGACCCGGAGGCGTGGTACGCGTACGCGGCCGACCGGCTCGCCTCGTTCAAGGTGCCGCGCACGGGGCGGTTTCTCTCCGAGTTCCCGATGAGGTTACGGACGCGGTCGCTCACCGGGGGACGATGTCAGTTCGTGGCAGTCTGCTCACGACACTCGACCGCTCGCTGGTAGAGGCGACCGGCGCGATACGACGAACGGACCAGTGGTCCTGACATGACACCAGCGAAGCCGATCTCCTCGGCTTCGTGCTGCAGCTCCTGGAATTCCTGCGGCTCCACCCAGCGGGCCACCGGATGGTGCCGTGGTGTGGGACGGAGATACTGGGTGATGGTGATCAGCTCGCATCCGGCATCGTGAAGATCCTGGAGGGCCTGATGGATCTCGTCGCGGGTCTCGCCCATGCCGAGGATGAGGTTGGACTTGGTCACCAGATGCGCTTGACGGGCCTGGGTGATGACCGAGAGCGAGCGCTCGTACCGGAACCCCGGACGGATGCGCCGGAAGATGCGCGGAACCGTCTCCACGTTGTGTGCCAGCACCTCCGGACGGGCGGAGAACACCTCGGCCAGTTGCTCGGGCACCCCGTCGAAGTCCGGGATGAGCAACTCGACGCCGGTGGCGCCGCCTGGTCGGTCGCTGGTCATGGCGTGGACCTGCCGCACCGTTTCCGCGTACAGCCACGAGCCGCCGTCCGACAGATCGTCGCGGGCCACGCCAGTGATCGTGGCGTAGTTGAGGTCCATGGTGACGATGGACTCAGCCACTCGGCGGGGTTCGTCCCGGTCGAAAGCGGCGGGCTTACCCGTGTCGATCTGACAGAAGTCGCAGCGGCGGGTGCACTGGTCACCACCGATGAGGAAGGTCGCCTCGCGGTCTTCCCAGCATTCGAAGATGTTCGGGCAGCCGGCCTCCTGGCAGACGGTGTGCAGACCTTCCCGTTGCACCAAGGCCTGCAGCCCGGTGTAGGCGGGACCTGTTCTCGCTCGCGTCCTGATCCACGTCGGCTTGCTCTCCATGGGGGTCCGGCTGTTGCGGGCCTCGAGACGAAGTAGTTTCCTGCCGTCGGGCGAGACTGTGGACACGTGGTTGCTCCCTCACTCATCCATTCGGCGCCGGCCTGCGGCACCTGTTGCGGGCGTCCCCGCGCTGTCGCGGACACGCGTGGCAGTGGCGGGGGAGACCAGCCGTTGTCGTTGCCGCGCTACGGAGCGCGCCGGATGACGCCGGCCATGACGTAGGCCGTGAGTTCGTCCACCAGTTGGTCTCCCTCCTGATCGGCGTCCATACCGAGGAGCGTCTCGTCCAGGACAGCCGCTGACAGCACCATGCCGAACGTCACCCTCACGGTGAGCCGTGCGTTGGCCGCCTCCTGACCGTGGTCCCTCCGGCCGATGTCGACCGCTCTCTCGAGAACAGGGAACAGCTTGTCCAGCGGGCCCGTCGAGAAGAGTTCGGGGTGGTGCGCACGCATGGTGAGCAGGGTGAGCACGTCTCGGCGGTTCTCCCGCAGGAACCCGAAGAGCCCGGTGACGTACGTACGGGCCAGTTGCTCATCGCTGAGACCGCGTACCGAGCGCTCCGTGAACTCGACGATGAACTCGTCGACCACATGGGTGAACGGCTCGAAGACCGCCTGCTCGAAGAGCTCTTCCTTCGTGCGGAAGTGGCGGTACATCATCTGCTCGGTCGCCTTCGCACGCTCCGCGATCTCACGGGTGCGGGCGCCGGAGAATCCTCGTTCCCCGAAGACCGCCCGGGCCGCGTGCAGCAGGTCCGCACGCACCGTCTTGCTGCTGCGACGGGTCTGCGCGCGGGCGGGGGACCGGCTACCGGCCGCAGGGTGTCCAGTCATGGCCTCATGCTATGTCGGGGCCTGGTCCGCCCCGCAGGACGGACCAAGCCGTGGCGACTCCCGTGACCGGTCAGGCGGGCGTGATCTTCGCCAGCACATCTCCGACCTGGTACTTGGTCTCGGTCTCACCGACCAACTGGATGGTGCCTGCGACGGGGCACTCGATCTCCTGCTCCACCTTGTCGGTGCCCAGCAGGTAGATCGGCTGACCGGCTTCGACCGTGTCGCCGTCCGACACCAGCCAGTCCACCAGCTCGCCCTCCTGCATGGTCAGCCCGAGCTTGGGGAGTTTGACGAGAACGGTCACGCTCATGCTATCGACTTCCTGATTGCGCTCTCCACGTCGGAGATCTTGTAGAGGTACTCCTCCTCCAACGGCCTGGAGAAAGGCACCGGGGCGTTCGCCGAGGTCACCCGGACCACCGGAGCGGCGAGTTGGCCGTGAAGCTCCTCACCGATGCGGGCGGAGACCTGCGCCCCCACACCGAACTGACCGACTGCCTCGTGGACGATGACCGCACGCCGGGTCCTGGCCACCGATTCGAGGATGGTCCGTTCGTCCAGCGGAGAAATGGTGCGCAGGTCGACCACCTCGATGCTGATGCCCTCGCCGGCCAGCTTCTCGGCCAGTTGGAGTACCTGGCCGACGGGCCGCCCATAGGTGATCACGGAGACGTCGGAGCCGGGACGCGCGATGTTCGCCTTCCCGAGAGGTATCCGGAGCCCCGGCTCCGGGGCGGGGCCCTTGGTCCAGTAGAGCTGGGTGTGCTCGACGACCACGCAGGGGTCGTCGTCGAGCACACTGGACAGGAGCAGGCCCTTGGCCTCGGACGGGGAGGAGGGGACGACCACCTTCAGCCCGGGGACGTGCGCGAGCCACGCTTCCAGCATGTCCGAGTGCTGGCCGCCGGTGCCGCCTCCGGCACCGGTCGCGGTGCGTACGGTCAGGGGCACGCCGGTCTTGCCGCCGGACATGAAGCGGAGTTTGGCCGCGTGGTTGACCAACTGGTCCAGGCCCAGCGTGATGAAGTTCATCAGCATGATCTCGGCGACCGGACGGAGGCCTGCCACGGCCGCGCCGACGGCGGTGCCCACGATGGCCTGCTCGGAGATCGGGGTGGACCGTACCCGGTCCGTCCCGTACTTGGTGGACAGGCCGGAGGTCACCTTGAAGGTGCCGCCACCTTCCCGGTCGGCGATGTCCTCACCGAGCAGGAAGACCGTGTCGTCGATCGCCATGGCCTCGTCGAGGGCCATGGTGCAGCCCTTCTGGAAGGTGATCTGCCTGCTGCGCTGACTGGGGGTGCTGCGGTCGGTCATGCGGGGACCTGCTCACGGTAGACGTCGAGGCGCAGCTCGTCAGCGCCGGGGTAGGGACTGTCGGAGGCGAAGGTGATCGCGCGGTCGACCTCCTCGGAGATCTGCGTCTCCCAGGCACGCAACTGGTCGTCGTCCGCCAGACCACGCTCCAGGAGGAGGGCCCGCAGAGCCGGGACGGGGTCCGCGGCCAGTGCCGCGTCGTACTCGTCGCGGTCCATGTAGCTGCCCGGATCACCGAAGTAGTGGCCCATGAAGCGGTAGGTCACCGCCTCCACCAGGGTCGGGCCCTCACCGGCCCGGGCACGGTCCAGAGCGCTCGTGAACGCGTCGAGGGCCGCCTGCGGGTCGTTGCCGTCCACGGTCACGCCGGGCATGCCGTAGCCGGCGGCCCGGTCGGCGATGTGTTCGGCGGTGGTGCCGTTGGCGTAGGACGTGGACTCGGCGTACAGGTTGTTCTGGCACACGAAGACCACCGGCAGCTTCCACAGGGAGGCCAGGTTGAGCGATTCGTGGAACGCGCCGATGTTGCTCGCGCCGTCGCCGAAGCAGACCACGGTGACCCGGCCGTCCTTGCGGATGTCGGACGAGGTCGCCAGGCCGACGCCGATGGGCAGCCCGCTGCCGACGATGCCCGTGGTCACCATGACGCCCGTGTCGGGGTGGGTGACGTGCATGGGGCCGCCCTTGCCCTTGCAGGCACCGGTGGCCTTCCCGAAGATCTCGGCGAACAGCAGATCCAGCGGCATGCCCTTGGCGATCTGGTCGTGGATGCCGCGATAGGTGGTGACCAGGTAGTCGTCGGTGGTCACACCGCTGTGTGCCATGGCGGCGGCGACGATCTCCTGCCCTCGGGGGGAGTAGTAGGCGGCGGCGAGTTCCCCGGAGGTGAGCATGCCGCGCAGCCGCTCGTCGGAACGATGGATCAGCGCCGCTGTGCGATACACCCGGACCAGCGGGTGGTCGGCGGGTGTGGTGGCTGTCGGTTCAGGCAACGGAATCGCTCCTTGCGGTGTTCTGCAGCATGTGGTGGGTGGCCAGCCAGCCGAAGACGAAGGACGCGGCGATGCTGGCGCCCGCGCCCGGGTAGGTACGGCCCATGACGGAGGCGGTGCAGTTGCCCGTCGCGTACAGGCCGGGGATCGGGTCCCCGCCCTCGCGGAGCACCCGGGCATGCTCGTCCGTGAGCAGTCCGCCCGCGGTGCCGACATCGCCCGGGTAGAGGGCCACTGCGTAGAAAGGGCCCTTGGACACAGGTGCCACACAGGGGTTGGGGCGGACACCCGGATCGCCGTAGTAGCGGTCGTAGGCCCGCTCGCCCTTGTGGAACTCAGGGTCCTTCCCCTGGGCCGCCGAAGCGTTGTAGCGATCGACGGTGGCGCGCAGACCGGCCGCGTCGATACCGCAACGCTCGGCCAGGCCTTCGATCGTGGCGGCCTTCTTCATGTAACCGCTGGTGATCCACTTACGCGGAGTGACACCACCAGGGGTGGTCCCGAACAGATAACGGCGACGGTGGCGGGCGTCCATGATGAACCAACTGGGTACGGCGCCGACCTCGCGGTTCCTGGCGTACATCGCCTGCCCCACCTCCATGTAGGAGGCGGCCTCGTTGACGAACCGCGAACCGCCGGCGTCGACGATCATCGAATGCGGCTTGGAGCGCTCGTACACAGCGAACTGCGGGGTGCCGTCCGGCAGGACCGAGGAGGGAATCCACCACGCCTCCTCCATCAGGTCGACGGCGGCGCCGTGGCGCATCGCGGCCTCGATGACCTCACCCGTGTCGCCGTCGTTGGCAGAGGTCCAGTCGACGGAAGAGGGGGAGGGGCCGTACTTCTCACGCATGGCGGCGTTGTGCGAGAAGCCGCCGGAGTTCAGCAGCACACCGGCGCGCGCCCGAACACGGATCCTGCGCCCGTCGCGCTCGGCCTCGACACCCACCACCTCACCGTTCTCGACGACGAGATCCACGACCGGCGTGCCGGTCCAGACCGGTATCTCGGCGCGGAGAGCGGCCAGCAGCATCCAGCCCTGCAGAGCCGCGCCCGTGCCTCGGAGTTCGCGGCCGGCCGCCTTCGCGGCCGCCATCCGCGCGCCCACCCTCGCCACCGTGGCCGCGCCGCGCACCCTGTAGGGGGCCGTGGACAGCGGTGAGACCTCACCGGTGTAGAGAGGGACCGGCGGCATGCCGCTGCCACGGAACTTCTCGCGCCACGGTCCCAGCCGGCGCATGTCGAACAGTTCCGTCTCCAGCGAGCGGCTGCGTGCCTTGCCGCCCGGCCGGTCGTCGTAGTAGTCCGAGTAGCCCTCGCAGTGACGGAAAGGGATACCGCTCTCCGTGAGGAACTCGGTCATCGGTTCGACGGAGTTCAAGAACGCCTCCACTCTCTGGGGAGAGGTGGAGGGGCCGACGTCGCCGACCGCCGAGGCGAAGTACCGGCGGGCGTCCTCAGGACTGTCCTTGACCCCGGCGCGGCGCGACACCGGGTTGTCGGGCAGCCACAGCACACCGCCGGACATGGCGGTCGAGCCGCCGAACGTCTCGGTCTTCTCGATCACCAGGGCCTGCATCCCGCCCTGGTGCGCCACCAGAGCGGCGCACAGCGATCCTCCGCCGCTGCCGACCACGACCAGGTCGGTGACCACGTCCCAACCGGTCCGGTGGCCTCCGTCAGCTTGACGCTCCGTCATGAGCGTGCCTCTTCTTTCTCTTCGGTGCCGGACGATGCCGCGTCCGTCGCTTCGGCGGACCGGTAGTAGTACTCGTGCAACACCCGGTGGAAATTGCTGATGGCCAACTCCTGGCGCGGGCTGGTCCTGGATCCCGGGAAGCCGCGTGACTTCATGCCCTGCTGTACCGCGTCGAGGTTCTCGAAGTCCTGTTCCAGGATCCGTCCCCAGTCGTCGTGGTCCCGCCAGTCGGTGAAGAACTCGCGCTTGAGCTCGGGCTCCGCACCGGGCGCGTAGCGCACCAGCGACCAGATGTCGAAGACGCAGCTGTCCGGGTCGTCGCCGTTCGGACGTGCGCGGTACCAGAGGGCGCCGTCCGGGTAGGGCAGCACGATGAGGTTGGGGAAGATGTGCCAGTCCTGGCCGGCCCGGATCAGGTTCTCGGCGGTCAGCTGGGGCCAGCCCGAGCCGTCCTTCTCCGCCTCCTCGGCGGCGAAGGCCATCAGCGCGCCCAGGACCCGCGCCGGGTCCGAACCGTCCTTCTCGTCCAGTTCGGTCGTGAGCCGCCGAGCCGCGATGACATCCCGTGGAGTCCATATGGCGCGTAGCTGCTTCTCCATCAGTTCGATGAAGCTGACGACGCCCGGCCGGAAGTCCGCAGGGAAAGCCTGGTTGAGCCGCCGCGAGGGAGCGCCCAGCGGCCAGTTGTCCTCGGCGCCGGCGAAGGTGGAGTGCCGCCCGAACCGGCTGCTGGTCGTCATGTCGTCGTTGAAGCGCAGCAGTTGGGGGTGTGTCGTCTGGACGTGATAGCCCTCGTCGAATGCTTCCAGAGCGGTCTTCCAGTTGCACGGGAGGATGACCGTCTTGTACCAGCGGAAGCGGAACTTCTCGAACTCGAAGGGATCGAACACCTCGGGGACAGGGGCGAGGTAGTCCAGCAGCGGTTCGGCGTCCGGGTTCATGGTGATGAACACGAATCCGCCCCAGGTGCCGACCCTGGGCTCCTTCAGGCGGAGGTCGGCGTCGGTGACCTTGTCACCCCAGTCCTCACGGTCCACGACCTCGCGCACCGTGCCGTCCAGATTCCAACGCCAGCCGTGGTAACGGCAGAAGAAGTGGTGCGCTGTCCCGCAGCCTTCGGTCAGCCGGCGGCCGCGGTGCTGACAGGCGTTGTAGTACGCCTTGATCTCGCCTCCGGTGAGGCGGATGACGATGATCGACTCATCGGCGACATCGAAGGTGAGGAAGTTCCCCGGCTTGGGGATCTCCTCCTCCCTGCAGGCGACCTGCCAGACATCCGGCCAGAGACGTTCCTTCTCGATGCGGACGTAGCGCGGGTCGATGTAGTCCCCTTTGGGGACGAAGTCCTCACGCACAGGACAGTCCTTCTGGAACGGGGGCTGATCCGGTGGTGTCTGCGTGGCCTCTCCCTGCTGAGCAGGGAAATCGATGGTGGTCACGATGGCGTCCCTTCCACGTGTGCGGTTCCCCCACTAAGAGAGTGTTTGCTCTCTTAGTGATGGCGTCAAGGTCTGCGCGGGTATGAGTTTGTGTTCGTCGCGCGTCCCGCTGGCCAGGCTCACCGAGCTCTTCGGCCGGCGGGCTCGGGGTGCGTCGGGCGACCCAGCTATGAGATGAATCAGTTATATCTATAGTTTGATATTCATCTGCGCAATACGCTGAACGTAACGAATCTGGGTAACGCCTCGGCCCCGAGTTTTCCGGACCCGGACGCGCCAGCGAGCCCTGCCGGGGGCGGGAGGCAGGAGCTGAGGTGAAGGGCACGGCGGTGACGACCCGTGCGGAGCTGCCGTGTCGCGCCCTTGGAGGCGCGGCGGTGTCGCGGCCCACGAGTCATGGCGAAGGATCGTCGCCGTACGGCCTCACGGCACCATTCGCCGGTCCGATGTGCCCCCGGCCCGCCTTGCCCTCACGAGGTCGGCGAGGTGACGTTGGCCGACCCGGCACGGGGTGATGGATGCCGGGGCGGTATGCCGACGGCCACGGGCATGACCGGCGAGGCGAAGCCGGTCATGCCCGAATCTGGGCGCTCACGGTAATCGGCGAGGGTCGAGCCGGCGACGTCAAGCAGTTGTGATCGGTGGGAGGCGTCACCCTCCGGGCGTCATCGGTGTGCGCTGCGCAGAACGGTGTCGACCAAACGCTCGGCGAAGTCACTGAGCTCCTGGGTGTCATGGTCGCCGAAAGTCGATGACCACAAGGCGAAGCGGCCGAAGAGCGCTGACCACAGGACCAGAGCGGCATGTTCGGCACCGTCCGGCCAGCGCACCCCTTCCCTCTCGCAGGCGTGAATGGCGTCCAGCCACTGCTGCCACAGAAGCCGCGCTGGGTGGTTCTGGGTGGGTTCACCGAAATTGGAGGCATCGTGACCGAACATGAGTCGGAAGACACCGCGCTCGTCGCGCGCGAAGGCACAGAAGGCCGCCGACTGGGCGCGCAGGCGCTCGCTCGCATCGGCTCCGCCCGCCGCCGCCTCGTTGTCGGCGGCCGTCATGGCCGCGACGGTGCGCCTGTAGCCGTCCTCCGCGACGGCGCGAGCCAGCTCGTCCTTGTCCGTGAAGTGCGAGTAGATGCTCTGGGCCGCGATGCCGACTTCGCGTGCGACCTCCCGTAGGGAGACAGGAAGCGGGTTGTCGGTGAGCTTCTGATCGAGGAGTCGTCCGACGGCAGTCAGGATTTCTGCGCGAAGCCGGTCTCCCTGGCCGCGCGGATTACGCTTGCGTGCGGTGTCGGTGGTGATGCCGTCCTCGTTCATGCGTCTCATTGTGCGGTATCCCGCGCATGATGCGGATTCCCGGCCCGGCCCGGTGCCGGCAATCCGCATCGTGGCGCGCTACTCCTCAGTGAGGGCCCGGGCCGCCGCGCCCATGGCCTGGCCGGCGGCGGGAAGGCCGATGTACGGAACCGTCTGGATCACCGCTTCCAGGATCTCCTGTGGCGTCAGCCCGTTGCCGAGGCCACCGAGCACGTGGTTGCGCACTTCCCACTGGTGGCCCTGCGCCATCAGGACGCCGAGGGTGACCAGGCTGCGGCTGCGCCGGTCCAGCCCGGGACGTGCCCAGATGTCGCCGAAACACTGCTCCAGCGCGAGCCTGGCCATGTCGGCCCCCGGCCCGTCGCCGTCCGCGGTGGCAGCCAGGTTCTCCTCGAGGAACGCCTCCCCGAACATCTCCCGTACCACTTGCTCCCCGGCGGCTCTCCGGTCTGCCCTCTCGCTGCTACTCATCGGTTTCCTTCCGGTCGGTGTCGGTGAAGCGCGGCAGTATGCCCAGCACGGTCGCCGTGGTGGTGCCCGCGTCGACGGGAACCACGGTTCCGGTGATCCAGCGGGATTCCGCACTCGCGAGGAAGAGCACCGCCCAGGCCAGGTCCCATGCCGTGCCCTCGACACCGAGCAGGTTGGCCGCGCGGCGCATGCGTCGCCCTTCCTCGCCGCCGTGGTCACCGATGGGGGTGTGCAGATGCCCGGGCACGAGGCAGTTGACGCGGACGTTGTCCGGTCCCCAGCTGTAGGCCAGGTCGATGGTCATCGACTGCAGAGCGCCCTTACTGGCCGCGTAGGCACCGCTGCCGAATCCCCGCTGGGCGGCGATCGACGAGATGTTGATCACGGAGCCCCCGCCACCGCGGACGAGGTGGGGATAGGCGCTGCGGGCCACTTGCATGGCCGCGGTGACATTGAGGGCGAAGACCTTGTCCCAGCCTGTCCGGGTGGTGCGTACGACAGGGCCTTCGCCACTGATGCCGGCGTTGTTGACGACTACGTCGAGGCGCCCGGCCTGCACGGCGAAGTCGTCCACCGCGGTTCGTGCGGCTTCCTCGTCGGTGATGTCCGCAGTGAGCGCGACCGCGCGGCCACCGCTGTCCTCGATACGCTTCCGGGTGTGCTCGGCACGCCCGGTGTCGATGTCAAGGACACCGACAGTGGCTCCCTGGGCGGCCAGAAGCATGGCCGTGGCCGCCCCGGTGCCGAGGAAATCGCCGGAACTGCCGGCACCCGTCACCAGAGCCACACGGCCCGTCATGCGGGTGCCGTGTCCGTCGGTGTGTCCGCCGATCTCGAACACCTGGGTCGCCGTCATGCCGCTCACCACGTGACCGGGAGGGACTTCAGCCCGTAGACGATGGAGTTCTTCTTGAAGTCCAGTTCGTCCTGCGCGACGGCGAGGCGCAGGTCCGGGATGCGCTCGAACAGTCGCGGCCAAGCGACCTGCATCTCCACCCGTGCGAGATTCTGACCCAGGCACTGGTGGGACCCGAAGCCGAAGGCCACGTGATGGCGGGCCTTGCGGGCGATGTCGAGTTCGTCCGCGGGGCACTCGCCCTCCTCGGCGCCGAACGCCCGCGGGTCCCGGTTTCCGGCGATCAGAGACACGATGACGCCTTCGCCCTTGCGGACGAGCTGCCCGCCGATCTCGATGTCCTCGAGGGCCACGCGCCGCGGGTCGGTGGACACGATGCTCCAGTAGCGCAGCATCTCCTCCGCGGTGGTCGGAGCCAGCTCGGGCCTGTCCCGCAGGCGGTCACGCTGCGCCGGGTTGAGCAGAAGCGCCACGGTGCCGAGGCCCAGCATGTTCGCCGTGGTCTCGTGCCCGGCACCGACCAGGATCGAGACCAGGACAGGCATCATCTCCGGCGCGAATCCGTCAGGCCCCTCGTGGTCCGCCAGCAGTCGGCTGACCATGTCGTCGGCGGGCTCGCGGCGCTTACGCTCCACCAGGGCCGTGTAGTACTCGAATGCCTCGCGCTGCAGTCGCGCGCGCTCCTCGTGGCTGACGTCCAGGTCGGTGCCGGCGTTGGCGTGCTGCTGGAACTGGTCGTGGTCCTCGTACGGCACGCCCAGGATGGTGCAGATGGCGCGGGAGGGCATGGGAAGCGCGAAGTCCTGGATGAGGTCGACAGGACCGCCCTTCGCGAGCATCGCGTCGATCAGTTCGTCAGTGATCTTCAGCAGCTCGTCGCGCATCGCCTGGGTGCGCTTGACGCTGAACTCCTTGGTCAGCATCTGCCGGAGACGGGCGTGCTCCGGATCATCCAGCCGCAGGAACATCCCGCCTTCGTGCTCGGGCTGGTTGGAATGCACGATCGGGAAGTCAGGGATGCGTACGTCAGCACTGAAGGAAGCGCTGGACAGTACGGCGCGGATGTCGGCATGCCGGGTCGCCAGCCAGTGCTGAGTACCGTTCCAGATGGTGACCTTGTGCAGGCCGCCGGTCTCGCGGAACTCGGAGTACTGCGGAGGCGCACTGAAGGGGCAGCTGCGCGAGGCCGGGAAGAACGGTGCTTCCTCGGTCGCGGGTGTTTCCGAAATGGTGGTCATGTGATCTTCCTTGATCAGAGAGCCGGTGCTTCAGCGGTGTGTACCGCGGCCGTGGGGGTGGCGGCGGGCCAGGGGGCGCGGTCGACCACGGCCTGGCGCCACGTACGCAGGGCACGGGCCATGCCGTTGCCCAGGACTCCGTCGACCTGACGGGGCCGCCCCTGGGCATCGCGGTGCCCGTAGACGCCGACGAAGCGGCCCTCGGAGAGGGAGCCCTCGACGACGGTGAAGGCCATCTGCCGCCCGGTCACGCCGTAGGACTGCAGTTTCAGGTCGTACTGGTCGGACCAGAAATAGGGCAGCGAGGGCCCAGGATTCTCCGCTCCCAGGAGGGCGGCGGCCACCGAGCGGCCCTGCTCGGTAGCGGACAGCCGGTGCTCGCTGCGCACGTGACGGCCGGTCGCCGGATCCAGGCGGGCGGCCACGTCTCCAGCCGCCCAGACGTTCTCGGCCGCTCGGCCGTTCACGTCGCACAACACGCCCTCGACGCCGTCCCGTTCCTTGCTGCCGAGCGCAAGGCCCGATCCGTCGAGCCAGCCCACTGCCGGGCGGGCACCGACCGCGACGAGGATGGTGGCAGCCTCGATCACGGAGCCGTCGTCGAGCACGACGCCGGTGGCCCGATTGTTCTCGGCCAGTACCTCGGTGACGCCTCTGCCGCAGCGCAGATCCACCCCGGCGGCCTGGTGGCGAGCCTGAAGCATGCCCGCCACCTCGTCGCCCAGCACGTTGACCATGGGAAGCGGCAGCGGATCGACCATGGTGACGGGCACTCCCATGCCTCGGGCCACGGCTGCCGCTTCCGCGCCGACGAATCCGGCGCCGACGACGACGAGGCGTCCGCCGCGGCCGAGGTCTCCGCGGAGTCGAAGGGCATCAGGCAGGCTCCGCAACACCTGTACGCCGGCGAGTCCCGCGCCCAGGGAGGGCGGATGCACGGCCTGCGCGCCTGTGGCTACGACCAACGCGTCGTAGCGGACCACCTGGCCCTGGGCCAGCGTCACCGTGGAATTCGCGACATCGAGCCCTACAGCCGCAGTGCCGGGCACATGGTTGATGCCCAGGGCTTCCCACTGCTCCTGCGGACGCAGTAGCAGCCGGTCCACATCCCACTCGCCTGCCAGCAGCTGTTTCGACAGCGGGGGGCGGTCATAGGGCAGTCCCGGCTCGCCGTCGACCAGCGTCACCTCGCCGGTGAAGCCACGTCGCCGCATCTCCTCGGCGACTGCCAGCCCTGCGGCCGAGCCACCGACCACGACGAGCTGGCGAAGCTCGTCGGTGGCCGGCATCTCAGCTCTCCTCGATGATGATTGCCGCGGCGGGACAGACCTGCGCCGCTTCCCGTGACGCCTCGTACTGCTCCGCCGGGGGCGCCGCGTCGAGGAGGACGACTATGCCGTCCTCGTCCCGCTGGTCGAATACCTCCGGAGCCACCAGCACGCACTGGCCGGCGCCGCAGCATTTGGCTTCGTCGATGGTGATCTTCACGCCTATGGACCTCTCGGGTGTCGCTCGTGACAGCCACCTCTCAGCGGTGCATGTCAACCTGACAAGCGTCACCGTACGACTGTCAGGTGACTTGCGCAAGGACGGAACGGGTTCTGCGGCGCCGGTGAACATCTGATGGCTTGCTTTCAGTGTTCATAGATGAATCAGGTGAATGATTACCGTCGAGGTGAGGGTCGGGCGGCGACCGGCCCGCCGCCGGTGATGTGGCTCTGGGGTTGGGCCGTGGAGGGGCCTGTGGACCCGCCGCCGCGGGGTGATCTCCCGGCCCCCCACTTGGTGTTGGGCGGGGTTCGCCTGCCTGGGCCCGGCAGGTCCGCCGGTGGGGTGGTAACGCGTGAAGCCGGCCCCGGTGCGTTCAGGCGCGCGCCGGGGCCGGGGAGTGAGTGGAGAGCTGTGCGACGCCATCGGCGTGGGGATGGCCGAATCCCATGACGAGCGACTCGTGACAGCCGAGTCGCTGGACCAGCGTGGGTATGTCGTCCTCGGGGTCGGGGACGACGCGGATGTGCTTGCGGGAAACCTGGATGGGGCGTTCTTCGAGCTGGCCGCCGATCCATGGGCCGCCGCGGCCCATGCCGCGACTCTCTGTCGCTGCTTGCGGCTTTTGGTCGGTGCGACTCGGTGGGCCCAGCTGGGCGGGACCGGTGCACTGGTTCACGCGGACGGAGCCGCGCGTGCGTACTTGCTCGCGGAAGAAGCGAGCGCTCCGTTGCGGCAGAGGCGGCGGCGACGGGTCTGCGGAAGGGCGCGCGTGGCTTGCCGCCTTGCTGTGCACCCGTGACCGGCAAGCCGGCTACTTTCCTGCGGCACCAGATCCGTAAAAAGACGCTTCAGCCGCGTCGCGTCATGGGCGGTTGAGGTTCAGGCGTCGTCGTTGGAGTTGGCGGCCATGCGTGCGATGACGCGCGCTGCGGCTCGGATGTCTTCGGCAGGGAAGTCCTCGAGCGTGTGGCTCAAGCGGTCGTGCGTCGCTTGGTTGAGCTGGCGGGCGACCTTGCGCCCCCGGTCGGTCAGTCCGACCAACTGGGCGCGGTGGTCGTCCGCGTCCCTGGTGCGCTCGACGAGCCCCTGCTGCTCCAGCTGCGCCACTTGCCGGGTGACATGAGGCGGCTGCACCATGAGGCGTTCGGCCAGCGCGCTGCTGCGAAGCGGCGTGGTCTCCAGGAGGAGTGTCCGTAGCACGGCGAATCCTGCGCGCTCCACCTTGACGTCGAGACCGGCGGTCAGCCGTCCGTGGACCTGGCTGCGCCCCAAGGTGTAGGACAGCGCGGAAACGGCTGCGAGGAGCTCCTGCGTCGGGTCGTCGGGGTATCGGGCCACGTCACCATCATGCCCCAAAAGATGGCCTGCTCGGAGGGCCGGCGTCCCGGTGTATAGTTTCTTAAGTTAAGTAACTGAACAGTCTGAGGAGCTTGGTACATGTCGGAGGAGCACCCGTCCGATCTTCAGCCCAAGAAGGCGAAGACCCTGATCGAGAGCCTGTGGTTCCCGGCGCTGTTCTTCGTCGGGTTCATCGTCTGCTACATGATCCCGTTCCATGCCCCGGAACCACACGGCCTCAAGGTCGCCGTCTCCGGCCCGGTTGCCGCAGCCCAGATCGAGGCGGGCCTCGAGGGGAAGACCCCAGGCGCCTTCGAGGTCATTTCAGTCAAGGACGCAGATGCGGCGCGCGAGCAGGTCGAGGACCGGAAGGCGCTCGCGGCCTACTCGGTGGGGCGTGATGATCACGCCACGCTGTACCTGGCCAAGGGCAACGGCATGATGATCGAGTCGACCGTCACCTCGGTCTTCGCGCCGCTCGCCGAGGGTCAGGGATACGAACTGAAGACGGTGGACCTTGCACCGATCGCCAAGGGGGATGTGACGGGCACCAGCCTGTTCTACCTCGCGATGGTGTGGAACATCGTCCCGTACATCGCGGTGATGATGCTGATGCGTGCCACCTCCCTCAGCCGCCGGGAGAAACTGACGACGATCGCTGTCGTGGGCGCCGTAGTGAGCGCCGTCGGGTATGCCGTCGCCCTCGGGTTGGACATCGTGCCGAACGAGCCCCTGGCCATGCTCTACGGCTTCATACTCACCCAGGCCGTGGGGTTGACGGTCTTCGGGCTGGTGCCCTTTGTCCGCCAGTACATTCCCGGCGTCGCGATCACTCTGTTCGTGCTCCTCAGCATCCCGTCCAGTGGCGGAGCCATTCCTTACCAGATGGTGCCCGGGTTCTTCCGCTGGCTGCACCCGGTCATGCCACTGGGCAACTTCATCGACGCGATGCACGGCCTGTTCTATTTCGATGGCAAGGGCATGCTGAGGCCCACAGTCGTTCTCCTGGCGTGGCTGGCAGCAGGCGTCGCTCTCACGGCCTTCGGCGCGCTCCGGCAGGCCAGGAAGGCCAAGGCTCTGGCTGCGGGCGGTGCCGGATCGACCGTGGTCGAGGCCGAAGAGGAAGAAGTGATCGAGGACCCGAGCATCGAGGCACCGCTGCCGCATTCAGTGAAGCCGGGCAGCGCACATGGTGAGGTACCCATGCTCCAGGGGCAGGTCACCGGGTTCGACGGGATGCCGGTGGCTCAGGCGATGATCACTGTCACCGACGGCCGCGGCCGCCGTCTGATGAGCAGCCATAGCGACGCCGGCGGCTGGTACGCCATGACGGGGCTGCCTGAGACCTTCGTCAACGTCCTCCTCACCGCTCCGAACAGGCTGCCCGCAGTAGCCCGCGTCCTGCCCGACAGCGGTCACCCTCAGCGCTGGGACTTTGTCCTGGAAGATGGCCGCCAGGTCCGTTCCGCGAGTGCCACCCCCTCGCCACACTGACGTGCTGCCGGTCATCGAGTGCGGGGTCGACGGCTCGCGAACCGCGCTGGCCGGAGCGGACGGTGCGGAGCGCATGAGGAGTGATCCGTAACCTCGGTGGCGGAAACTTCGAGTGCACCAGTCACCCGGACACGTGGCACGGCACGTTCACGTGTGCTGCGCAGGCTGGTACCGGTACGCCTGTCTCCCGGGCGAATGTCGTCCGGCAGGGTTGCCCCCTCCAGGGCAGCCTTGCCCGGGACGCCGTTACTTGTGGGGGAGGCGTCCGGCGGCCTGGTGCGTGACCCCGGGGCTTTATTGCGGTCGAAGTCAGTCGGCTTCAACGCCAACTTCCGGCTGATCGCCGGCACCCCCCTGGCTGCTGTTGTCTGAGCAGCGGCAGGATTCACACCTGTTCGTCGGCTGTCTGAGGGCGCGGCCAGGGGATGCCATGCAGCCGTTCGATGTCGGAGTTGAAGCGCCCGAGGTAGTCCGCGAAGGCTGCGATGTCCTCCTCGGGCCAGTCGGCCATGATCCTGCTCAGGCTGGAGATGAGGCCGGTGCGCTCCTCGGCGAGGCAGCGCTCCCCCTCCTGAGTGATGCGGAACCTGCGGGCCATGCCGCCGTCGAGGGCGGGGATGCGTTCGACGAGGCCGGCGCTCATCGCGGCGGCGGTCTGGCGATTGAGCGTGGACGCGTCGAGGCCGAAGGCATCCCCGAGCTGGCCGATGGACATAGGCCCCTGCATATGGATGCGGTTGAGCAGAATGTAAGCGCTGCGGTCCAGAACACTGCCTGGGCGGCGCCCTTTCCTCTTGTGCAGATGCATATAGCGGCCGAGCAGCATCTGCTCGAACTCCACTCGTGCTGTGGCCGGGTCCACCGTATTCACGTGCTATGTCCTCCGCCTGATGAGACCACGGGTATTCATGTTCGTGTATTATATGCATGACCCAACGGGTTTGCATGTATGGAGTGTGTGCGCTCGCGCACACACTGCTCCGCGAAGAGTTTCGCTCCGTCGGCTTCCTGTGGCGGAGCCTTTACCCCGGCGGCCCAGTGAACTGCTTATGCAGAAGTTGCGCCCGGTGCCCGTCGCGGAGGCGCGCAAGAAAAATGGTTCAGTGATTCGTGTCGGGCCGGCCACCTGTCGCGGACCCTGTGAGCGCCTCCGCACCGGCGTGATGAAAGCCTCATGGCGGGGATGTATCGCGCGGGCGCGGCCTGGCTCCTCGGTTGACCGAGTCAGATTTGAGGCCACCTCGCAGCCATGCCCACATGTGGAGATACTCGGGGCCGATCGAATGCCAAGCGTGCGACGCGCGCGAAAATAACTGGTTCGGTTCGTTCAGGGCCCGCACTCGCGAACTTCACAAAATGCCGTTCTGTGGCGGCGCGGAGGAAGATTAGTGGGCCTTGTATATTCGTGGTTTCAGTGAATCCAGCTTCGAGTGTGAGTGTTTTCCTGGTATCTGAGGGTCTGGCGGCTGGCATTGCGGGTGAAACGGCAGTGCGATGCGAATACGGCAGTTCCATTGGCAATCAACTCTTGTGGGTGATCGAGGGTCGGGTTCACGCAATCGGTGTCCTCGGCGTCGCGATCGAGAAGGCGGGGACGGCCATCTCTCAGCACCCGGCAGGACGCAAGCGGCGAGCCGTCATGGGTCAGGGCATGGCGGGAAAGGGCCTAGATTCTTGATGTAGCGCGCAGCAACCTCGGAGTCGCCTCCGGCCGCGCCGGCGAGGGTGAACGGGCCCAGCGCGAGGGCTTCAGTGCTCGCGGCGCGGGCCCGGTCGGTGGCGTCCCAGCGTGCCTTCGCCGCTACCTCGCAGATGCAGGGGTCGGGCGTCGTCGCCCGATCCGTCGGCGTGACGGTGGTCACGGGTGCTCGCGAGCGGTAGCTGCGTAGGTGTTGACGTTGTCGTGGTAGGTCCAGAGGGGCGGGTGAAGCTCCCCGGCGTGGCCTGATGACGCGTCAGAAAAGTCAGCAAGTGGTCAGCATGAGTCCTGGAAAACCTGGGGAATGCTGCCCGGACATGCGAATCGTTGTAGGGTGAGGAAACAGCACTTGACCTGCAAAAACGCAGGCAGGGAGCCTAATCCGGGAGCGCCTCGATGATGCGTACCATGTTCAAGTCCAAGATCCACCGTGCCACCGTGACCCAGGCCGATCTGCATTACGTCGGCTCCGTCACGGTCGATGCCGAGCTGATGGAGGCCGCCGACCTGCTGCCCGGCGAGCTCGTCCACATCGTCGACATCGACAACGGCGCCCGGCTGGAGACGTATGTCATCGAGGGCGAGCGCGGCTCCGGTGTCATCGGGATCAACGGCGCCGCCGCGCACCTCGTGCACCCCGGTGACCTGGTCATTCTGATCAGTTACGCGCAGGTCGACGACGCCGAGGCGCGTGGGCTGGTTCCGCGTATCGTCCATGTCGACGCCGGCAACCGGATCGTCGAGCTCGGGGCCGACGCCTCCGCACCCGTGCCGGGTTCCGACACCGAGCGCAGTCCGCACGCCGTGCCCGCGGCGCACTGAAGCGCCTCATTCAGCGAAGGAGCATCCGCCCATGCCAGAGCAGTCCGGACAGACCGCACCCGAGATTCGTGACGATCGGGCGGCGGGCAAGCTGCTCGCGTACCTGGACGGCGAGGCCGCCGGGGTCATCGTGTACTTCGTGATGCAGGGGACGCCCGCCGCCCTCGTCGCCGTGCACACGGTCGTCGAGCAGGGGCACGAGGGCAAGGGCATAGGCGGTGCCCTGGTCAGGGAGTTCTACGCCATGGCCGCCCGCGAGGGTGTCCCCGTCGTCCCGCTCTGCCCGTACGCCGCGAAGTGGGCGTCGCGCCATCCCGACGAGGCCCCCGAGGCCCCGGAGGAACTGGTGGAGCGGGCGAAGAAGGAGCTCGCCGAACACCCCGAGCTGTACTGACCCCGGGAAGGTCGTGCGGCGGTGCGGCGGGCGCCCCTGGCGGGAGTCCTCCGCACCGCCGACTCCGTCCTCGCGCGGTGGCAGCCGTGCGGGCGCGGTCCGGGGCGCCGGTAGCGTAAGGGGATGAGCCTCGCACTCCTGCACACTTCCCCCGTCCATGTCCCGGTCTTCGACGCGCTGCGCGACTCCCACCACCCCGGCCTCGTCCTGCGCCACCTCGTGCACGAGGACCTGCTCGACCGCGCGGGGACGCTCGGGCCGGAGGCGGTGACGGATGACGTCGAGGCGCTGCTCAGCGGTGCTGTCGCCGACGGGGCCACGGCGGTGCTCTGCACCTGTTCGACGCTCGGCGGCGTCGCCGAGTCCGCCGGGGAGCGGCTCGGCGTCCCGGTCCTGCGCGTCGACCGGCCGATGGCGGCCGCAGCCGTTCGCGCCGGACGGGTCACCGTGCTGGCGGCGCACCCCGCCACCCTGGAGCCGACCCGGGCGTTGCTCGCGCAGGAGGCGGCGCGGGCGGGGGAGCCGGAACGGGATGTGCGCACGGTGCTGGTCGAGGGCGCCTGGGAGCGTTTCGAGGCCGGCGATCATGACGGTTATCTGGATCTCGTGGCGGCGGCCGCCGACGCCGTGACGGACGCCGACGTGATCGTGCTGGCCCAGGCGTCCATGGCGGGCGCGGTCACCCGTGCGGTCACTCGCACGCCCGTCCTGGCCAGCCCCGGACCCGGTCTGGACGCCGCTGCGGTCGCGGCCGCGCGCTGACGACCTCGCTCGCGACAGGGGAAGGGTGCTCGCTGTCGCGGGCGACCATCGGCCGGCTGGAGCATCCGCAGTCCGTACGTGTGGACTCGCCGGGCGCGGGCAGCCGCTCCGGGAGACGGTGGAGGAGATCCACCCCGAACCGTTCGGAGGCCCGAGATGACCCACCCGTTCCCCGACCCGGTACCCCCGGCGCCCACCCCCGGGCCGATGCCGGGGCCGCCCCAGCCCCTGCCGGAACCGACGCCCGTACCGCCCGGTCCCGGGCCGCAGCCGCCCGCACCCACCCCTCCGGGCCCGGCGCCGGACCCGATTCCGCAGCCGCCCGCGCCGGACCCCGATCCGGTGCCGCCGCCTGAGCCGGAGCCGTCACCGGTCGGCTGACAGGTCCGGGCACCGAGCCCGGGGGCACGGTCGGCTCAGCCCTCGGCCAGTACGGCGTCGGCCCGGGCGGTGACCTCGGTCAGGACCCGGGCCGCCGCCAGGTCCTCGGCCGGCAGGTCCGCGTACAGCCGGGCGGTGATCGCGCCGAGGCCGGCCCTGTGTCCACGGTGCCGCCCGCCGCCCGCCGCCCGCCGCCGTCCGGGCCAGCCGCGCCACGTCTCCCGGCTGCTCCGCCGGCAGCCCAGGCCGCGATCAGCCCGGACAGGACCGTTCCCGGCCGATGATCCGGCCGTTCGCGGTCGGTGCGGCGGTCATGATGACTCCTCGCCGGCAAGACCGGTGACTGCGGGGACCGGCACGTCGAGCAGCGGCGTCAGTGGCTGGGGGAACGCTTCAGGTCCGTCGGCAAGTGGCTTCAGGCGTCCGGACGCAGCAGAGCGTCGGCGTGCGCGAGCCCGCTCTCCGTGGCGATCGAGTCCAGTGTCTGGGCGTCGCGCACCGGAACGAAACGAACCTCAGGTCCGTCCTGATCCACGCCGGGGCCCGCGCTGAATCCGTACACCGCCGGTCGCGGCAGACTGTTGTAGGCCCACGGCGTGGAGAAGTAGTACGCGCCCGTGTCGTACAGCACCACATAGTCGCCCGCCCGCAGTTCGGGCAGCTCCCGGGCGTGCGCGACCACGTCCCCGGAGAAGCAGCACGGCCCCGCGATGTCCTGGACCAGCGGCGGACCGCCCTTCGGGAGTCCGTCGGCGTCGAACGCGCCGACCCGGAGCGGCCAGGCGTCCGGCATGAAGACGGTGCGCGTGGCGGTCTGCGCGCCCGCGTGGGTGAGTACGATCCGCCGGCCCCCCGCGTCCTTCGTGTACTCCACCAGCGCGCCGATGAATCCGTTCTTGGCCATCAGCGACCGGCCGAACTCGGTGACCAGCTCGTACCGTCCGTCGAACAGCCCCGGTACCGTCGCTCGGAGCGCGGCCACGTACGCGGCGAAGGTCGGGCGGACCGTGTCGTCGGCGAAGTTGACCGGCAGTCCGCCACCGAGGTCGAGGCCGGTGACCTGCCGACGGCCGAGCCGTACGTTGATCTCCTCGGCCAGTCGGTACGTCTCGCCCGTCCCCGCCGCGATCAGCTCCAGGGAGCACCCCTGCGAACCGATGTGGGCGTGCAGACGGGTCAGCCACGGGTGCGCCGCGAACGCCTCCACGACCCGCTCGCGCGCGCCGGGGTCGCGCAGCGCCACGCCGAACTTGGAGGTCGCCGTGGCCGTGCTCATCGCGCCGATGGACCCGCCGCCGACCTGCGGGTTGACCCGGAGCCCGATGGCCGACACCGCGTCCGACGGCCGCAGTGAGGCGATCCGGGCCACCTCGTCGAAGTTGTCGGCGTTGAGCGCCACGCCGAGCGCCAGCGCCCACCGGATCTCGTCACGCGTCTTGGCGGGGGAGTCGAGGACGATCTGCGCCGGCGCGAACCCCGCGTCGAGTGCGATCCGCAGTTCACCCGGGCTCGCGACCTCGCAGCCCATGCCGCACTCCGCGAGGAGCCGCAGCACCGGCACGAGCGACGCCGCCTTCGCGGCGAAGGTGTGGAGCACTCCCGGCACCCCCGCGAACGCCTCGTGGAGAGCGGCGACCGAATCGCGTACACCCTGGGTGTCGACGAAGCCGGCGACCGGGCTGGACTCACCGAGCAGGCCGGTCGCGACGGCGTGGCGGAGGGCGGCCGCGACACGCGCGGAGGAGCGAACGAGGGAGGTGGAGGCGGAGTCGTCGGGAGAGGGGGGAAGGTTCATGGCTTCGAAGTCGGTGATGGTCGCCCCACAGGTCTCGGTCCGGGAGGACAACATCGGCGCAGGCCCTTGTCCGGGCGGCCGGCGCACCGTACGGACCAGGGCCAACCTATCCGGTGAGGTGGGCGGCGAGCGTGATGAGCGGCCGGGTGTCGGGGTCGTTCAGGTCCGCACCGAACCGCTCCCGGACGCGCCGTATTCGCCCCCTGCGCGTCTTGTCGGCCCGGGGTGTTGTGGCTCGGTCCCGGGACCGGGGCGACCTGGCGGGTGGCCCCATGTGGACCGCGAAGGAGCCCGTCTACGCTGGCCTCATGGCGGATGCGGGGGACTTCCGGGTCGGTGACGTGCTGTCGGTCGCCTGCCCTTTTACGCCGACCAGGGTCGAGCGAGGTGTGACGTGGGACTACGTATCGGTGCGATGGCCCTGGTGGGACATCGACACCGACAACGACTTCTCCCACTGGAACGGCGTGGTCGCCCTGGGCGTGGACAGCGGCGGGCACGTCGCGCCTGAGGTGCAGGCGCAGCTGTTCCGAACGGTCCCGCCACCCCAGCAACTGAAGGCGGGAGACATCTGCCGGGTCGGAGTCCCACCGACGGTGGTCCACGTGACGGCCGTCGACCGTCACGATCCTCCGCTGGAGACGGGCTGGCTGCCCCGCCCCGGACTGACCGTGAGCTTGTTGCCCCGCGGCCTGTCCTCCCGTGAGTTCCCGGACGAGACCCACCTCGACGGCACGGGGTATGCCCTTCATCCCGGCGACGGGATCCCGTTCACCTTCGACGTGCTGATGCGGCCGTACGCGTCACTCCGCCGGGGCGACGAGGTCGCCGACGCCGCAGGCCGGGCATGGCGGTTCGACGGGCCCTGGGACTGGGCCCCCTTCGACGGGGATCCGGTCGGTGCGGGACCCGAGTGGCCACTCGTCCTGCTCACCCGCGCCGGAACGCCCTGCTCCGTTGAGCAGGCGGAGGCGGTGGCCGTGAGCACAGCGAAGGGTTCGCACCAGGAGACGGTCCGAGAGTGGATGGAGCTCACGAAAGCCTCACCGACGCCCTGACCTGACCTGACCTGATCTGCCCGGTTCTGACCTGATCTGATCGGGGCGGCTCCACCTCCGTCCTCTTCATCGCTTCGTCTTCGCCTTGCCTTCGCCGGGAGCGGTTCCGGCCCGGCGAACGCCTCTCGTCGGTCAGGCGATGATCGGAACCGCGGCCTCCGGGGTCAGCATCCGGAAGGTGAACGACTGGTGGAAGTACAGCCGGATGTCCGTCGCGTCGTGGTCCTGGTAGCCGATGGACAGGTCCTCGCCCAGGCACAGCTCGAAGTCGCCGCCCCGGGTGGACAGCAGCACCCCGCCCGCCACGGCCGGCGCCCACAGGATCTGGTCGTCCAGCAGCCGGGCCAGGTGGGTGGAGACGGGATAACCGTGGTCGGAGGTCTCGGTCGCCTCCGTGAACGCGTCCGCGCCCAGCAGCAGCCGGTACGGTCCGTCCACACCGGCCAGGCGCAGCCGGGTCAGCGCCTGGCTGACCACGGTCGGATAGTCGCGGGCATCGGCCGGCAACGGCAGTGCGGCGTGCGAGGAGCCGTCCCGCAGCCCGGAGATCCCGGCCGCGGCGTAGCCGTCGATGATCACCATGTCCTCGGCGAACGCACAGGTGCGGGCCGCGTCCTTGACCGGCTGCCAGTCGCTGTCGTCCGAGCCGCGCTCGACGTCGTCGACGGCGGCCCGCGTCACGGTGAACGGCACCCGCCACTCGACGACCGGCATCGAGGTACGGGCACGGGCGAGCACATCGGGGGTGGGCGGATCGATAGCGCGCAGATGGCCGTCACCGACCGCCGCCAGTCGCGGGCCCTCCGGTCCGCTGACGTCGACGACACGGCGGCCGGCGAGATGACGGCTGAAGGTACGACGGGCCTCCTCTTCGATCTGGTCCCAGGCGGCCTGGGTGACAGGGGCGAGTTCGCGATGGAGGTTGTTCATCCCTGGGTGCTTTCTTGCAGGCTGCCGATGTGCAGCGAACCGTTCCGTACCACCGGCGTGACCACGGCCCTCATCGCCGGCGCGGACGCCGGCTCCGGCCGGGGTGCGGCCTCGGCCGAGCCGGGCGACGGCGGCGGGGCGTCGAGGAAGTCGGCGCCGGGGGCGTGGAAGAGCGTGCCGGTGACCGCGGTCGAGAAGTCGAGGATGCGGTCGTGGGTGCCGGGCGGGTCGCCGAGGAACATGTTCCGCAGCATCCGCTCGGTGACGTCCGGGTCGGCGGCGAACCCGATGAAGTACGTACCGAACTCGCCCTGCCCGAAACTGCCGAACGGCATGTTGGCGCGCAGGATGTCCCGCTCGGTGCCGTCCGGGCCGGTGACGGTGTTCAGCGCGACGTGAGAGTCGGCGGGTTTGACATCGTCGGCCAGCTCGATGTCGGTGAACTTGGTCCGCCCGATCACCCGTTCCTGTTCCTCGGTCGACAGCGCGTTCCACGACGTCAGGTCGTGCAGGTACTTCTGCACGATGACGTAACTGCCGCCGGCGAAGTCCGGGTCCTCGTCCCCCACGAGGGCCGCCGACCGGGCATCGTCGCCCACCGGGTTCTCGGTGCCGTCGACGAACCCGAGCAGGTCCCGGTGATCGAGGTAACGGAACCCCTGTGTCTCGTCGACGACCTTCGCCGCCCCGCCGAGCCGGTCCAGCACCCGCGAGGCCCACTCCCAGCACACGTCCATCCGCTCGGCCCGCACGTGGAACAACAGGTCGCCCGGGGTCGCGGGGGCGTGGTGGCGGGCTCCGCGCAACTCCTGGAAGGGGTGGAGCGAGGCCGGCCGCGGGCCCGAGAACAACCGGTCCCAGGCAGCGGAGCCGAACCCGGTCACACAGACCAGCCCGGCGTCCGGGTAGCGGAACCCCAGGGAACGGGCGAAGGCCGCCAGATCCGGCAGCGCCTCGCGGACGACGGGCTCCCCACCGGGTTCGATCGTGGCGACCAGAATCAGCGCCGCATTGGTCAGCGGTGCGACGACGGGCTGCGCCGCGGCCCTTTCCTGGGGGATCTCGGGCATGCGGCGGCTCCATGAGCTGGCTCGGTGGTACGACGCGGAGGATCACGGCCCCAGGGCGGGCGATCGGGACCCGCTGCCACTTACCCACACCTCGGCCTCCGCCGCACCCTGGGTCACCCGGCCGGGCGACCGGTGCGGCCGTCACTCACGCCACGCGGCGGCCGGAGGGGGCGACACACCGCCGGGCCGCCCCCGGGACGGCGGCTTGAGTCTCCTCCGGGGGAGGCGGGCTTGAGTCTCCCCCCGGGGGAGACGGGAGAGTGGGGCGCATGAACGGCGACACGCATCTCTCGATCGGCGAGCTGGCACGGCGGACGGGGCTCACGGTCAGGACCGTCCGCTCGTACTCGGACCGCGGGATCGTGCCCCCGGCCGGCCGCAGCCCGGCCGGCTACCGCCACTACGGCCCCGAGGCCGTGGCCCGTCTCCATCTGGTACGGACGCTGCGCGCGCTCGGAGTCGATCTGCCCACGATCCGCGAGGCCGTGGACCGGGGCACCCCGCCGGCCGAGGTCGCCGCGGCGCACGCGGACGCGCTGGCGGTGCAGATCCGGGTGCTGAGTACGCGGCGCGCGGTGCTCATGGCCGCCGCCAAGCGTGGCTCGACCTCCGAGGAGATGGATCTCATGCACCGACGGGCCATGCTCTCCGAGGACGAACGACGGTCACTGACCGGGGAGTTCCTGGCCGAGGTCTTCGACGGCGCGGGCGCGGGCGTAGCGGGCGTGATGAGGTCGATGACGCCGCAGTTGCCCGACGACCCCGCCGAGGAGGAGGTGGAGGCGTGGATCGAACTGGCCGCACTGTCCCAGGACCCCGGTTTCCGGACGGTCATGCGACGCGCGGCCGAGCACCACGCCGAGGACCGGGCCGGTGCTCGCAGCCTCGTTCCCCGGCGCGAGCCGGAAGCGATGATCCGCGACCACACCGCCCCGGCGCGCGCGGCGGGCGTCGACCCGGCCTCCGCTCAGGCGGGCCCCGTCCTCGACGCCGTCCTGGCCGGGTACGCGACGTTCTGTGGCCGGCCGGACGACGAAGCGCTCCGGGAGCGGCTGCTCGCCCGCCTCGACACCGTCAACGATCCACGCAGGGAGAGGTATCTCCGCCTGCTCGCCGTGGTCAACCGCTGGCCGGCTCCGGACCCGCTCGCGCCCGAACTGGACTGGTTCTGTGCGGCGTTGCGAGCCAGGACCGCGTCCTGACCCGGCCGCCGGCGAGCTACCAGGTGCGGCCCGCCCGCAGGAGGAGGTCACGCACCTCGCCGACATGAGGGTTCACGGCGGAGACCGTCCGCTGCACCAGATAAGCCGTGTTGATCGGAGGGTCCTCCGGATCGGCCAGCAACGTCACTGCACCCGAGTCGAGTTCGGCCGCGCACAGATAGCGGGGCAGCACCGAGAATCCCGCGCCCGACGCGATCAGGGCCAGGACACCGCGCAGGTCGGGGACGGTCACGGCGGCCGGGGTGTCCAGCCGTCTGCCGAATACGTGCCGCCAGTACCGGCGGGCGATCGGCAGGTCCTCCGCGTACGTGATCAACGGCATCCCGTGCAGCGCGGCGGGCCCGCGGGCGGTCACCGCCGGGGGACCGCCGACACGTTCGGCGACGGCCGGAGCCGCGATCAGGACGAACTCCTCGTCCATCAGGGGGACGGCGCTCAGGGCGCGGCCGCGCGGCCGGGCGGTGGAAATCACCAAGTCGTGCTGTCCTGAGCGGAGTTCGTCCAGCAGTGGATCCGTCAGGCCGGTGGACGCCCGCAGGTGCACCCCTTGGGCCACGAGCGGTGCGAGTGCCGGGAGCGCGCGCAGACACAGCAGCTCGGCGGGTCCGGCCAGCCGGACGGGCCCGGCCGCCGCGGCGCCGGCGGATCCCTCGTCGCCGGTGACCACCGCCAGGTCGTCGAGCGGTGCGGCCACGCGCGCGGCGAGGGCGTCGGCGAAGGGCACGGCAACCACACCACGGGCCTGCCGCTCGAAGAGCTCGCACCCGAGCCGGCGCTCCAGGGCGCGGATCTGGGTGGTCACCGTCGGCTGGGACAGGCCCAGCAGCCGGGCGGCGGCGGTGAAGGAACCGGAGCGGTGGACGGCCAGGAAGGTGCGCAGCAGATTGAGATCCGCCGGGCCCGTGGCAGCCGTCTGCCCCATTCCCGTCATCCCATTGGATTCCCTATCGCTCATACCCGCGATCCTATTGGAGTTCCCGGGGGGCGCGGCCGTACCGTCGGATCTGTCGGCGTGACGGCGGCCCGGATCCGGGCCGCCGCAGCGCATAGCCCTCCCGGACGCCGAGCGTCCGGCTCTACGAGAGATGTGACATGGCAAAGATCCTTTTCGTCGTGACCGGATCCGACCACTGGACCCTGGCCGACGGGACCGCGCACCCGACCGGCTTCTGGGCGGAGGAGGTCGTCGCCCCGTACGAGAGGTTCAGGGCGGCCGGGCACGAGATCGTCGTCGCCACCCCCGGGGGAGTGGTGCCGACCGTGGACCGGGGAAGCCTGGCTCCCGAGTTCAACGACGGCCAGGAGAACGCCGACAAGGTGGCGGCGGCCGTCGCCGGCATGTCCGAGCTCGGGCACCCGCTGAAGCTGGAGGACGTGGACCCCGCGGACTACGCGGCGGTGTTCTACCCGGGTGGGCACGGCCCCATGGAGGACCTCGCGGTGAACCCCGACTCCGGGAGGCTGCTGACCCGGGCGCTGGATTCGGGGATGCCGCTGGGCATCGTCTGCCACGCCCCGGCCGCTGTGCTCGCCGCCACGAAGGACGACGGTACCAACGTCTTCGCCGGGTACCGGCTCACCGGTTTCACCAACACCGAGGAGAGCCAGGCCGGTTTCGCCGACCGGGCCAAGTGGCTGCTCCAGGACCGTCTCGTGGAGGTCGGCACCGACTTTCAGGAGGGCGAGCCGTGGGTCCCGCACGTGATCGTCGACCGCAACCTGGTCACCGGCCAGAACCCCGCGTCGGCCGGCCCGCTCGCCGACGAACTGCTCAAGAAGATCGGCTGAAGCCGGCCGGCCACCCGCTCCCCGTCTGACTTCCGGAAGGCATCGACCGTCACCACTCCCCCCGCCGGACGCAGGCTGGTCGGCCCCGCCGGGACGCCGACCGGCCACCGTCCCGGGGTGGCGTGTCAGGACCTCAGGGATCAGGCGCTGAAGCGTGTGTCAGGGCCCCCAAGATCAGGTGGGGGCGCGTGTCAGGGTTTCCGGGGCCAGGCGCCGGAGCATGTGTCAGGGGCCCTCGCCACCCGATCACGGAGAGCGCTCTCCTCCCTCCCGGCGCCGCTGCCTCGTCCGTTCCGCCACGCTTGTCCCCTGCCGCAGGGTGCACAGCTGCGCGGTATCGCGCCCTTCCCTGGTCACCGCTGGGCCAATTAGGGCCTGGGTCAGGCCCTCTGCCTGTGTATATTCGGAGAAAAGCTAAAGGTCCTAGGCAGTGCGGGGTGGGGGCGGCAATGGTGCGCGCGGGGCTCACGACCGAACGGGTCGTGACGGCGGCTGCCGACCTGGCCGACTCGATCGGCTTCGGCAAGGTCACCATCTCCGCGCTGGCGCGTGGTTTCGGCGTCAAGGACGCCAGTCTGTACTCCCACGTGAAGAACCTGGGGGACCTGCGGACCAGGGTCGCGCTGCTGGCCGCGGGAGAGTTCATCGACCGGATCGAGGCGGCCGTGGCCGGCCGGGCCGGGAGGGACGCGCTGATCGCGTTCGCCGACGCCTACCGGTCCTTCGCGCTGGAGTGCCCCGGCCGGTACGAGGCGACACGGATGCGCGTCGACCCCGCCGTCGTCGCCGAAGCGCCCGCGTACCACCGGACCATCGCGACCACCTCGTCGATGCTGCGCGCCTACGGTCTGACCGAGCCCGACCTCACGGACGCGGTACGGCTGCTGCGCAGCACGTTCCACGGGTTCACCGCGCTGGAGGCCGACGGCGGATTCGGTGCGCCGCGCGCCGTGCAGACGTCCTGGGAGCGCGCCGTCGAGGCCCTGCACTTTCTGCTGGCGAACTGGCCCGCGGCCACCGCGCGGCCCGAACCCGGCAGGTGAGGGCGTGTGCGAAGGCGTGCCGGCGCCGGTGGCAGCCGGGTAGTTCATGGCGTGAGTTAAGCGGCGAGGGAAGGCTGCGCCGGGTGAGCGGGCGCGGTATGTTGCGGGAGGAGAAGGAGCGTCATGGCTGAGCGCGACAGTCGGACCGTGCGGGACCTGCGCCGGGCCAACCGGGCGAGGGTGCTGCAGCGGTTGTACTTCGACGGTCCGTCGAGCCGGCAGGAACTCGGCCCCGCGACCGGGCTGAGTTCGGGTTCCATCAGCAACGTCGTCGCGGAACTCGCCGCGGAGGGCCTCCTGGAGGAGGCCGGCGTCGTGGACTCCGACGGCGGCCGCCCCCGCACGCTGCTGCGCGTCGCCCCCGGCAGCGGCCTCCTCATCGGCGTCGACATCGGCGAGACCAGGATCAGGGTGGAGCTCTTCGACCTGGCCCTCACCGAACTGGCCCGTACCGAGCGCCTGCTGGCTCAGCACGGCTACGACGTCGACCGCATCGTCGGCCACGTCCGCAGCGGGGTCGCGGACGTACTCCGGGACGCCGGCGCCGATCCGCACCGGCTTCTCGGCGTCGGCGTCGGCGTCCCCGGCATCATCGAGCGCCACGCGCCGGACGGGGCGCTCGGTGATGTGGGCTCCGTCGTCCATGGCCAGACCATCGACTGGAGCGCGGTCCCGTTCGAGCGGCTGCTCCGCGACTGCGTACAGATTCCGCCGGAGGTGCCATTCTTCATCGACAACGGCGCCAAGACCCTCGGCCAGGCGGAGATGTGGTTCGGCGGCGGACGCGGCGCGGGCTCCTCGGCCGTCGCCCTCATCGGCTCCGGCGTCGGCGCCTGCGTCAACCGCGGCGACCTGCTCGACGAGGACCGCAGCAGCGTGGCCCTCGAATGGGGCCACATCACCGTGCAGTTGCGCGGCCGGCGCTGCCGGTGCGGATCGATCGGCTGTCTGGAGGCGTACGCGGGCGCCGAGGCCATGCGCGAGCGCTGGCACGAGGCGGGCGGCCCGCTGCCCGCCGACGCCGACGACGAGACCGCGCTCGCCGCGCTGCTCGCCGCCGCCTACCCCGGCCCCGGCGGCGAGCCCGACCCGCTGGCCGTCTCCCTCCTCGACGAGACGGCGGCATGCCTGGGCGCTGCCCTGGGCGACCTGATCAACCTCTTCCTGCCCGAGCGCATCCTCCTCGGAGGGTGGGCGGGCCTGCTGATCGGGCCGCATCTGCTGCCCGACATCCGCCGCTACGCGCAGGAGTACGCGCTCCGCCACGCCGCGGCCCGCACCACGATCGAGCTGGGCCGCCTCGGCCCCGACGCGGTGACGGTGGGCGCGGCCACTCTCCCCCTGTCCGCCTTCCTGGCCCGGGGCGGCAGCCGCCCGTCCTCCGGCCCCCGACCGGGCCTCCCGGCGCCGGGGTCCCGGACGGCCGCGGACACGGTACGGAACACGAAGCGGCCCCGGGCGACGGCGGACGCGAGGGAGTGAGGCGCCGGGTGTCGCGACGGCCACACCGGGGTGAGGCGGGGGCGTCCGGCGCCTACGCCGACTCCCGCACCACCAGCGCAGGTTCGAAGATCACCGAAGACGCCGCCCGCTCCGGCTTCGACAGCCGCTCGATCAGCAGCCGGGCCATCTCGGCGGCCATCGCCTCGACCGGCTGACGGACCGTGGTCAGCGGCGGGCGGCAGACGGACGCCGCACTGCTGTCGTCGAAACCGATCACCGCGACATCCTCGGGCACGCGTCTGCCGTGCTCCCGCAGCACGTGACAGGCGCCCGTCGCCATCAGGTCGTTGGCGGCGAACACCCCGTCCAGGTCGGGGTGTTCGGCCAGCAGCCACGCCATCGCGGCCTCGCCGCTCTGCTGGGTGAACCGCCCCTCGGCGATCGGGACGCCGTCAAGTCCGCGACTCGCCAGGGTGTCGCGGAATCCGGCCAGCCGTTCCTGACCCGCGGCCATGTTCAGCGGGCCGGTGATGGTCGCGACGCGTCGGCAGCCACGGGCCAGCAGGTGTTCGGCGGCCAGCCGGGCGCCGTCCTGGTGGGCGAGGTCCACATAGTCGATCCGGACCGGCCGGGCGGGCCGTGCGTACAGCACCGCGGGCAGCCCGGCGTCCACGAGCAGACCGGGCAGCGGGTCGTCCGCGTGTGTCGAGACGACCAGAGCGCCGTCCGCGCTGCCCTGGCGCAGGAAGGAGACCACGTCCGCGCGGGCCCGTGCCGTCTCCGCGAACATCAGGACCGGGTGCATGCCGCGCGGCCGCAGATGGTCGACCACCCCGGTCACGACCCGGCCGAAGAACGGGTCGGCGAAGACCTGCGCGGTGAAGGACGACCCGTTGTCCGCCCCGCCTCCGGCCGTCACCCCGGCCTCGGCCGGCCCGGGTTCGACGCCCGCCCCCGAAACCACCAGCGCGATGGCGTCGGTGCGCCGGGTCACCAGGGAGCGCGCCGCGCGGTTGGGCGCGTAGCCGGTGAGGTCGACCGCGCGGCGCACCGCGTCCTGGATCACCGGGTCGACGTTCCGTACGCCGTTGATCACCCGGGAGACAGTGGCGCGGGAGACCCCGGCCGTCCTCGCCACATCTTCGAGCGTGGGTGTACCGCCAGGTCGTGGGTCATCCGTCATGAGCGCATTTATAGCATCAACGGAGAGCGCTCTCCGGGGTCTTCGGCGTCCGGCGGGACCGGTCCGCTCCCGGCGGGCGTCCTCACTGTCGAGCGGAATCACTCCTCCCGGGAGCGGGCTGCGGACCCCCGGCCACCGTGGTGGCCGGAACTCGCTGTGCTCTTGTCATCACCCGCTGTCTGCACATAAGTTGACCGCTTGCGACGTGTCCTACTGTCAGTGGGGGAGCCAAGTCATGGCCGCGAACGGACGGCACCGCAGATACCAGCCGAGCCGCATCAACCGTGCCTCGCTCACGGTCACGGCGGGCGGTGCGGGCCTTGCCCTCCCGCTCCTCACCGCGGCGTCGGCAGGCGCGGCGTCAGGTGATGTCTGGGACAAGGTCGCCGCGTGCGAGTCGACCAGCAACTGGAGCATCAACTCGGGCAACGGGTACTTCGGCGGGCTCCAGTTCACCCGGTCGACCTGGGCGGCGTACGGCGGCACGGTCTACGCCCCGCGCGCGGACCTGGCCACCAGGGACCAGCAGATCGCCGTAGCGGAGAAGGTGCTGGAGGGGCAGGGGCCGGGCGCCTGGCCGGTCTGTTCCGGCCAAGCCGGTCTGACCCGGGGCGGCGGCGAACCCGACATCAGCCCGCAGACCGAGCGGATCACCGGCGTTCAGACGCCGAAGAAGGCCGCATCCCGGACCTCCGCCACGGGCAAGGCCGAGACGAAGACCGCCTCGGCGGCCACCATGCCGACGACGGTGCCGGGCAAGCGCGACTCGTACACCGTGGCACGCGGGGACTCGCTCTCCGGGATCGCGGCCGACCGGCGCCTGGAGGGCGGCTGGCAGCGGCTCTACTCGGCGAACCGCAAGGTCGTCGGTGACGACCCGGACCTGATCTTTCCGGGGCAGCGCCTGAGCCTGGACCTGGCCGGGACCCCGAGGACGATCACCGGCGCCGCTCCGAAGGCGGACACAGCGCCTGAGCCGCGAGCCAAGGAGAAGGCGGCGCCCGCACCGAAGGGAACGGCTCGGCCCGAGCGCACGCACGCGGACGACCGGCCGACGCAGCACGCGAAGCCGAAACCGGCAGCGCAGCCGAAGCACACCCAGCAGGCGAAGCCGAAGCCCAAGAAGACCGAGACCCACCGGACCGTGCCCCACAAGACCGAGCGGGCGGAGAAGCACTCCGGGCTCACCGCCCCGGTGGCGGCCCGCACGGGCACCCCGTACCACCAGGCAGGTTCCTGGTCCAGTGGCTACCACACCGGCGTCGACTTCCCCGTACCCACCGGCACGTCGGTGAAGGCGGTGGCGTCCGGCACGGTCGTCTCGGCGGGCTGGGGCGGTGCGTACGGCTACCAGATCGTCATCCGGCACGGCGACGGCAAGTACAGCCAGTACGCGCACCTGTCGTCGCTCCTCGTGCGCTCCGGGCAGCACGTCGGCGGGGGGCAGCGCATCGCCCGCTCCGGGTCCACCGGCAACGTCACGGGCCCGCACCTGCACTTCGAGGTCCGTACGGGCCCCGACTACGGCTCCGACGTCGACCCGCTGGCCTACCTCAGGGCAGGCGGCGTCAGGGTCTGAACGCCGGGGCTGTCACCGGCCACGGCGGCGGATGCGGCGGACCCGGCGGATGACGCGCGCTTGCGCGCGGCGCCGTCGAGCGGCCGCGGGTCCGGACCGGACTCCGCGTGACCCACCCACCCCTCCAGCGGCATCCGCACGGGCAGCGACAGCAGGGCGGGCGACTTTTCCTCGGCCGCCACGGGCGCCCTCGGTCCCGCCGGTGGGAAGGTCACCACGGTCGGGGCCGTCGACCGCACCGGCCTGGGCAGTGCGCCCGCCGGGTCGATCGGTGCGCCCGCCGGGGCCGGCGAGCCGGCGGGCCCGACGAAATCCCCCGCGCCCTCACCGGAGGCGCCGGCGGGCATGGGTTCCCGTCCGCGCGCGTCGACGGCGGGGCCGCCCGATGGCTCGCTCGCGTGGGCGACGGTCTGCGGGCGCTCGCCGCCGTCCGCGTGCTGCGCTTCGCGGCGCTCCGCACTCATCCGTTCCGTGGTCAGCATGACCAGCCCCCCGGCCGCGACGGCTCCGCAGACGAGGGCGAGCACCGTGCCCGCGGTGCCGTGGCGGAACTGCTCGCCGAACAGCGTGATGCCGACCGCCGCGGCGACGACCGGGTTCACGACGGTCACCGTGGCGAGCGGCGCCGTCAGACCGGCGCCGCGGTAAGCGGCCTGGGCCAGCAGCAGCCCGGCGCCCGCGAGAGCGGCGATCACCAGCAGCGTCGGAACGCCCGCACCCACCGAGCCCGACGTCCACTGCATGGCCACGGTCTTCGTGAACACCGAGGCGATGCCGAACGCGACACCCGAGGCCCCGGCCAGGACGACGCTGCGCATCACCGGCCGGCGCATGGCCTTCGCGATCAGCATGAGCGCGACCACCGCACCGAACGTCACGAGGGCGAGCATGAGTTGCTCCGACCCGCCGAGGAAATGCGCGTCGGAACTTCCGGTCAGGGCCAGCAGCCCCGCCAGCCCCACGGTCGCCATGAGCGCGCCGCGCCATGCGCTCGCGCCGGCCTTGCGGCGTACGAAGAGTGCGGCCATCGGCAGGGCGAAGACGATGGTCAGAGCGCCCAGTGGCTGCACGAGGCTGAGCGGACCGTACGCCAGCGCCACCACATGTAGCAGGGCCCCCACGCCATTCAGCGCCACCGCCGCCCACCAGACACGGTCGCGGAGCGGAGCGAGTGAGCGGCCGTCGGAGGCCGTGGCCACGCGTTCCTGGACGATCGCCCCGGCCGCGTACGCGACCGCGGAGACCAGTGACAGGAGCACGGACAGCGCGAGGGAACTCATGTACACCACGATCTCCCTTCACAGCCGCCACGTCGTCGTCCCTGAGGCGGCGATTCGGCGTACTGCTTTGGTAGTACGGGAGTGGTCCCGGTGTCCTCCTCCCGACGGTAGTCCTCCCTTGTGCCCGCCGTCAGAACGATCATCCCGCACGGATACGGTGAACCGCGAGCCGCGGCACCGCCGGTGTCCGGTGGGTCACAGCAGGTGGCCGGGCGGAGGGAGGCGGCGGCGTGATGAACCGGAACGAAGAGGACGGCCCGGGCGCGTTCTTCGCGTTGCGGACCGACCCGGGGCCGGATCCGGACGGCGGTCATCTCGCGCTGGCGCGGTTGTACGCGGGGGACGGCGCACCGCTCGCCGCCCGGATCGACACCGTCGCGGCGAGGCTCGGAACGGCCGAACGGCGCGTCGCCGCCTCCGTCGCCCATCTGGGGCTCGCCGCGCGGCTGTGGTCCACCGCGCTCGGCCCGGCGGTCCTCACAGGCGGCTTCCCCGGTCTGCGGCCCGAGGACCTCCACTGGGATCCCCGGCTGCCGGCCCCCGACGACCTCTGGCACGACGGAGCCACCCTTCTGCCGGGAACGGCCGTCCGGATCCGCGCCGTCGTCCAGCACGGCCACCTCGAACCGCTCGGCGCCGCGGTCCGCCGGGACACCCCCGTGCCGGCCCGGCTGCTGTGGGGCAACGCCGGGTCCGCGCTGGCCGGAGCGGTGCGCCAACTGATCGCCTGGGCGCGCACCCACGGCAGGCCGGACGTCGCCGCGCGCACCCGCGCCCTGGCCGCCGAACTCTTCGACCACCCCGATCTGCGCCACACGGGCGCGCCGCACGGACCGGGATTCCGCAGAGGCACCTGCTGCCTCTACTACCGCGTCCCGGGCGGAGGCCTGTGCGGTGACTGCGTCTTCGACGCGGCCCCGCGCAGACCGCCGGGGCGTTCCGCGCGCGGCTGACCGCCGGGTTGGACTGACAGCGCCTCATGGCCGTCTCCCGCCGGCCGCGCGGCACATACCGCGCCGCGTACCGTGCCTCGCGGCCGGCGAAAAGCAGCCGAGGGACGGAAGCGCTGACTAGCCCGCAGGGCACGCCGAATCGCGGCGTGGCCCGCGGGGCCGCGCCGGCGCTCTGTGGGCTCTGACCTGCTCTCCTCCGGTCGTCCTCCGCCCCGAACAAGGGCTTGTCATGGACCTGGACAGGGCCGCATCCGGCGTGCTGTCATGCCAACTGCTCTTTCTTCCAACGTTGTACATCGTGTGGCAACGAGCCGCCACCTTCCTCACCAAGGAGGATTCGTGCGCATCGACAAAAGACTGATATTGCTGCTGGCAGCCGCCGTGGGGGCCGCCGGACTGACCGCCGTACCCGCTGCCTCGGCCGCCGGACAGGACCCCGGTGGCTCCAGCGAAGTGCAGGGGCTGAAGGGGGAGTACTACACGCAGTCCGCCCCGGGCGCCTTCGACTTCGGGGAGCTCAAGGCCACCGGATTCGATCCCTCCATCGACTTCCCGACCCTTGAGTCGCGACTGACCTCGGCGACCGGACAGGCCGACGACGCCAGCATCCGCTGGACCGGGAAGATCGTGCCGGAGAAGTCCGGAGCCCATACGTTCTCCATGATCGGGGACAACGGCTTCCGCCTCTGGATCGACGGGAAACCGGTCATCGATCACTGGGTCGACGACTGGGAGCGCGAACAGACCTCCCAGCCGGTCGAGTTGACCGCCGGGACCGCCTACGACTTCAAGGTGGAGTTCTTCGAGCACCAGGGAGGCTCGAACCTGCACCTCGCATGGACGGAACCGGGCGGCACCAAGGTGCCCGTACCGCAGTCCGCCTTCCGGCTGCCGGACGACTTCGCGTACGACGGGGCCATCGGCGCCACCGTGCTCGCCGACGGCCGCACCCTCAAGCTCGACTTCGCCCAGAAGCTCGGCGCCCTGCCCGCCGGTCTGGTGAACCACCTGGACGCCGTCATCGGCGGGGCCGAGTGGCCGCTCGGGGCGGTCAAGGCGGACCCGGCCGACCCGCGCAGTCTGACCGTCGCCCTCAAGGAGCCGGTCGTCGGGAACAAGGCCGGTGACGCCACGGGCCTGGCCGACATCCGTTACGACGGGGACGGCGCACTGGCCGGCGTGGACGGCAAGGCGGTCGGCGCCTTCTGGTCCAGCGGGCCCAACCACTCCACGTATCAGCTCAAGACGGAGTGGGCCGACGAGGTCGGGCCGAAGAACGCCCTGCCCGAGTACCCGCGCCCCCAGCTCACCCGCGACGCCTGGCAGAACCTCAACGGTTCCTGGGAGTTCGCCGCGGCGAAGGCGGGGGAGGCGCCCCCGGTGGGCAAGAGGCTCGGCGAGAAGATCCTCGTCCCGTACCCGGTGGAGTCGCAGCTCTCCGGGATCGAACGCCACGAGGACCGGATGTGGTACCGCCGGACCTTCACCGTCCCGAAGAACTGGAAGGTCGGCTCGGCCCAGCGGCTCCAGTTGAACTTCGGCGCCGTCGACTGGCAGTCCGAGGTGTACGTCAACGGCCGCAAGGTCACCGAACACAAGGGCGGCTACGACAAGTTCAGCGCCGATGTGACCGACGCGCTGAAGCCCGGCCGCACCCAGGAGCTGATCGTCGGCGTCTACGACCCGACCGACGCCCAAGACGGCGAGAACCCGCCGATGGGCAAGCAGCGCCTGGACCCGAGCGGCATCTGGTACACCCCGTCCTCCGGTATCTGGCAGACCGTCTGGATGGAGCCGGTGGCGGCCGACCACGCGGACTCGCTGAAGCTCACCCCGGACGTTCCGGGCGAGAGCGTCGCCGTCGAGGTGCGCGGCGTCCGAGACGGGGTGCGGGTCACGGCGACCGCGTACGACGGCAAGCGAAAGGTGGGCACCGTCACCGGCCGGACCGGATCGGCCCTGAGGGTGCCCGTGCCGGACCCGCACCTGTGGTCCGCGGACGACCCGCATCTGTACCAGCTCAAGGTCACCGTCGGATCCGACCGGGTCGGCAGCTACTTCGGCATGCGGTCCATCGCCGTCGAGAAGGTGAACGGCACCCCGCGCACCGTCCTCAACGGCAAGCCGGTCTTCCTGATGGCCACCCTCGACCAGGGGTTCTGGCCGGACGGGCTGCACACCGCCCCCACCGACGAGGCCCTGGCGTACGACCTGAAGATGCACAAGGCGCTGGGCTTCAACTCCGTCCGAAAGCACATCAAGGTCGAGCCCGACCGCTGGTTCTACTGGGCGGACAAGCTGGGCCTGATGGTCTGGCAGGACATGCCGGCGATGAACACCGTCAACCCGTCGGCCGCCGCGCGCGCCGAGTACGAGCACGAGATGAAGGAGATGATCGACGAACACTCCAGCCACCCGTCCGTCGTCATGTGGGTGACCTTCAACGAGGGCTGGGGCCAGTACGACGAGGCCCGGATCGCCGATCAGGCCAAGGCCTGGGACCCGACGCGCCTGGTGAACAGCATGTCGGGCATCAACCTGGGCACCGACGGCGGCACCGGGGACATCATCGACGAGCACGGCTACCCCAGCCCCGCGCTGCCGAAGCCGGACGGCCGACGGGCCCTGGTCAGCGGGGAGTACGGCGGGCTCGGCCTCGCGGTCCCCGGCCACGCCTGGGCCGTCCAGCAGTCCTACATCGCGGTCGACCCCGCCACCTACACCGACGACTACCTCACCAAGCTCGACGAGGTGCGCGCGCTGGCCTGCAAGGGCAGCAACGGTGCGGTGTACACGCAGATCTCCGACGTGGAAGGTGAGCTGAACGGTCTGCTCACCTACGACCGCAAGGTCGTCAAGCCCGAGGTGAAGCGGGTGCACGACGCCCAGCAGGCGCTCATCCGTGACGCCTCGAAGGCGGTCGTCGCCGGCTGCCCCGCGGCCTGAACTCCGCCGCCGCCCGGGCCCGCCCGCGAGGGACGGGCCCGGGCGGGGGCCTCCGACCCCTTGACGCCGATCAACGGGGAACCAAGAATGATCGCGCTCTGACAACGTTGTCCTAAGGAGTATCCCCATGCACCGGAACCCCCGGCCGCGCCTGCGCGGCCCGGCGGCCGCACTCGCCGCCGCCGCGCTCCTGGGCGGTGTCCTCACCGCCGGGGCCACGGCCCAGGCCGCACCCCGGGCCGACGGACGGCTGACCGACCTGGTCAACCCGTTCATCGGCACCCAGAACGAGGGCAACACCTACCCCGGCGCCTCCGTGCCCTTCGGCATGGTGCAGCTCTCCCCGGACACCGGCCACAACACCGGCTACGACTACGGCGAGAACCACATCCGCGGCTTCTCCTCGGTCCACCTCTCCGGAGTCGGCTGCGGACTGGGCGGCGACCTGCCGACCCTTCCCACCACCGGAGACGTCACCGAGACCGACTACGCGAAGTACGCGGCGGAGTTCAGCCACGACGACGAGAAGGCGAGCCCCGGCTACTACAAGGTCGGGCTCAAGAACGGCATCGAGGCGGAGCTGACCGCGACGCGGCGCACCGGCGTGCAGCGCTACACCTTCCCCGCCACCGCCAAGGCCAACGTGCTGCTCAACGCCGGCCAGTCGCTGCACCGCACCCTCTCCTCCGAGGTCGAGATCCTCGACAACCGGACCGTGCGGACCGCGATCAAGGGCAGCGGCTTCTGTCAGGACACCAAGGCGTACACGGTCTACACCGTCACCCACTTCGACCGGCCGTTCACCACGTCCGGCACCTGGAACGGCGCCACCGTCACCGAGGGCTCGAAGAAGTCCTCGGCCACCGACGCCCGCAACGGCGCCTGGCTGCGCTTCGACACCACCGAGGACCGCACGGTCGAGGCCACCACGGCCCTGAGCTACGTGGACGCCAAGGGCGCCGCGCTCAACCTCCGTGCCGAGGGCGGCCACAGCTTCGCCCACGTCGAGCGCGCCGCCCAGCGCACCTGGGAGGACCGCCTCGAAGGCGTGAAGGCCCAGGGCGGCAGTGACGAGCTCCGCCGCACCTTCTACTCGTCCCTGTACCGGTCCTTCCTCGCGCCCAACGTCGGGAGCGACGTGGACGGCCGCTACACCGGCTGGGACCAGAAGAAGCACCGCGCGGAGAAGTTCACGTACTACCAGAACTGGTCCCTCTGGGACACCTACCGCACCCAGGCCCAGCTCCTCTCCCTGCTCGCCCCGCGCGAGTCCCGCGACATGGCGATATCGGTCCTGCGCATCGACGCCGAGAGCGGCTGGCTGCCCAAGTGGGGCTACGGCACGGTCGAGACGAACATCATGACCGGCGACCCGGTCACCCCCTTCCTCACCAACGCCTACCAGCAGGGCCTGCTGAAGGGGTACGAGGAGGAGGCGTACCGCGCCCTGAAGAAGAACGCCGACGGCGTGCCGGCCGCCGACTCCGCCCCGGTCGGCCGCGAGGCCAACGTCGCCTACCTGAAGGACGGCTTCGCCCCCTACATCAAGGGCCGGCCGCACGCCAAGCCCGGCGACTCCGACTACGACCACGGCGCGTCCGCCACCCTGGAGTACGCCCTGTCCGACGGGATGCTCGCCGAGATGGCCCGCGACCTCGGCCACGACGCCGACGCCGCGCGCTACGAGGCCCGCGCCCAGAACTACCGCAAGATCTTCGACCCCTCCACCGGCTTCTTCCGCGCCCGTGACGCCTCCGGCGCCTTCACCGGCCCCGCCGACCCGGCGCAGAGCGAGGGCTTCCACGAGGGCACGTCCTGGCAGTACCAGTGGATGGTGCCGCAGGACATTCCCGGGATGGTCGACCTGATCGGCGGCAAGGACGCCGCCAACCAGCGGCTCGACTCCTTCTTCGCCTACGACAAGCTCCTCGCCGACCCGGCGAAGACCGCGCGCGAGGTGTGGGTCAACGGCCCGTACGCGTACTACAACGCCGACAAGTACAACCCGCAGAACGAGCCCGACCTCATCGCCCCGTACACCTATCTCTCCACCGGCCAGCCGTGGAAGACGACCGACGTGGTCCACGCCGCCCTGACCCTCTTCACCAACGGGCCGACCGGCATGACGGGCAATGACGACCTCGGCACCATGTCCGCCTGGATGGTGCTCTCGTCCATCGGCGTCTTCCCGGTGCAGCCGGGCACCGACACCTGGGGTCTGTCCACCCCGGCCTTCGAGCGCGTCGACATCACGCTCGACCGTCGGTACTACCCGCGCGGTTCGCTCACGGTGAGCGCCCCCGGGGCCTCGGACACCGACCGTTACATCCAGTCGGCGCGGCTCGACGGTGCGCAGCAGTCGCGCACCTACCTCACCACGGACGACATCCGCTCGGCGCGGTCGCTCTCCTTCACGGTGGGCAGCGAGCCGTCGGGATGGGGCACCTCGCCCGAGGACGCCCCGCCCGCACTGGGCTGACCCGCACCACCCGCGACACGCCGAGCGCCCTTCCCCTCGTCCGACGAGGGGAAGGGCGCTCGGCGTTGCCGCGGCCTCAGTGGGGCAGCGGGGGGTCGAGCGCCTCGGCGACGGTCGGGAAGACCGGAAGCACACTGTCGAGGCCCAGCACCCCGATGAGCCGTTCCATGAACGGGGACGGTGCGGCGAGCCGCAGCCGGGGACCCAGCAGGGTCTGGCCCTGAAGCAGCACGTTCACCGTCGTGGAGTCCGCGAAACTCACGTCCGAGAGGTCGACGACGACGGGCCGGTCGTCGCTCGAGGCCGCGCCCCCCAGGGCGGCGCCGAGCGGGGCGACGTTGTCGATGTCGAGGTCACCGGTCACGGCGAGCACCAGCGCTCCCCGGTCCTGTCGTGGGACGATGCGCATGGCTCTGCCGGCGCTGGGGGAAGGGAGCACGGTCACCTCGTGACGCATTGGGGGGCGGGGAGTACGCCGGTTGACGTGGACGGTCCGGTGCGAGCCCGTACCTGCTCGCGGTGGGTGTGGCCAACGATAGAAGTAATAGTTGCCATTTGACAACATTCTCCGTGGGGCAACAATCTGTACCCGCAATGATCAACGATCGCACCCCCCTCGGGGCGTGCCTCAGGAGCGCGGAAGCAGGGGCTGGATGAAGCTAGGCGCTGTCCGCGATGTCCTCGCGGAGCCGGTCGGCGGGACTACGGCCGGAGGTGAGCCGCTGGGACGCGGCGGACTGGAAGGCGGCCAGCCCTTCGGCGAGCGCCGCCACCTCGGCGGGCTGCATCCGTTCCAGCACCGCGGAGAGCTCGCGCGTGCGGATCGCCCGGTACTCCTGCAGCAGGCTGTGGCCCCGCCCGGTCAGCCGCAGCTCGACCTCGCGCCGGCTCGTCGGGCTCGGGGCGCGCTGGACGAGGCCCATGGCCTCCATCCGGTCGCAGAGCCTGCTCACCGACGGGGCGCGCGAGCCGAGCGCCTCACCGAGCGAGCGGAGGTTGCTGCCCTCCTGCTTCTCGATGACCAGCAGCGCCCGCAGCTGCGAGGGCGAGACCGTGCCCGGAGGCGCGGCCTCCTGGCCGCGGCCCCACAGCACCTCCAGCAGTTCGGAGGCGGCGCAGACGTCCTCGGACAGCCGCTCAAGGCGGTGAGGGAGACCGGTGCGGTGGGGCATCCATCCACTCTGTCACCCGGAACGTCATCCTGTCAGCCCGGCACCCTCCCCGTCACCCGACGAAGATTGAGCGGAAGACCGTGAACGCCCGTACCGAAATCGAGAGAGCCGTACGCGCCGCCGCGCCGCATGCCCTGGTGGAGACGGTGCGCGGCGCACTCGCCACCGCGTACGGCGCCCGGTCCGTGCAGATGCTGCTGGCGGATTACGGAATGACCGTGCTCAATCCGGTAGGCCCCGTACCGGGAGCCGAGCGCTCCCTGTCCATGCACAACAGCCCGCAGGGCCGTGCCTTCGGCAGCCAGCTCCCACTCGAGGAGCCGGCCGGTAGCGGCGACTCGGTCAGCCACCACTTTCCCGTCACGGTGCGCGGCGAGCGCCTGGGCATCCTCAGCGTCTGCCTCCCGGCCGCACGGTCCACCCCGCAGACCATGGACGAGCTGGCCCATGTGGCCGACCTCCTGGGCCACGAGATCATCGTGGCCGACCGCGACACCGACCGCTACCAGCGCGCCCGGCGCACGACCCGGCTCACCCTCGCCGCCGAGATGCAGTGGCAGCTGCTCCCCGCCCGGGCGTTCACCGCGGCCGAGTACGCGATCGGCGCGCAGCTGGAACCGGCCTACGCCATTCACGGGGACAATTTCGACTGGGCCGCGGAGAGCGAGCAGCTGACCGTCTCCGTGACCAACGGCATGGGCGAGGGCATCGAGGCCTCCCTGCTCACCAACCTCGCCGTGAACGCCTTGCGCAACGCCAGGAGGGCCGGGATCGGGATCGCCGACCAGGCCGCCCTCGCCGACCAGGCCCTCTACGACCAGCACCGCGGCAGCGCCCATGTGTCGACCCTGCTCCTGCGCTTCGAACTCGCCACCGGGTCGGTCGGCGTGGTGGACGCGGGCTCCCCGCAGCTCTGGCGGCTGCGCGGTCGAACGGTCGAGCGCGTGTACCTGGACGCCCAGCTGCCGCTCGGCATGTTCGAGGAGTCGCAGTACGTGGTGCAGAATCTGCAGCTGCTCCCGGGCGACCGGCTGCTGCTCGTCAGCGACGGGGTGTACGAGACGATGTCGCCGTCGGGCGAGGAGTACGCGCAACGGGGGCTGGCCAGGGCGATCCTCGCGACCCGGCTGTTGCCCGCCGCGTCGGTACCGGGCGCCGTCCTGCGCGAACTCGCCGACTACCGTGAGGCGGACACGCTCGATGACGCGCTGGTCGTCTGCATCGACTGGTTCGGAAGGCCGCGGAGCGACGCCTGACCCCCGGCCCGCGGGCTGCTGGGGCGGTTCAGCTGCTGAGCGTGAACTCGGCGCGGATGCGCTTGCCGACCGGAACCCGTTCGGCCGTGAGGCGGTCGCACAGCGCCACGACGATCTCCATGCCGTGGCCGCCCAGCCTGCTCGGGTCGGGGGAGTAGAAGACCGGGAGCGCGCTGCTGGTGTCGTAGACCGTGACACTGATGCGCTCGGCGTTCCCCTCCAGCTCCAGCAGGTAGGGGCCGTGGCTGTAGCGTTCGGCGTTGGTCACCAGCTCACTCACGGCCAGCATCAGATCGTTGCGCGTGTGAGTACCGAGCACGGCCATCCACTCCGCCACGAGCCGCGCGAGGAAGCGGTCGGCCAGGGCACGCGCCTGAGAGATGCACCCCGGCTCCCCGTCGAACACCTCAGCACTGTGCAGTGCCTCCGTGGGCGGACACCTCATCGTGGAGGTGTCCGGCCGAGAGTTGGCCTCTTCGTTCATGTGCTCCAGCCAGGGCGCAGCGGGGGAGGCCACGGGCCTCTGTTCTCGGTGCTCGTGTACCCCGGGACGGAGATCCCACTCCCGATCAGTTGCACCAGATATTACGCACGTCCGGGAAGCCGCACCACCGTCACGAAGAATTCATCGATCTGGCGGACGGCCGCGATGAACTGGTCCAGGTCGACCGGCTTCGTGACATAGGCGTTCGCGTGCAGTTTGTAGCTGCGCAGGACGTCCTCCTCGGCGGAGGACGTCGTCAGCACGACCACGGGGATGAGCGAGAGCTCCGGGTCCTGCTTGATCCGCGCCAGCACCTGGCGCCCGTCGTACTTGGGCAGATTCAGGTCGAGCAGGATCAGGTCGGGACGCGGGGCGTCGACGTGCTCGCCTCGGCGGTACAGGAAGTCGAGCGCCGCCTGCCCGTCGCGGACCACATGGAGCGTGTTACCGATCTTGTTGTCCTCGAACGCCTCGCGCGTCATCAGCTCGTCGCCGGGGTCGTCCTCGACGAGAAGGATCTCTATGGGCTGTACGGGGGCGGTCACGCGGCATCTCCGGAGATCTCGGCGGGTTCGGTGGGACGGGTCGTTTCCCCGGCTTCGGCCAGGGAGGCTTCAGCCGGGGAGGCTTCGGCTTCGGCGGGCAGACAGAAGTGGATGCGGGCGCCCACGCGGGGTTCCGGATCGAGCCAGATCCGGCCGCCGTGGAATTCTATGATCTTGCGGCAGAGGGCGAGCCCGATGCCCGTGCCGTCGTACTCGTCGCGGGCGTGCAGACGCTGGAAGATGACGAAGACCTTCTCGGCGAACTCCGGGGCGATCCCGATGCCGTTGTCCGTCACGGTGAAGTGCCAGAAGTCACCCTCCCGCGTACAGCCGACCGTGATCACGCACGGCTCGTCCGGGCGACGGAACTTGACGGCGTTCCCGAGCAGGTTCTGCCAGACCATGGCGAGGGTCGTCGCGTCCCCGTTCACCTCGGGGAGGGGGTCCGTACGCACCACCGTGGTGCCCGACTCCTCGATCACCAGCGTCAGGTTGACGAGCGCCCGGTCCAGCGAGCGGTCGAGGTCGACGGCGCTCCAGCTGTCGTGGACCCGGCCCACCCGGGAGAAGGTGAGCAGGTCGTTGATGAGCACCTGCATGCGCTTGGCGCCGTCGACCGCGAAGTCGATGTACTGCCGGCCGCGTGCGTCCAGCTCGGTCCCGTACCGCTTCTCCAGCAGCTGGCAGAACGACGCCACCTTCCGCAGCGGCTCCTGGAGGTCGTGCGAGGCGACGTAGGCGAACTGCTCCAGCTCGGAGTTGGACCGGCGCAGCTCCTCCGTCTGCTGCGCCAGGAGGAGTTCGCGCTCCTGGGCGGCGTCGAGCTCCTCGACCAGCCGGCGCCGCATGTCCTCGACGGCCTCGGCCACGGCCCGGACGTCGGAGGGGCCGGGGACGTCGATCCGCCGGCGGAAGGCGCCGGACTGTACCCGGTGGGAGGCCTCGGCCAGCGCGTTGAGCGGCCTTCCCACCACCCGGTGCAACAGCAGACTGAGGGCGACGACGCACACGACGAAGCAGCCCACCAGCGCGAACAGCGTCCGGTCGCGTGTGACGCGGGCGTCGTTGAGCTGGGCGCGCGCGTGGTCCCGGGCGGCGTCGAGATGGGACTGCTGCGCGCCGTAGAGCCGCCGCAGTGTGTCGAAGGCGGCCTTGCTCCCGTCGGTCCTGCTGGACGACCTGCCCTCCGGGCCGTCGCGGCGGACGGCGGCGATCAGCGGCTCGGCGTGCTCCGTGCGCCACCGCGCGGAGGCGGCGGCGATCCGGTCCAGATCGCGGGCGTACGGCCCAGCGTCTCCCATGGCCGAGCGGACCTGCGACAGCCGCAGTCGCTCGTCACGCCTTCCCGTCTCGTAGGGCTGGAGGAAGGACGGGTCGCCGGTGAGGGCGTAGCCGCGGACCCCGGTCTCCTGGTCGAGCAGTGCGTTCTGCAACTGGAAGGAGGCCGAGCGGGCCGGCTGGATGCGGTCCACCAGTTCGGTGGTCCGGTCGGATATCTGCGCCAGGACGAGTCCGCCGACCACCAGGCAGACGCACACGACCGCGACGAAGCAGGCCAGGATCAGGTGGACCCAGTTCTGCACCGACAGCCGCGCCGGCTGCCGTGGCTGCTGCGGTCCGTCGTCGGGGGAGTCACTGGTCACGAAGGGGTCCTCTTCCAGGCGAGATGCAGTACGGCCACGTCGTCGGCCAGCCCCCCGTGGGGAGCCGCGCCCTCGGCGGCGCCGGCGACCAGCGCGTCGACGAACGACCGGGCCGGGAGACCGGCCCGCTCCCGGGCCATGGCGAGGAGCCCCTCCTCGCCCAGCCGGGTGTCCGGCCCGGTGCGCCCCTCGAAGAGACCGTCGGTGAAGAGCACGAGACCGGCGCCGGGTTCCAGAGCATGCTCGGTCGAGACCCACTGGCCGTGGCCGGGCAGCAGTCCCAGGGCGATGCCGCCCTCCGGCTCCACCCACTCGATGCCGGTGCCCTGGCGGAGCAGCAGCCCCGGGTGTCCCGCCCGGACGATCCGGACGTGGTCCCCGGCAGGCGGAAGGACGAGCGAGGTGACGGTCGCGAAGACATGGGGGTCGGAACGCTCGGCGACGAGCATCTCCTCCAGCAGCGCGAGCTGTTCCAGCTGGTCGGTGCCGCACAGGACCGCCATGCGCCAGGCCACCCGGAGGCACACCCCGAGCGCGGCCTCCGCCGCACCGTGTCCCGACACGTCGCCGATCACGGCGTGGACCGTGCCGTCGGATCTCTGGACCACGTCGTAGAAGTCGCCGCTGAGCAGTCCGTAGGCACGCCCCGGCTCGTAGCGGGCGACGGCCTCGAAGCTGTCGTCGTTCAGCAGGGGAACGGGCAGCAGCCCGCGTTCGAGGCGCGCGTTCTCCTGGGCCATCAGCTGATTGGTGCGAAGCGCGCTCGCCGCCCGTTCGACCTGCTTGCGCTGGAGGGCGTAGCGGACCGCACGGGACAGCGCCTGCGGGTCGATCCGCCCCTTGACGAGGTAGTCCTGCGCGCCGGTGGCCACCGCGTCGAGCCCCGCCTCGGCCTCGGCCAGGCCGGTCAGGACCACGATGGCGGCGTCCGGCGCGGTCTCCACGATGCGGGTGACGGCGGGCAGCCCGTGAACGTCGGGAAGGTGCAGGTCCAGCAGGACGCAGACCGGTACCGGATTCCGGCGCAGGAAGTCCAGCGCCTCGGCCATCGTTCTGCACCGGGTGAGCGCGGAGTCCAGCTCGCTGTCCGCGAGCATCTCCTCGACGAGCAGGGCGTCGCCCGCGTCGTCCTCGACGAGCAGGATGGAGGCGTTGAGGCCCCAGACGGAAGGCCGGGAGGCCGGGTCGGCCTGCAACGGAAACGTCGCCGCGACCGGGTGCCGGACCTGGAGGCCGGTCTGCGTCTCAGCCACGCTTCACCCTCTCGTAGTGTCCGAGCGGGCCACCCGCCGTCGCCCAGCAGCATATGTGAACGCCCCCGGCCGCTGTGCCGTCGGGCGTCGTCCCCATGGGGTGCGGGAACGGTCCGGCGGGCAGGCTGGGGCGGCGAATTGGGCGGGTTTCTCAGTTCCGTGCGAGTGTTCTCAGCTCCGTGAGAGCACGCGTCTCAGCTCCGTGAGAGCGCGCGAGAGCGGGGGCCGGAGAAACCGGCCCCCACCTCGCTCACCCGCCGGCCTCAGGCCTCGACGGACATCCCCTCGCGCAACCGCTTGACGATGCGTGCGATCAGCCGGGACACGTGCATCTGCGAAATCCCGAGTTCGGCGCCGATCTGGGACTGCGTCATCTCCTGGCCGAAGCGCATCTGCACGATCCTGCGCTCGCGGTCGTCGAGCTGTTCGAGCAGGGGCGCCAGCGTGTGGAGGTTCTCGACCGTCTCCATCCCGGGATCGAACTCGCCCATCATGTCGGCGAACGACCTCTGGTCCTTGCCGGAGTCGGTCTCGGCCGAGGGCGCGTCGAGGGACCCCGCCGCATAGCCGTTGGCCGCGACGAGCCCTTCGATGATCTCCTCCTCGGGCAGTTCGAGGAAGGCGGCGAGCTCCTTGACGGTCGGATCGCGGTCCAGCTCCGCGGACAGCTGCTCCTTCGCCTTCGCGAGGTCGACCCGGAGTTCCTGGAGCCGGCGGGGCACGTGCACCGCCCACGTGGTGTCACGGAAGAAGCGCTTGATCTCTCCGACGATGTAGGGGACCGCGAAGGTCGCGAACTCGACGTCGCGCGAGAGGTCGAACCGGTCGATGGCCTTGATGAGCCCGATGGTGCCGACCTGGATGATGTCCTCGGTGTCGTCGCCGCCGCGGTTGCGGAACCGCGAGGCGGCGTAGCGCACCAGCGAGAGGTTCATCTCGATGAGGGTGTTGCGCGCGTACTGGTACTCGTGCGTGCCCTCCTCGAGAACCTGGAGCCGGTCGAGAAAAATCTTCGACAGAGCACGGGCATCCTTCGGGGCCACCTTCCCGGTGTCCTCGATCCAGGGCAGGTCCGAAGTGCCGTGGCCGGTACCGGTCCGCTCCGAAAGCGTGCGCACGGTGGCGAGGGTCTCGCCGGTCCGCTCCGTCGTGGTCGCCATGTTGTCGCCCCTCCTCATCTGCAAGTACTTCAGCCCTCGTCTGCCCCGTAACCAGAAGGCCATGCCGACCGGATGCGATTTTTTTCCACTCCTTTTCGCCCGCACGACATACCGGTCGAAATGCGACTGTGAGATGCATCTCGACCAGCCCCGGCCGAACAGGAGCGCGGGCCCCGGCTCTTGGCGCCGGCGCGCACCCCCCTCTGTGTTCGCCGGCCGCTCTCCTCACGCACTCGAATGGAGCAGCACCCGGAGCATGGCAAACTTGACGGGGGCGTTCGGCCCGCAGTGCGGCGGCTTCGCGCAGAAGCCCGCGGCCGGGCCAGTCCCGTGGATGTCCGTCCTCGTGAGCCCGGCTCGGCGGCGCGCCATGGTCCGCCGAGAGAATCCGGCGGCACAAGGGACAGAGGAACGGCAATGACGGTGACAGAGGACAGCCCGGAGATCGCGCCCGGAACCGAGGAGTTCGGTCCCGGTATCGACCCGCAGCGGCTGGCCGTCTGCCTGAGCGTGCTCGACGAACTCGACTCCATCGAGGTCGACCACCCGGACGCCATCCTGGTGCGCCGCGCCACCGCCGGTATCTACCGGACCGTGAAGCAGCGCCGCCGCCAGGAGCGCCGGGCCGCGAAGACCGCGCACGACAAGGCCGTGACCGAGGCGACCGCGACCGGCTCGGCCGAGCGCATCGACGACGAGACCCAGGGGGTCCTGCCCTCCTCCTCGGCCGCCTCCGAGATCGCGGGGGTCCTCCAGCGGCCCAGGTCCTGCTACATCTGCAAGACGCGGTACGTGGAGGTCGACGCCTTCTACCACCAGCTCTGCCAGACGTGCGCCCGCGAGAACCGCGCCCGGCGCGACGCCCGCACCGACCTCACCGGCCGCCGGGCGCTGCTCACCGGGGGTCGCGCCAAGATCGGCATGTACATCGCGCTGCGGCTGCTCCGCGACGGCGCGCACACCACGATCACCACCCGCTTCCCCAACGACGCGATCCGCCGCTTCAAGGCGATGCCGGACAGCGACGAGTGGATCCACCGCCTGAAGATCGTGGGGATCGATCTGCGCGACCCCGCCCAGGTCGTCGCGCTCGCCGACTCGGTGGCCGCCGAGGGGCCGCTCGACATCCTGATCAACAACGCGGCCCAGACCGTCCGCCGCTCCCCGCAGGCGTACAGCGAGCTGCTCGGCGCCGAGTCCGCGCCGCTGCCGGCGGGCGAACTGCCGGCCGCCGAGGTGATCGGCACCTTCGGCAGCGGCACCGTCGACCGCGTGGCCGCGCTGCCCGCCGCCCGCAAGGAGGGGCTGAGCGCGCAGGACGTCACGGAGCTGGCCCTGGTGACCGGTTCGGCGTCGCTGGAGCGCATCGCGGCCGGCACCGCGATCGACGCGGGCGGGCTCGTCCCGGACCTGCACCACACCAACAGCTGGATCCAGACAGTCGACGAGGTCGAACCGATCGAACTGCTGGAAGTCCAGCTCTGCAACTCCACCGCGCCGTTCATCCTGATCAGCAGGCTCCGCCCCGCGATGGCCGCGACCGCCGCCAAGCACTCCTACGTGGTCAACGTTTCGGCGATGGAAGGCGTGTTCGGCCGCGGTTACAAGGGTGCGGGGCACCCGCACACCAACATGGCGAAGGCCGCGCTGAACATGCTGACCCGCACCAGTGCGCAGGAGATGTTCGAGAAGGACGGCATCCTGATGACCGCCGTCGACACCGGCTGGATCACCGACGAGCGTCCCCACCCCGACAAGATGCGCCTCGCCGAGGAGGGTTTCCACGCCCCGCTCGACCTGGTCGACGGCGCCGCCCGCGTCTACGACCCGATCGTCCGCGGCGAAGCGGGCGAGGCGATGTACGGCTGCTTCCTCAAGGACTACGCCCCCGCCAACTGGTAGCACTCCCGCGGCGTCGCCGCCGCCGCACGCGGTCGCGGACCCGGCCCGGGAAGCCTCCCGGGCCGGGTCTTTTCCATGGTCAGTGGCTGAAAGTGACCCAGGGCACACGTTCCATCGAGCAGAGGCGCGCTCATTTGGTTACTCTGAGGGGAACGGACGTCATCAAGGGATCCACGAAGGTTCCTCGACCGTCCTGGGACAGGCTCGTCAACCGGGCCGCCGTCCCGTCCCGTACCCGGCGCCACCGCGACCGAACAGATCCTGCCCTGCCCCGCACCACGGGCGACGACCACCGGATAGGACGCCGGAACGTCGGATACGCCGGGGGCTACGTGACACGAAGGAGTGCGCGGTGACGACACCAGAACTGACGAAGCACGATCAGCGGACGGCCGAACGGCCCGGAGAACGGACCCGTCGGCCCGAGAAGCTCCGGAACATCGAGGTCTGGGCGAGGTCCGCACCGATCCGGCTGGCCGGCTACGAGGACGACCTCGCCGAGCCGCACATCCTGCCCGGCGTCGACTGAGTGCTTCCCACCCGAGCTCCGGTCCGTACCCCGAAAGGGGCGGGGCCGGAGCTCGGTCGTTCCCCCGCGGCAGCGCGGGGGCGGCGTTCACGCGGCTGCCCCGGCAAACGCGAGTCCGACCCCCGCGCGGACGGTGAGCAGCAGATACCCGGCCGCCAGGCTCAGCCGGCGGGCGGACGTCAGGGTGAGCAGTGCGTACGAGAACGTGGACCAGGTCGACAGGGCCCCGCGGAACCCGGTGGCGAGGAGCTGATTCAGCCGGGCTCCGACGTCGCCGTCACCGCCTTCGCGACGAAGCCGAGGAACAGGGCCGCGCCGGCGTTGGCGGCGAAGGTGCCCCAGGAAGGCGCTGTGGAGGCGGAACGTCGCGTCGACGCTGAGGCGATAGCGCAGCGGCGGCCCCACCAGTCCGCCGGCGACTACGAGCAGCCAGTCGGTCATGAGGCGTCGTCCCCCGCGCCGTAGGGGCGACCGAAGGCGAAATGGGTGGCGAACGCGCCCCAAGCGGGTCTCCAGTGACGGGGCCTGTACGGGCCCGGCGCCGAACGCCCGACACATACCGGTTCCTCCACTCATTCATCCGATGGGTGTGGGGGTGGAGTTTCGTTCTGTCTGGAAGATTGCATTGACAGGTCCGCGTTGGGCTCCAATCATCGGATGTCATGACCGAACTTCCCAGGCGCCATGTACTCGGAATGACGGCAGGGGCGGCTGTCGGCGCCGCCCTGCTCACCCCCGCCACCGCCGAAGCGGCCCCGCGATCCGGAGCCGCCCCTGAACCCCCGCCCTCGCCCACCGGTGACTGGGGGCCCGTACCCCCGGCCGTCCCCGTCCCTCTCGACGACTGGTTCGACAACGACGGCATCGACACCGCCGAGGCCCGCGGCGGCAACTTCGACGGCTCCGGCTACACCTTCCCTGGCGAGGAACTCCCCGCAGGGGAGCGGGAGATAGCGGGCACGGTATTCCGTTTCCCGTCCGCCGGGGCGGGCGTCAAGAACAACATCGTGGCTCTCGGACAGCGCATCGACCTCCCGCAGGGGCGCTACCTCTCCGGGCTGTTCCTCACCTCGTGCAGTTACGGGGCCGCCTCCGGCAAGGCCACCGTCCACTATGCCGACGGCACCACGTCGGCCCCCGGCCTCGCCGGACCGGACTGGTACTCAGGCGGCGGCGAGCTCACCGCCGCCTACCGGTACGCCCCCGACGGTGCGAAGGACGCGCACCAGGTCTCCCTGGCCGTGTCGGAGATCGCGCTCGATCCCTCGAAGGAAGCCGTAGCCCTGACGCTTCCCACCACCCAGCCGGCCGAGGCGAACAGGTCCAGCCTGCACATCTTCGCGCTGTCCCTCCAACCCGCCGCGGAGGGCAGGGCACTGGCGGTGCGCGAGGCCCGTTCCACCACCTCTCTGCTGGAACACGGTGCACAGAGCGTCGAGGCCACCGTCGTCAACGCGGGCACGGTGGGCATTCTCGCCGCCGACGGCCTCACGCTCTCGGTGGACGTGCCCGGAGCGCGTACCGTCGCACCCGCCCGCATCACCCGGCTCGCCCCCGGCGAACAGGCCCGCGTCCGCATCGGGATCCGCAACAGACCGGGCACCTCGCCCGGCACCGCGCAGGACGGCAGCGTGGTCGCGCGCGGTCGCGGCCGGCAGGCGGCGACGGTCCGGCGCTCGCTCACGCTCGGGGTACCCGACTACACGCCGACGGACGAGTCCCTCTCCACCCACCAGGCGCCCTACTGGTTCCAGGACGCCAAGTTCGGGATCTTCATCCACTGGGGCATCTACTCCGTGCCGGCCTGGGCCCCGGTCGGCACGCAGTACGCCGAGTGGTACTGGAGCCAGATGCAGGACCCCGGCAACCCCACCTATGCCCACCACCGCGCCACCTACGGCGAGTCGTTCGCCTACGACGACTTCATCCCGCGGTTCCGCGCCGAGCGGTTCGACCCCCGGTCCTGGGTGGAGCTGTTCAGGGACGCGGGGGCCCAGTACCACATCCTCACCTCGAAGCACCACGAGGGCTTCGCCCTCTGGGACACCAAGCTCTCGGACCGCAACTCCGTGAAGATGGGACCCGGCCGCGACCTGATCAGGGAACTCTTCGACGCCTCGCGGCGCTACACCCCCGAACTCCACCGCGGGCTGTACTTCTCCATGCCCGAGTGGTTCAACCCCGACCACCCGTGGACGGGACACGCCCCGCGCAATCCCTACACCCAGGAGCCCGTCCCGTACACGGGCTACACGGCGGGCAAGGACTACGTCACCGAGTTCCAGGGCCCCCAGATGCTGGAGCTGATCGAGGGGTACGACCCCGAGATCATCTGGTGCGACATCGGCGGCGACAACGACAGCCACCGGGTGCTGGCCGAGTACTTCAACCACGCCAAGAACCGGGCCCGTCCGATCGACGTCACCGTCAACAACCGCTCCGGCATCGGGCCGCACGACTTCACCACGCCCGAGTATACGACGTACGACCAGATCGTCACCGCCAAGTGGGAGTCCAGCCGCGGCCTCGACCCGTACAGCTACGGCTACAACGCCCAGACGCCCGACGAGAAGTACATGACGGCCGAGGAGATCGTGCACTCCCTCGTCGACATCGTCTCCAAGAACGGCAACTTCCTGCTCGACATCGGTCCGAAGGCCGACGGAACCATTCCCGAGATCATGCAGCGCCGGCTGCGCGAGACGGGTGTGTGGCTGAAGACCAACGGAGAGGCCATCTACGAGACCACGTACTGGGCGCGGATGCCGCAGCTGGGCGAGGAGCTGAGGTTCACCGTCCGGCCCGGCCGGGCGTTCTACATCCACTCCCTGGTCAGGCCCGGGGCCACCGTGACCGTCGAGGCGCCGGTACCCGTGCGCAGCGGGGACCGGATCACCCTCCTCGGCCACGACCGTCCGCTCACCTGGCGCACGACGGGCGGCTCGCTGGTGATCGACGTGCCGGCGGCCGCCCGCAGGACGGGCGAACACGCCTGGGTGTTCAAGGTCGCCTGGACCCACTGAGGGGAGGGGCGTTCGCCGGCGTCGGCCGCAGGAACTCCCGCACGTAGGTGCGGTGCCACCAGCACCCGGTCTCCCGCAGTTCGCGCCAGGTCGTGTACCGGTAGCGGTACACCCTGGCGCGGACGTGCGCCGGCGGCTCGGCGGGGAACGGGTTGTACCGCAGCAGCCGCAGCGTGTCCCGGTCGTTCTCCAGCAGCCGCTCCACGAACGGCCCGAACCAGGGACGGGCGTACGCGGGCGAGAGCGCCGCGAACCACATCATCCAGTCGAGCCGCAGATGGTACGGGGCGAACTGGCGCGGCAGCCGCCGTGGATCGCCCGGCTTGCCCTTGAAGCCGTACTCCCGCCACACCGTGGCCGGGTGGATCACCTGCTCGTCGGTGCCCTCGACCACCACCTCCATTCGGACCCGGCTGATGCTGCCGAACGCGCCGTACGTGTTCACCAGGTGCAGCGGGTCGAAGGAGCGGTTCATCACCTGCCGGCGCGAGAACAGATTGCGGGCCGGGCGGTAGCTGAGGACCAGGACCAGGGCCGTGACGGCGATGACCAGCACCTCGTACCAGAGGGGAGCGGCGGCCTGCGCGGGCGGCTCGGCGACCGGGGACCAGTCCACCGCCGACAGGGCGAGGGCGATCGTCAGCCAGTTGAGCCAGGCGAAGTTTCCCGACAGCACCAGCCACAGCTGCGTGAGGACCATCAGCCCCGCCGCCGCGCTCGCCACCGGCTGCGGGGTGAAGAGCAGGACCGGCACGAGGAGCTGGGTCACATGGTTGGCAGCCACCTCGGCACGGTGCAGGGGCCGGGGGAGGTGGTGGAAGAACCAGCTCAGCGGGCCCGGCATCGGCTGGGTCTCGTGGTGGAAGTCCAGGCACGTCAGCTTGCGCCAGCACGCGTCCCCACGGATCTTGATCAGCCCGGCGCCGAACTCCACCCGGAACAGCACCCAGCGCAGCAGCCACAGCACGAGCACCGGCGGCGCGGTGTCCGCGTTGCCGAGGAAGACGGCGAGGAACCCCGTCTCCAGGAGCAGCGACTCCCAGCCGAAGCCGTACCAGACGCTCCCGACCTGGACGATCGACAGGTACAGCGCCCAGGGCAGTGCCCACAGGACCATGGCGCCCCACAGCGGTACGAGACGGTCCGCGCCCGCGAGCAGCGCGACGGCCAGCGCACAGCCGGACCAGGCGACCAGGGCGAAGAACCGGTCGGAGTAGTGGAGGCGGAAGAGCCCTGGTGCGACGCGCCAGTCCGTGCGCCGCAGCAGCTCGGGAACGGGCAGCATGCCGCGCTCGCCGATCAGCGCCCGGAACTGGAGCGCGGCGGTGAGGAAGGCGGTCAGGTAGATGACGGCCAGGGTCTTCTGGAAGAGGAGCCGGCCGAGCCAGTACCCGTCCGCGGTGAACCAGTTCATCGCTTCCAGTATCGGCCCGCCGCCGCTCCCCGCCCCTCAGACCTGGCGGGCGCGTCCCTCCGTGACGATCCGGCGCAGCGTGCGGCCGAGCCGGCGCGCGTACCAGTGCTGGACCATCGGCACGAGTGGTCCGGCGAGGCGGGTGTACCAAAGGGCGGGGCGGCTGAACGCCAGCACGGTGAACCAGACCGTGCCGTCGTCCGCCAGCTCGGCCACGAAGGCCTCCTCGCCGCACTCGGGGTGGCGGGCGAGCGTTCCGTACGCGAACCCGACGCGTGCGGGACCGTATTCGGCCCACACGACCTGGCACGGCGCGGTGAACCGGAGGGGGCCGACTCCCAGCGCCACCCGAACGGACGCGCCTGCCTCGGCGCGTGATGCGGAGGCCCTGACCTGGGCCCCGGAGGCGCGGTGCATGCGGAACGTGGTGATCGCGGCCCCCGCTTCCTCGAAGTCGGCGCGCCCGCGTCCGATCCGGGTGCGGTGGTGCAGGTGGTGGTAGCCGTCAGGGAGCGGGCCGAGCCGGGTGGCGCCCGCCTCCGGATACGTGAGGGTGCTCATGCGGTCCTTCCTTCGTGTGCGGTGCGGTGGTCCAGGCGCTGCCAGGCGAGCACCGAGCAGAGGGCGAAGCCCAGCGCGTTGCCCACGCCGTGCGTGGCGGCCATCCAGGTCAGGGTGGGGTGCGGGAGGCCGGTGGCCTCGCCCAGCGCCCAGCTCAACGCCAGCACCATGGTCGCCGCGAGCACGGCGGCCGAGGTGGCGAGCAGCAGCCGGGTGGCCAGATCGCGGGCCACGGGCCGGACCGTGCGCCAGGTCAGGAGGGCCACGGTCCACATGCCCGCTGTCAGGACCACGGCCCCGGCCAGTTCGGCCCGGTCGCCGATGAAGTAGCCGACCAGGACGAGCAGGGTTCCCAGGGGCACGCTCAGTGCCGCGAACCGGCCGGCCGCGCTGTCGGCCACGCGGCTGACCAGCCCCGCAACCAGAGCGGCGGCGAATCCGGCGAAATGGAAGTGCGGCACGGTCAGCGCCAGGATGCCGAGCCCGAAGCCGAACAGCGGGCTCCCCGAGCGCTCGGCGACCAGCGCGGTGGCGGCGACGGCCGGGGTCACCAGGGCGGTGAGCAGCGCGACCTCGGCAGGCGCGGTCCGCCACGACAGCAGGGGTCGCGGGCGCCGGACGGTACGGGCCAGGGCTTGCAGGGCGAGGAGCGCGGCGCCGAGGCCGTAGCCGAGGGCCAAGGCCGTGGCGGCCGGTCCGCGCGGCAGCCAGAGAGCGACGGCCCCCGGTGCGGCGAAGACGGGCCACAGCCGCCGCAGTCGGTCCAGTTCCGGGGCGTCCGCCAGTCGCAGGCCCACGGGGACGATCACCAGCATGCCCAGCATCACGATCAGGCCCACCAGGACCGACATGCTCCCACCCCCGCGCACTTGAACACGTTCAATTGCTGTCGGGGCCGACTCTACGGGCTTTCTTGAACGCGTTCAAGATGGTGGTCGCCCGTCTGCCGGAGGACCGCGCGCCGCGTGTCCCCGGCTTGCGGGGGAGGGGTAACTGGGGCACACATGAGGGGACCACCCCGGGGCCGGTGACCAGGCAGGAGAACTCGTCGTGCACGCACCGATACGCATGCGCCGCGCCGTGCTCGCCGTTCTGTCCGCCGGCATCCTCGTCACCGCGGGCTGTGCGCGGGAGACCGTGGGCGGTGGCCGAGGCACCGAGGGAACGGCCGAGGCCCAAGGGGTCCTCCTCCAGTCGGCCGCCGAGCAGGGGCCCGACCCCTTCACCCGGTCCACGGTGGAACCGGCCGGCGCGGCGCCGGCCGCGCCCCGCACGGCCCCACGGGGGACGGCCCCACCCGGCGGGGGAGCCCCGCACACCCTTCCCGGATCGACCCCCGGCCTCTACGGGGGCACCCGCTCCGTCGCCTCCTGCGACATCGGACAGCAGATCCACCTCCTCGCGGCCGACCCGGCCGCAGAGGCGGCGTTCGCCCGCGCGGCGGGCGTGCCCCGCGCCGGTGTCCCGGACTTCCTGCGCGGCCTGACGCCGGTGGTGCTGCGCGCCGACACACTGGTGGCCGACCACGGATTCCGGGCGGGCTCCGCCACCACGTTCCAGACCGTGCTCCAGGCCGGCACGGCCGTGCTGGTGGACGGCCGCGGTCTCCCCCGCGTCCGCTGCGCCTGCGGCAACCCGCTGAGCCGGCCCACCGGTACGGGGGGCGCGGAGTCCGGGCGGGGTGAGAAGTGGGCGGGCTACGACCCGGCCAGGATCGTCGTCGTCGCGCCCGCGCCCAAGCCCGTCACCGCGCTGGTCGTCGTCGACGCGGACCACAACAGCTGGATGGAACGGCCGGTCGGTGACGAGGGCGCCCGGGACCGTACCCCGAAGACGCCGCCGCCCTACGCTCCCGGCACCGACATCACCGGACCGCTGCCCTCCGCACCTCCGGTGAAGCCGAAGAAGCCGAAGAAGTCCGCGACGCCGGCTCCGTCGCGCTCCGCCCCCACGACCGGGGACTGCCCGACGGGTCCCCCGACTCCGCCCGGCGAGGCGGTCGCGGCCACGGAGGAGCCGACCGGTGCGCCGGCGCCGGCGAACTGCCCGACTCCGAGCGACATGCCGTCGGACGGTGCCACCGACGGATACCCCGAACCGTTCCCGGAGTACCCGACGGACGAGCCGACCGACGCCCCCGCGGACCCGGACGACCCACCCCCTGGCCTGGTGCCGCCCATGACGGACGAACCGCGGACAGCCATCGGCTTGCCACGGCAGGAGGAGGCGGAGGACGCCGACGAGGGCAGCTTCCAGCCCGTCGGGAACGCATGGTTCCCGTAGCGCCTCGCCAGATCCTGGGTCCGGTCCCGGAAATGTCGGGTCCGGGTCCGGGTCAGGTGGGGGCGTCCGTCGGAGGGACGAGGGCCACGCGTCGCTATGCGGTGAGGCCGGAGAACGCCGCGGTCGTGAGCTCCTGGAGCTCGGCGAGCGGGATGTCGCGGAGATGCTGTGTGAGGCCCCAACGATGGCCGAAGGGGTCGAGCAGCTGCCCCTCTCGCTCGCCCCAGAAGGTGTCGTTCAACGGACGGATCACGGTGGCTCCGGCCCCCACGGCCCGCTGCCAGGCCTCCTCGACGTCGTCGACGTGCAGATAAACGGCACCGTACGTGCCGCCGAAGTGCTGCGGCCCGAAGGACTCCATTTCGGGGAACTCGTCGGCCAGCATCAGGGTGAGCGTCCCGATGCGGACCTGGACGTGGATCAGCCGGCCGCCGGGTACCACCAGCCGGGTGAGCTCTGCGGCCCCGAAGGCCTGCCGGTACCAGGCGGATGCCTCGTCCGTGCCGCGAACGGTCAGGTGCAGGGTGTGGGAACTGAACGACATCGGTACTTCCTCTCCGACTCTCCGAGATCTTGGTCCGGCCGGTTCGTACGCCATTGGAGCGCACCGGCCGCCCGGCCCATCGACGGCGTTGCCGCACGAGTTGTCAGGCGCGAGGTGGACGCTCACCCCAACGGCTCCACGGCCGCAGCTTGTCCGGGTTGCGCATGGCCCAGATGCGTCGGATGTGGGACTCCTCGATGTCGAACGCGTACACCGTCAGCACCTGGCTGCCGTGCATCGCGACGAGGCCCGGCTGGCCGTTGACCGTGCGCTCGAGGAGGTCGAGCCGGCCGGCCAGTTCCGCCAGGCGTACCAGGAACTCCGCGACCCGGAGGTGGCCTCGGACCGGCGTCGGCGAGGCCGTCGCGCGACCGCCGCCGTCCGCGACGGCGACGACCGACGGGTCGAGGAGTCGTACCAGGGCATCGACGTCCATCGCCTGCCATGCCCGCCGGAACTCACCGACGACGGCGGAACGCCGCTGCGCGCGTGCGCCGCGGGTGCGCGCGGCGGCCACGCGCCGGCGGCCCGACGAGGCGAGCTCGCGGCAGGCCCCCGGCGTGCGGCCGACGATCCCGGCGACCTCGTTGAACGGCATGCGGAACACGTCGTGGAGCATGAAGGCGACGCGCTCGGCCGGCGTCATCGAGTCGAGCACGACCAGGAACGCCATCTCGACGGACTCGTCCAACGTGATGTGGTCGGCGGGGTCGGTCGCCGTCGATCCGTGGGAGAGCGCGCTCCACTCGGCCCGTGCCGGCAGAGGCTCCGGAATCCACTCACCGACGTACCGCTCACGGCGCATACGCGCCGAACGGAGCTGGTCCATGCAGATCCGGCTCACGACGGTGGTCAGCCAAGCCGCGGGATTCGAGACAGCGGCCCGGCGCTCGACGGCCTGCGCGAACCAGCGGGCGTACGCCTCCTGGACGGCGTCCTCCGCCTCGGTCAGCGAGCCGAGCAACCGGTAGGCGAGATTGGCGAGGTTGCGCCGCTCCGACATGAGCGGCTCGTCCTCGGGGCGCCCCGCCAGGTCTTCGTCTCCGCCTGTGATGTCCATTCGGTCAGCGCCTTTCACTCGCCAGGTACGGATCCTCCCCCGGGATACGACGGATCAGGGGCCGCCGATGTCAGACGGCGAGAACGGCAGCCACTCTCCTGACGATCCAGGCCACTGCCCCGTCGGTGTGGGTGCGGGCGCGGCGGCCGGATCACGACGGCCTCCGCGTGCCCGCGCTACGCCCCACGAATGGCTACAGGAGACGCATCATGACCAAGATCGGGATCATCATCGGCAGCACGCGTCCGGGACGGCTCGGCCCGCAAATCGCCGGGTGGGTCCACGACGCCGCGGCGCGGAGGTCCGACGCCGAGTTCGCGGTCATCGATCTCGCCGAGTTCCGGCTTCCGCTCTTCGACCAGGCGGTTCCACCCGCCATGGGAGGCACCGGAGGCCCCGAGGCCCAGGCCTGGGCGCGCACGGTCGACGCGTTCGACGGGTTCGTGTTCGTCACCCCGGAGTACAACAACCAGCTTCCCGCCGCACTCAAGAACGCGATCGACTTCGTCTGCGCCGGCTGGGCCGACAAGGCCGCCGGAATCGTCTCCTACGGCGGCGCCGGCGGCACCGGGTCCGCGGCCCAGCTGCGGCAGCTGTGCGGTCTGCTCGGGCTCGCCGACGTGCCGGGGCAGGTCTCCCTGCACCTGGCCACGGACTTCGCGGACTTCGCGGTGTTCGCTCCGAGCCGGTCCAGGGCGCGTGCGCTGGACGCCTTGCTCGACCATGTCGTCGCTTGGGCCTCGGCCCTCCAGCCCGTCAGAAGTGCCCGCACGGCGTCCGTGGCCTGAGCTGCCTCCGACCGACCGGGACCACAAGGGAGACGACCAGACATGCCCCATCTCACCGTCCATGCTCTCGAACCTCAGATCGCCGGGCACGAGAGCGACCTCATCGCCCGACTCACGGACGCGGTCACCTCCGTCTACGGAGAGTGGGCTCGCGACCTCGTGGTCGTACGGCTCGTGGCACTCGCGGCCGGCCGCTGGGCCGTCGGCGGCGTCGCGCGCCATGACGTGGCGCCCACCGTGACGTTGGCCGTGCGGGAGAAGGCGCTCTCCGGGGCCGACGGTCCGCGGACCGCGGCCCGGCTCGTCGCCGCGGTGACGGACGCCGTCGCGAGGGCGCTCGGCGAGCAGCATCGCGGCGGGACCGTCGTCGACCTGCTTGCCGCGTGTGACGATCGCACCGCCGTCGGCGGCCGTCTCGTGAGCGAGGCGGTCGTGAGCGAAGGGGACGAGCTGAGGGACCGCGTCGAGATCGAGGCGCTCCGCGCGGAGTTCACGGACGCCGCGATGATGAATGACCACGACCGCCTTGCCTCACTGTTCGTGCCGGACGGCGTCGTCCGCATCCCCGACGCCGGCATCGAGGCCGCCGGCCGCGAGGGGATCAGGAGCCTCGGGCGGCAACGTGAGGCCGGCTTCGAGGTCTTCGCCCAGACGACTCACCCCGGGGTCGTCTTCCTTTCGGGTGACACCGCGACCGGCCGCGCCTACCTCTCCGAGGTCATCCGCATCCGTGACGGCGCCTCGCACCTCAACCACGCGATCTACCACGACCGCTATCAGCGCACCCCGGACGGCTGGCGTTTCGTCGAACGGACGTATGAGATCCGCTATATGGACCCGACGCCACTCGCGGGGGGACCCGGTGGAACCCTCGCGGACCACGGATAGTTACCGCCGGCGCCCGGGACTTCACTCCTCCGTCGGCAGCCAGTTCCCATGGAGGCCGAGCGGGACCCGCACCGGGATCCGCACCCGGGCCACCGGGCCCGAGGAGGGATCGTCCGCCGGGATCACGAGCAGCCAACTGCTGTCGTCGGTGCGGTCGGTGGCGTACGTCATCCAGTGGCCGCCCGCGCCGGAGGTGCTGCCCGGTGAGGGGGCGAAGACCGGCTCGCCGACGGACAGATCGCCGGCCCGCCACACCACACTCGTGCCCGACGCGTCCCTGCCGTCGTACCAGCGCAGCGCATCGAACTCGCCCGGCAGCAGGTCCGGGTTGCCCGAGTCCGCGGCCACCGCCAGCTGCTGGTGCGGCCGGCCGATCAAACGGTCGTCCGTGCGGGGGAGTTCCATCCTGGCGTCGTCCAGCACGGTCCGGTGCATCGTGCCGGCGGCGGGATCGATGACCGCGCGGACCAGACCGGCGGTGTTGGGCCGTCCCGTGGGGTCCGGTACGCCCATGGAGAGGCGGGACCACTGCACGTAGTCCAGTACGACCTCACCGCCGTCGGGCTCGGTGTCGTAGGCGTTGACCGTGTGCCACAGCCAGAACGCCTCGTCGGACGCCCACCGCACGGGACCGCCGTCGCGGGGGACCAGGGCCACCCGGGTGCCGCGCTCGGGCCGCCAGTCGATCAGGGAACCCCCGCTCATCACGGCGGCGATGTCGAAGAACACCGGTGCCAGCACGAGCACCAGGAACCTCGCGGTCAGCGCCATGTCGTGGATCATCATCGGCGCGTCGAGTCCGTCGACCGCAGTGGGGCCGCGGGCCACGGAGCCGGTCGGATCGATGGCCGACCAGGTGAGATAGGGCGGTTCGAGGCCGTAGCAGAAGACGAGCATCTCCCCGGTGGCCGGGTCGGTCTTCGGGTGCGCCGTGATGCCGGCCGGCAGCGCTCCGCCGAACGTCTCCTTGCCGGCCGTCTCCAGCTCCGGTGTGACCAGGAAGGGGCAGTCGGACTCGGCGAGGGCCAGCAGGCGTCCCGCGTGGCGTACCACGTTGATGTTCGGAAGGTCGCGGAACGTGCCGGCCAACTCAGGGGCCACGTCGGGTGCCTGAGGCGTGATCATCGACTCGATCCCGCCCCACAACGCCCGGCCGGCGCGCTCTTCCGCGAGCACGGCGGGTGTGCGGACGAAGCGGTTGCGGTACCGGGCCTGCCCGCCGGAGAGCCGTACGCCGTGCAGCATGCCGTCTCCGTCGATCGGATAGAGGAACGAACCGATCGGGCTGAAGCGCGGGTTGGGACCGTTGCGCAGGAACAGCCCGTCGAGTCCGTCCGGCAGTTCGCCCACCACCTGGAGTCCGGACTCGTCCACCTCGTCGGTCACGGGGGCGTAGCGGCCGGACAGATGGACGACGCGGGCCGGGTCGAAGGCCTGCGAGGTATGAGCGGCCATGGTGGGGCCTCCCTTGCCGGGGTGTGCGCGCACCTGGAGACGTGCCGTGCCGATCCTTCATTCAACGCCCGGCCCGCAGCCGCTGCAACGCGTCCCGGGCGTGCGGGGATGCGGCGGGCGGGCCCCGGCCCCACCATGGAGGAAGCGGCAGGGTGCCGTGGGACATGCCCCGGAGGTGTCCGGTGGCTCAAGCCAATTCCGGGCGGCGGACCGGGAATCTGTTCTTCGCGTTCGCCCCGTGGATCATCTTCGACGTCATCGCGGCTCCCAGTACCTGGGAGTTCGCCACGCTGGCCGGTCTCGTCGCCGCCGTGGTACTCAATCTGCCCGACCTGCGCCGGGGTTCCTTCAAGGTGCTGGAGATCACCGGCATCGCCTTCTTCGCCGTCCTCAGCGTGCTGGCGCTGTTCCTGGACCGTCAGGACCTGCTCTGGGTGGAGAGGTACGCCCAGGTCCTGTCCAGCTCGGTGATCGCGGTGGTGGCGCTGGGCTCGCTCGCGTTCGTCCCGTTCACCGAGCAGTACGCGCGGGAGACCACGCCCCGTGAGGTGTGGGGATCGCCGGTGTTCCGGCAGGTGAACCAGGTGCTGACGCTGGTCTGGGGAGGGGTCTTCGCCGCGACCGCCCTGCTGGGCCTGCTCGCGGTGCACACCTCGTCCGGTGCCGACTGGTACAACTGGATCATCCCCGTCGTCCTGCTGGTGCTGGCAGTGCGCTTCACGGAACGCTATCCGGACCGCGTGCGCGAGCGGTCCCGGAGCGCACGCGCCGGCCCCTGACCGCGGGGCCGGCCTTTGGTTCGGACCTCTTGACGGAAGGTCGGCCGCTCCAAGGGCTGGACCTCGGCGACCACGTCAAGGCGCTGCAGGGCCGCTGACGCCTCCCCGGGACGGCGACGGCCCCGGAACCCCTGAACGGGGGTTCCGGGGCCGTCGCCGTGGTGTCAGTTGCCGGGCTCCGAAGCGTCCAGCATGGCGTCGCGCTCCACGACCTTCACCCGCTCGCGGCCCTGCGCATCGCCCAGGGCGCGCTCGTGCGCGTCCAGCCGGTACCAGCCCTCGCGGGTGGTGTAGCGGATGCCGCGGGACTCCAGGAACCCGGTCACGGCCGACGGCTCGGGCTGCGCCGGGGCGGGCAGCCGGCCGGCGGTGTGGTCCTCCAGCAGGCAGGCGACCGTTTCGTTGGCGTCGCCCTTGGTGTGCCCGATCAGGCCGATCGGGCCCCGCTTGATCCAGCCGGTGACGTACACCGACTCCATCGGCTCACCGCCCGCGAGCACCCGCCCGGCGGCGTGCGGAACGGTGCCGGACGCGACGTCGAACGGGAGCTTCGGCAGCTCCTGCGAGTAGTAGCCGACCGCGCGGTAGACGCTCTGGACGTCCCAGTCATGGAAACGGCCGGTGCCCTTCACGTTGCCGGTGCCGTCCAGCTCGGTGCGCTCGGTACGCAGTCCGACGACGGCGCCGTCCTCGCCGAGGATCTCCACGGGGGATTCGAAGAAGTGCAGGAAGAGCTTGTGCGGCCGGTCGCCGACGTCGCGGATCGCCCAGTTCTCCAGGGTGGAGGCCACCATGTTGGCCTGCTTGTTCCCGCGCCGGGTCTCGATCGAGCCCGCGTCGTAGTCGATGTCCTCGGGGTTGACGATGACCTCGATGTTCGGCGAGTGGTCCAGCTCCCGCAGCTCCATCGGGCTGAACTTGGCCTGGGCGGGACCGCGCCGCCCGAAGACGTGCACCTCCAGCGCCTTGTTGGCCTTGAGGCCGTCGTAGACGTTGGCGGGGATCTCGGTGGGCAGCAGTTCGTCGGCGGTCTTGGCGAGGATGCGGGCGACGTCCAGGGCCACGTTGCCCACACCCAGCACGGCGACCTTCTCCGCCTCCAGCGGCCAGGTGCGCGCCACGTCCGGGTGACCGTCGTACCAGGAGACGAACTCGGCGGCGCCGTGCGAGCCGTCCAGGTCGCTCCCCGGTATGTCGAGGGCGCGGTCGGCGTCGGCGCCGGTGGAGAAGATCACGGCGTCGTAGAACGTCCGCAGCTCGTCCAGGCCGATGTCGTTCGGGTAGTCGACATTGCCGAACAGCCGGATCTGCGGCTTGTCCAGGACCTGGTGGAGCGCCTGCACGATGCCCTTGATCCGCGGGTGGTCCGGGGCCACCCCGTAACGGATCAGGCCGAAGGGGGCGGGCATCCGCTCGAACAGGTCGATGGAGACACCCGGGTCGGTGGCGGCATCGGATTTGAGCAGCGCGTCCGCTGCGTAGATTCCGGCCGGGCCGGCTCCGACGATGGCTACGCGGACGGGGCGTGTCATGGAGGGCTGTTCCTTAGGACGAACGAGCAGGAGCGGGGCGGGCCGTGGTAAGGCTTGGCTTACTCCACCCCGACGCACACGTTAGCCGCTGTCCCTGCCCGCTTTCGGGGCGGGTCGGCGTTCTGCGGCGAAATCCGGCGCCCCGCACCTTTGCCGACCCGCGGAATCCCGGGGAATCTCCGGAAATACCGCTCGGCGGGACCGCTCGTGAATGTGTCCCATCGCACGTTCACCTCGTGGACAGTTCACTCGAAGAATCGGACAAATAGTGGCAGAGTGACCCACATGGATGATCGGGTAGCGGGTGCCCTGTCACTCCCGGACGACTGGCCCGCCCACCCGGACCTCAGTCTCGCCCTGAACCGAATGGGCAGCTTCGACTGGGACCTGGACAGCGGCCTCATGCACATGGACCAGCAGGCCCTCGACGTGTTCGACCTGCGGGCCGACGAGTACGACGACAGGCCGGCGACGCTCGCGACGCGGGTACCCCCGGACGAGGCCATGCGCCTGGACGGCATGGTGACGCAGGCCCTGAAGACGGGCCGGAGCAACTACGGGGCCTATTTCCGCATCCTGCGGCGCGACGGCAGCCTGCGCTGGATGCACACCCAGGGCTTCGTCCGACGGGACGACACGGGCCGGCCGCGCCGCATCATCGGCATCGTCCGGGACGCCACCGAGGAACTGGCGGACTCCACCGCCCGCCGTGAGCTGGACGAGGAGCGGCAGCGGCGGACGAGTCTGGTGGAGGCCACCACGGCCGCGCTGGCCCACGCCCGTACCGTCAAGGACGTCATCGACGTGCTCAAGAACTCCCAGGGGCTGGCTCACCTGGGGGCCACCAGCCTGGTGATGGGGCTGATCGAGGCCGGACGCATCCACCTGGTGGCCGACGGGCCCGACGGGGCCTTCGTGCCGGGCACCCGGTACACGCGGACGGACGAGCAGTACCCGATGAGCGAGGTCGTCCGCACGCTGGGGCCCCGCTTCATCGAGTCCGCCGAGGACTTCGCGGATTCGTACCCGGTCCTGTGGCCCCACATCAGCCACCTGGGCATCACCTCGGCCGCCTACCTGCCGCTGATCGCCCAGGCCCGCCCCATCGGCGCACTCGGGCTCCTCTACAGCGACAAGAACGGGTTCACCGGCGACGAACGCAATCTGCTCGTCGCCCTCGGCAGCTCCATCGCCCAGAGCCTCCAGCGCGCCATGCTGTACGAACAGGAGCACGACCTCGCCGAGGGGCTCCAGCAGGCGATGCTCCCGCGCCGCATCCCCGAGGTGCCCGGTGCGCAGATCGCCGTGCGCTACCGGTCGGCGAGGCTGGGCCGGGACATCGGCGGCGACTGGTACGACGTCATCCCGCTGCCCGGCGGCCGGGTCGGCGCCGTCATCGGGGACGTACAGGGCCACGACACGCACGCCGCCGCCGTCATGGGCCAGCTGCGCATCGTGCTCCGCGCGTACGCGGCCGAAGGGCACAGCCCCGCCACGGTCATGGCGCGGGCCTCGGTCTTCCTGCACGAGCTGGACACCGACCGCTTCGCGACCTGCACCTATGCCGAGGCCGACCTGACGACCGGCGTGGTGCAGGTGGTCCGGGCCGGGCATGTGGACCCGCTGGTGCGGGACGCCGACGGGAGCTGCCGCAAGGTGCTCGTCGAGGGCGGTCTGCCGCTGGGGCTGTCCGCGGAGTTCGGACGGCTGGAGTACCCGGTCAGCACGGTCGAGCTGGACCCCGGGCAGACCATGGTGCTGTTCACCGACGGCCTGGTGGAGCTGCCGGGAGCCGACCTCGACGAGGGCACGCAGTTGCTCGTCGCCATGATCAGGAAGGGCCCCCAGGACCTCCAGAAGCTGGCCGACCGGCTCTGCGCGGCGGTCGACGAACGCGGCGGTGAGGACGACGTGGCGGTGCTGCTGCTGCGCCGCAAGGCCGCCCACGCCCCGCAGCCCGGCGGCCGGCTCCAGCAGCACGTGGGGCAGAACGACCCGGAGGCGCTCAGCTCGGCGCGGCACATGATCCGTGCGGCGGTGCGGGCGTGGGGCGCCAAGGACCGCGCCGACGAGGTGGAGCTGGCCGCCGACGAGCTGACGACCAATGCCCTGATGCACACCGACGGCGGCGCGATCGTCACCATCCGGGTGCTCACCGGCCCCGAGCGGCGCCTGCGCGTCGATGTCGAGGACCGGTCCAGCGCGCTGCCGCGCCGCCGGGACGCGGGCGAGGCGGGGGTCTCGGGGCGGGGTCTCATGCTCGTCGACCGGCTGGCGGACGGCTGGGGCGTCGAGTCCCGGGGCACCGGCAAATGCGTCTGGTGCGAGTTCGTCATTCCGCCACGCGGCTGATCCGGTGAAGGCGGGAGCCGTTCACGGGGACTGCGTCCTACTGCGAAGTAACAGAACGTAACATGTCCATACTTGACCGTAACCGACTGCGAGGGATTGACTGCGACTCCGGCAGTCTCCGTCTTCCATGACATGAGGATCCGTTGGGCACTGAGCTTCTGGCACCTCTCGACCTGGCCTTCTGGCACCTCGAGTCCGATGCACACCCCATGCACCTCGGTGCGCTCGCCGTCTTCGCGCCGGGCGGCCGTCCGGCCCCCGGCCCCGACGGCCTCCTGGAACTGCTGGGCACCCGGGCCGCCGCCATTCCCCGGCTGCGGATGCGGGTGCGCGACGTGCTGCTGCCCGTCGGAGGCGCGGCCTGGTCGGTGGACAAGGACTTCGACGTCCACCGGCACGTCAAGCGGGTGCACCTGCCCGAAGCGGAGACCGCCGGAGAGGGTGAGGCCGGGTTCATGGCGGCGGCCACCCGGCTCGCGGGCGAGCTGATGGAGCAGCCGCTGCGCAGAGGGCGTCCGCCCTGGCAGATGTACGTCATCACCGGCGCCGCGGAAGGCTCCTTCGCCGTACTCGTCAAGCTCCACCACGCACTCGCCGACGGAATGCGCGCGGTCGCCATCGGGGCCGGCATCTTCGACGAGATCGCCGCCGTCGCGGGCCGGCCGGGGCCGGCGGCCCGGCGGGTGCGGCCCGTACCGCCGCGCTCCTGGATGCCCGGCCCCCGCCAGGTCGCGGGACTCGCCCTCGGCCGGATCGAGGACCTCGGCCGGGCCTTCGGCGTCGGGGCCTCGCTGGTGCGCGCCAGCCGCCTCGACCTGCGCGGCGCGCCGGCCCTCAGCGCCGACTCCTCCGGTACGCGGCGGCTCGTCACGGCCGATCTCGACCTCGCGGCGGTGCAGCGGATCCGGCGGGCGGTGGGCGGCACGAGCAACGACGTGCTGCTCGCCGTCGTGGCGGGCGCGCTGCGCCGCTGGATGCTGGAGCGCGGCGAACCGCTGCCCGGTTCCGATCCGCGCGCGCTGGTCCCCGTCTCCCGGCGCCGCCCGGGCGGCGGGGCCGACGGCAACCGGCTCTCCGCCTATCTGCTGGGCCTCCCCGTCTCCGAACCCGATCCCTGGGAGCGGCTGCGGGCCGTCCGCGGCGCGATGGACCGCAACAAGTCCGCCGGGCCGTTGCGCGGGGCCGGGGCGGTCGCGGTGCTCGCCGACCAACTGCCGTCACTGGCCCACCGTTTCGGAGCCCCGCTCGCCGGGAGCGCCGCCCGGATGCTGTTCGACGTGCTGGTCACCAGCGTGCCGCTGCCCCGCTCGGCCCTCTCGCTCGGCGGCTGCCCGCTGCGCGCGCTCTACCCGATGGCGCCGCTGGCCCGCGGTCAGTCCCTGGCCATCGCGTTGACCACCTATGGGGGCGCGGTGCAGATCGGGCTGGTGGCCGACGGCAAGGCGCTGCCCGATCTGGAGCGCTTGGGGCGCTGCGCCGAGGAGGAGGTGGCCGGTCTGCTCGCCCTGCTGCCCGGAGGCTGACCTGGGTGGTGGGCGCATAGATCGGATAGATTCGTCGAAATTTGCGCCACCGGATCCTCTCCGAGGTGTTGACGCGCCAAGTGATCCGATGAATATTCGCTGTGTGCAGAAAGCGATCTTCGGGGAGGGCGGCGGAACCATGCGGCGCAACCAGCTGGGTAACAGCGCGGTCGAGGTCACCGAGCTGTCCTTCGGGGCGGCCGCCATCGGCAATCTCTTCAGCGCCGTGGAGCCCGCGCAGGCCGCCGCCGCCGTCGACGCCGCCTGGGACGAGGGCGTCCGCTACTTCGACACCGCGCCGCACTACGGGCTCGGACTCTCGGAGCGGCGGCTCGGCGAAGCCCTGCGCGCCCGGCCCCGCGACGCGTACGTACTGTCCACCAAGGTGGGCCGGGTGCTCGACCCGCTGCCCGGCGGCGGGGCCGGCGCGGCCGACGGGCTCTCCGAGGGCTTCGCCGTCCGCGCCACCCACCGCAGGCGCTGGGACTTCAGCGCCGCCGGTGTCCGCCGCAGCATCGAGGACAGCCTGGAACGCCTCGGCCTCGACCGCATCGACATCGCCTACCTCCACGACCCGGACGACCACGCCGAAGCCGCCTTCGGCGAGGCCTACCCCGAACTGGAGAAACTGCGCGCCGAAGGGGTCGTCGGGGCCATCGGGGCCGGCATGAACCAGACCGCGATGCTCACCCGCTTCGTCGTCGAGACCGATGTCGACGTGGTGCTCTGCGCCGGCCGCCACACCCTCCTCGACCAGTCGGCCCTGACCGACCTGCTGCCGGCCGCCGCCGCCCGCGGCCGCGGCGTCGTCGTCGGCGGCGTCTTCAACTCCGGCCTCCTCGCCGACCCGCGCCCCGGCGCGACGTACGACTACGCCGCCGCCCCCCTGCATCTCCTGGACCGGGCCCTGCGCCTGAAGGCCGTCACCGAGGGCCACGGCGTGCCCCTGCGCGCCGCCGCCCTGCGCTACCCGCTCACCCACCCGGCGGTCGCCGGCGTGCTCGTCGGCACGCGCTCCGCCGACGAAGTGCGCGACGCCGCCGCCCAGCTCCGCACGGACGTACCCGACGACCTCTGGGACGACCTGCGCGCCGAAGGCCTGCTGCCCGAGAACGGACACTGACATGCGCATCGCCCTGCACACCAAGGTCCGTGCGGACCGCATAGCCGAGTACGAGGCGGCCCACCGCGAGGTCCCCGCCGAACTGACCCGCGCGATCCGCGCGGCGGGAGCCACCTCCTGGACGATCTGGCGCAGCGGCACCGATCTGTTCCACGTCATCGAGTGCGACGACTACGCCCAACTCCTCGCCGAACTCGAACAGCTCCCCGTCAATGTCGCCTGGCAGGCCAGGATGGACGCACTCCTCGACGTCACGCACGACTACTCGTCGGACGGCGCCGAAGCGGGCCTCCCGGTCGCCTGGGAGCTGTGAGATGACCGGACAGCCCCGCATCGTCGACGCCCACCACCACGTGTGGGACCTCTCCGTACGGGACCAGGACTGGATCACCGGGGAGGAACTGACCCCCCTGCGACGCGACTTCTCCCTGGCCGACCTGGAGCCGGAGGCACGGGCCAACGGCGTGTGCGCGACCGTGCTCGTCCAGACCGTGACCGTCCCGGAGGAGACCCCCGAGTTCCTCGCGCTCGCCCACGGCAGCGACCTGGTCGCCGGCGTCGTGGGCTGGGCCGATCTCACCGCCCCGGACATCGCCGACACCCTGGCCGCCCTGCGCGAGCTCCCCGGCGGCGACCGGCTCGTCTCGCTCCGCCACCAGGTGCAGGGCGAACCCGACCCCCGATGGCTGCTGCGCGCGGACGTGGTGCGCGGACTGGACGCCGTGGCGGACGCCGGGCTCGCCTACGACCTCGTGATCCGGCCCGACCAGCTGCCCGCCGCGTCCCGGGCCGCCGAACAGCTGCCCGGACTCACCTTCGTACTCGACCACGCCGGCAAACCGCCGATCGCCGCCGGGCACACGCAGCCGTGGGCCGACGACCTGCGGGCGTTCGCCGCCCTCCCCAACACCGTGTGCAAACTCTCCGGCCTGGTCACCGAGGCGGACCCGCACCACTGGACCGTCAAGGACCTGCGCCCCTACGCCGACACCGTCCTCGACGCCTTCGGGCCCGGCCGGCTGATGTTCGGCTCGGACTGGCCGGTGTGCCGGCTCGCGGCGACGTACACCGAGGTCGTCGAGGCCGCGCTCGTCCTCCTCGACAGCCTCACCGACGGCGAGCGGGGCGCCGTCCTCGCCACCACCGCCGAGCGCGCGTACGGCCTCCGATAGGCGCCGGGGCGAGGGCTGCGGCAGGCTGGGAGGCATGCCCGAACTTCCGGAAGTCGAAGCCCTGCGGGTCTTCCTCGACGACCACCTGGTCGGCAGGGAGATCGACCGCGTCCTGCCGCTCGCCATCAGCGTCCTGAAGACGTACGACCCGCCGCTCACCGCCCTGCACGGCGGCACGGTCACCGGCGTCGGGCGGCACGGGAAGTTCCTCGACATCGCCGTCGGCCCGCTGCACCTGGTCACCCACCTCGCCCGGGCCGGCTGGCTCCACTGGAGGGACGGCTTCCCCGACGCGCCGCCGCGCCCCGGAAAGGGCCCCCTGGCGCTGCGGACCGTCCTCACCACCGGAGACGGCTTCGACCTGACCGAGGCCGGCACCACCAAACGCCTCGCCGTGTACCTGGTGCGCGACCCCGCCGAGGTACCCGGGGTCGCCCGCCTCGGGCCCGACCCGCTCGACCCGTCCTTCGACCGCGAGGCGTTCGCCGCACTGCTGGAAGGCGAGCGGCGCCAGATCAAGGGCGCCCTGCGCGACCAGTCGCTCATCGCGGGCATCGGCAACGCCTACAGCGACGAGATCCTGCACGTCGCGAAGATGTCCCCGTTCAAAATCACCGCGCGCCTCACCGACGACGAGATCACCCGGCTCCACACCGCCCTGCGCACCACGCTGGACGAGGCCGTCGCCCGCTCCAGCGGACTGGCCGCGGGGCGGCTCAAGGCCGAGAAGAAGAGCGGCATGCGGGTCCACGGGCGCACCGGCGAGGCCTGCCCGGTCTGCGGGGACACCATCCGCGAGGTGTCCTTCAGCGACTCCTCGCTCCAGTACTGCCCGACCTGTCAGACGGGCGGCAAGCCCCTCGCCGACCGCAGGCTCTCCAAGCTGCTCAAGTAGGGCGGCCGGACGTGGGCCCCGGCGAACGTGCCGTGGCGCGAGCGGCGGCGGACAGTGCCGCGGCCGCCGCCACGAGCCCGAGACGCCGGCGCCATGTCCTGCGCCGCCCGGCGGCCACCGCCTCCATGGCCGGCCCCGCCCCGGCCCGCGCCACCGGATCGACGCCCTGCGTCAGCCGGGCGTAACGCGCGAGGACGGCCGCCACCCGGCCCAGCTCCACGGCCCGGTCGGCGCACGGAAGGCAGTCCTCCAGATGCTCCTCGAAACGGAAGGCATCGGCGGCGTCGAGCACGCCCAGGGCGTAGGCGCCGACATCGCGGTGGGGTGGCGGGGTGCACATGCCGTCCCGTACGGAAACAGTCCATGAATCACTCACCGCGCCATCCCCGCACCGCGCCGTGCACCCCTAAACTCCCGCCATGCTCCGCGTACTCGCCGTCGACGACGAAGAACCCGCCCTGGAGGAACTCCTGTACCTCCTGCGCGCCGATCCCCGGATCCGCAGCGCCGAAGGGGCCACCGGCGCCACCGAGGCGCTGCGGCGCATCGGCAGCGCCGTCGAGGCCGGTCCCGACGACCCGGCCGCCATCGACGTCGTCTTCCTCGACATCCACATGGCGGGCCTCACCGGGCTCGATGTCGCCCAGTTGCTGGCCGGGTTCGCCGCACCCCCGCTCATCGTCTTCGTCACCGCCCACGAGGGCTTCGCCGTGCACGCCTTCGACCTGAAGGCCGTCGACTACGTCCTCAAGCCCGTGCGCCGCGAACGCCTGGCCGAAGCGGTGCGCCGCGCCGCCGAACAGGTCGGCGGACGCTCCGCACCCGCCCACGACGCCGCACCCGACCAGATCCCCGTCGAACTCGGCGGTGTCATCCGCTTCATCCCGATCGACGACATCGCGTACGCCGAGGCCCAGGGCGACTACGCCCGGCTGCACACCGCCACCGGCAGCCACCTGGTCCGCGTCCCCCTGACCACCCTGGAGGAACGCTGGCGCACCCGCGGATTCGTCCGCATCCACCGCCGCCACCTCGTGGCGCTCGGCCGGATCGACGAACTGCGCCTGGACGCGGGCAGCATGAGCGTGCGCATCGGCACCGCTTCGCTTGCCGTCAGCCGCCGCCACACCCGTGCGCTGCGCGATCTGCTGATGCGGCAGACCGGCCGCTGACCAGCGTCTACCCGCACCCGGACCCTTCCCAGCGGGGTCGGGAGCTGCGTACACTCCGGCCCCATGTCCGCAGAGCCAACGCCCCGGCGTGAAGTGGTGACGGGGGAGCCCCGCCGGGTGCGTCCGCTGCCGCGTTACCGCACCCAGTCGGAGATCGACGAGCAGACCGCACTCGGCGGCGCCTACGTCCGTTCGCTGATGCGCAGCCAGCTGCGCGCCGGACTCACCGCCTTCACCGTCCTCGCCGTCGTCGTCGGCACCCTGCCGCTCGTCTTCGAGGCCCTGCACAGCTCCGCCGTCGTCTGGGCCGTCCTCGGCTTCGCCGCCTACCCGCCGCTGACGCTGCTCGCCTGGTGGTACGTGCGCCGGGCCGAGCGCAACGAGAGCGACTTCGCCCGGCTCGTGGAAGGCCGCCCCGCGCAGTGAGCCGCACGTACGCGGTGGCGGCCGTCGCCGCCGTCGTCCTCGCCACCGTCCTCGTCGGCGGGTTCGGGCTGCGCATCTCGCGCACCACCTCCGACTTCTACGTCGCCTCGCGCACCGTACGGCCCCGGCTGAACGCTGCCGCGATCAGCGGCGAGTACCTCTCCGCCGCCTCGTTCCTCGGCATCGCCGGCCTGGTGCTCGTCCACGGACCCGACATGCTCTGGTACCCGGTCGGCTACACCGCCGGCTATCTGGTGCTGCTGGTCTTCGTCGCCGCGCCGCTGCGCCGCTCGGGGGCGTACACCCTGCCCGACTTCGCCGAGGGGCGGCTCGAATCCCGGCAGGTGCGCCGGCTCGTCAGCGTCCTCGTCGTCGGCGCCGGCTGGCTCTACCTCGTGCCGCAGCTCCAGGGAGCCGGACTCACCCTCAAGATCCTGACCGGGGCGCCCGGCTGGCTGGGCGACGTGCTCGTCGCCTCCGTGGTCGTCCTCGCCGTCGCCGCCGGCGGGATGCGCTCCATCACCTTCGTCCAGGTCTTCCAGTACTGGCTGAAACTCACCGCGCTCCTCGTCCCCGCCCTCTTCCTGGTGCTCGCCTGGCAGGGCGACGGGCGGCCCCGCGTCACCTTCGACGAGCAGCTCTCCGCCTTCCGCGCCGACCATCCGCTGTACGCCACCTACGGCCTCATCGTCGCCACCTTCCTCGGCACCATGGGCCTGCCGCACGTCGTCGTCCGCTTCTACACCAGCCCCAACGGCCGCGACGCCCGCCGCACCACCGTCGCCGTCCTCGCCCTGATCGGCGTCTTCTACCTGCTGCCGCCCGTCTACGGAGCCCTCGGCCGGCTGTACGCACCCGAGCTCATCCACGGCGGCGACGCCGACGCCGCCGTGCTGCTGCTCCCCGGCCGGGTCATCGGCGGACTCGGCGGCGACCTGCTCGGCGCGCTCATCGCCGGGGGCGCCTTCGCCGCCTTCCTGTCGACCGCCTCCGGACTGACCATGGCCGTCGCCGGCGTCCTCACCCAGGACGTCCTGCCCGCGCGGGGCGTACGCCACTTCCGGCTGGCCACCGTCCTCGCCATCTCCGTCCCGCTGGCCGGGTCACTGCTGGTCAGCCGGGTGCCGGTAGCCGACTCGGTGGGGATGGCGTTCGCCGTGTCGGCGTCCTCCTTCTGCCCGCTGCTCGTCCTCGGCATCTGGTGGCGCCGGCTCACCCCGCCGGGAGCCGTCGCGGGACTCGTCCTGGGCGGCGGCTCCGCCCTGCTCTCCGTCGCCATCACCGTCAGCGGGGCGGTGCGCCCGCCCGGCTGGCCGCACGCGCTGCTCGCCTGGCCCGCCGTCTGGTCCGTGCCCGTCGGTTTCCTCGCCATGATCCTGGTCTCGCTCGCCACGCCCGGCCGGATACCCGCGGGCACCAACGCCGCGATGACCCGCTTCCACCTGCCCGAGGCACTGAGCGCCGGGAGGCACCGGTGACCGGGGCCGGGTACGCCGTCATCGTGCTCCTCGCCCTGCTGCTGTTCGGCGGCGGACTGCTGACCGGCCGTCGCACCGCACGCCCCGTCCGCCCCAGCGACGTCGGCACACCCGTCGAACACGCCACCTTCGAGACCCTGCACACCGCCTCCCTGGCCGCGCCGCCCCTGCGCGCCGGACTGACGGAGGAGAGCGCCCGCAGGTCGGCCCGCCGGCTCCGTTCGCTGCTCGGCACCGACGCCCTGTGCCTCACCGACCGCGAGCGGGTGCTGGTCTGGGACGGCGAGGGCGACCACCACGGCCGGCACGTCATGGAGCGGGTGGGAGACGTCCTCGCCACCGGCCGCGACACCGCGTTCCGCAGCGAGTGCGACGACCTGGACTGCCCGCTGCGCTGGGCCGTCGCCGTGCCGCTCACCGTCGACCACCGGGTCCTCGGCACGCTGATCGCCTACGCCCCGCGCGAATCCGCGGTCCTGGCGAGGGCCGCGGGCGAGGTCGCCCGCTGGGTCTGCGTACAGCTGGAACTCGCCGAACTCGACCGTTCGCGCACCCAGCTCATCGAGGCCGAGATCAGGGCCCTGCGCGCGCAGATCTCCCCGCACTTCCTCTTCAACTCGCTGGCCGCCATCGCCTCGTTCGTCCGGACCGACCCCGAGCAGGCCCGCGAGCTGCTCCTGGAGTTCGCCGACTTCACCCGCTACTCCTTCCGCAGTCACGGCGACTTCACCACCCTCGCCGACGAACTGCACTCCATCGACCAGTACCTGGCCCTCGTCCGGGCCCGGTTCGGCGAACGCCTCTCGGTGACCCTCCAGGTCGCCCCCGAGGTACTGCCCGTCGCCCTGCCCTTCCTCTGCCTCCAGCCCCTGGTCGAGAACGCCGTCAAGCACGGACTCGAAGGGGCCGTCACCTCCAGCCGCATCACCATCAGCGCGCTGGACGCCGGCTCCGAGGCCGAGGTCGTCATCGAGGACGACGGCACCGGCATGGACCCGGAGCGCCTGCGCCACATCCTGCGCGGCGAGGGCGGGGAGTCCACCGGCATCGGACTGCTCAACGTCGACGAACGGCTGCGCCAGGTGTACGGGGACGACTACGGGCTCGTCATCGAGACGGGCATCGGCGCAGGCATGCGCATCACCGTGCGGCTGCCGAAGTACCGCGCCGGGGTGCACGGTTCCTGAGCGTCGCCCCGCACGGCCCGGCGGCGCCCCGCGCCGGGACTCAGTACAGGTGGATCGCCAGATGCCCGAGCGGCAGGCCCAGCTGCCAGGCCGGTGTCCACACCTGCACAGCGTCCAGCTCTTCCGGCTCCTCAGGACCGGCGGCGGCCTCCCACGGCAGCGGTCCGATCGCGTCGAGGTCGGCCGCCAGCAGCTCGGTCTCCTCCAGCCACCGCCAGGCGGCCAGCGCCAGCGTCAGGTCGGGGCCCGGGCCGCCGGGCGCCGCCTCCAGGGCGTCGAGGCGCTCGCACACCCATCGGCGCCACGGTGTCCCGTACGCCGTCAGCAGGCGCAGCTCGTCCACCCGGGTGGCGGGCAGCGCCTCGGCCACCGCACCGTCGGAGAGGAACACCGTCAGCGCGAGCGCATCGCGACCCGCCCGGTACTCCAGCGTGGCCGGCTCCATCAGATCGCCGGTCCGCAGCAGCTCGTCGGCGATGTACTCCGCGTACATCCATGCCATCGGGACCAGCAGCCCGCCCCCGCCGGCTCCGTCATGACGTTCCCGACACATCCCGCCTCGCCTCTTTCCGTTCTCGGGCCCGGGCCGGAGGCTGCCCGGCGTACCGGGGGCCGACCGGCCCCCACGCAGCATTGAACCGGGGGAGCGCGCCCCGCGTGGCCAGAAGGACAGGATCCGTCGGACCCGGTCCGTCACAGACATGAGGTTGCCATGACCGCCGACCCAGGGGAGGGACCGCACATGCGGCACTTGCTCGGCGCCTACGTCCTGGACGCGCTGCCGCCCGCACAGGCGCGGACCGTCGCCCGCCATCTGCAGAGCTGTGACCGCTGCGCCGCCGACTACGTGGCGGTCGCGGAGGCGGCGGCCCTGTTGCCACTGCTGACCGAGGAGGACCTGCTGGAGTAGCCGGGCAGGTTACGCGAGAGCAGGCGCAGGGCGTAGTACGAACGGGACTTCACCGTGCCGGCGGGTATCCCGAGCACCTCGGCGGTCTCGCCCACGCTCAGCCCCCGGAAGTAGATCTGGACGAGTACCGCCCGGTGCTCCGGGCTGAGGGTGCGCACCGCCTTGCGCACATCGAGCGCGGCGACCGTGGCCTCGGCGGTGTCCTCCCGGGCCGGGGCGCTGTCCAGCACGGCGTCGTTGACCTCGGCAGGCCGGGCCAGGCGCGACCTGCGGGCGTCGATCGCCAGCCGGCGTCCCACGGTGAACAGCCAGGGCCTCATCGACTCGTAGGGGCCGTCGAAGGCCTCCGGGTGCTGCCAGGCCCGCACCAGCGTCTCCTGGACGAGATCCTCGGCCCGCTGCCGGTCGCCGAACGTCAGGCCGAGCAGGAAGTGGAACAGGGCGGGCCCGTGTTCCCGCTGCAGATCCGTGAGGGCCCGCTCATCGGTCGTCGTGGTCATGGTGATCGCCCTTCCCGCGGAGGCCCCCGGCGCCCGGTGCCGTGACCGGCACGGTGTACCGGGAGGGGTGCCGGCTGCTGACTGGCGTATACGAACGCATTCACGCCCCGGGGAACAGGACAAACGCGGCCCCGTGCGACGAGCGGTCGCACGGAGCGGCGAGTGGTGCGGTGAACGGTCGGGCGGGCGCCGGAGCGGGCGAGGGAAGAGCGGCGCCGCAGGCGCCAGGGACTGCGTTACGGAACCACGGTGACGGGCCAGCGCCCGGCCTTCACCAGGCGTACGGCCACCGAGCCGATGAACCGGTGCCCCGCCGACTCGGACGCGCCCACCACCACGGCGTCCGCCTTGAGTTCGTCCGCCGCCGTCACCAGCCCGTTGTACGGGTCACCGCGGAAGGTGTGGAACTCCCAGCGCACGTCCCAGGTGTCCTTTATCCGCTCCGTCGACGCCCGGATCTCGCTCACCAGACCCTCGGCCACGTCCCCGGTCGCATCGCCGACCGGCGCACCGAGCGCGGCGCCCGCCGTCAGTACGGGCTGGACGTAGACGAGGGCGAGCATGGCCCGCTGCCGACGGGCGAGACCTGCGGCATACGCCGCGGCGCGCATGGAGGAATCGGAACCGTCGATGCCCGCGACGATCACTTTCGGGCCGTCTGTGCCACGTTCGAACTGGTGGGGCTGCTGATCTGTCACGGCAGTGAGGCTATCGGCTCCTTCGGCCGGCCCCGGCCCGGGCTCCCGCCTACCCCGGCACCCTCGCACCAGCGGCGCGGGCGCACTCCCTCCATTGGGTGCAAAACCCCCCATAATCGGTGTCGTTGAGAAGGGTGACAGGGCAGACGTGCGAGCAGTTGGTCATGAAGAATGATCAGATGGCGCCGACGCGCAGAACGCTGCTGAGGCTGGCTGCCGGGCTGGGGGCCGCCACTGTCGTGCGCCTGGTCGCGGCGGACTCCGCCGGTACTCCGTTCCGGCGTCCGGTTCCGCCGCCGGCCGCCTCGGCCGGTCCGCGGACGGCCGTTGCGCAAGCCCGGCCGCTCGCCTACAGACTGAGGCCCATGACCGCGGACAACCCGCCCCCCTACCGACCGGCGACGCCACCGGTCCGCACCCGGCCCTTCGAGGAGCTGCCGGGGATCGGCCGGGCCATGGTGCTGAGCTTCGACGACGGACCTGATCCCGCCTACACCCCGCACATCCTCGACACGCTGCGGAAGCACGACGTACGGGCCATGTTCTTCGTCTGCGGGGAGATGGCCCACGACAACGAGGACCTGGTCCGCAGGATCGCCGACGAGGGGCACACCGTCGGCAACCACTCCTGGACCCACCCGCTGGTCACCACGCTCTCCCGGGCCGGCGTCACCGACGAGCTGGGTCGCACCAGCGACGTGATCGAGAAGCTCACCGGCGCTCCGCCGCTCTGGTACCGGGCGCCCTACGGGGCCTGGAACCGCAACTCGTTCGAGATCGGGGCCGCGCTCGGCATGGAGCCGATGGCCTGGACGGTGGACACCCTGGACTGGACGGAGCCGGGCACCGACAGCATCGTCCGCCGGGTGCGGGAGGGCGCCGCCCCCGGGGTCGTGGTGCTCTCGCACGACGCGGGCGGCAACCGTTCGCAGAGCGTGGCCGCGCTGCGCCGCTATCTGCCGGGACTGCTGGGTGAGGGCTACCGGATCACGGTGCCGCACCGCCGCTGAGGGGGCTGAAGACTGCCGCGGGGGCCGCTCACCGGCCCCGCGGCAGTCTTCAGCGGGTTTCGACCAGGCGGGCGAAGACCACGACGTTGCCGTCGTAGCCGTGCGCCTTCGTGTATCCGCCGCCGCACGTGATGACGCGCAGCTCGGCATGGCCCGTGTCGCCGTACACCCTGGCGCCGGGGAAGTCGTTCTTCGCGAACACCTCGACCCCGTAGACCTCGAACACCGCCACCCGGTCGTCACTGCGGGCGATCTCGACGCGGTCGCCCTTCTTCAGCGAGCCCAGCTGGAAGAAGACGGCGGGCCCCGCATGGTTGTCGACGTGACCGACGATGACGGAGGTGCCGAGCTGCCCGGGCGCGATGCCGTTCTGGTACCACCCGGCCAGGTTGGGGTCCTGCGGGGGCGGCGTCTCGATCCACCCGTCCTGGTCGAGGTTCACGTCGACCACCGGGGCGTCGACCCCGATCGAGGGGATGCCCACGCGGGCGACGGGGGCGTACGCCAGCGGCTTCACGGCCGGGCCGGCCTTCGGGGCCCCGGGGGCGAGCTTCTGGTGGCCCCCCACCGAGGTGGCGGCGACCGGCTGGGGCGGGCCGGGTGAGAGGTCCGCGCCGTTCCGCATCAGCGCGAGACCGGTGAGCATCGCCAGCGCCAGCGCGCCCCACGGCGAGTGTCTGATCCGTTCGGGGCGCCAGTTGTCCCGGCCCATGGTTCTCCCTTCGTCGCGACGAGGGGAACGCTAGACGCGGGGCGGCCGCGCGGCATGCAGGGAAGTGCGAACGGGTGGCGCGGACCCGGCGGACTTCATTTCGGAGTAGTACCAGGGCAAAAACTCTGACGCTCTGTGACCTGCGGGTCCATCAGGTTCACGGCCGTGTGCCCGGCGTGTCGGATCACCGGTGTGGAGCAGCCCCGAAATGCGCGGGACGAGGGTTCTGGTGAGGGTTCGTCATGGGAGGCGTTTCTCGTCGATCCATTCCGGTGCACAGAGCTCCTGGGCGCTTCCCGTTGGAGGTTCGAACGATGCGTGCTACACGCGCTTTCGTTGTCGCCGCGACCGCCGTCGCCGCTCTCGGGCTGGCCGCCCCGATGGCCGCAGCCGGTGGGGACGTCGGAAACGGTCAGAACAACGGCAACAGCCAGAACAACGGCAACAGCCAGAACGACTGGAACGACTGGAACGACCCGGGCGACTGGGACGACGGCAACGGCAATAACAACAACAACGGGAACGGGAACAACAACGGCAACAACAACGGGAACGGCAACTGGAACGGCAACTGGAACGGGAACAACAACGGCAACGGGAACGGGAACGGCAACGGGAACGGGAACGGCAACGGGAACGGGAACGGCAACGGGAACGGGAACGGGAACGGGAACGGGAACGGCAACGGGAACGGGAACGGGAACGGCAACGGGAACGGGAACGGCCGCAACAACGGTCCGAACAACGTGACCGTCGATCCCGAGCGCGTGCACCAGGGCGCGGCCATGCAGGTCAGCGCCGAGGGATGTGGCCGGGGCGGCAGCGTCTCGTCCAACGCGTTCCGGACCACGAGGCTCTCGGCGGGCCGGGTCGGCCACGCCCGGGTCCGGATCCTCAACGACGCGACGCCCGGCACCTACAACCTGACGGTGCGCTGCGACGGCACCGACCGGACGGCCGGCCACCGGTTCACCGTGCTCAACGGCCGTGGCGCGCAGGGCGGCCTCGGCGGCTCGATGGCCGCGAGCCCGACGGAGATGGGCGTCGGCGCGGGCCTGGTCGCCTCGGCGGCCCTCGGCGGAGGCATGTACGTGATGCGCCGCCGGAGGATGAGCCATGGGGCGGCCTGACCGTAAGGACGCACCCGCAGGCCCGATAACCGAAGCCGCCCCGAGTCCTCCTGGAGGACCCGGGGCGGCTTTCGTTCTTCCTGCGGCGCCGGTCAGTGCGACCGGCTCTCCTTCCGCCGCCGCACCATGAAGACGGTGCCGGCGGCGGCGGCCACGGCCAGCGCGGTGCCGGCCACGATCTTTCCGGAGTTCACGCTGTCGATGCTCCCGCCCAGACCTCCCTGCACACCGGCCGGGGAGGCGGTGGACACCGCGGAGCTCGTCGAGCTCGCGGTGGGTGTGCTCGTGGCGGCGCTGATGGTGAGGTTCACCGTGGCCGTGGAGCTCGGCGAGGTGTTGCACGTGAACGTCACCTGATAGGCGGCGCCCGGCTTGGCGTCCCAGTCGACCGTCGCCCTGACGGAGCCGGCCGTGGGGATGGTGACGGTGTCGAAGACCGCCGAGGACGCCGTGGCCGTGGTGGAGCACCCCTTGGCGGCCAGGGTCACCTGACCGCCGGGCGCGACCACCGAGGGAGTGACGGTGTATCCGCTCCCGCTGGTGGACGGCCCGCCCGTGGTAGCGGCATACGCGGTCACGGCCGGGGCGGACAGGGCGAGTGCTGCGGCGCCGAGCAGAGCGACGGGGGTGACAGGTATTGCGCGCATGGTGAATCCTCCGGGTCCCCGAGGAGCAGCTGCGGAACGGATTTCCACAAAACGTCAGAAATGCACCTCGATGCGAGCCACGCTAAAAGTGGTGCATTTCGCCCGCGATCGGGGTCCGGCGAATGGGGCACCGGAGTCCCCCGGGCGGCGCACCGCCTGGGGCACCGGAGTCCCCCCGGGCGGCGCACCGCCGGGGGGCGGGTGCGTGCGTGGGGCGTGCTCCTATCCGCCCGCCGCGCCCGGGAACAGATCGAGGAAGGGCGCGGCCGTGGCCGAGATGCCCCGGCCGAAGGGCGAGTCGAAGTCCCAGATCAGGAAGAGGAGGAAAGCGATCAGCACACTGAAGAGACCGGCGAGCAGCAGTTCGCGGAACGTACGGCGGATCTGCAGGGTGAAGATCAGCCCCACCGTCACCAGGGCCCCCGTGATCAGCCCGAACCAGACGACGCCCGGCATCGTGGCCCCGGCGCTCTGCCCCCGGGCGTTGCGGGCGTCGTCGGCCGCTGCCACCTGGTCGACGATCGGCTGGTAGGCCTGCCCCTCGTGGTCCGTCCTCGGCTGGTAGTCCGTGACATCGGCGCGCACCCGGCCGAGGAGCTCGCCGCCCCGGTCGCCGAGCGTGCCGTGCTCGGTCATGGTGCGCCACTCGTCGTGCACGACGTAGCTGACGTAGGCGTCGACGTCCGCGCGGATCCGGGCCCGGACCTCGGCCGGGTAGACGGACGAGCGGGCGCTGACCTCGTGCAGCGCCTGGGCCTCCTGTCGCACGTACTCCTGGGCGGCGCCGCGGCCCTCCCAGACGCCCGCGATGGCGAGGCCGAGCACGATCGCGTACACCACCCCGATCATCATCGTCATGTACTCGATGACGTCAGGGGTTTCGGAGGGGTCGTCGTCCTCGGGCAGCCGACGGTTGTTGAGTACGGCGATGGTCAGTACGACGGCGCTGGCCGCCGCCATCGCGAGGGTGAGAACAAGCCATTCCGACATGAGTGCCTCCGGCGGTCATCGGGAACGGGGCCGCAGTACGGCGACGGCGAACACTGCGGGGGCCGTGATCATCAAAGTGAGGGTGACCAGCGAGGTATGGCGCTCGGGTGGCTTCCGTACGGGCCGGCGGTACGAGGGGAGTGCTACGGGAGCGGGCGGCGTCGGGCGTGCGGACGGTGTGGGTGACGGCGACGGAGACGGAGGGGGCGGTGGGGGCGGCGCGGGCTCGGGCGCGGGCGGCGCGGGGGGTGGTGGTGGCGGCGGAGGGGGCGGGGGTGGCGGGGGTGGAGGCGTAGGCGGGGGTGGGGGCGGAGGTGGCGGTGGAGGCGGGGGCTTCGGTTTCGGCGTCGGCTTCGGCGCCGGCGGGGGAGTGGGCTCGGGCTCCGGTCCGGCGTAACAGGAGCCGTCGCCGCTCTCGGCCACCGCCGCACCGCCGTCACCGTCACCGATCGAGGCGTACGCGCAGCTGTCGGCCAGTGCGGGCGCCGGGGCGGTCAGGAGCCAGGTGAGGGCGACGGCGGCGGTGAGCCGGCCGATGAGTGATCCGTACACGACGGGGAGCATGTTCCGGGCCGTGGCCGGGCACGCCGGACCACCGACCGATTCGCCTGAAGGAGGGGACCTGGAGCACTGGATGTTTGCGGCGTCGGAAGAATCTGCGTACGCATTGAACAAAGAACGGCCCGGCGTCCGTATCCAGTGCCATGAACGGCGCGAATCCGCGTCGCAACCGGCAGAAGGATCACGGGAGTTGACATGAACACCTGGCGGAACACCTCGCTCGCGGTGACCGCGGTGACCCTGTTGGCGCTGACGACGGCGTGCGGTCAGGACAAGGGAACCGAGACGCCCAACGGGCAGAACGTCGGCCAGGCGAGTCCGGCCGGTCAGGCCGCGGACAGCTACGGATCGGACAGCGGATACGGTTCCGCGGCGGACACCACCTCGGCGAAGCAGGCCGGTCAGCTCGCGGTGCGGGACAGCGAGAAGCTCGGCGAAGTGGTGACGGACAGCGAGGGATTCACGCTCTACCGATTCGACAAGGACACCGCGAGCCCGCCCAAATCGAATTGCGAAGGGGACTGCGCGAAAGCCTGGCCGCCGGTGCCCGCGGGCAATGTCACCGCCGCGACCGGGACCGATGCCGCTCTGATCGGGAAGGTCACCCGGGCCGACGGTACGCAGCAGCTGACTCTGGCCGGCTGGCCGATGTACCGGTATGCCAAGGACACCGAGCCGGGCGACGCGCAGGGGCAGGGGGTGGGCGGCACCTGGTTCGCCGCGGCGCCCGACGGCAAGAAGGCGGCGGTGAACGCCGACGGGCCTACCGGCGCCCAGCCGGCCGGCCTCGCCGGACTCTCGGTGCGCAAGGATCCGAAACTCGGCGATATCGTCGTGGACAAGCGCGGCATGACGGTCTACCGGTTCAAGAAGGATGTCGCGTGGCCGATGAAGTCGGCCTGCACCGGCGCCTGTCTCTCGAAGTGGCCGGTTGTCGCACCGGTCGGGAAGAATGATGTGAAGGGTGTCACGACGAAGGGTTTCGTCACCTTCGACCGGCCTGACGGACTCCAGCAGCAGGCCCTTGACTGCTGGCCCGTCTACACCTTCTCCGGGGACGTCAAGCCCGGTGACACCAACGGCCAAGGCGTGGGAGGCACCTGGTACGCGGTCTCCCCCCAGGCGAAGCTGGTCGGTGCGCCGAAGTAGCCGGCACCCGGTGTCTCCTGCCGTCCCGTCGCCCGATGTCACAGGCAGCGACGGGGCGGTTGCACATGCCACTGGTGTGTGACCAATAACGGACCGCTAATTTCCGTTTCCACTCGCTCTCCTGGCGGAGGGTCAGTAGCCTCTGGTCAATACTGACCATGAACATGGCCGGATCACCGAGGCGACTTGTTGGAGACATCGATGGAGCGTCCCGCCTGGGCACCGCAAGGCATTGACATTTCGGTGCCGAGCGTGTCCCGAATGTACGACTTCTATCTGGGCGGCTCGCACAATTTCGAGGTGGACCGGGAAGCGGCCCGCAAGGCCATGCAGTTCATGCCGGGACTTCCCAAGATCATGCAGGCGAACCGCGCCTTTATGCGGCGAGCCGTGCGCTTCGCACTGGACGAGGGCGTCACGCAGTTCCTGGACATCGGCTCCGGGATACCGACGTTCGGAAACGTCCACGAGGTCGCCCAGGCGATGGACCCGCAGGCCAAGGTGGCCTATGTCGACCACGATCCGGTCGCTGTCGCACACAGTCAGGCCGTGCTCGAAGGAAACGACCGCGCGGTGATCGCCTCCGCCGATCTGCGCCGGCCGGAGGAGATCCGCGACAACCCCGAGATCACCAAGCTCCTCGACCTGGACCGCCCGGTGGCGCTGCTGCTCGTCGCGGTCCTCCACTTCATCGAGGACGCCGACGACCCGCACACGGCCGTCGCCGCGTTGCGCGACCTTCTGGCCCCGGGAAGCCTCCTCGTCGTCACCCACGCCTCGTACGAGGGGGTTCCGGTGACGAAGGAGGAGGCCGGCGGCGCGGTGGGGGTGTACGAGAACATCCGTAACCCGCTGGTCATGCGTTCCCGCGAGGAGGTCGGCCGGTTCTTCGACGGCTACGAGATGGTCGAGCCCGGCCTGGTGTCGATGCCCGACTGGCGTCCCGGGGCTCCCGTCGTGCAGGAGAACGAGGACCCATATGCCTTCTCGGGCTTCGCTGGAGTGGGACGCAAGGCGTGAGCATTCCCGCCCAGGCGTCCGGAGCCCCGGACGCGGAGCCCGACGGCCCCGAGGACCGGCTCCGGAGATTCGCCACGATCTGGAGCCGGGCGATCTTCCCGTCGACGGCCACCTCCATGACCCGGCCGGAGTTCGAGCAGCATCTGCTCCCGCTGGCCCGCGCGCTCAGCGACACTTTGCACGCCCGCCCGTTCGACCCGGCGCCCGCGAGCACGGTGGGCCACGCTCTCGTCGCGGCCCACTGCACGGACCCGGACGCGCTCAGCTCCACGCTCGGCGTCGTCGACTCGTACCTGGTGCTCTACTGCGGAAGCAACGGACCGGTCGCGCTCTCGACCGAGGACAGCCGGTCCCGCTGCGCGCGGATCCAGCACGCGGTCGCCGGGGGCTTCTCCCAGGCGCTGCGCGAGCGGACCCTCGCCGAGCAGGAGGCGATAGCCCGCTCGGCCCTCACCGCCCGCTCCCACGCGGAACAGGCGCTGCACGCGACGGAGACGCGTTTCAGGGCCGTCTTCCAGGACGCCGCCATCGGCATCGGGATCGCCGACCTCGACGGCAAGGTGCTGGAGATCAACGACACCCTCACCCGGATGTTCGGCGGCCTGGAGAACCACGTCCTCAGCCACCGCCTCAACGAGTGGGTGCACCCGGAGGACTCCCCGCAGGTCTGGAAGTACTACAACGAACTGGTCCGCGGCGAACGGGAGCACTACCGGGTCGAGAAGCCCTACTACCGCAACGACGGCACCGTCCTGTGGACGAACCTGACCGTGTCGCTGCTGCGCGACTCCGAGGGCCGGCCGGAGTACCAGCTGGTCCTGATGGAGGACACGACCGAGCGGCGGCTGCTCAATCTGCGGCTGCGGTACGAGGCCACGCACGACGCGCTCACCGGCCTGCCGAACCGGACACTCTTCTTCGAGCGTCTCGAGAAAGCGCTCTCGGCGGGTGACGGAAGCCGGTTCGGCCTCTGCTACCTGGACCTGGACGGCTTCAAGGCCATCAACGACAGCCTGGGCCACGCGTCGGGCGACCGGCTGCTGGTCGAGGTCGCCGACCGGCTGCAGAGCTGTGCGACCGCGCCCGGTGAGATGGTGGCGCGGCTCGGCGGCGACGAGTTCGTGGCGCTCACCACCGGCCCTGACACCGCGAAGGAGGTCGACGAGCTGGCGTGCCGGATCCTCGGCGTCCTCGCCGCGCCGATCCGCCTCGACGGGCGCGAACTGACCGTCCGCGGGTCCATCGGGATCGTCGAGGGCCCGGCCGGCGAACGCAGCGCCGCGGAGGTGCTGCGCAGTGCCGACATCACGATGTACCGGGCCAAGTCCGCCGGCGGCAACCGCTTCGAGCTCGCCGACGCGGAGGCGGACGCCCGCGCGATCACCCGGCACGGACTGACCACGGCGCTGCCGGCCGCGCTCGAGCGCGGCGAGTTCTTCATCGAGTACCAGCCGCTGGTGCACCTGGACGACGGATCGGTGCACGGCGCGGAGGCACTGGTGCGCTGGTGCCACCCGCAGCACGGCGTGCTGGGTCCCGACCGGTTCATCGCGCTCGCCGAGCACACGGGGCTGATCGTGCCGCTCGGCCGCTGGGTGCTGGAGGAGTCGGTGCGGCAGGCCAACTTCTGGCAGGAGCGGCACACCGACGGCGGACCGCTGCGGATCAACGTCAACCTGTCCCCGGCGCAGCTGCACCACCCGCATCTGGTCGCCGAGACCGTCGACGTCCTGGAGCGCTCCGGGCTCGAAGCGGGGGCGCTCTGCCTGGAGGTCACCGAGTCGGCGCTGATCGGGGCGGACGAGGACGTGCTGAAGCCGCTGCGGCAACTGGCCGAGATGGGCGTCGACATCGCGCTCGACGACTTCGGCACCGGGTACTCCAACCTGGCGAACCTGCGGCGGCTTCCGGTGAGCGTGCTGAAGCTGGACCGCTCCTTCACGCAGGGGATGCAGCACCATCCGGCCGACCCCGTGGACCTGAAGATCGTCGAGGGGATCGTCTCGCTCGCGCACAGCCTGGACCTGGCCGTGACGGTGGAGGGCGTCGAGACGGGGGCCCAGGCGGAGCAGCTGCGGGAGCTGGGCTGCGACACCGCCCAGGGCTGGTACTACGCGCGCCCCGGCGCACCGGACCGGATCCACTCCCTGCTGCTCGCCGACGCGGTCTGAGCCCGGCGGTCCGCGCCCGCGTTCCCCGGCCGCCGGATCAAGCCCGTCCGGCGGCCGGGGACGGAGCGTCCGCCCAACTGGCCAGGAGCACCCGCTGCAGCTCCCGCGCCGCCCTCGGCGGAGCCACGTCGCTGCGGTGCGCCAGCGCGATCGTACGGCGCAGTCCCGGCCGCGCCAGCGGTGTCGTCCGCAGGTCCCTGCCCGCCCGGGTGGCGACCATGCTCGGCACGACCGCGGCGCCCAGGCCGGCCCGGACGAAGCCGAGTACGGCGTCCATCTCGCCGCCCTCCACCGTGAACGAGGGCTCGAAACCCTCCGCGCGACAGGCGGCGACCGTCAGCTCCCGCAGGTCGTAGCCGTGCCGGAACATCACCAGCGGCTCGCCCTGCAGATCCGCGATCCGCACCGTGCCGCCCCGGCCGGGCCTCGGGCCGTCCGCCGAGGAGACCACCACCAGGTCCTCCTGGAGCAGCTCGACGGTGGTCAGCGCCGGTGAGGCGGCGGGCAGCGGCAGCACCACCAGGGCCAGATCGAGCGCGCCGCGCGCCAGTTCCCGCACCAGGTCGTGCGAGCCTCCCTCCTCCAGCAGCAGCTGGATCCCGGGGTGCAGGTCGTGGAAGGCGCGCAGGACGTCCGGGAGCAGTCCCGTGCAGACACTGGGCGTCGCGCCGAGCCTGACCCGGCCGCGGCGCAGCTGCGCCAGCTCCTGGACCTCGTGCCGCGCCGTGTCGGCGTCGGCCAGGATGCGCCGGGCGAGCGGCAGCAGGGCCTCGCCCGCGTCCGTCAGCGTGATGTTCCCCCGGGCGCGGCTGAACAACTCGGCGCCCAGCTCGTTCTCCAGGGCTCTGATCTGCTGGGAGAGCGAGGGCTGCGACACGTGCACCTCCTCCGCGGCGCGGGTGAAGTGCCGGGCCTCGGCGACCGCGACGAAGTACATGAGCTGCTGGAACTGCATCCACTCATGCTAGCGGCCTGCGATAGGCAGGGCCTATGGAGATGAGCCACTCCATGTCTTGGACTGATCAGGCCCTACGGCCCTAGCGTCGTGTCCATGGCATTGGCAACCCGGACGGAGCGACGGCCGTCCATGACGCGCACGCTCTGGGACTCATCCGTCGGCAAGAAGGCGATCATGGCCGTGAGCGGTCTGATCATGCTCCTCTACTTGGTCGTCCACATGGTCGGCAACCTGAAGATCTTCTTCGGCGCCGACACGTTCAACGGCTACGCGCACTGGCTGCGGGTGATGGGCGAGCCGATCCTGCACCACGAGTGGGCGCTGTGGATCGTGCGCGTCGTGCTGGTCGCCGCGGTGGTCCTGCACGCCGTCTCCGCGTACCAGCTCAGCCGGCGCGACCTCAGGGCGCGTCCCAGCGCGTACGTGCACAAGAAGCCGCGCGCCAGCTACGCCACCCGCACCATGCGCTACGGCGGCATCATCCTGGCGCTGTTCATCGTGTGGCACATCCTGGACCTGACGACCGGAACCGTGCACACCGGCGGATTCCAGTCCGGGCACCCGTACCAGAACGTCGTCGACACCTTCTCCACCTGGTACGGCAACGTCATCTACATCGTCGCCATGCTCGCCATGGGACTGCACGTCCAGCACGGGTTCTGGAGCGCGGCGCAGACCCTCGGCGCCGGCCGTGCGACCCGCGACCGCGTCCTGAAGACCCTCGCCAACGTCCTCGCCCTGGTGCTGACCGTGGGCTTCGTCTCCGTACCCGTCGCCGTCATGACCGGAGTGGTGAGCTGACATGAACGACTACACGGACTACGTGACCGGCGCGCCGGTCACCGACACCAAGGCCCCCGCGGGGCCCGTCGCCGAGCGCTGGGACACCCGCCGCTTCGAGGCCAAGCTCGTGAACCCGGCCAACCGGCGCAAGCACACCGTCATCGTCGTGGGCACCGGCCTGGCCGGCGGCTCCGCCGGGGCCACGCTGGCCGAACAGGGCTACCACGTCGTCCAGTTCTGCTTCCAGGACTCGCCCCGCCGGGCCCACTCGGTCGCCGCCCAGGGCGGCATCAACGCGGCGAAGAACTACCGCAACGACGGCGACTCCGTCCACCGGCTCTTCTACGACACCGTCAAGGGCGGCGACTTCCGCGCCCGCGAGTCCAACGTCCACCGCCTCGCCCAGATCTCCGTCGAGATCATCGACCAGTGCGTGGCGCAGGGCGTCCCCTTCGCCCGCGAGTACGGCGGCCTCCTCGACAACCGCTCCTTCGGCGGCGTCCAGGTCTCCCGTACCTTCTACGCCCGCGGCCAGACCGGGCAGCAACTGCTCCTCGGCGCCTACCAGGCCCTGTCCCGGCAGATCGCCGCGGGCAACGTCGAACTGCACCCGCGCACCGAGATGCTCGACCTGATCGTCGTCGACGGAAAGGCCCGTGGCATCGTCGCCCGCGACCTGGTCACCGGGAAGATCGACACGTACTTCGCCGACGCCGTCGTGCTGGCCAGCGGCGGTTACGGCAACGTGTTCTACCTCTCGACCAATGCCATGAACTCCAACGCCACCGCCATCTGGCGCGCCCACCGGCGCGGCGCGTACTTCGCCAACCCCTGCTTCACCCAGATCCATCCCACGTGCATCCCGCGCACCGGCGACCACCAGTCCAAGCTGACGCTGATGAGCGAGTCGCTGCGCAACGACGGCCGGATCTGGGTGCCCAAGGCCAAGGGCGACGACCGCCCCGCGAACGAGATCCCCGAGGACGAGCGCGACTACTACCTGGAGCGCGTCTACCCCGCCTTCGGCAACCTCGTGCCGCGTGACATCGCCTCCCGCGCCGCGAAGAACGTCTGCGACGAGGGCCGCGGGGTCGGACCCGGGGGCCAGGGCGTCTACCTGGACTTCGCCGAGGCCATCGCGCGGATGGGCCGCGCGAAGGTCGAGGAGAAGTACGGCAACCTCTTCGACATGTACGCGCAGATCACCGCGGAGGACCCGTACGAGACCCCGATGCGGATCTATCCCGCCGTGCACTACACGATGGGCGGGCTCTGGGTCGACTACGACCTCCAGACGACGGTCCCCGGCCTGTTCGCGATCGGCGAGGCCAACTTCTCCGACCACGGCGCCAACCGGCTCGGCGCCTCGGCCCTGATGCAGGGACTCGCCGACGGCTACTTCGTCCTGCCGTCGACCATCAACGACTACCTGGCCCGCAACCCCCACCACGACGAGGTCGACGCCTCCCACCCCGCGGTGGAGGAAGCCGTCGCCGAGACCGAGGACCGGCTCAACCTGCTGCTGGCCGTCGACGGGGACCGCACCCCCGACTCCTTCCACCGGGAGATCGGTGAACTCATGTGGGAGTACTGCGGGATGGCCCGCACGGAGGAGGGGCTGCGCAAGGCGCTCGACCGGATCCCGCAGATCCGCGAGGAGTTCTGGCGCCGCGTCAAGGTCCCGGGTACCGGCGAGGAGTTCAACCAGTCGCTGGAGAAGGCCAACCGCATCGTCGACTACCTGGAGCTCGCCGAGCTCATGTGCCTCGACGCCCTGCACCGCGCGGAGTCCTGCGGAGGACACTTTCGCGAGGAGTCACAGACCGCGGACGGTGAGGCCGCCCGCCGGGACGAGGAGTTCTCGTACGCCGCGGCCTGGGAGTTCGCCGCCACCGGGCAAGCCCCCGTCCTGCACAAGGAAGACCTCGTCTTCGAGTACGTCCACCCCACTCAGCGGAGCTACGCATGAAGCTCACCCTGCGCGTCTGGCGCCAGAAGAACACCGACGCCCCCGGCGCCATGTCCACCTACGAGGTGGACGGAATCTCGCGGGACATGTCGTTCCTGGAGATGCTCGACACCCTCAACGAGGAGCTCATCCTCGCCGGCGACGACCCCGTCGCCTTCGACCACGACTGCCGCGAGGGCATCTGCGGCGCGTGCAGCCTCGTCATCAACGGCGACGCCCACGGTCCGGAGCGCACCACCACCTGCCAGCTCCACATGCGGTCCTTCCGGGACGGCGACACGATCGACATCGAGCCGTGGCGGGCCTCGGCCTTCCCGGTTGTCAAGGACCTGGTCGTGGACCGTTCGGCCTTCGACCGGATCATCCAGGCCGGCGGCTACATCTCCGCCCCCACCGGGACGGCACCCGACGCGCACGCGACCCCCGTGCCCAAGCCGGACGCGGACTTCGCCTTCGAGCACGCCGAGTGCATCGGCTGCGGCGCCTGTGTCGCGGCCTGCCCGAACGGCTCGGCGATGCTGTTCACCTCGGCGAAGGTCAACCACCTCAACGTGCTTCCGCAGGGGGCTCCCGAGCGTGAGACCCGGGTGCTGGACATGGTGGGGCAGATGGACAGTGAGGGATTCGGCGGCTGCACCCTCACCGGCGAGTGCGCCACCGCCTGCCCGAAGGGCATTCCGCTGCCGTCGATCTCCGCCATGAACAAGGAGTGGCTGCGGGCGACCCGCAAGGTTCACCGCTGAGCACCGGAATCCCGGCCCCGGAGGCCGCTCGCCTCCGGGACCGGGAAGTCCCGCACCTCCAAGCGGGTCAGGAGGTCAGGAGGTCACGGAGAGGTCGTCCCCGTAGACCGTGCCCTGCCCGTACCAGCCGTGCAGGTAGACGGTCACCGTGCCGCTCGCCCCGGTGGTGAAGGCGACCGACTGCTTGGCGTAACCGCTCGACGAACCCCAGGTGCTCGCCGAGGCGCCGCCCCGTACGCCGAGGTAGGCGTAGTTCCCCTGCACCCAGCCACTCAGCGTGTATTTGGTGTTGGGGGACAGGGTCAGCGTCTGGGTGCACTCGCCGGTCTGCGACGAGGTGGGGGCCACGGCGAGCGCGTGCGTGCCGCCGTGCACGGGCGAGGAGACGACCGCCGCGCCGGACTCACAGGTCCAGGGACCGAGCGACCCTGTCTCGAAGCCGCCGTTGATCAGCGATCCGGTGCCGCCGCCCGGTCCGGAGACCGTCAGGGTGAAGGACGCCGTGTGGCTGAGCGTGCCCGCCGTGCCGGTCACGGAGACCGTGTACGTGCCGGGCGCGGCCGACGCGGACGCGTTCACGCTCAGCGTCGACGAACCCCCGGCCGTGACCGACGCCGGGCTGAGCGCCGCCGTCACTCCGGCCGGCGCCCCGCTCGTCGTCAGCGCGACCGTCTTGGCGCTGCCCGAGGTGACCGCCGTCTTCACGGTGGCCGTGGCCGAGCCACCCGGTGCGACCGTCGTCGAACCGGGCGACACGGCCACCGAGTAGTCGTCCGTCACCGGACCGCCGCCACCGCTCGTGAACGGGGCGAACGTGTGGCTGAAGTACCAGGTGTCCTGCGCGATCCCGGAGCAGCTGTCGCTCCCGCCGGTGCCGGGGCAGCCACCGTTGTCGCGCTGGAGCGCCCAGAACGACAGCGTGCTGACGCCCTTGGAGACGGCCCAGTTGTAGACCGCGGTGGCATCGGCGGTGGTGAACGTCTCGGCCGGACCGTAGTCGTCGATGCCCGGCATCTCGATGATGCCGGTCATGCCCCACAGCTGGGCATCGGTCTTCGACGGGTAGAGAGCGGCCAGTTGGCCCTTGAGGCCGGTGATCGCCGTCTGGGTGTCCTGCGCCATGTTGTGCGCGGCCCCGTCGTAGTAGTCGAACGTCATGAGGTTCACGACGTCGACCTTCGCCCCGTTGGACACCGCGTTCCGCAGCACCGCGAGACCGCTGTCGGCCAGCCCGCCCGTGGTGGTGGGCAGGGTGTACGAGATCTGGACCGATCGCCCGTTGGCGGCCGCCCAGTCCTGGACCTTCTTGATCGCCTTGTTGCGGCGGTCGATCCCGGCGCTGTTCTCCAGCGAGTTGTCCTCGATGTCCATGTCGAGGCGGGACACGTCGTAGGTCGTGATGACCTTCTCGTACGCCGCCGCGATGGAGTCGACGCTCGTACAGCTGTCGGCGATCTCCGTGCCGCCGTTGTCGGCCGAGTAGCCGCCGAACGACGGGATGACATCGCCGCCGCGCGACCGGATGGTGGTGAAGTCGGCGCCGAACTCGGACGGGGTGATGGCCGTACCGGAGTCGCCGTTCCAGTAGGGGGTGCAGGAACCGCGGGCCTCCGTCTGGATGAAGGCCATCGTCAGGTACTTCGCGCCGGACGCCTGGGAGAGCGCGGCCGGGCTGTCGCCGTTCCACGCCTCGAAGTACGGGGCGAAGACGTGCGCGGGCAGGGGGGTGGCGGCGGTTGCGGCGGCCTGTGCGCCGGCGCCTGATCCGAGGACCAGGCCTGCGGACGCGACGACGGTGGCCAAGGCGCCGAGGACGGCGCCGACTGTTCTTGGACGTCTCATGGGGCAGCTCCCAGCGGGGTGGGACAACGGACGGATCGCACGGCTCGGCCGCGCCCGGTGAGGGGCGCGGCCCGTTCCTGTGATTCCCGGCCGGGGTCACATGCCGCACGGCGAGGAACGACCGTGAGGCATGCCCATGATTGGTCTGGACCAGATAACTGTCAACGTTCTTTACTGTTTCATTTCCCTTCGCCTGCCCGAGTCGGCAACTCGGCTGGCGTGCAGGGGAGTTGTGGTCAGCCGAGCGGAAGCGCGGCCCGCAGATAGGCGGCCGTCCGGCTCTCGTGCGCGCGGGCCACCTCCGACGGAGGTCCCGCGGCGACGATCCGGCCGCCCCGGTCGCCGCCGCCCGGACCGAGGTCGATCACCCAGTCGGCTCCCGCCACCACGGCCATGTCGTGCTCCACGACCACCACGGTGCTGCCCGCGTCGACCAGTCCGTGCAACTGCCGCATCAGCACCTCGACATCGGCGGGATGGAGCCCCGTCGTCGGCTCGTCGAGCAGGTACAGGGTGTGACCCCGGCGGGCGCGCTGCAGTTCGGCCGCCAGCTTGATCCGCTGCGCCTCACCGCCGGACAGCTCCGTCGCGGGCTGCCCGAGCCGCAGATAGCCCAGCCCCACGTCGAGCAGCGTCCGCAGGCTGCGCCCCGCCGCGGGCGTGTCCTCGAAGAAGCCGGCCGCCGACTCCACCGTCAGGTCCAGCACCTGGGCGATGTTCAGCCCCCGCAGGGTGACCTCGAGCGTCCGCGCGTTGTACCGCGCGCCATGGCACTCCGGACAGGGCGCGTACGTGCTGGGCAGGAAGAGCAGCTCCACCGAGACGAACCCCTCGCCCTGGCACGTCTCGCACCGCCCGCCCGCCACGTTGAACGAGAACCGGCCGGCCCGGTAGCCCCGCTCACGCGCCGTGCCGGTCGCGGCGAACAGCTTGCGCACGACGTCGAAGAGCCCGGTGTACGTGGCCAGGTTGGAACGGGGAGTACGGCCGATGGGCCGCTGGTCGACCTGGACCAGGCGGTCCACCGCCGCCAGCCCCTCCGCCGAGGCGCAGCCGGGAGCCGCCCGTTCCACCCGCTGCTCCGGGCCGTCCGTGGTCTGCCGGTCGGCCAGCACGCCCGCGAGCACCTGGCCCACCAGCGTCGACTTCCCCGAGCCCGAGACCCCGGTGACCGCCGTGAACACCCCGAGCGGGAAGGCGGCGTCCACCCCCCGCACGTTGTGCCGGTCAACGCCGTGCAGCCGCAGCCATCCCGACGGGCCGCGCACCTCGCGTACGGGCGCGGGGGCATCGGCGAAGAGGAAGCGCCGGGTGGCCGACTCCGTGACGTCGGCGAGCCCGGCCGGCGGACCGCTGTGCAGCACCCGGCCGCCGTGCTCACCGGCCAGCGGCCCCACGTCTACCAGCCAGTCCGCCTGCCGCACCACGTCCATCTGGTGCTCCACGACGAAGACCGTGTTCCCGGCCTCCCTGAGCCGGCCGAGCACCGCGAGCAGCGACTCCGTGTCCGCCGGGTGCAGACCGGCCGACGGCTCGTCCAGGACGTAGACGACCCCGAAGAGTCCCGACCGCAGCTGCGTGGCCAGCCGCAGGCGCTGGAGCTCGCCGGAGGAGAGCGTCGGAGCCGTACGGTCGAGGCTGAGGTAGCCGAGCCCCAGTTCGGTGACCGTCCCGATCCGGGCCAGCAGATCCCCCGTCAGCACCCGGGCGGCATCGCCCCCGTCCGCCGCCGACAGCAGCTCGGCGAGATCCGTGAGCGCGAGACCCGCCAGCTCCGCGATCGTACGGCCCGCGAAGGTCACCGCCATGGCCTCCGGGCGCAGCCGGCTGCCGCCGCAGACCGGGCAGGGCGCACTGGTCAGGAAGCGCTCGGCCTTCGCCCGCAGGGTGCGGCTCCTGGAATCGGCGAACGTGTGCATCACATAGCGTCGCGCGCTCATGTACGTGCCCTGGTAGGGACGTTGGATCCGGTCCGCGTCGCGCACCGGATGGACGGTGACCACCGGCTGCTCGTCGGTGAACAGGATCCACTCACGGTCGGCGGGGTCGAGCTCGCGCCACGGCCGGTCGACGTCGTAACCGAGGGCGTCCAGCACATCGCGCAGGTTCTTGCCCTGCCACGCTCCCGGCCAGGCCGCGATCGCCCCGGCCCTGATGGACAGCCCGGGGTCGGGGACCAGGAGTTCTTCGGTGGTGCGGTGGATCCGGCCGAGACCGTGGCACTGTGGGCAGGCACCGGCGGCGGTGTTCGGCGAGAAGGAGTCCGAGTCCAGCCGCTCCGCTCCCCGCGGATACTCCCCGGCCCGCGAGAACAGCATCCGCAGCGAGTTGGACAGGGTCGTCACCGTACCGACGGACGACCGGGCGCCGGGCGCGGAGCGGCGCTGCTCCAGCGAGACGGCGGGCGGCAGGCCGGTGATCTCGCCGACCTTCGGTGCGCCCACCTGGTGGATGAGCCGCCGGGCGTAGGGCGCGACGGACTCGAAGTAGCGGCGCTGGGCCTCCGCGTAGATCGTCCCGAAGGCCAGCGAGGACTTCCCGGACCCGGAGACGCCCGTGAAGACGGTGAGGGTGTCACGCGGGATGTCGACCCGCACGTCCCGCAGATTGTTCTCGCGTGCGCCGCGGACCCTGACGTACGGGTCGTGGGGGGTGGGCATGGGGGCGGGCTCCGTACGGTTCGGGGCGGGCTGACCGGGACAAACGGTTCGATTCTAGGTGCCGGGCCCGGTCGGGAGAGGCGCGGCCGGACGTGCCGGGTCGCCGGACGCCGCCAGGCCTTGGTTTGCTGGGCACATGAGAGACGACGACCGGCCGCTGGCCGTATTCGACCTGGACGGCACGCTCGCGGACACCGCCCACCGCCAGCACTTCCTGGAGGGGACCCGGCGCGACTGGAACGGCTTCTTCTCCGCGGCGCCCGACGATCCGCCGCTGCCCGAAGGGGTGGGGCTCGCCCTGAGCAGCGCCGAGGAGTGCGAGGTCGTCTATCTCACCGGCAGGCCGGAGCGCTGCCGCGAGGACACGGTGGCCTGGCTGGCCCGGCAGGGGCTGCCCGAGGGGCGGCTTCACATGCGGCGCGACGACGACCGCCGGCCGGCCCGCAGGACCAAGCTGGAGATCCTGCGGCGGCTGGGCCGGGACCGTGCGGTACGGATGCTGGTGGACGACGACGAGCTGGTCTGCGACGCCGCCGAACTGGCCGGGTTCACCGTGGTACGAGCCCGCTGGACCCGCGCCTCGCCCGCCCTGAAGGACGCGCAGGAGCGCGAGGGGCGCACCTGATCGCACGCAGCGGGCGGCCCGCTGTCCTGCCGAGGCACGGGCGGGAGCCGCTACTCCTTCTCGTCGAGCCGGAAGCCCACTTTCAGGCCGACCTGGTAGTGCTCGATTCGGCCATCCTGGATCTGGCCGCGCACCTGGGTGATCTCGAACCAGTCGAGATTGTGCAACGTTTCCGAAGCTCTTGCGACGCCGTTGCGGATCGCCGCGTCGACGCCCTCATGGGAGGTTCCTACGATCTCCGTGACGCGATACGTGTGATTTGACATGGTATTTCTCCTCTCGCCCTTACCAAGGTGCCCCACCTCGGCGAGGTTCGCGAGAGATCGCGGAGTGCCCGCCCGTCCGGAACCGCCCTTGACCGGAGGATTGGTCCATACCAAAATCCAGCCACGCCCGTGCGAGCGCAGCCCGCAGTCCCCCACACCGGGTCCGCAACTCTGTCCTGCCGTTTCGCAGAAGGTGACCCCCGTGAAGAACCGCATGCTCGTCGGAGCGATAGCCCTGATTTCCACCGTCACGCTGGGCGGGTGCGGAATGCTCCCCGGCTCGGACGGCGCGGGCGACAAGAAGGTCACGATCTGGCTCATGAAGGACAGCGTCACCGCCGATTTCCTGGACCGCTTCAAGAAGTCGTACGAGGACGAGCACTCGTCGGTCGAACTGGAGTTCAAGATTCAGAGCTGGAGCGGCATCGGACCCAAGGTTCTCGAAGCGCTGGGCGGCAAGGACACCCCGGACGTCATCGAGGTGGGGAACACCCAGGTCGCCCAGTACGCCGAGAGCGGCAATCTGCGCGACCTCACCCTGGAGTCCATGCGTGACCTGGGCAGCGAGGACTGGCTGCCCGGCCTCGCCGAACCGGGCAGCATCGGCGGCGTCCAGTACGGAATTCCGTGGTACGCGGCCAACCGGGTGGTGATCTACAACAAGGACCTGTTCGAGCAGGCGGGAATCAAGAGCCCGCCGAAGACCCGCAAGCAGTGGATCGAGGACAGCGAGAAGCTGAACCACGACGGCAACCAGGGCATGTATCTGCCGGGCCAGAACTGGTACGTGCTCGCCGGATTCATCTGGGACGAAGGCGGCGAACTCGCCGGTGACAAGGGCGGCGACTGGCAGGGCGCGCTCGACACCTCCGCCGCGCTCAAGGGCATGGACTTCTATTCCGAACTCCAGGCCCTGGGCGACGGACCCAAGGACGCGGACGAGGAAAAGCCGCCGCAGAGCGATGTGTTCGTCCGGGGGAACGTCGCACAGATCATCTCCACCCCCAGCTCCGCGGCCCTGATCGAGAAGGCGAACCCCGAACTCAAGGGAAAACTGGGCTACTTCCCGATACCGGGCAAGACCGCGAAGGCCCCCGGTTCCGTATTCACCGGTGGCTCCGACCTGATCATCCCGCAGAAGGCGGACCAGCGCAGCGCGGGATTCGAGGTCATCAAGGCGCTGGCCGGGGCGAAGTGGCAGGAGGAACTCGCCAAGACCATGAGCTACGTGCCCAACAAGTCCTCCCTGGCCCACGTCATCGAAGGGGAGGAGAGCACCTCCGCGATGGCCGCGGGCGCCGCACGCGGGCACGCCACCCCCAACTCGCCGCAGTGGGCCGCCGTCGAGGCCGCCAACCCGATCAAGCCCTACATGACGGCGGTCCTCCAGGGCGGAGACCCGGCGAGCGAGGCGAAGAAGGCGTCCGAGAAGATCACCGCGCTGCTCGCGGGCAGCTGACCCGGCAGCCGGCTCACTGCCCCGCGCCGCGCGGCGGGAGCGCCGCGCAGCGCGGGATTCAGCCGTCGCACATCCTGGCTCCGCATGGCGGACACGTCGAATCCAGCCGGTCACGGAAGAAGTAAGGAGCCGGGCCCCCGCATCCCGTGGTGGCCCGGCAGCCGCCCTTGCCGACCCGTCCCCGGAGTCCGCCATGCATGCGCTGCCCACCGCCTCCCCGGCCGTTCCCGCCCCCGCCCGGTCCGTTCCGGGACAGCCGCCCCACCGGACCGCCCCCGCCGCGCCGCCGCGCTACCGTGTCTCGCTCGCCGTGGACCAGGCGGAGATACGCGCTGCCCAGCGCCTGCGCCACCAGGTCTTCTCCGCCGAGTTCGGCGCCCGGCTGGACGGTCCCGAACCGGGCCTCGACAGCGACGCGTTCGACGCGTACTGCGACCACCTCCTGGTCCGGGAGACGGCCACCGGCGAGATCGTGGCCACCTACCGGCTGCTGCCGCCCGAGCGCGCCCGCATCGCGGGACGCCTCTACGCCGAGAGCGAGTTCGACCTCACCCGGCTCCAGGCCGTCCGGGACGACCTGGTCGAGGTCGGCCGCTCCTGCGTCCACCCGGCCCACCGCGACGGCGCCGTCATCGCACTCATCTGGGCGGGTCTGGCCCGCTACATGGAGCGCAGCGGACACAACTGGCTGGCCGGCTGCTGCTCGATCCCCCTCTCCGACGGCGGCACGGCGGCCGCCAGGGCCTGGGAGACCGTACGGACGAAGCACCTGGCACCCGAGGAGTACTGGGTCTCACCGCACCGCCTGTGGCAGGCCCCGGCCGCCCGCCCCGGCGCCCCGAAGGGCCCCGCCGGGCTCCCGCCCCTGCTGCGCGGCTACCTCCGGCTCGGCGCCCGGGTCTGCGGCGCTCCCGCCCACGACCCCGAATTCAACGCCGCCGACCTGTACGTCCTGCTCTCGCTCCGCGCCACGGACCCCCGCTACCTGCGCCACTTCCTCTCGCTCGCCCCGCAGCAGTGAACCCCTGGCTGCCCACCTCGCCCTGCACCCCGCCCGGCTGCGCCACGCACGAAGGCCCCGCCCGGGGCCCGCTCCCGGCAGCGGTCCTGCTGTTCGCCGGGTGCGCACTCACCCTCACCGGCGCTCTCACCGCCCCGCTCGCACTGCTCCTGGGCCCGGCCCCCCGGGAGCGGCTGATCCGGGCCTGGGCGCGCGGGGTGGTGCGGGCCTTCGGCGTACAGGTGCGCGTGGTCGGCCGTCCGGACGCGCACCGGGGCGGACCGGGGGTTCTGGTCGTCGCCAACCACGTGTCCTGGCTGGACATCCCCCTGATCGCGGCCGTGTGCCCCGGCCGGATGCTGGCCAAGAGCGACATCCGGCACTGGCCGGTGCTCGGCGCTCTGGCCACGCTCGGCGGCACCCTCTTCGTCGAGCGCGAACGGCTGCGCGCCCTGCCCGCGGCCGTGCACGCCATCGCCTCCGCGCTACGGGGCGGGGGACGCGTCGTGGTCTTCCCGGAAGGCAGCACCTGGTGCGGGCGCGGCCCCGGCGGCCGGTTCCGGCCCGCCGCCTTCCAGGCGGCGATCGACGCCGGCGCGACGGTCCAGCCGGTCCGCGTCCGCTACCTCGGCGCTCCCGCCGGGCACCGGGTCCCCGCCGGAGCGGCCGCGTTCGTGGGTGACGATCCGCTGGCCGTCTCCCTGTGGCGGGTGGTGCGGGCGGCCGGCCTGACCGCCGAGATCGTCGTCCTGCCACCGATCCCGGCGGGCAGCGTCCGAGACCGCCGCGCACTGGCCCGGCTGGCTCAGTCCACGGTGGCCAGCGACAGTGCGAACCTGCCCGCCGAGTCGGTCCACCACTGAGTCAACCGCAGCCCCGCACCGGCGAGTTCATCACGCACTCCGTCCTTGCGGAACTTCGCCGACACCTCCGTCCGCATCTCCTCACCGGCCTCGAACGACACCACCAGATCCAGCTCCGGAACCTTCACCGTGAGGGCCCGGCGGGCCCGCAACCGCATCTCGATCCACTCGCGGCGCGGGTCCCACCGGGCCACATGCTCGAAGTCGTCCGGCACGAAGTCCGCGCCCAGCTCCCGGTCGACGACCGACAGGACGTTCCGGTTGAACGCGGCCGTCACCCCGGCCGCGTCGTCGTACGCCGCGACCAGCACCTCCTCGTCCTTCACCAGATCCGTACCGAGCAGCAGCGTGTCGCCGGGGGACAGCAGCGACCGCACCGACGACAGGAAGGCGGCCCGCTCGTCCGGCAGCAGATTGCCGATGGTGCCGCCGAGGAACGCCACCAGGCGGGGCCCCGGAGTCTGCGGCAGGGACAGTTCCGCCGTGAAGTCGGCGATCAACGCGTGCACCGACAGCTCCGGCCGCTCCTCCAGCAGCGCCTTCGCCGCGCCGCGCAGCGCGCTCTCGCTCACGTCGACCGGCACGTAGCTGTGCAGCCCCGGCAGCGCGTCCAGCAGGTGCCGGGTCTTCTCCGAGGAACCCGAGCCCAGTTCCACGAGCGTGCGCGCACCGGAGGCGGCCGCGATCTCGGCCGCCCGGCCGATCAGGATCTCCCGTTCGGCGCGCGTCGGGTAGTACTCGGGCAACCGGGTGATCTCCTCGAACAACTCGCTGCCGCGGGCGTCGTAGAACCACTTGGGAGGCAGCGTCTTGGGGAGCCGGGTCAGACCGTTCAGCACATCGGCGCGCAGCGCCGCGTCCGTCGCGTCCACCGGCAGGGTACGGGTCAGCAGGAAGGGACTCACTCGGTGGGCTCCTTGAGCGGGGTCAGCAGGACATCGGCGCGGGTGGCGGTCAGCAGCGTGCGGTCGGGGACCTCGGACCACCGTGGATCGTCGTCGTACGGCTCCGAGGCGACGACCGTGTGCCGGCCGGGCTCGGCCAGGTACCACAGGGAGTCGCCCCAGGCCGTCGCCACGACGGCGCGGCCGTCGGTGAGCAACAGGTTGAGCCGGGATCCGGGCGCCGCGCCGGCGACCTCCAGCACGGTGTCCGCGACAGCCTCAGCGAGCGCGTCACCCAGCGCCAGCCGGTGCTGCACGAGCGCCCACACCAGCGCGGAGTCGCTGCGCGCGGTGAGCCCGAGCAGCTCGGCCGGGGGAAGCGCCGCCGCCAGCGGCGCCACCGATCCGGGCCAGCCCTTCACCGCGCCGTTGTGGCTGAAGAGCACACCGCCACCGCTGAAGGGCGCGGCCGCCGCCTCGCCGTCCGGATCCGCCTCGGTGGCGTCCCGGACCGCGGCGAGCAGAGCCCGGCTGCGCACCACCCTGGCCAGATCGGCGAACGTCTGGTCGCCCCAGACGGGACCCTGCCGGCGGTACCGTCCCGGCACCGGGTCCCCGTCCGCGTACCAGCCGACACCGAAACCGTCCGCGTTGACGGTCCCGTGCCGCTGCCGTCGAGGTTCCCAGGACTGCCGCACCAGCGAGTGCTCAGGCCGCGTCAGCACCGCACCCAGCGGTACCGGGGGCCCCACGTACGCAATATGACGGCACATCACATGTCCCTGGCGGTGCGGAATCCGGAGAAGATCTGGCGCCGCACCGGCAGGTCCCAGTTCCGGAACGTCCCCCGGCACGCCACCGCGTCCACCGCGAACGAACCGCCCCGGAGCACCTTGTGCTCCGGACCGAAGAAGACCTCCGAGTACTCGCGGTAGGGGAACGGCGCGAAGCCCGGGTACGGCAGGAAGTCGCTCGACGTCCACTCCCACACGTCCCCGATCAGCTGCCCGGCGCCGGACGGGGAGCGCCCGGCGGCGTACGCCCCCGCAGGCGCGGGACGCAGATGACGCTGGCCGAGATTGGCGCGCTCCGGAGTCGGTTCCTCGTCGCCCCACGGGAAGCGCCGGGAGCGCCCGGAGCCGGGGTCATGGCGGGCCGCCTTCTCCCACTCGGCCTCGGTGGGCAGCCTGCGCCCGGCCCAGCGGGCGTACGCGTCCGCCTCGTACCAGCTGACGTGCAGCACCGGTTCGTCCGCCGGGACCGGCTCGGTCACCCCGAAGCGGCGGCGCAGCCACTGCCCGGCCTCCCGGTGCCAGAACAGCGGGGCCGTCAGCCCGTGCTCGCGCACCATCGCCCAGCCCTCGCCCGCCCACCACCGGCGCTCCGTGTAGCCGCCGTCCTCGATGAACGCCTGGTAGGCGCCACAGGTCACCGGCGCGGTGTCGATGAAGAATCCCGGGACCTCGCGCCGGTGCGCGGGGCGCTCGTTGTCCAGGGCCCATGGCTCCGTCGACGTGCCCATGGTGAACGGGCCGCCGGGCACCAGGACTTCCGGTGGCAGGGCAGTCGCGTCGGCAGCCCGGGGCGGTGGTGGCGCACTCAGTGCGGCAGGACCCGAGCGCAGCTGATGGGTGATCAGCATCGTCTCGTCATGCTGCTGTTCGTGCTGGGCGATCATCCCGAAGACGAAGCCGGACCTCACCAGTGGGCGGCCGCCCAGGGGAGTGGACTCCAGTACGTCCAGCGCCCGGCCCCGTACCTCCGAGGCGTAGGTACGGGCCTCCGCGGGCGTCAGCAGCGGCAGGGAGGGCCGGGTGGCCCGCGGGTGCTCGAAGGCGTCGTAGAGTCCGTCGATCTCCGGGCGCATGGCCTCGCGCCCGGCGACGCCGCGCAGCAGCCACAGCTCCTCCTGGTTGCCGATGTGCGCGAGGTCCCAGACCAGGGGCGACATCAGCGGGGAGTGCTGCGCGGTGAGTTCGTGGTCGTCCACGCTGTCGGTCAGGAGACCGGTGCGCTCGCGGGCGGTGAGCAGCGCGGCGACCGCGCGCTCGCGGAGCACCTCGGGGTCCTGGCCGTCCGATTCCTGCGCGCGGTACGGCGACGGGGTGGCGGAGTCGGTCATGAGAGGGCCCCCTTCGGGTGGGCCGGACCGAGGTGAGGGTCAGCCGTGAGCCGTTCCCCCAGGTCGTCGGCCGGACATCGGCCCCGTGCGACATAACGGTCCCTGAATCCGGCCACCGCGTCCTGGACGGCCCGTGTCGCTCCCCTTCGCGGCAGCGCCTCCAGGGCGAGGTCGAAGCAGGTGGTCGCGGCCGCCCGCAGTTCCGGATCGGTGAGCCCGTCGCGGGCGGCCGCGGTCCACAGCGGATTGCGGGGCGCGGCCAGCGGGCCCGCCGACTCGGCCAGGGGTTTGACGGTGCGGTACACGGTCTCGGCTGCCTCCGGGTCGTCGAACAGGGCAGTGGTGACGGCGAGCGGCACGAGCCAGCCGTCGTCACCGGGCTGCGCGTCGATCATGCGCAGCTCCAGGTGTCCGCGCGGGCGAACCGGCGGGAACAACGTGGTGATGTGGTAATCGAGATCGGCCCGGACAGGGCGCCGCGGTTCCCCCCGGCGGATCCAGTCACGGAAGGTGAGCCCCTCGGGCACGGCCCAGGGCCCCTCGTCGTCCCGGATGCACAGGACGGGCGTGTCGAGCACGTGGGCCGCCCACGCCTCGCGGGGCGGCATCTGCCCCGCCGGGGCCAGCGTGCGCAGCGGATCGAGATCGGCCCACAGCGACTGGCGCGCGGACCGCCACGGCGTCGGCCTCCCCAGCCGGAACGGCGAGTTGGCGAACGCGGCCACCAGCACCGCACCCAGCAGATGGGACAGCTGCCAGCGCCGCCCGTACCCGAGCGGCCCCGGTTCCTCCTCTCCGGCGTCCAGACAGACCTGGACGGACGCGGTCGTGCACATCATGGCGCGGCCCGCCGGACCTGACCGGTCGAACGCGGCCTCCATGGCGTCGTAGCGGGGCCGGCGCAGCAGCCGGCGCGGCGGATGCCAGGGGTCGACGCCGAACCCGGCCGGAGCGAGGTCCAGCCGGCCGAGGGCGTCGCGCACGGCGACGAGATCGGCGGCCATGTCGTTCACACAGGCCATGAGTGAGCCGGCGGGGCGCGAGCTGAGCTCCAGCTGGCCGCCGGGTTCGAAGGTGAGCGCCGCGTTCAGGGGCAGCGCCCGGACGGCCGTCGCGGCCGCTTCGAGACGGTCGTGCGGGACGGGAAGGTGGGGCCGGTCGCGGTCGTGCAGGAGCCATTCGAGCTCGACGCCCACCAGGCGGGGCGGCCCCGTCTTGAAGCAGATGCAGCGCAGTAGATCCTCGGCCTCGTCCTCGCCGATGAGGGTGGTCTGTCCGGGCGGACCGTGTCCGTCCGATGTGTGGGATGACATGCCGGGCCTCCTGTTCCGGTGCGTCCGTCCTACCCAAACCGTTGCCGGGAGATCGCACAAGGGTGCCCCTGTGCATCGGAAATTCACTTGCGCTCACGCCGTGGGTGCGTCGACGATGCCCCGTATGCACCATAAGGGGGAGGGCCGGTGAGCGCCCGGCTGCGCGGCATCGCGCGAGAGAACGAGACCATCGTCGAAGCAGGTCACTACCGCACGCCGGGTGGCCGGACGGTCAGCATCGAGCGTGCGCTGACCGTGGCCCTCTCGGGAACCAGGCTCTACGGCCCCGAGCCGGTGCCCGTGGCGGCACTGGACGGGAACCGCACACCGCGCATCGAGGTCACCGGCGAGAGCAGTCTGCAGGCGGCCGCCCGGATGACCGGCGAGGAGCCGGGCAAGATCGCCGTCCTGAACTACGCCTCGGCCCGCAACCCCGGCGGCGGTTACCGCAACGGGGCGCAGGCGCAGGAGGAAGCCCTGTGCCGCGGTTCCGCCCTGTACGCGACGTTGCTGCGGGCCCCCGAGTACTACGCCCACCACCGGGCCGAACGCAGCGCCTTCTACACCGACCGGGTCATCCACTCACCGGGCGTACCCGTCTTCCGCGACGACCGCGGACGGCTGCTCGAAGACCCGTACACGGCCGGATTCCTCACCTCGCCCGCTCCCAACGCCGGGGTGATCCGCAGCCGGACCCCGGAGTCGGCGCACCGCATACCCGCCGCCCTCGCCTCGCGCGCCGAACGGGTGCTGGAGGTCGCGGCGGTGCGGGGCTACCGCAGGCTCGTCCTGGGCGCCTGGGGCTGCGGCGTGTTCCGGAACGACCCGGCCGAGGTGGCGGGAGCCTTCCGCGCGCTGCTCACCGACGGTGGCCGCTTCGCGGGTCACTTCGAGCAGATCGTCTTCGGAATCCTCGACCGGGACAAGGCTTCGCCCACCAGGGACGCCTTCGACCGGGTGTTCGCCGGCGAGGGGCAACTCTCACGCTGACGTTGAGCCATAGGCTTGGACGTCAGCCGGGGTGCCGGGCCTGGGCCGTTCGGGTCGGCGGGCCCCCCACGGCGGCGGAGAGCCGGCCGTGACGGGCGCCGCCGGCGGTCACCGCCAGCCGTAGAGCTCCCGCAGCCGCCCGACGACCAGGTCGAACCTGTCCCGGTCCAACGCGCACGCCTCACGCCGCATGCCGTCCTCGTGCACCCGCAGAACCCGGTCCAGATCCACCCACGACGGGCGGCCCGAACTGTCCCAGGGGCCCGCCCCCAGCGCCACCCACTCCCGGTCCTGGTCGTGCTGCTTGCTGGAGAGCTGCACGGCGAGCAGTGTGCCCGACCCTTCGCGGGCGACCACGAGAACCGGACGGTCCTTGCCGCGGCCGTCGTTCTCCTCGAACGGCACCCAGGTCCAGACGATCTCGCCCGGATCGGGGTCGCCGTCCCGGTCGGGGGCATACGAGGTGCGGACCGGGCCCACGTCGTGCGGATCGGCCTGGGAGGTGGCGGTGGGACCGGCCTGGCCGGGGAAGCCGGCCGTGCCGTCATTGCTGGGGCTGCGGTGCTGGATGGTCATCGCAACACCGTAGGACCTGCCCGCCACCTCGCAGGGAGCGGGTCCGCCCTACGGTCTGCGGGCCGCTCGGACCGAGGCCGGCCCGACCGGTCGCCAGCGCGGCGACATGCGTGGCGGACGCCCCGTGCTTAGCGTCATGAACATGAGCCATCCGCAGAGTTACGAGATCCTGCTGGTCCCCGCGTTCGCCGACGGCAAGGGCGCGGCGGGCGAGGGAGCCGGCACGAAGGATTCCGGCACCGGGGAATCCGGCGTCGACGAGCCGGACACGAAGGATGCGGGCCCCGGCAGTCCGGGCCCCGGTGAGGCCATCCGCTCGGCGGTCGTGGCCGCCACCGGTGAGACCGGAGAGTCGGGATACCCCCGGTACGCCGGCGACGGGATGGTGGCGGACATCGACCCGGCCACGCACACCGTCGAGGCCCTGCTGATCGACGGATCCGAGCTCGACTACGGACTCTCGGTCCGCGTCTCGGAGCGGAACGTGGACGGCGACGCCGACCGCTGAACCCGCCGGGCCTCGGACGCACGCCCGGCAGCGGTCAGGGCCCGGCCGTCACCGGCCGGGCCCTGACGCACGCGCGGCGTCGGCCTCGCCTACTTCTGTTCCTTCTGCTGGTCCTCGATGGACTTGCGGACCTCGTCCATGTCCAGCTTCCGGGCCTGGCCGATCACGTCCTCCAGTGCGGCCTCCGGCAGCGCGCCCGGCTGCGAGAAGACGGCCACGTTGTCCCGGACGATCATCAGCGTCGGGATGGACCGGATCTCGAAGGCCGCCGCCAGCTCCTGCTGGGCCTCCGTGTCCACCTTGGCGAAGACCAGGTCCGCGTGACGCTCGGAAGCCGAGTCGTAGACGGGCGCGAACTGCCGGCACGGGCCGCACCAGGAAGCCCAGAAGTCGATCAGGACGAACTTGTTGTCACTGACGACCTCATCGAAGTTTTCCTTGGTGAGCTCTACGGTGCTCATGCTGTGCTACCTCTTCCTGTGCCCGTTTGGACGTGTCCGGGACAACGGTGGCCGTGCTTGCGCTATTCCGCCTGCCCATGTGGCCCCCGCGCACACCCATGACCAGAATGGGCCCATGACACATGCTGAGCAGCCTGTTAATTACGACGTAGTGGTCATCGGTGCGGGTCCGGTGGGTGAGAACGTCGCCGACCGCGCCCGGGCCGCCGGCCTGACCACCGCCATTGTGGAGTCCGAGCTCATCGGCGGCGAGTGCTCGTACTGGGCCTGCATGCCGAGCAAGGCTCTGCTGCGCCCCGTCGTCGCCCGCGCCGACGCCCGCCGCGTCCCGGGCCTCGCCGCCGCCGTCCAGGGCCCGCTGGACACCGCCGCCGTGCTCGCGCACCGCGACACGTACGCCTCGCACTGGAAGGACGACGGCCAGGTCGCCTGGCTCGAAGGCATCGGCGCCGACATTTTCCGGGGTCACGGCCGGCTGACGGGACCCAAGGAGGTCACGGTCGCGGCGCCCGACGGCACGGAGCACCGCCTCACGGCCCGGCACGCGGTGGCCGTGTGCACGGGCAGCCGGGCCGTCGTCCCCGACCTGCCGGGCGTCGGCGAGGCCCGCCCCTGGACCAGCCGGGAGGCGACGAGCGCCAAGGAGGTGCCCGGCCGGCTCGTCGTCGTCGGCGGGGGAGTGGTCGGTGTGGAGATGGCCACCGTCTGGGGGGCTCTGGGCGCCGAGATCACCATGCTGGTCCGCGGTCAGGGGCTGCTGCCCCGCATGGAGCCGTTCGCCGGCGAGCTGATCGCCGAAGCGCTGACCGCCGCGGGGGCCGACATCCGCATGGGCGTCTCCGCCACGTCCGTGCAGCGCTCCGCTCCGGACGGGCCGGTCACGGTGGAACTCGACAACGGCGAACGGATCGAGGCCGACGAAATCCTCTTCGCCACCGGCCGCGCCCCGCGCACCGACGACCTGGGCCTGGAGACGGTCGGCCTGAAGCCGGGCTCGTGGCTCACCGTCGACGACAGCTGCCGGGTCGAGGGCACCCCGTGGCTCTATGCCGTCGGCGATGTGAACCACCGGGCCCTTCTGACCCACCAGGGCAAGTACCAGGCGCGCATCGCGGGCGCCGCGATCGCCGCCCGCGCCCGGAGCGTCCCGCTCCTGGAGACCGACCGCTGGGGCGCCCACGCGGCCACCGCCGATCACGCGGCCGTCCCCCAGGTCGTCTTCACCGACCCGGAGGCCGCCTCGGTCGGCCTGACCCTCGCCGAGGCGGAGCAGGCCGGGCACCGGGTCCGGGCCGTCGACCACGACCTCGCCGCGGTGGCAGGCTCCGGCCTGTACGCGGACGGCTACCAGGGCCGCGCCCGCATGATCGTCGACCTGGACCGGGAGATCCTGCTCGGGGTCACGTTCGTGGGCCCGGGGATCGGCGAGCTGCTGCACTCGGCGACGATCGCGGTCGCGGGAGAGGTCCCCCTCGACCGCCTGTGGCACGCGGTGCCCGCGTACCCGACGATCAGCGAGATCTGGCTGAGGCTGCTGGAGACGTACCGCGGTTGAGGGCTTGACGGCTAAGGCCGCGTCGGCGCCCCGGAGGTCGGTGTCCCGTCCTCCTGAACGAACGCCGGCGTGAAGGCGTGCTCGCCGCTGTCCATGAGGGCGTGCTCGCCGCAGTCCAGGCTGTCGGCGGGCACGTCATCGCGCGGGCGGACGGCATCGCGTGTGCGGACGGCTGGGAGGTCTCGGGCGCTGCGGCCCTGGTGACACGGCGAGGGCGGGGCCGTGGCTGCGACGGGGGCGGGGCTGCGAGGGGGGCGGGGCCCGTACCACGGCACCGACGGTGCCAACGGGGGGCGTGGGGCGCGGGGATCCTCCCCGGCTGCCCCGCCCCGTGGACGCGCCGGTCAGGGCGGGGGTCAGACGGTGATGGTCTTGTACTCGGTGTACGTACCGAGGCCGACGGTCCCGTACTCGCGGCCGATGCCGCTGGCCTTGAAACCTCCGAACGGGCCGTCGAAAGCGACGGAGGCGCCGTTGACGGTGACCGTGCCGGTGCGGATCCGGCGGGCAACGGCCAGGGCGTGGCTCTCGTCGGAGGACCACACCCCGCCGGACAGCCCGTACTCGGAGTCATTGGCGATGCGTACGGCGTCATCCTCGTCGTCGTACGCGATGACGACCAGGACCGGGCCGAAGATCTCCTCCTGCGCGATGCGCATCGAGTTGTCGACGTCGGCGAACACCGTCGGGGTGACGTAGTTGCCCTTCTCCAGACCCTCGGGGACCTGCGGGCCGCCGGTCACCAGACGGGCACCTTCCTCGATGCCCAGCGCGATGTAGTCGCGCACGCGCTGCTGCTGGTCCTGACGGATCATCGGGCCGATGAAGGTGTCCGGGTCGTCGGGGTCGCCGACCTTCAGCGACTCCACCAGTTCCTTCAGCGCTGTCACGACCTCCTCGTACCGGGAACGTGGTGCCAGAATCCGGGTCTGTGCGATGCATGACTCGCCGTTGTTGAGAAGTGAACCGAATTTCAGTCCCTGGACCGCCTTGGCGACGTCGGCGTCCGGCAGGATGACGGCGGCCGACTTGCCGCCCAGCTCCAGACTGACCCGCTTCAGCTGCTCGCCGGCGATCGAGGCGATCCGGCGCCCGGCCCGCGTCGAACCGGTGAAGGCGATCTTGTCCACGTCCGGGTGCGACACCAGGTACTCACTGGTCTCACGCTCCGCCGGCAGGACACTGACCACGCCCTCCGGCAGGCCGGTCCGTAGGAGCAGGTCAGCCAGGAATCCCATGCTCAACGAGTTCTCCGGTGACACCTTCAGGACGACCGAGTTCCCGGCGAGCAGTGCGGGGATGATCTTCGATGTCGCCGAGGAGAACGGGGAGTTCCACGGAATCACCGCGGCCACCACTCCGACGGCCTCGCGGCGCACCACACTGCGCGCCGGCGCATCGGGATCGCTCGGCGTCAGTGTCTCCTCCCAGGCGAACTCCTGTGCCGCCTTCAGGTAGGCGTTCGCCTGTCGCGTCAGACCTGACTGACCGGCCAGGGTGAACCATCCGGCGGAGCCGTTCTCCGCCGAGATCAGCGCCGCGATCCTTGCCGCGTTCGCCTCACGCAGCTCGTTGAAACGCCGCATCAGGGCGATGCGCTCCGCCGGAGCCGTCCCGCGCCACACGCCCGCGTCGAACGTGGTGCGCGCCGCCGCCACGGCGCGGTCCACATCGGCCGGCCGCGCCTGCGCCGCCCGGCCGATCAGGGACCGGTCGTGCGGGGAGTGGATGTCGAGCAGTTCCGCGGTGCTCGGGGCCGTCCAGGCACCCGCGATGAAGAGCCTGTCGTAGGTGATCATTTCTTGTCCCCTTCGGAAGCCGTCTCTAACTGTCACATCACTGTAGCGCTTCTGGCTGTTAGCTTCACATAAGCGTGCCTGTACGCCGCCTATCCTCCTCAGTCCAGGTACGGTGGCGGGGTGAGAGCCGATGCAGCACGCAACCTGGAAACCGTCCTGACCACGGGAGCCCGCATGCTCGCCGCCGATCCGGGTGTGAGCATCGCGCGCATCGCCGGCGAGGCCGGGGTGGACCGGCGTACCGTCTACCGGCGTTTCGCCTCCCGCGAGGAACTGCTCGCGGCCATCTACGCATGCCGGCTGGAGGCCATCGAAGGGGCCATCGCGGACGCGAGGCTGCGCGAGGCCCCGGTCGCCGTGGCCCTGCACCGCTACGTGGAGAACATCATCGGTGTCAATCGCACCTGGCCCGTGGATCTGGCCCGCATGCTCGCCGACGACGAAATCCGCGCGCGGCGGGACGCGTCGATCCGGGACGTCGACACCTTTCTCCGGCGCGCCATCGACGAGGGCTTGCTCCGCCCCGGCACACCCGAGGGGTGGGCCGGGGCGCTGTTGCCCCAGCTCATGCATCTCGTGGCCCGGCAGATGCCCGACCTCGAAGCCGCGCAGGCGGCCGACGTCGTTGTCGACACCTTCCTGCACGGGCTGGGAGCGGCGACCTGATCGAGCGGCACAGGTCGACCGTGCGCCGGCCGCCGCGGTCGGCACGGGGCCGGGTATCGCGCGAGCCGCTCTCCACGACGGCGAGCCCAGCGTCACGGGCGGCCGGTCATCGAGGAGTCCGCCCGCGGCGTCGCGCGAGTGCCGGGAGCCATGTTCGGCATCGGCGCTCGCCCCGCGACGGCCCCGCCCGGCGCCCCGTTCCACCACTCGCCGTACGCGTGTCATGGTCGCCCCCTGACGGCGAGCAGCCGCAGGGGGCTGCCACGTCCTCCGGTGCACCCCCGGTGACCGGCATGACCGCCGAGCTGCATCCGGGTCCGGACCCCGGCCAGGTCCATGAGGTGGCGCAGGCGCCGGTGCAGTGTGCCACCGAGAACCGCTCGAAGGACTCCGAGTCGACCGTGCCGGACATGAAGGTCCACTCGGTGTGCGTGCGCGTCGACAGCCGGAAGGCGTCAGCCGGCCGCTCCGCGTCGAGGACGGCACGGTAGGGCAGCCTGCCGGCGAGCGCGCCGGCCACCCGGGATCACGGGACAGCCTCGGAGATCACACCTCGCACGCGTACGGACCGGCCCCCGTCACGCCACGTCCGTCAGCCCGGCGCCTGCTGTGCCAGCGGCCGGCCGCAGTGCAGGTTCCACCGACCCGCCCTCCCGCTGAGCTCCGTCAGCGTGAGCGGAGCCACGTCCAGGCGCCAGAACGCCTGCGGCGGGAGGGCCAGCGCATGGACGACCGCGGCCCTGATCACGGCGGGCTCGGCCACCCCCGCGACGCGGCCGGCGTCGCCCCCGTGCAGCGAGTCGAGCCATGTGCCCGCTCGGGCGCACAGTTCCAGCAGCGACTCGCCCCCGTGCGGAGCCGTGGACGGATCCGCCAGCCAGGCGGCCACGTCGTCCGGCTCGTCCTCACTGACCGCGGACAGCCGCGCCCCGGACCAGCGGCCCATCTCCCAGTCGCGCAAGGCGTGTTCGACCGTCGGCCGCAGTCCGAGCGCCTCCGAGGTGCCCGCGCACCGCCGGGACGGCCCCCGCAGCCACCGGTCCGCGGCCGGCACCGCGCCGACGGCAGCCCGCGCCAGCCGGAACCCGGCCTGGTCGAGGGCCGCGTCACCCGCGAACCGGGCCTCGCGCAGCGCGGCGTTCATTGCCGGTGAGATCAACATCACCCGTACCGTCATGCCCGCTCTCCCCTCCCTGAACTGTGGCCACTTGGCCAAGCACACCACGGCGTCCGGGCCGCCCGGACCGTGCGGGGGCACCATGGCGGCTCCCGCGCCCAGGCGGTATGGTCGCGACGACATGACGAGGGTGTGACGGAAGTCCGGTGAGAATCCGGCACGGTCGCGCCACTGTGAACCCGCATCTGTGCGGGAAGTCAGACCCAGCACCTTCGTCTCAGGCACCACGATCGGGACGCGTGTTCCCCCAGGAGGTTCTGCCATGGCACAGACTGCTGCCCCCGCCGCCGTCACACCCGCCATCACTCCCCTCTCGCTGAAGACCCTCGCCCCGTGGGCGGCCTTCTTCGGCGTCCTCATGCTGATCCTGCTGTACTTCGTCGGCGCCGAGCAGGGCGCCACCGCGCTCATCTCGGGCGAAGGCGTGCACGAGTGGGTCCACGACGGCCGCCACCTCCTCGGTTTCCCCTGCCACTGACCCATCGGGCCGATCCAGGGGAACCCCTCATGAACTCCATATCTGTCAGAGCTCTGCTGGTCCGCGGCATGCTGGCCGGTCTCGTCGCGGGTGCGTTCGCCCTTCTCGTGGCCTACTTCCTCGGTGAGTCACGGGTCGACGCGGCCATCGCGCTCGAGGAGTCGCACGCCCACGACCACGGTGGTGGCGAGGAACTCGTCAGCCGCACCATGCAGTCCACCGGCGGTCTCGCCACCGGTGTACTCGTCTTCGGCGTCGCCGTCGGCGGCATCGCCGCACTCGTCTTCTGCTACGCCCTCGGCCGGATGGGCCGCTTCGGCCCCAGGGCGACGGCTGCGCTCATCGCGGGAGCGGCGCTGCTGACCGTGTACATCGTGCCGTTCCTGAAGTACCCGGCGAATCCGCCGGCGGTCGGCGACCCGGACACCATCGGCCGCCGCACCGCGTTGTTCTTCCTGATGGTCGCTCTGAGCGTCCTGCTGGCCGTCGGCGCCGTCATCCTCGGCAGACGACTGGCTCCGCGCCTGGGCAACTGGAACGCCACGATCGCGGGCGCCGCCGGCTATGTGCTGGTGACCGGAATCGCTTACGCGTTCCTGCCGTCGTTCAACGAGGTCGGAAAGGACTTCCCCGCCACTTTGCTGTGGGAGTTCAGGCTGGCCACGCTCGCGGTGCAGATCACGCTCTGGACCGTCTTCGGACTGGTCTTCGGTCATCTCACCGAACGGCTGCTGGTGCCGAGGCCGGCCAGGGGCGCCGCCGCGGGCGGCAGGGCGAACCGGCCGGCCGGCGTCGCGGGCTGAGTTCCGGTGCGCGCGGGCTGAGTTCCGGTGCCGCCGGGGCCCGGCGCGCCGCGGCCCGCATCGGCGTGACGCGTGCGGCGGGGCGTGCACCGCACGTCCACGGCACGCCCGGAGCCCGCCGGGGGAGACCCCGGCGGGCTCCGTCGCGTACGGAAGCCGCCTCACTCCTGACGGGCGGGTCCGTCCCAGTCGACGCGGTAGTGCTTCAGCAGCGCGTCCTCCTTCACGAGGCGCATGCCTGCCGCGGTCATGACGCGCTGGGAGGCGAGGTTGTCGAGATCGGTGTCCCCGTGGACGCTCGCGATGCCCTGATCGCGGGTGAACCGCAGCAGCGCGCGCAGCGCCTCGGAGGCGTAACCCAGGCCCCGCACCGACTCCACGAGCCCGTAACCGATCGTGACGTGCCCCTTCTCGTCGGGCGCCCCGTGGAACCCCGCTCCGCCGATCACCAGCCCGTCCTCGCGGCGCCGTATCCCGTAGGGACCGTACGGTGTGGGGTCGCCGCTTTCCGAGCAGCTGTCCAGGAACCGCCGGGCCGCCCCCATCTCGCCCGGCCAGGGGTAGCCCGGAGCCCAGCGCACCCCGTCGGCCGGCCGGCCCGCCGCCACCTGCTGGGCATCGGTGACGGTCATCGGACGGAGGATCAGGCGCGGTGTGACGAGGTCGGTCATGCCCCGTTGAGTATCACGCGGTCCGGCCGGGCCGCATCCGGATATCCGGACGCGGCCCGGTGCGGGGAACGGTCAGGCGTCACCGGCCGGGGTGAAGTCCCCGGACAGGGCGGCCGCCATCCGCAGCTGCGTGTCCGCCTCGGTCTGCCGGCCCAGGCGCTCCAGCGTGCGGCCGAGCATCAGCCGTGCGTAGTGCTCGACCGGGTCGCGCTCCAGCACCGCGCGCAGCTCCGTCTCGGCCCGGCCGAGCCGCGCCGAGTGGTAGTAGGCCCGGGCCAGCAGCAGCCGCGGCGCGACCTGCTCCGGGACCTCCTCGACCAGCCCGCCCAGAATCCGGGCCGCGGTCGTGTACTCCTTCGACCCGAAGAAGAACTGCGCGCGATCCCAGCGCTCGGCGGCGGTGCCGAACTCGTAGTAGGTGTCGCTCATGTGGCCTCCTCGGTCGAGGGCTTCGCCGGGTCACTCCCGTACGTACCCACGCGCCACAACAGCGATGGGTGGTTTAACATTCCACTAAAGATTCGGCGTGGGTGCAGCCCACCCGAACGCGCACGGGAATAGGTTGACCGCCATGAGCAATCTCGATCGCCAGGCCGCACTCTCCGTCTGTGGAGGGCGGGGCTTCGTCGTCGCCGAACCCGTACGTGAACTCCTCGCCCCGCGCCGTGTCCAGCTCGGCGAGTCCACCGAGGTCCGCAGACTGCTGCCGAATCTGGGCCGCCGCATGGTCGGAGCCTGGGCCTTCGTCGACCACTACGGCCCCGACGACATCGCCGACGAACCCGGGATGCAGGTCCCGCCGCACCCCCACATGGGTCTGCAGACGGTCAGCTGGCTGCACGAGGGTGAGGTGCTGCACCGCGACAGCGTGGGCAGCCTGCAGACGATCCGGCCGCGCGAACTCGGCCTGATGACGTCGGGCCGTGCCATCAGCCACTCCGAGGAGAGCCCCAAGCCGCACGCCGCGCTGCTGCACGGCGCCCAGCTCTGGGTCGCCCTCCCCGATGCCCACCGCCACGTCGAACCGCACTTCCAGCACCACACCGGCCTGCCGACCGTCACCGCGCCCGGCCTCACGGCCACCGTGATCCTCGGCACCCTCGACGGCACCACCTCACCCGGCACCGCGTACACCCCGATCGTCGGCGCCGACCTCGCCCTGAGCCGAGGGGCCGAAGCGCGCCTTCCGCTGGACCCCGACTTCGAGTACGCCGTGCTGTCGATGTCCGGCGAGGCGGAGGTCGACGGAGTCCCCGTCCTGCCCGGCTCGATGCTCTACCTCGGCTGCGGCCGCACGGAGCTCCCCCTGCGCGCGGAGTCCGACGCCGGTCTGATGCTCCTGGGCGGTGAGCCCTTCGAGGAGGAGATCGTCATGTGGTGGAACTTCGTGGGACGTTCGCACGCGGAGATCGAGGAGGCCCGGCAGGCGTGGGCGGAGGGCTCACGCTTCGGCGAGGTGCACGGCTACGACGGCGGCCGGCTGTCGGCCCCCGCACTGCCGCCGGTGGCGCTCAAGCCCCGGGGGCGCGTGCGCTGAGCTGCGGGCTCCTGCCCGCGCGTGTCGTGGACGGCGGCACCGGCGTACCGCTGCCCCGGGTGGCAGGCACGGACACTTCGGAGTGGTCGAGGTGCGAGAGGGAGCCGAGACCACCGGGGGCCGGTGGTCCACGCGCATCCGACCCGGAACGGGTACGACAGTCGAGTTCCGGGTGCCCGGTCCCCTGCCGGTCCCGGTCTCGGTGCCGACCGGCGACACGCCGTGCCGCCGGCGCCGCCGGACGCCCCGGGCACCGTTCACGGTGGTTTTCCGGGAGACTGGTGGTGTGACAGACGACGAACACGACATGGACCGGCGTGTGGAGCGGGCCATCGTGGAGCTGCTGGAGCAGCGTGGTCCGACCGGGACGATCTGCCCCTCGGACGCCGCTCGGGCCGTGTACGCGCAGGACGACGATGGCTGGCGCGCCTTGATGGAACCGGTCCGTCAGGCGGCACGGAGGCTGGTCGCGGCCGGCGAGGTGGAGATCACCCAGGGTGGTCAGCCGGTCGAGCCGGAGCAGGCGCGGGGCCCGATCCGCATGCGCCGCATTCGCTGACACCCCGGGGGAAGCCGCGCGCTCCCCTGCCCGGGATCATCCCGCGCCGCCCCTGTGCGGCGGCCCCGCAGGTGGTGGAAGCGGCCTCTTTCCTGTGGGTGGCGGTCTTCGACCTGTCGAGCGGTCTCGGCGCGCTGGCCGGCGGCTTCGTTCTCGACGCGCTCACTGTCCGTAGCGTTCTATGGCTCGGGGGCGCCTGCGCTTTGATAGTCGCCTTGACCCTCCGGAGCGCCCGCACCAGGGAGAGCCTGCGACGACCAGGACCCGTGCGCCACGGACTCGAAGCCGGGGCCCCGTCCGACCGCAACCCGAGGCCCCCCTGGCCGGTATCCGGCCCTCACCGTGACGGCCGGTAGTAGTCGTCGATGGGGCCGCGTGCCTCGTCGAACAGGGCCGGGCCGTCCTGCGCTGTCGTCGGCCAGGCGCCCGACTCCGGGTTGAGTTCGACGAGTTGCTCGGTGGAGAGCGCGTAGACGACACGGCCGAGCCCGGAGCGCATGATGCCGCCCGCACACATACCGCACGGCTGACAGCTGGTGTACATGGTGGTGCGGGCGGCTGTGCCGGGGTCGAGTTCGCGGGCCGCCCAGCGGGCGAGTTTCAGTTCCGGGTGGGCGCTGATGTCGTCGTCACGGCGCACCGTGTTGTGGGCTTCGGCGAGGATCGTGCCGTCCGGGCCGGCCAGCAGCGAGCCGTAGGGCGCGTCGCCCACGGTGGTGGCATGGGCCGCGATGGCGATCGCCCGCCGCAGGAGGTCCTCGTCGGCGGTGGTGATCACGAGCGGGTCCTCCGGTGAGTGGCTACGGCGGTGAGCGCCTGCCAGGCCGCCTGGGGCCGGCGCGTGTCCTCCGGGTCTCCGTGGTACGGGTCGAGCACGACGGTGTCGGCCCCGAGGCGGTCCAGCTGGTCGAGATCGTCGAGGATCTGTTCGAGGGTGCCGGTGCCCGCCGGCCGCTCGGGGTCGTTGACCGGAGTCGTGGTCAGCCGCAGGGTGATGCGGGGCGCGAACGCCGGCAGCGAGTGCTGCGCGAGGACGGAGCGCATCCAGGGAAGGGTGCCCCGCAGCGGATGCCAGGCGTCGCCGAACCTGATGGCGCGCCGGATCCCCGCTTCGCTGTTGCCGCCGACCCAGACGGGGATCGGGGGTGTGTGCGCGCCGGCCTCCTCGCGCCAGGCCTCCCGCAGGGTGACGAGGTGTTCGTCGGTCAGTGCGCCGCGTGCGGTGAACGGCACACCGAGCGCCTCGAACTCCTGGGGCGCCCAGCCGATGCCCACCCCGAGCACGAGCCGGCCGCCGCTGAGCTGGTGGAGGTTGGTGGCCATGCGCGCCACCAGCAGAGGATGCCGGTAGGGGAGTACGAGCACGGTCGTGCCCAGTCGCACCCTGGTGGTGATGCCGGCCACCCAGGACAGTGTGGTGAACGGCTCGTAGAACGGCGCCGGATAGCGCTCGGCCACGTCCGGGGTGACGGCCACGTGGTCCGACACCATGAGGAGGTCGAAACCGAGCCCCTCCACGATCGCCGCCCACTCGCGCAGCACGCCGGGATCGGTGCCCGGCCCGAAGTTCGGTACGTTGACGCCAAGTTGCATGAGGGGAGGCTATCTCGGTGATCAAGAAGTCCGGAAGGTGACTCTCCCGGTAGAAGCCAGATTCTCCCGCCGCTTTCCCGGTAGAATCGCTAGATGGCCGGAAATCTTGACGACATCGACTGGGCGATCATCGACGAGCTGCAACGGGACGCACGTCTGTCGCTCAGCGAGTTGGGGCGGCGTGTGAGTCTCGGCTCGTCAGCCACCACGGAACGCGTGCGGCATCTGGAGGCCATGGGCGTCATCACCGGCTACCGCGCCGAGATCGACCTGGTCAAGGTCGGCTACCCCGTCCTCGCCGTCGTCCGGTTGAAGTACCCGGGCAACCGCCACCAGCCGTTGCGCCGACTGCTCGCCGACCGGCGGGAGGTCCTGGAGTGCCTGCGTACCACCGGCGACGACTGCTACACCCTGAAGGTGGCCGCGACCTCCATGGCACACCTGGAAACGCTCATGGACGAGCTCGCCGGCTTCGGATCCACGACCACCAGCGTCGTCTACAGCCAGACGCTGCCCTATCGCGGACCCGACCGGCCCTGACGGACGGCTGAGCGGCCGAAGCGGGTGCCGCCGCCCCGGCCGTGACGGCCCCAGGCGGTCACCGGATGCGCCGGGCGCTGGTGCGTGATCCGATACAAAGGTGTCGCCCTTCCGCCCACCGCAGATCCGCCCGTCCGGCTCCTCCGGACGGTGGCGGCAGGCACTGGAGCGCAGGCTGGAGCGCGTCGTGTCCGTCCTCCCCGGCTGGCTGCGGTGGCGCCGGGTGGGCTGGCTGCTGCCGCTGGCGGCGCTGGTCGCGGTCGCCTTCACCGACTGGAACACCTCAGGCGACTTCCGGGTGCTCTCCTGGATCATCATGGTCCCCAGCCTCGCCGCCGCGCTCTGTCCGGTCTGGGTGACCGCGGTTTTCGGTCTCGTCTCCGTCCTGGCGTACCTGGGGCTCGACGCCGCCTGGTCCCACGAGTACACGGCCGGTCTGCCCGACTTCATCCTGGTCGCCGTGGGCAGCGTGCTCGCGGTCGCCGCGTGCTGGCTCCGGCTGCGCCGGGAAGGAAGAAACCTGCACATCCGCAACGTCGCGGACTCGACACGCGCCACCGTGCTGCGTGAGATGCCGCCGCACGTTCATGGCCTCGAGAACGCCCACGTCTATCTCCCCGCCGACGCGGTGGCCCGGCTGGGCGGCGACTTCTACGACCTCCAGCCGAGCCGGTGGGGAGCCCGGGCCCTCATCGGCGACGTCCAGGGAAAAGGGCTGGGCGCCCTGGCCGCGGCCGCCGCGATCCTCGGATCGTTCCGCGAGGCCGGGTACCACGTGCCGAGCCTCAGCATCGTCGCCGGGCGGCTGGAAGTGCGGATGGAACGCCAGCGCCGCCTCGGGGTGGCCATGGGCTACGCCCAGCCCGACCGCTTCGCGACCGCCGTGCTGCTGGGATTCCCCAACCCCGGCTGCGGCGAGTCATGGGTGGACGTGGTCGATTTCGGACACGATCCGCCGCTGGTGGTCAGCCCGCGCGGTGTCCGGGTGCTGCGGGTGGCCAACCGGCTGCCGCTCGGCCTCAGCGACCTCGATCCGGCCGGGGTGGTATCCGTCGTGCCCCAACGCTTCACGCTGGCCGACGACGACGTCATCGTGCTGACCACCGACGGGGTCACCGAGGCGCGCGACGCGGCGGGCGAGTTCTTCCCGCTCCGCTCGTTCCTGGAGGACGCCGCCGTCCGCGATCCCGCCGCCGTGGCGTCCGCACACCAGGTCGCCGGGCTGGTCTCGGACGGGCTGCTGCGGCACTCGGGGGGACGGCTCCACGACGACACGACGATCTTCGCGCTGCGGTTCTCCGCCACCGAGGACACGTACTGGACGCTGCCGCCGGACGAGACCGACGCGCGGACGCTCGGTCCGCTGCCCGCCGGTGACGGTCCGTTCCAGCAAGGCATCGTCCGGCTGCGGACGGGACCCGAGGACGGCCCGTCCGGCGCGCGGGATCATGACGGGGCCGACTGAGTCAGGGGCCGTACGAGACGTGTACGTCCTTGAAGCCGACGGAGTGCAGCAGGCTCTGGAGCATGCTGGTGGTGTTGGTCTCGGCCCTTCTGGTCAGCCCACTGACTTCGGCCGCCTCCGCGATGTGCGAGACGGCGAGCCGCTGCACGGCGTGCTCGCTGTTCGGGTTGTCGGAGAACAGGTCTCCGAGCCGGTCGAGGAAGCCGCGTTCCTTGGAGACAGCGTAGGAGTGGTCGACGTCCAGGGCGGGCTTGCCCAACTGCGCGTGCGGGAGTCGCAAGGTGGCCGACGTGCGGTCGTCATTGACCGTCACCTCGTTTCCGCCGACCTTGCCGAGGTCGACGTACGCCTCCACGGTGCCCGCCCCCACGTAGAGGGTGCGGGAGCCGCGAACGGCGTCCGGCAGGTACTTCGCGTCCTTCTCGAGGTCCACGACCACCTGGAAGTTTCCGGAGGCGGCGTCGTAGCGGCTCATGTCCTTGATGGACTCGAGGAGAGCGGGGCCCGAGCGGTCGTGGGTGTCGGTGCCGAAAAGATCCTTGATGCCCGGCAGTACGGCCAGCCTGATTCCGGCGAACAGCACCGCGAGCACCAGCACGACGGCGGTCACCATCTTCGCCCAGAGAGGCATGCGCCGGGGCAGGTGTCTGAGGGGAGTCGTCATCCGGTGGTCCTCCTTCCTTGTGTTCCGGATGCCCCCGAACGCCCTTGCCAGACAGGCGAGTCGGCGGTTGTGACACAGCGCGGGAGACCAGGTCCGGTAGAGGCGCTCCGGCCGCTCCGCGGCCCCACGTCACTGAGCGCGGTACTTGGCGACCTCCGCCAAGTACCGCGCAGTCAACAGTCGTTCGGCCGGACGGCCGCTCCGCAGGCGTCAGCTACTTCCGTACGCCCACCGCGCGGACGATCTCCTGCTCGACCGAGCCGCCCCGGTCGTCGGTGGCCGAGGCCCGCACGGAGACGTACCGCGCGTCGTGCGGCACCCGCACCGAGCCGGCCCAGGAGGCGGACCGGTGTCGTACCCGGTCGAGCGGGACGGACCTCCATGTCGCGCCGTCGTCGAAGGAGACCTCCAGCGTCGAGCCGGTGATCCTTCCGGTGTCCGCGGCGCCCTTGACGTACTCGGAGAAGATCCCGAGGTCCAGACGGCTGCCGGCCCGCACATCACCGTGCAGATCGGTGTCGACGTCGAACCCGAGGTTGAGCATCGGCAGATACGTCCACCGGTCGGCGGGTGTGGCGGCCGACTTGAAGGTCCATTCGGAGTGGCCCTTCGTGGCGAGGCGCCAGACGTCCGGGTCCAGGGCGGTGTCCGTGACCACCCTGAAGTCCTGCTCGGTCGACTTGACCTTCCGGGCGTACGCCCCCGAGCCCAGCCTCCGGTCCACCCGCACCCCGTCCACGTACACCTCGGTGGTCTGGGTCACCGAGCTCGCGTGCCACACATCGCCGAAGCCGGTGTGGTCCGGTCCCGAGTCGCCCCAGCCCGGTGTGTTGAACTGCAGGTTGTTGCCCGCGCGTTCCTGCCCCCAGCCGAGGCCGGTGCCCAGCCACGGGTGCCAGACAGGCTTGAACCAGTCCGTGGTGGAGCGCTCGCCGCCGCGGAAGTACACGACGCCCTCACGTTCCTCGATGGCGCCCGGACCACTTGTCACGGACTGGTGCCACCCCCGCTCGGGTCCGGCGCTGATGTAGTCGGTGCGCTCCACGGGGAACGCGATCTTCTCCGGGACGCCCATGCCCATGGGGAAGGTGTCGGTGACCGAGTAGCGGAACTCGCTGCCGTCGGCTTCCTTCGGCGCGTGGAACGTGTCGGTGACGACGGCCAGTTCGTTCCTGCCCGGCCGGTAGGTCAGGTCGGCGGGGATCGCCCCGGGGTATCCCTCGGTGAGGTCGTACACGTACGGCGTGAACTCGGCGCCGGTCAGCTCCACGCCCCGGTCGAGCCGGGCGGCCTCGATCAGCCGCGCCCCGTCCTCGGCGTTCACCGTCGCGATGGACAGCGGGCGTGGCGAACCGTCGGTCCCGGCGAACCCGGCCAGCAACCGCCCGGGAGCGTCGTCGGTGATGAACAGGGCCGCGGCACCCGCGTCCTGGGCGTTCTGGGCCAGTGCGGTGGGGGTGATCGCGTCGGTGCGGCGCACGACGACCGCCTTGCCCCGGACGGCCTTGCCGGCGTAGTCGGCGGCGCTTCCGGTGCCCGCGTCCGTCACGGGCATCCGCTTGCGCCCGGTGAACTGGCCCGATCCGCGCTGGACGACCGCCTCGCCGAGCCGCTGGCCGCCCGTTTCGACCTCGAGCTGGGGCTTGCCGAGCCGCCACACGGTCCGGTACTCGAAGGTGCCCGTGCGGGGCTTGCGGGTCGGCGCGGCGAAGATGCTGTCGTACTTCCACGGGACCAGGACGGACGGTGCGAAGGACTCGCCGTTCGCGGACCGGCTGAACTCCATGATCCGCTGACGGGTCTCGGTCCGCCGGCCCACGTCGGCCCGGATCTCCCGCAACGTCCGCCCGTCCAGAGTGACTTCGCGGTCACGGTCCAGGGTGACCTCGGGCTCGGTGAGCAGACCGAGGCCGAGCGAGTCCGTACCCCTGCCGCCGCGTACGTCCAGGAAGGTGGACAGGTTGTACGAGCCGGGCTCCAGGCGCAGCTCGAGCGTGCCGGAGTCACCGACCGGGGCCGGGATGACCGACGTGCCCTCGGCCATCTGCTTGACAGCCACGTACGCGGCGGACGGGGCGCCGTCGCGGTCCTTCACGTGGATGGTGAGCGTGTAGCGCTCGTTCTCCTTGGTCATGCCGAACGACGTGTGCGCCACCACCGCGTCGCCGTCGTGGGCGACGACGCGGCCGGAGGTCGTGCCGACGGGCGCGGCGGCGCCGTCACCGGTGACCGTGGTCCGGGCGGTGCCGTGCGCGGGCACCGTGAGGGTGGAGTCGGCGAGGGTGACCACGCCGGCGGGAGCACCCTCCACCGTCAGCGCCAGGGTGACCGGCCGGTCGGAGGCGTTGGTGTAGGTCAGCGTCTTCGCGACCGGGTGGTTCTCCTCGTACGGCCAGCCGATGAAGCCGAGGTCGGCGCTGCCGGTGGCGGTGATCCGCGCGTCGACGGCGGACGCGACGTCGACACGGCCCGCGCCCACCTCGTACGACGTGCCGCTGATCTGCTTGGACGTGCTCATCAGCCCGTCCTTGAGCTGCTGTCCGCTCCAGTCGGGGTGCTTCTGGGCGAGCAGTGCCGCCACACCCGCGACGTGCGGGGTCGCCATGGACGTCCCGCTCATCGACGTGTACGGGCCGCTGCCGCTCACGAGCTGCGAGCGCGCCGCCACGATGTCCACGCCCGGCGCGGACAGGTCGGGCTTCAGAGCGTTGTCGCCCGGACGAGGGCCCTGGCTGGAGAAGGACGCACGCCGGTCGGCGGAGTCGACCGCGCCGATCGTCAGCGCGGAGTCGGCGGCTCCCGGGGAGCCGATGGTGCCGGGAGCGCCCGCGTTGCCGGCCGCGATGACGAACAGAGCGCCCGTGTCCTCGGAGAGGGTGTTCACTGCCTGGGCCATCGGGTCGGTGCCGTCACTGCCCTGGGACGATCCGAGACTCATGGAGACGATCCTGGCCCGGACGTCCTTGGCGGCCCACTCCATGCCGGCGATGATCTGCGACTCCGATCCGGAGCCCTGGTCGCCGAGAACCTTGCCGACGGCGAGGGTGGCGTCGGGGGCCACACCCTTCTCCTTGCCGCCGGAGGCCGCACCACTGCCACCGACGGTGGACGAGACGTGCGTGCCGTGGCCGTTGCGGTCGGCGACCTCCTGGCCGTCGACGAAGCTCCTGGTCTCGCTCACCCGGTCCTTGAGATCGGGATGGGTCAGATCCACGCCCGTGTCGAGGACGGCGACCTTGACGCCCTTGCCGGTCAGCCCGGCCTCCCAGGCCGCGGAGGTGCCGATCTGGGCGTTACTGGTCTCCATCGCGGCGTCGACACGGGCGTCCAGCCAGATCCTCTCGACCCCGCCCGCCAGCCGAGCGGCCGAAGTCGATCTCCTGGTAGCGGAGTTGGCGTCCGGCGCGACCGTGCGCCAGAACTCCCCGGACTTCGACGCCTCCAGGGCCGCACCCCCCACGCTCGGCAGCGCCCGGACCTCGCGGGCTCCCCGGGGTGTCGCACTCCTGGTGTTCTTCGTGTAGGTCACGATGAGCGGCAGGCCGTCGGAGGACGAGTCGCCGAGTCCCTGCTCGATCAGAGCGGTGACGTCGAAGAGTTCGGCGTCGAGGAGGCCCGCCTGGAGATAGGGCCGGGCCTCGTCGGGCACGACGGTGATCCGGCCGCCGGATATCTCACTGCGCACCGCTCCGGTCGCGCCCGCGGGGCGCTCCACGGCGACCGTCTTCCGGCCTGCGCCGAGGTCGGTCACGGTCACCTGGTCACCGGTGATGAGGGTGACGGTTCGCGCCGTGGCCGGCGCGTGCACGGACGACGCGGCACGGTCGGTGCCCGCCGTCGTGCCTATGGCTCCGGCTGCGACGGCCTGCCCGGCCGGCAGCAGTGAGAGGGAAAGCCCGGCAGCGAGGAGCCGGGACCGCCTTCTCGCGGATGCTCTGGTCATTGATGTCTCTCCTCCGCGCACCCGGTGAATGGGTGGTCCGGGTGCTGCGAAGGGTCTCCCCGACGGCAACTCGGCCGACACGGAGGAGTGGTGGCGGGTAGCCCGCATGGCGGGGATCCGTCAGCAACGGTCGGGGGGACGGACGCGACCTGCGTGCGTCCCGGCCGACGCCGGCGACGGGGTAAAACTCCGCGGGGCGTCGGCACGAGGAGATCGAGCAGGCGCGTGCGGACCGGGCAGGCGGCGCGCGGCTCGGGGAGGTGCCTTGGCTACGAGGAGGCCGCCGCCGGCTCCCGGCCCGCAGCCCGATGGAGCTGAGAATCCCGAAGATGGACGGCGAGGCCCCGGCGTCGTTCAGCCGGACTCGGCGGGCAGACGCCCGGCGCGGATGGCGTCGACGAGCGCCTGGTGGTCGCGCTCGTTCTGGTCGGCGTAGTGCTCGGCGAAGGTGACCAGCGCGCGGTCGAAGCTCTCGCCGCCGCCCAGATAGGCGGCGATGGCGATCCGGTCGCCCGACCGCGCGTGAGCTCGGGCCAGTGTCGCGCCGCACAGGGCGCCGAAGGTACGCATGCCGCGCGGCACCATGTCCTCGGCCGTGGCGACCCACTTCCAGTCCCGCAACTGCCGTACGTAGAAGTCCCGCCGTCGGCCGTCGATTCCCTCGGCCCGCTCCCACCCCAGGAAGATGTCGCTGGTGGCCTGCATCAGTCGCTGGCCGGCGACCACCCTCTCACCCTGCGTCCGGTACGCGCTGGCCCCCACATGGGGCGCCAGTACCGACTCGTCGGCCTCCTTGGCCTGGAGGAACAGGGGATCCTCGTCGTCACGCCCGAGCAGCAGCACGATCCAGCAGCGGGTGCCCACGCTCCCGACCCCGACGACCTTGCGGGCCATGTCGGCCACGCGGTACTGCTCCAGCAGGTACCGCCGGTCGGACTGCAAGGTCTGGCCGTAGCGCTCGATCAGCCGGTGGATCTCGTGCTCCACATCGCCGCGCCGGTCCTGCGGCAACAGGTCCTCGAGGCGTGTGATGAGCGGGGGATCGGGGATGATGCGCCGTTTGCCGTCGACGACGCGGGTGAACTTGTCGAACGCCTGGAGGGTGTCGCGGGAACGTGCCTGGGTCACGGCCTGCGACCACCGTGCGCGGCCCCGCGCGGACAGGTCCGCCCCGAACCGGGCCCGCACCCGGTCGACGTCGAACCGGGCGTACCAGACGGCCATGTTGCCGAGTCCGGCATAGAACCGCATGGTCTCGCGGTAGGACCGCACGGTGGCCCGGACGATCCCGGCCCGCTCCTTCGTGCTGAAGCCGTTCGCCCGGGCCGCGATGACGAGGCTTGCGGACAGGCGCTTGACGTCCCACTCCCAGGGGCCCGGCAGCGTCTCGTCGAAGTCGTTGATGTCGAACATGAGCCGGCGTTCCGGTGAGGCCAGGAGCCGGAAATTCAGCATGTGCGCGTCACCGCACAGCTGGGTACGCAGCCCGGACGCCGGAGTGCTCGCCAGATCCGATGCCATGATGGCGGCGGCCCCCCGGTAGAACCGGAAGGGCGACTCGGACATCCTGCCGTAGCGCAGCGGCACGAGGTCCGGCAACCGGGTCGCCGACTGGGCCGCGATGATCTGCAGCGGGTCCGGCCGTTCGGGCCCGGGTGTGAACTCGGCGTGGCTGGACCGGGGCGCCGTGGCGCGCGCGGCCTTGCCGAGCGAGGCCCGCTCCTGCGAGGTGGGGTGCCTCATGTCGTATCCGTCCAGGTGGTCGGCGGTCGCAATCGTGTCGTAGCAGGGCGTCGGAGGTGGGCCAAGGCTTCGACCGCGGGCCTCTTCGGGCCGGGAGACCGAGCAGCGGGAACGCCGTGGCCGTCCGGAGTCACGGCCGACGGCGCCTTCGCGGGGGAGAACCGTGGGCGGCGCAGGGCCTGACACTCACCACGTTGGCAGAAGTCCCCGAAGAGTCAAATCGGACGTCTCGCCCCGGCTTCCTGTGCTCTGCCACGCCACGGCGGCGGGAGGCGAGCGGGGTCACAGGCGGATGATGACCAGCGCTGTGTCGTCGGTATTGCCGCTGGGTGGGAGGAGGTCGGCCAGAAGCGCGTCGGCCAGGGCTTCGGCACCGGCCTGCCCATGATGGACCAGGGAGTCGGCGAGGCGGGCCAGGCCCGTGTCGATGTCCTCGTGGCGGCGTTCGATCAGGCCGTCGGTGTACAGCACCAGGGTGGCGCCCTCGACGAAGGCCGTGCTGGCCTCCGGGCGGGGGACGTGTTCGGGACGGGCGCCGAGCGGCGGATCGGTCGCCTGGTCGAGAAAGGTCACCCTGCCGTCAGGGTGGAGCAGGGCGGGTGGCGGGTGACCCGCGCTGCTGTACGTGATGGTGAGGGTGGCCCAGTCGATGAAGGTCTTCACCACCGTGGTCGACTCCGCACCCTCGATGTGGCGGGCATACAGTCCGAGGGCTTCCAGGGCCCGGGCCGGGCCGTCGGCGACACGGGCCGCCGCGCTCAGCGCGCTCCGCAGCTGCCCCATGACGCAGGCCGCCCGCAGACCGTGGCCGACTACGTCGCCGACCGCCACCGCGATGCGGTCGCCCGGCAGATCGACCAGGTCGTACCAGTCACCACACACGTTCAGAGTGCCGACGGCGGGCTGGTAGCGGACCGCTGCCCGGTGGTGCCCGACCGGCATCGGGGCGGGAAGCATCGCGTCCTGCAGGGCCAGGGCGACCTCGCGGTCGCGGGCCTGTGCCCGGCGCAGGCGCTCGTTGACCTCCTGCAGTTCACGGGCGCGGGTGTAGAGCTCGGCTTCCAGTACCCGGGCCCGGCTGTTGTCGCTGCCCGGCCCGCCACGGGCGCGGATGAGCTCGGTCACCTCCTCCACCCGGTGGACGACCAGCACCACACTCCCGTCCGGGGCGAGCACGGGGGCGTTCACCGGGCTCCAGAAGTGCTGCCTCCAGTGCCCGGGGCGCTCGCGATCCTCGATGTCGTAGCGCACCAGCGCCATCGTGTCCCGCTCGCCGGTGGCCACCACCCGCAGCATCGACGCCCGGGTCTCTCGCATGCCGGCCGCAGCCGGGTCGTTGGGGTTCTCGGGGAACACGTCGAAGATGTAGCGGCCGATCAATTGTTCGCGGGTGCGCCCGGCCAGTCGGAGGAAGTCCTCGTTGGCGTCCGCGTAGACCAGGTCGGGGCTGAGCAGCGCCACCATGCCGGGGAGGGCCCGGAACACCGCCTCGTAGTCGATCCGCGGATTCCGCATGTGCCTGCCCGCCTCGGTACTGATCGACACTGTGTTCCTCTCCACGATAGGAGCGAACACGCCGCGGCGCCCGAGCGCTGCGCCCTCCGGCCCAGGGCGGTCACCCGGGCGGCCCCGTGGTGACGAGTCGCGGTTGTCCGCGACCACCGGCCCCTTGGGCGTCCGTCACCCTCGGACAGGGACGGTTTCCGGCTTGCTGCCAGGCAAGCGAGCATTTCCGGCGTGCTGCCAGGCAAGCGTGCATGGGGCTACGGCCGGTGACGCCGGGCCTCGGGGCGCCCGCAAGCCGACTCTGCTGCACACCCATCAGTCGCCGGTGATGCCGGGTCCGTGACCGGACGTTGCTCGGTGTCACCGTCATGGGGCTGGCCGCCCGCGTCGCCGGACACGGCCGGAAGCGCTTGCGCGGGCCGGCTCGTGCAGCGGTCGAAAGCGTCATCGGGCGGTCTCTCCCGGGACGTGCGCGAGCGCGGGTGTCATGAACTCATGTATGTGGCAACGGAGTTGGGGGGACGACCGCACTTTGTCCCCCCACAGATAAAAGTTTGGGCCTGGCGTGTCAAAGGGCTTTCTGGTTGATGAAAATGCCATTACCTTCCTGCCCTGTACCGGATAACAAGGACGCGTTCACCTGACCCCCTCCCAGGGTGCCCGCGTCCCCGGCGCGACGGCGCGCGCCTGTGCGAGACCCCCAGCCCCGTTGACTTACGGAGGATGCGCGTGCACAGGAGACTCACCCGGCCCCTCGCGGCGCTCGCCAGTACGCTGCTCGCTGCCGCGGGCGCCCTCACCGCCCAGCAGAGCCCGGCCGAAGCGGCGCCGGCAGCACCCGAGTTCCAACAGGTCACCCTCGCCAAGGGGGTGGCCGAGACCGGCGAGCCGATGACGCTCGCCGTCCTGCCCGACCGGTCCGTGCTGCACACCTCGCGGGACGGCACCCTGCGCCTGACCGACGCTGCGGGCACCACCAAGGTCGCCGGCAAGCTGGACGTCTACTCGCACGACGAGGAGGGCCTCCAGGGCGTCGGCGTCGACCCCGCCTTCCCCACCAACCGCTTCGTCTACCTCTACTACGCCCCGAAGCTCTCCACCCCCACCGGAGACGCCCCCGCGGACGGATCGGCCGCCGACTTCGCCCCCTTCGACGGTGTCAACCGGCTCTCCCGATTCGTCCTGAAGGCGGACGGCACCCTGGACACCGCCAGCGAGAAGAAGGTCCTGGACGTTCCCGCGAGCCGGGGGCTGTGCTGCCATGTCGGCGGCGACATCGACTTCGACGGCCAGGGCAACCTGTACCTCTCCACCGGCGACGACAGCAATCCCTTCGCCTCCGACGGCTACACGCCCATCGACGAGCGGCCCACCCGCAACCCCGCGTACGACGCCCAGCGCTCGGCGGGCAACACCAACGACCTGCGCGGCAAGGTCCTCCGGATCAAGGTCAACGCCGACGGGAGCTACTCCGTGCCGGCGGGCAACCTCTTCGCCCCCGGCACCGCGAAGACCCGGCCCGAGATCTACGCCATGGGCTTCCGCAATCCCTTCCGGATGACCGTCGACAAGCCCACCGGCACGGTCTACCTGGGTGACTACGGCCCGGACGCGGGCACCGCGAGCGCCACCCGCGGGCCCGCCGGACAGGTCGAGTTCAACCGGATCACCAAGGCGGGCAACTACGGCTGGCCCTACTGCACCGGCAAGAACAGCGCCTATGTGGACTACGACTTCGCCACCTCGACGTCCGGAGCCGCCTTCTCCTGCTCGGCGCCCAGGAACACGTCGCCGAACAACACCGGCCTGACCGACCTCCCCGCGGTCCAGCCCGCCTGGATCCCGTACGACGGCGGCTCGGTCCCCGAGTTCGGCAGCGGCTCGGAGTCGCCCATGGGCGGCCCCGTCTACCACTACGACGCGGCCTCGGCCTCCGAGGTCAAGTTCCCCGAGAGCTTCGACGGGGACTTCTTCGCCGGCGAGTTCGGCCGCAAGTGGATCAAGCGCATCGAGCAGGCCGGTGACGGCACCGTACAGTCGATCAACGCCTTCCCCTGGCAGGGCACCCAGGTCATGGACATGGCCTTCGGCCCCGACGGTGCGCTGTACGTGCTCGACTACGGCACCGGCTACTTCAACGGGGACGAGAACAGCGCGGTCTACCGCATCGAGAACGTCAGCGGCGGACGGTCCCCGCTCGCCCAGGCCTCGGCCGACCGCACCTCGGGCAAGTCCCCGCTGGCGGTGCGGTTCTCCTCGGCGGGAACCTCCGACCCCGACGGCGATCCGCTGGCCTACGCCTGGAAGTTCGGTGACGGCGGTACGTCGACGTCGTCCGACCCCGCGCACACGTACACCGCCAACGGTCAGTACACCGCGGAGCTGACCGTCTCCGACGGCACCGGCCGGACGGCGACCGCCTCCGTGACCGTCACGGTGGGCAACACCGCGCCCACCGTGAAGCTCGAACTGCCCGTCGACGGCCGGATCATCGACCCGGGCGCCGCGGTGCCGTTCAAGGTGACCGTCACGGACCCGGAGGACGGCACCATCGACTGCTCCAAGGTCAAGGTCACGTTCATCATCGGCCACGACAGCCACGGTCACCCGCAGACCTCGGCGACCGGTTGCTCCGGCACCGTACAGACCATCGCCGACGGCGAGCACGACCCCAACGCCAACATCTTCGGCGTGTGGGACGCGGAATACACCGACAACGGCGCGGGCGGGCAGCCCGCCCTGACCACGCACGACGAGCACATCAGCCAGCCCAGCCACCGCCAGGCCGAGCACTACGGAGGCTCCGCCGGGGTGTCGGTCATCAGCCACGCCGCGGCCCAGGGCGGCAGGACCGTGGGCAACATCGAGAACGGCGACTGGATCTCCTTCAAGCCCTACGCTCTCGACAACGCCACCCAGCTGACCGCCCGCGTCTCCTCCGCCGGCGCCGGCGGCACGCTCGAGGTACGGGCCGGCTCGCCCACCGGCACCCTGCTCGGTTCCGTGGCCGTCCCCGTCACGGGAAGCTGGGAGACGTTCCAGGACGTCTCCGCGAACCTGAGCAACCGCCCGGCCGGCACCACCACGCTCCACCTCGTCTTCAAGGGCGGCAGCGGATCCCTCTTCGACGTGGACGAGTTCACCGTCACCACCTCGGGCACGTCCGGTCCTCGGGAGGGTGCCATCACGGGTATCGGGGGCAAGTGCGTCGATGTCGCGGGGGCGGCGACGGCGGACGGGACGCAGATCCAGCTGTACACGTGCAATCAGACGGCTGCCCAGCGGTGGGTGGTGGGTACGGACGGCACTCTGCGCTCGCTCGGCAAGTGCATGGACGTCAGTGGTGGGGGTTCGGCGGACGGTACGAAGGTCCAGTTGTACGGGTGCAACGGTTCCGGGGCGCAGAAGTGGAGTCCGGGGGCCGACGGGACGCTGCGTAATCCGCAGTCCGGCAAATGTCTCGACGCGGAGGGCGTCTCCTCGGCCGACCGCACCAGGCTGCACCTGTGGACGTGCGGCACCGGCGCCAACCAGAAGTGGATCCTGCCATGAGCCGACGACCGAACCGATCCCTCGGACGCCTCGCCTGCTGGGCCGCCTGCGGCCTGCTCGGCGTCGCTTCCCTGCCCGCGGCGGTCGCGACCGCCGCCCCGCCGTCACCGGCATCCGCCCCGGCGCAGGCGGCCGCCGCCGACCCCGCGTACGACGTGCTGGTCTTCTCCAGGACCGCCGGCTTCCGCCACTCCTCCATCGACGAAGGCATCACCGCCCTGCGCGAGTTGGGCGCGGCCGGCAACTTCACGGTCACCGCGACCGAGGACCCCGCCGCCTTCACCCCGTCGAACCTCGCCGGATACGAGGCCGTCGTCTTCCTCTCCACCACGGGCGATGTCCTCGACGCCACGCAGCAGACCGCCTTCGAGGGGTACATGGCGGCCGGCGGCGGCTATGTCGGCATCCACGCGGCGGCCGACACCGAGTACGACTGGAGTTGGTACGCGGGCCTGGCCGGCGCCCTCTTCCAGTCGCACCCGGCCATCCAGCCCGCCAGGGTCGACGTGGAGGACCGCGCCCACGACGCCACCGCCCACCTCGGCCCCACCTGGCAGCGGACCGACGAGTGGTACAACTACCGGACCAACCCGCGCACTTCGGCCCATGTGCTCGCGTCGCTCGACGAGTCCAGCTACAGCGGCGGCAGCATGAGCGGTGACCACCCCATCGCCTGGTGCAAGGACTACGCCGGAGGTCGCGCCTTCTACACCGGGGGGGGGCCACACAGAAGACTCGTACAGCGATCCGGCCTTCCGCCGTCATCTGCTCGGCGGCATCCGCTGGGCCGCCGAGCTGACCGAGGCCGACTGCCGTCCGGAGACCGGCTACACCACGCTCTACGGCGCCTCGGGCACCACCGGCTGGAAACAGGCCGGTCCGGGGTCGTTCGCCGAATCCGACGCCACCCTGACCTCGCGCGGCGGCCTCGGCCTCCTCTGGTACCAGGCCAAGGAGTACACCTCGTACTCCCTGAAACTCGACTGGCGGCAGGCCGGCGACGACAACTCCGGTGTCTTCGTGGGCTTCCCCGCCTCCGACGACCCCTGGTCGGCCGTCGACAACGGCTACGAGATCCAGATCGACGCGACCGACACCCCCGACCGCACCACCGGTTCCGTCTACGGCTTCAGATCCGCCGACCTCGCGGTACGCGACGCGGCACTGAATCCGCCGGGGGAGTGGAACACGTACGAGATCCGGGTGGAGGGCGAGCGCCTCCAGGTCTTCCTCAACGGCCGCCGGGTCAACGACTTCACCAACACCGACCCAGCCCGCAGCCTCCGGCAGGGCCATATCGGGCTGCAGAACCACGGGGACGGCGACGACGTGTCCTTCCGGAACGTCCGGATCAAGGAACTCGGAGGCACGTCCGGTCCTCGGGAGGGTGCCATCACGGGTATCGGGGGCAAGTGCGTCGATGTCGCGGGGGCGGCGACGGCGGACGGGACGCAGATCCAGCTGTACACGTGCAATCAGACGGCTGCCCAGCGGTGGGTGGTGGGTACGGACGGCACTCTGCGCTCGCTCGGCAAGTGCATGGACGTCAGTGGTGGGGGTTCGGCGGACGGTACGAAGGTCCAGTTGTACGGGTGCAACGGTTCCGGGGCGCAGAAGTGGAGTCCGGGGGCCGACGGGACGCTGCGTAATCCGCAGTCCGGCAAGTGTCTCGACGCGGAGGGCGTCTCCTCGGCCGACCGCACCAGGCTGCACCTGTGGACGTGCGGCACCGGCGCCAACCAGAAATGGGTCCTCCCCAGCTGAGTGACCCGCTCGACACCGTCATCGGCGCGGAGGGCGCCGGTGACGGGACCGGCCGCTCCACCGGGCCGGTGACGGCGGCAGCGTGCGACGCCGAAGCGCCCTGCCGCCGTCCCTCCGTCCCGTGTCCTGATTGCCGAAGTGGGCGCACAGGGGGCGTACGGCGGCGAGCCGTGGTGGTCGCTCGCGTGCGGAGGACGGGCTGTCACATGAGCGGCAGTCCGGTGTCAGGTCCGCGTGCCTCCGGCTGCCTCCGCTGCGCGTCCGCCCGCCCCCAGCAGCCCCGTCGCCTCGAAGTGCGAGCGCGTCAGCTCCCGGCGGGTCAGCAGCGAGACCAGCCCGGGGAGGCCGGCGCGCACCGCCTGCACACCCCGGAGCCACCCGGGCACATAGACGGCAGGCGCTCGGCGCTCGACGGCGTCGACCACCAGCCGGGCCACGTACTCCGGGGCGTAGGTCTTGCGCGCCGGGGGAGGCATGTGAGCCCGGAGCTCGCGCAGCACACGGTGCTGGTCGGCATCCCGGATCATGTCCGTGTCGATCCAGTTCAGATACGCGATGCCCACGCCGACCCCGCGGGGGGCGAGCTCCGCGCGCAGGGAGTGCGAGAAGGACTCCACCCCCGCCTTGGAAGCGCAGTACGCACTCATCATCGGCGCGGCGCCGATGGACGCGAGCGAGGCGATCTGCTGGTACTGACCGTGGGTGCGGAGCAGTTGCGGCAGGAACGTCCTGGCGGTGACCGCGCTGCCCACGAGGTTGACCTCGATCACGCGCCGCCAGGTGTCCGGGTCGGAGTCGACGAACGGACCTCCCTCGGCCACGCCTGCGTTGGCGATGACGACCGAAGCGGGACCCAGACGCCGGTCCACCTCTTCGGCGACCCGGGCCATCGCCTCGTCGTCGGTGACATCGACGTGCCAGTGCCGTGACGCTGTCGGGAGTGCGCCGGCCGTCCGGGCGAGTGCGTCCTGCTCCAGGCCGAGCAGGGCCACACGGACACCCCGCCCGGACAGCTCCCGGGCGATCGCCGCTCCCAGGCCGCGTGCGGCGCCCGTCACCACGGCTGTACGACCGCTCAGGATGTGCTTCCGGACAGTCACGAGAACTCCTGCGCATATGCGGCGGCGGTGGGTGGTCAGCGTGCGATCAGTGGCGAGCGGGTGGCTCGTAGAGAGCGACGGGCGATGACCCGCTGTCTCGGGAATGGTGACCCGCAGGAGACGAACGTGCACGTCGAGAGGGCCGGACCGGGCCATGCCGCGCTCTTGCGTACCCGTGGGCGGTCCACCGGCGTGCGCTGTCGGCAGGAGACCGGCGAGAAGGCAGTGCGCCCTGGGCCATACGGTGGTCGGCGCCGGTCCGGTCCTTCGCAGACCAGGGCGGAACGGGGAGGATCGCTCCTGCTGACGCCACCGGTCGTTGCGGCGCGGGGGCCCGGAGCAGCGGTCACTGCTCCGGGACAACGGCTCCCAGCGTCTGCCCCAGGGCGCCGAGCAGTCCGGAGAGCCGGCGCCGGTCCGCCGAGCCCAGCCCGGCGAGCAGTTCCTGCTCCTGGGCCGACCGTACGGAGAAGATCCGCTCGGCCAGTTCGAGACCCTTCGGGGTGAGGCACAGCCGGATGATCCTGCGGTCGTCCGCGTCGCGCTCCCGCCGGATCAGGCCCGCCGCCTCCAGACGGTCCGCGTGCTGGGTGAGACCGCCGGCCCGGACCGTGCCGGCTGCCGCCACCTCGCCGGTCGTCCGGCAGTAGGGCTCTCCCGCGTCGCGGAGGGCGGCGAGCACGTCGTAGGCGGGCAGGCTGATGCCGTACTCGCGCACGGTCCTGCTGATAAGTCCCCGATGAGCAGCGGCACACTCGTTCAGCTGTGCGAACAGGGTCATGGGGGAGTCGTCCGCCGTCCGGATCCCTGACACCGGGCGAAGACGCTCGGGCTGTACGCGCTCCGACGGCGGCCGGGTGGTCGCGGCAGCCCTCGGAGCAGGGTCGACGCGGGGGTGCACGGACACGTCGGCACCGTCGGCCGCGTCGCCCCGCAAGGGCGGGGGAACGACATCGAGGGCGTCTCCGAAAGCGCTGGCGAGCACGTCCGTCAACGCGGGAGCGAGCTCCTCGGTCGGGACGGAGGCCGCCGGTTCATGGGCGAAGAGGTAGCGCTCCATGATCACGCCGAACAGGACGCTCCGGATGACAGCGGCCCGCACCTCCGCGTCGGGCGAGTCGCCGAGAAGTCGCGCGAGAGGTTCGCCGACCTGCTTCTCCAGGATGGTCCGCAGAAGCTCGGCGCTCGGCGGGTGGCCGACGGCCGAGCGGATGAGTGCGGGCCAGGGATCGTCGGCCGGCAGGCGGTCCCACCGGTCGAGATAGGCGCGGGCCAGGGCCGCGGGCAGTTCCGACGTGCTGTCAGCCGCCGCCAGCACATCGTTGGTGACGCCCGACCCGCTTCCCACCGCCTCACGGAACAGACCGTCCTTGGTGCCGAAGTACGCCATCACCAGGCCGGGGGTCACCCCGGCCTCGGCCGCGATGGCGCGGACGCCCACGCCCCTGAAGCCGTGCGCACCGAACAGTCGCCGGGCCGCGTCGAGGACGGCGTGGCGATTGCCCTCCGGGTCATGGGAACCGGGACGGCGCTGTGACGGCTGCCCTGCCCCCCGGCCGGTTCCCGGCGTCGGGTGTGCGGCCGATCGGCGACGGCCCTCGTTCTTCGCATCCACAAGGTCCACATTAAACGAGTGTTCATAAAAACAGCCGTTCAAAAAAGGTCACTCTCTGTGCACCGGACCCGCTCGAAGGGTGAGCGGCAGGGCGGTGCCGCCGCGCCGCACCGCGACGATCTCGGCCACGATCGACACGGCGGTCTCTTCAGGTCCCCGGCCGCCGAGATCCAGTCCGATCGGCGAGCGCAGCCGTGCGAGTTCCGCCTCGGTCGTGCCCGCCGCGCGCAGTCGCCCGAGCCGGTCCTCGTGCGTCCGGCGGCTGCCCATGGCTCCGACGTACCCGGCCCTGCTGCGCAGGGCGAGGGCGAGCACCGGCACGTCGAACCGTGGGTCATGGGTCAGTACGCACACCGCGGTCGAAGCGTCGACCAGGTCCTCATGGGCGCGGAACCAGCGGTCGGGGCGTGCGGTGACGACATCGTCCGCCCTCGGGAAGCGCTCGGCCGCCGCGAAGGCGGGCCGGGCGTCACAGACCGTCACCCGGTGCCCGAGTGCGGCGCCGATGTCCGCCAGGGGCCGGGCGAACTCCGCGGCGCCGAAGATCAGCAGCCGGGGCCGGGAGGCGAAGGACTGCACCAGTAGCTCACGCGCCGGCGCGCAGGCGGTGTCGTCGGTCGCGCCATCCCTGCCGGTGACGTCCCCGCTGGTCACGATCCCGTTGGCACCGCGGCCGAGCATGCCTTCGGCGGCGAGGGCGGCCGCCCGGTCCGCCCGTGGGTCGCCCAGCGAGCCGGTTGTCGTCCCGCCGCCGACGACCAGGCAGCCGCCGCCGCTGACGGGGGTGACCAGGGCCACCGGCGCACCGGACGCGATGCCGGCGGCCAGCCGGCCGAGCGGTACTTCCGCCCCCATCTCGCGGACCAGTACCTCGATCGTTCCGCCGCAGGTCAGGCCCACCGCGAAGGCGTCCTCGTCGCCGACTCCCCAGCGCCCGAGCACCGGGGCGGCGCCCGCGAGTACGTCCTCCGCCAGCGCGCACACGGCGGCTTCGACGCAGCCACCGGAGACGCTGCCGACGACGCGGCCCGCCTCGGACACGAGCATCGAAGCCCCCGGACCGTGCGGCGACGAGCCCCACGTCCGGACGACGGTCGCCATGGCGAAGCGGGTTCCGGAGCGCTGCCAGGCGGCTGCCTGATCGATGACGTGTCGCATATCGCCCTCCGCGGGCCGTGAAATCTCGGGCACCCTCTTGCCAAGCAGAAACTTTAGTGTAAATCATTTCAGGTACTAGATACATCCGTCCGTGTCGAATGCCACGGCGTGACCACGACACGAGAGGTCCGGTGGCAGCAGGTTGAAACCCACACCCTTCGACTACACCGCCCCCAGCACCGTCGGCGAGGCGGTCGCCCTCCTCGCCGATGAGGAGCGGGAGGCCAAGGTCGTCGCGGGCGGCCAGTCCCTGATCCCCATGCTGAACATGCGTCTCGCCAGGCCCGGGCTGCTCGTGGACATCACCCGGATCCACGAACTCGGCCGCCTCCGCGTGGACGAGTCGGGCAGCCTGCGCATCGGAGCCGCGGTGCGGCAGGCCCACGCGGCCGCGGACAGCGCGGTACGGAACGGATGGCCGCTCCTGGCCGCCGCCATCCGCCACATCGGACACCCTCAGATCCGCAACCGCGGCACGGTCTGCGGCAGCCTCGCCCACCACGACCCGGCCGCCGAACTCCCCGCCGCGGCCCTGGCCCTGGACGCCCGCTTCGTCATCACCGGGCCCCGGGGCACCCGTACGGTCGCCGCCGAGGACTTCTTCCTCGCCACCTTCTCCACGGCCGTCGAAGAGGACGAGCTCCTCACCGAGGTCGTCTTCCCGCCCCCTCCGGCCCATCACGGCTGGGCTTTCGAAGAACTGTCCCGCAGGCATGGCGACTTCGCCTCCGTCGGCGTGGCCGTCGTCCTGGAACGGGACACCGCTTCGGACACCGCCCGGTCCGCCCGCGTCGTCTTCTGCGGCGCGGGCCCCGTCCCCGTACGCCTGCCCGCCGCACAGGACGCGCTCGTCGGCAGCGCGGTCGGCGAGCGCGCCCTCGCTGCCGCGGCCGGCGCCGCGCTGTCCCGCCTCACCCCCTCCGACGACGTCCACGCCACCGCCGAGTACCGGCGCGAGGGCGCCGCCCATCTCCTCGTCCGCGCCTGCACCACCGCCTGGGAGCGCTGCTCATGACCCCCTCCGTCCCCACCCCGCTCGCCGCGCGCACACCGCCCCTCGCCGAGCCCTCCGGCTGGCACCCGATCAGCCTTGTCGTCAACGGACGACCGGTCACCGCCCAGGTCGAGTCGAGGCTGCTGCTCAGCGATTTCCTGCGCGAACGGCTCGGTCTCACCGGCACCCATGTCGGCTGCGAACACGGAGTCTGCGGGGCCTGCACCGTCCTCGTCGGCGACGAGCCGGTGCGCGCCTGCCTGACCCTGGCCGTGCAGTGCGACGGAGCCGAGCTCCGCACCGTCGAAGGCCTCGCCTCCGACGACGCCCCGCTCACCCCCGTGCAGCGGGCCTTCCACGAGTGCCACGGCATGCAGTGCGGCTTCTGCACGCCCGGATTCGTCATGACGGCGACCGCTCTGACCGAGCAGTCCCAGCGCCCCGACGAGGAACAGGTCGCCGACGCGCTCAGCGGGCATCTGTGCCGGTGCACCGGCTACCGCAACATCCGCCGTGCCGTGTGCCAGGCACTCGACGAACGCTTCGGGAAGTGACCCGCATGTCCCACGACGACGACCGGGCCCAGTCCGGCAACAGCAACTGGATCGGCCGTTCCGTCCCCCGCGTCGAGGACGACCGGCTGCTGCGCGGCCACGGACGGTACGTCGACGACATCGCCCTCCCCGGCGCCGTCGAGGCCGCCTTCCTGCGCAGCCCGCACGCCCACGCCCGTATCGAGTCGGTCGACGTGACCGCGGCCCTGGCCGCACCCGGTGTCGTCGCCGTGTGGACCGGCGACGACGTGGCGGATCTGCCCGCGATGCTGAACAAGGAAGAACTGCGCACCCCGCCGGGCCTCGCCGAGCTCCTCGACCCACTGGTCCGGATGACTCCCATGCCGCTGCTCGCCCGCGAGAAGGTCCTCTACGTCGGCCAGCCCCTCGCCGTCGTCCTCGCCGAGAACCGCTACCTCGCCGAGGACGCCCTGGAACTCGTCGAGGTGCGGTACGCCCCGCTGCCGGTGCTCGTCGACCCCGAACAAGCCCTGACCGAGGACGCGACCCGGCTGCACGAGGATCTGCCGGACAACACGGCGGTCGCGGTCGCCACCCGCGTCGGTGACCCGGAAGAGGCGTTCGCCCGCGCGCACGCCGTGGTCAGCGAGCGGTTCGACGCCCACCGCTACGTCGCCTCGCCGATCGAGACCCGTGCGATCTCGGCCCAGGTCGATCCCTACAGCGGCCGGCTGACCGTCTGGTCGGGCACCCAGACCCCGCACCGGCTGCGGGACGCCATCGCCCACACCCTCGGGCTGGAAGCCGCCACGGTCCGCGTCATCGCGGCCGACGTCGGCGGAGGCTTCGGCCAGAAGGGCATCCTGTACGTCGAGGAACTCCTCGTCCCGCACGCCGCCCGCCGCCTGGGCCGCCCCGTGCTGTGGCGCGAGGACCGCAACGAGAACCTCACCGCCTCCTCGCACGCCCGCGAACAGATCCACCGCATCGAACTCGCCGCGGACGCCGAAGGCCGTCTCCTCGCGGTACGCGACCGGATCACCGTCAACTTCGGCGCGTACAACATGACCGGCCTGGTCGTGCCGTACAACTCGCTGTGCCACCTCCTGGGCCCCTACCGCGTCCCGAACGTGCACATCGACGTCGTCGGCGTGCTCACCAACACCACCTTCGCCACGCCCTACCGGGGAGCCGGACGTCCGGAGACGGTGTTCGCCATGGAACGGGCCATGGACCGGCTGGCCGTGGAACTGGGCATCGAGCCCGAGGAGCTGAGGGCGCGCAACCTCGTCCGGCCCGACGAGATGCCGTACGCGACCGGCCTGGTGGACCGCTCGGGCCGGCCGCAGTCCTACGACTCCGGCGACTTCCCGGAACTTCTGCGCCGCGCCGTCGCGAAGGCCGACGTCGAGCGGGTACGCGCCCGGCAACGCGAAGGCGCCCGCGACGGCAAGCACATCGGCATCGGATTCGCCATGTACATAGAGGCCACCGGTCTCGGGCCGTTCGAAACCGCGCGCGTCGACCTCGCCCCCAGCGGCCGGGTGCGGCTCGCCATCGGCGCCCCCTCCCAGGGGCAGGGGCACCGCACCTCCATGGCGCAGATCGCCGCCGACGCCATCGGTGTGCCCCTCGACGTCATCGACGTGGTCGGCGGCGACACCGAGGCCACCCCGTTCGGTGTGGGCACCATCGCCAGCCGCGCCCTGGTCAACGCCGGGAACGCCACCCACCGGGCCGGCCGGCTCGTCCGCGAGAAGATCATCGAAGCGGCGGCCCGCCGCCTCGGTGTCGCGGCGGCCGGCCTCGACCTGAGCGACGGCATCGTGCGGGCCCAGGAACCCGGCGGCCCGTCCCTCAGCCTGTCGGAACTGGCCGGGAAGGCGCCGCTGCCCGGCACCCCCGAACCCACCGACGGCCGGCACGGCGCCGAGATCAGTGAGACCGTGCACTTCCGCCCACCCGGTTTCGCCGTCGCGAGCGGAGCGCACGCGGCCGTCGTCGAGGTCGACGAACACACCGGCGAGATCGAGATCCTGCACTACGTCGTCGTCCACGACGCGGGCAACATCGTCAACCCGATGATCGCGGAAGGACAGGTCACCGGCGGCATCGCGCAGGGGATCGGCGGAGCGCTGTACGAGGAGATGGTCTACGGCCCCGACGGCCAGCCCCGCACCGGCACCTACATGGACTACCTGGTGCCCACGTCCTCGGAGATCCCCGACCTCGACATGGACGAGATCTTCACCCCGAGCCCCATGAACGACCTCGGCGTCAAGGGACTCGGCGAAGGCGGCGCGATCGCCCCGCAGGCGGTACTCGCCGGCGCCGTCGAGGACGCGCTGCGCCCCTTCGACGTGGTCGTACGCCGCGGCCCCCTCTCGCCGAGCCGGGTGCGCGCGCTGATCCGTACGAAGGCCGCCACCTGAGTCCGCCCCGCACCCGAAACGGCTCCCCCTCCACGGCCGGCTCCGCCGGCCGCCCCCTGATGGGACAACCATGCAGCTCGACCACTCCTTCACCGTCCCGGCCGCTCCCGACGACGCCTGGCAGCTCTTCCAGGACCTCGGCCGGGTCGCGCCCTGTATGCCCGGCGCCGTGCTGGACACCCTCGACGGCGACTCCTTCACCGGCCGCGTCAAGGTCAAGGTCGGCGCGGTGCAGATGAGTTACCGCGGCGAGGGCACCGTCACCCGGGACGGCGCCGCCCACTCGATGCTCCTCGACCTCAGCGGGAGCGAGACCCGGGGCGCGGGGACCGCGTCGGCCACCGTCAGCGCGACGCTGACCGTCCATCCGGCCGGCACCCTCGTGCGCGTCCGCACGGACCTCGACATCACCGGCCGGCCCGCACAGTTCGGCCGGGGCATCATGACCGAGGTCGGCGACCGCATCGTTCAGCAGTTCGCCACCCGACTCGAAGAGCTGCTGCGGGACGTCGGGCCCGGCGCGTCCGCGGTGTCCACGACGGGCCTGGCGGAAACCCTCCAGGGCCGGCACGCGCCCGAGCCGGAGGCCATCGACCTCGGTGCGGCGGCGCTGCCCGTGCTCCTCAGGAAGGCCGCGGCGCCCACGGCCGCTTTGCTGTTCGCGGTGGTGGTGATTCAGGCGCTGAGGCGGCGGTCTCGCAGGTGAACCCTACGACTGGCTCAGGACGCTGCCGCGGTCGTGACCCGTACGGACCGGCCACGGCCGACGGGCGTTCCCCCACCCGGAGTTGACCGTGCCGAGGGAGACTGCCTGAAGGGGCACGCGGTGCCCACCAGGGACGGCCGCAAGGTCGCCGAGCCGACCCCATGCGGAGGAGGCCGTCGAAGGGGTGGCACCGCCGCCGGACGAGCACCTGGACCGTTTCCTCGGCGGTCGGCGGTCGGCGGTCGGCGGTCGGCGGTCGGCGGTCGGCGGTCGGCGGTGTCGGCGGGCGTCAGCCGATTCCGTATCCGGACGAGCGCGGAGCGGTCAGGGTCCGGTGTCAGTGCGGTCGGGAGTCGAGGGGCCGTCCGGACGCGGGGCCAGATCGACGGTGAAGGCGACCCGGTCGAGCCCGGGACCGTCGTAGTCCGGCTGGACGGGCGTGGCGGTGAACCCGAGCCGGGTGTGGAAAGCCTGCGAGGCGGTGTTCTCCGGGCTGGTGATGCAGTGCACATACCGGCGGCCCTGTGTCCGCACGAGCCCGAAGAAGGCGCGGTAGAGGGCACGTCCGACCCCTTGCCCGTGCAGAGCCGGGTCGACGCCGACGAAGTGCACGTAGGCGACATCCGGTTCGGTCTGCGAGAGGAATCCTACGAGAAACGCGGCGAGTTCCCCGTCCGGGCGCTCGATCAACAGGCTGGTGGAAGTGAAGTGCTGGAAGTACAGGCGGGGGAGGAGGAGCGCGCGTTCGACCGCCCCTGCCTCACCCTTGAGCCCGCCCCACCACCTGTCCAGCACGGCCAGTACCCGCGCGTGGTCCTCGGCAACGGGGTGTCGGGACGTCAGTCCGCGGGGGAGATCGTTGATCACCTGGGCAGTGTAGAGGCGGGACGACCGGGCGGGCCCGGTTCAGCTGTAGTACGCGATCTTCTCGTCGAGGACGTCCATGGCCCGGCAGAGGGCCGCCACCTGCTGCTCCAAGGTGGCACGACGCTCACGGAGGAAGGCGACCCGGTCCTGCGCGGGGTGCTCGGCGCGCAGGATGGCGACGAACCCGCGCAGGTCCGCGATGCCGAGACCGGCCTCACGAAAGCAGGTGACCAGGCCGATCCAGAAGACGTCGTCCTGGGTGTACTCCCTGTGGCCACCGCCGGAGCGGCGGATCGGACCGATGAGCCCTTCGCGCTCGTAATAGCGCAGCGTGTCGATGGAGACACCGGTACGGTCGGCGGCTGCCGCCGGCGTGAGGGTGGTCATGGGGTTTCCTTTCCGACCGCTGCTACCGCGCTCCGGCGAAGCGCGCCAGGTGCTCGTCGCTGAGCCGCACACTGCGTGCGGAGAGTGCCTGCTCGATCTGCTCCACCCGGCTCGCGCCGACGATGGGGTCGATCTGATGCCGCATCAGCCATGCGAGGACGACCTGGTTCCTCGTGACCGAGAGCTCGCCGGATATGTCGTCCAGGACCGAGAGCACCCGGGTGGTTCCGGGATGATCGTACGTGGGAGGAAGCGGCTTGTCCGGGCGGACGTAGGAGCCCCACAGCAACGAACTGTACGACCACACGGTGAGCCCCTCCGACCGCGCGAGATCCAGATCCTCGTCCCCGAGCATGCGGTGGCCGCCCTCCGCGACGGGGGTGAGCGGTCGCGGCTGGACGAGGGAGTGGCGCAGTTGCAGAGCCGTCCACGGCTCCACGCCCCGCTCCCGGGCGAGCGACCGGGCCCGCTCGACGCGCCAGGCGGCGTGGTTCGCCGCCCCGACCCGCAACGCCACTCCCTTCGCCACGAGTTCGCCGAACGCGCCGACCGTCTCCTGAAGCGGTACGGTGCGGTCCTCGGCGTGGGCCCAGAGCAGGTCGACGTGATCGACTCCGAGACGCTCCAGGCTCTCCTCCACGCCGGTGCGGACGGCGAGGGCGGAGAGCCCTTCGGCGCTTTCCGGCCAGGAGTGCGGGACCAGCGGGTTCTGCCGGACCTTCGTCGCGATCCGCACCGCGTCCCGCACGCCGGGACGAGCACGGAGCCACGCGCCGATGACGCGCTCGCTGGCGCCGCCGACGCCGTCGGCATCGGCCCAGAAGGAGTAGCAGTTGGCGGTGTCGAGCCAGACACCGCCGCCGGCGACGAAGGCGTCGAGGATCGCGAAGGCCTGGTCGGGGCCGACCCGGGTGCCGAAGTCCATGGTTCCCAGAACGATCTGGGGATCGGTGATGTTCATGCCCCCATGCTCGGATCTGGAGCGCGCTCCAGGTCAAGTGAGGCGGTGCGGGCGGGTCGGATCCGGACGAGGAAGGACCCGAGGGTGCGGCGGCCGCAGGGCCGCCGCACCGGCACGTGCGCTTTCGGTGGTCAGCCGGTACTGCACGAGACCGTCGGCCAGGTCCATGAGCCGTTGGTCTGCAGCGTCACCCCCCAGGTGTTCCCGCTGCCGTTGGGCTTCGCGGTCAGGACCTGGGCGCTGGGGAAGGAAGCGCTGACGTTCCAGGTGGACAGGACCTTTTCGGGGGAGGGCACGTTCATGGTGACGGTCCAGTTGCTGGAGCCCGTGACGGAGACGTTGAGGTTGTAGCGGTCGCCCCACTGCTGCCCTGCGGACAGGGTCGCCGTGCATCCGCCGGTGCCCCCGCCTCCACCGGTCCCGCCTCCGCCGGTGCTGCCGTCAGGCGCGACGGCCCGCCCGGTCTGCGGCGAGATCATGCCCGAGCAGAGGCCGCGGGATGCGAGCGACTGAGCGATCCGCGGGATCGCGGCGAGCGTGTTGGCCGGCCATTCGTGCATCAGGATGACCTGACCGTTGGTGAGCCGTCCCACGGCCTGCACGATCGCGTCGGTGCCGGCGCCGTTCCAGTCCTGCGAGTCGACGTCCCAGATCACCTCCGTCAGCCCGTACTTGGCCTCGACGGACTTGAGGGTGGAGTTGGTCTCGCCGTACGGCGGCCGGAACAACTTCGGCGTGCCGCCGCCCGCGTCGGCGATGGCCTGCTGGGTCCGGGAGACCTCCGAGTCGATCTCGGCCTGGCTCTTCTGGATGAGATGCGGGTGGGTGTAGCTGTGGTTGCCGACCCACATGCCGGCGTCGATCTCGGCCCGCACCTGGCTCGGGGCGGAGGCGGCGTACTGGCCCTCGTTGAACATGGTGGCCCGCAGGCCGTTCTGCTTGAGGGCGTTCAGCAGGGCGGGGGTGTGGTCGTTGGACGGGCCGTCGTCGAAGGTGAGGCCTACGTAGCCGTTGCAGGTGGCGGCCTCGGCGGGGACGGCGGCCATGGCGGTCAGGCCCAGGGAGGCCGTCGCGGCGAGTACCAGTCCGGCGGCCAGAGCGGCCGGGCGGAGGCGGGGAAGGAGATGCATGGGGGTCCTCCTTGGTGGCGGGTGGTCCGGCCACGCGGAGGAGCGTGGCCGGACCGGTGGTGAAGGGGAGGGTCAGCGCGTGCTCGGTGGGATCAGCCGGCGGTGCAGGTGACCGTGGGCCAGGTCCAGGTGCCGTTGGTCTGGATGGTCGCTCCCCAGTTGTTGCCGCTGCCGTTGGACTTGGCGACGAGTGTCTGGCTGTCCGGATAACTGGTGCTCACGTTCCAGGTGGACAGCACCTTTTCGGGCGAGGGGACCTTCATGGTCACGGTCCAGTTGCTGGATCCGGATACCGAGACGTTCAGGTTGTAGCGGTCGCTCCACTTGTCGCCTGCGGAGAGGGTCGCAGTGCAGCCGCCGGATCCGCCGCCGCCCGTGCCACCGCCCGTGCCACCGCCCGTGCCTCCGCCGGAGCCGCCCTCACTCACGGTGATGTTGGAGCTGCCGCTGCTCTGGTAGCCCTCGGTCGCCATGATCATGTAGTTGAAGGAGCCCATGCTCATGCCGTGGCTCGCCCAGGCGTCGAAGTGGTTGCCCGTGGTGATGGTGCCGCCCGTCCGCTTCGACTGGCGGACGCTCCAGTACTGCTTGAACGTCTTCGTGCCCTCGATCGAGGGCTGGTTGACACGGGTCGTCTCGTAGATGTCGTAGGTGCCGCCGTCGCTGGTGACCGTGCCCTTGAAGGTGCCGGTGGGCCGGTAGGTGCCGTAGTTCTCGACGACGTAGTACTCGACCAGCGGGTTGGTGGTCCAGCCGTAGAGTGCGAGGTAGGCGTTGCCGGACGGGCTGAAGGTGCCGGAGTAGTTGACGGACTTGCGTCCGCCGGTGCTCCACCCCTTGCCGCCGACGAAGTTGCCCACGTTGCTCCACTGGTAGCCGTAGTTACCGCCCGAACCCAGCGTCATCGACACCGAGCCGCCGCCGTCACTCCAGTGCGAGTAGTAGTAGCCATTGTTGGTGCCGGTCTGGTTCGAGGTGATGACGGTGTCGGCGCTCGCGGCGTTGGGCAGCAGCAGCACGCCGACCGCGGCCAGGGCGATCACCCAGGAATTTCGGAGCAGGGTCATGAAGCGGGCGGGTCCGCGTCTGCGCGGTGGCGGCACAAGTGCGCTCATGTCGGTGTCCTCCAGGAACTAAGGCGTACGAGTGGTGCGGGACGGCCCCTACCGACTCCGGACAACGCCGTTGCCCCGCCGCATGGTTGAGCCGAAGCGGCGGCCGGCGGTGGTAGTCGGGCCTGAGCACGGAGTTTTGGCCTGTCCCCAACAACTGTCAATACTTTCGGCAGTTGTTGCGAAACCTTCGGTCTCCGTGACGAGTGCCCTGGTGGCTATTTCTCCAGTTCAAGCCGCATGTGCAGTCTTCGGAATGGGCGACGGTCTGCACTAGGTGGGAAAGGGTCATCCATTCTGCGTCTGAAGAATTTCGAAAGTTTCGGGATGGCTCGAATTCGGCATGGTTTCGGCAGGCGACCCTCACGCTCCGTGGTTGACCCGCATGCTGCGCGGGGGTCGAGTCAGTAGGCTCGTCACCGTGTCCCCCCGTGTGCCTGACGTCGGCTTCCGCGATCCCGGCCGGTGTCACGGTCGCGAGCCGCATCTGGATCTCGCCGGTGTCTTCTTTCCGGGCGCACAGGTCTTCCGTCTCACTGCCGAGCCGTTCGGCCGGACCCGCCGACAGCTTCCAACGGCGACCCGGGAGCACGGACGCCGCGCCTCGCGGCGCCGTACCGGTCCCGCAGGGCAGCGGATGGGAGATGCGGTCCGATCAGGAAGAGAGCCGACCCGACCCGCCCAAGGAGCCGTCATGACCGATCGTCCGCACGCGGTGCTGTCCGGCCTCGCCGGTATCCGCGCCGACCTGGAGGACCTCTACCGCGATCTGCACAGCCACCCCGAACTCGGTTTGCGGGAGCACCGCACCGCGAAGAGGGCGTCCGACGCGCTGCGGGACTGCGGCTACGAGGTCACCGAGCGTGTCGGCGGCACCGGCGTGATCGGCGTCCTGGCCAACGGCGACGGCCCCACCGTCATGGCCCGCGCGGACATGGACGCCCTCCCGGTGCGCGAGCGGACCGGTCTGCCGTACGCCTCCACCGTGACCCTGACCGGGTCGGACGGCAGCGAACAGCCGGTCATGCACGCCTGCGGCCACGATGTGCACGTGACCGCACTCGTCGGCTGCGCCCGGCTGATGGCCGCGGCCAAGGACGCCTGGCGGGGCACCTTCGTGGTTCTCTTCCAGCCTTCGGAGGAGAACGGCGACGGTGCGGACGCCATGATCGACGACGGTCTCACGACGAAGTCGCCCGTACCCGACGTGGTACTCGCCCAGCACGTCCTGCCCTGTCCGGCCGGCTACGTCGGCACCCGTCCGGGGCCCTTCCTGTCGGCGGCGGACAACCTCCGCGTCACCGTCCACGGACGAGGGGGGCACGGCTCCATGCCCCAGTCGGCAGTGGACCCGGTGGTGATGGCCGCGACGATCGTCGTACGGCTGCAGACCGTCGTGTCCCGCGAACTGGCCGCCACCACCCCCGCCGTGGTGACCGTCGGCAGCATCCACGCGGGCAGCGGCCCCAACATCATCCCCGACAGCGCCGTCCTGGAACTCAACATCCGTACGTACGACGAGGCGACGCGCACCCAGGTCCTGGCGGCGATCGAACGCATCGTCCGCGCCGAGTGCGTGGCGTCCGGGGCGCCGAGGGCGCCGGAGTTCGAGAAGACGGCCGCCTTCCCGCCGACCGTCAACGACGAGGAAACGACCCGGCGCGTCGCCGAGGCGTTCGCCGCCCACTTCGGCGACCAGGCACACACCATCGAGCTGCAGACCGCCAGCGAGGACATGAGCGAGATCCCCGGCGTGTTCGGAGCGCCGTTCACCTACTGGGCCATCGGAGGCATCGACGCCGGCCTGTACGCCGACGCCGCCAGGAACGGCACGGTCGCCCGGGACATCCCGGTGAACCACAGCCCGGCCTTCGCCCCCGTCATCCAGCCCACCCTCGACACCGGCGTCAGCGCGATGACGGTGGCCGCCCTCGCCTGGCTCGGCACCTGAGCGGACGCGGGAGCGAGGTGCGTCGCGATGCCGCCGGCCCCTCGTGAGCTCCTGGCCCGGCGGGACGGCTCACCCGAGCCGAGGGGGCGCCGCGGGGGCAGGCGGCGGGTTCACGGCAAGAGCTTTGAAGAAGGTGTAGTGGAAGGTTCCGTCGAGGGCGGTCCGGTGCAGATCGGCGATCCCCCGGTCCCAGTCGGCCGTCGTGGTGAGGGCGGCGGCCAGCGCATTGTCCCTGACGGCTTCGACCATGGCGATGAAGGTGTTGCGGGTGAAGCCGTCGGCCAACGCGGGCCGGGTCCGGTCGGCATAGACCGTGCGTGGGCGGACCACGACGCTTTCGTACCCGGCACCGGCGAGTAACGGCTGCAACTGCCGGCCGAGCAGCGCGTCCCCTCCGGCTGCCGCCTGGAGACGGACCTGGCAGTCGATCGCCGCCCGGGCGTACGCGCTGTCGGGATGGAAGAACGCGGAGCCGTGGTCCCCCTCGATCACGGTGATGGTGCCACCGGGCCGCAGCACGCGCCGCAGTCCGGCCAGCGCCCGCCGAGGATCCGGCAGGTGTTCCAGGACGAAGCACACGAAGGCGTGGTCGAATTCCGCGTCGGCGAAGGGCAGGTCGAACACGTCGGCGCGGTGCCATTCCACCGGCGCGCCGGCCGCGAGGCCCGCGACGCGCCTGCGGGCCTCGGCGAGGGACTCCTCGGACTGGTCGACCGCGACGATGTGCGCCCCGGGGCTGGAACGGAGCAAGTGGGCGGTCTGGGCCCCGACCCCGCAGCCGACCTCCAGCACCCGACTGCCTGCGGGGTAGGCCGTGCCGGCGTGCAGCAGCTGCGCCAGGGTGTCCGCCTGGTCGCCGAGCCGACGGCCCTCACGCGGTGAGTACCCGTGCACGTAATCGGCCGCCGGAACAGGGGAGGAAGGCGTCGTGGCTGTGTTCATGGCCTCACCCTGCTGCCACTATGGCCCGGTGAACAGATCCAATGGCGACTGTCATGACCGGTCCATAACGGCGGGGGCCGACTTCCTTCACCTGGCCGTCGACGAGGTGCCGAGGCGCGGAAAGTCCGACTGGCTGGCCGGACAGATCCGGCTCGCGCTGGCGGACAGCCGCCTGCCGGTGGGAAGCAGGCTGCCGGCCACCCGGGTCCTGGCCGGTGAACTGGGCGTGTCGCGCGGCGTGGTCACCGAGGCCTACCAACGGCTGATCGAGGACGGCCACCTCGCCGGCCAGGGCCGCAACGGAACGATCGTCGTGGGCGCCCCCGTGGCGACGCCGACGGCGACCGAACCTCCCCGGCCCACGGCCCCGCCGTCACCAGGCGCCGTCTTCGCCGCCACGCCCGGTGCGGCCGTCTTCGACGCGATGCGCATGGTCCGGGCCCGGATCGACCTCTCGCCCGGGCTGCCCGACCTCGCCGCGTTCCCCCGGGCGGCGTGGCTGCGCACCGAGCGCCGTGTCCTCGACCACCTGGCGGCATCCGACCTCGGATACGGAGATCCGCGGGGCACACCGGCACTGCGCCTGGCCATCGCGAACTGGATCGCCCGCAACCGGGGTATCCGGGCGGACCCCGACGAGGTGCTCATCGTCGCCGGAACCGCTCAGACGCTCACCCTGCTCGGGCGGGTGCTGTACGACGACGGCATCTCGGCCGTGGCCGTGGAGGACCCCGGCTCCCTCGGAGCCCGGCAGCACTTGCACAACTGCCGCTTGGACACCCCGCCCGTCGCGGTCGACTCCGAAGGCCTGCGCGTCGACGAACTACGCGCCACCGGCGAAGCGGCCGTCCTCCTGACGCCTGCCCACCAGTTCCCCACCGGCGTGGTGCTGCGCGGCAGCCGGCGCGCCGAACTGATGCGCTGGGCCCGCGAGACCGGCGGACTGATCATCGAGGACGACTACGACGCCGAGCACCGCTACGACCGGAGCCCGGTGCCCGCCCTGCGGTCCGTGCTGGCCGACCACGTCGTCTACGCCGGAAGCGTGTCGAAGCTCCTCGCCCCGGCCCTGCGCATCGGATGGGTCATCGCTCCGCCGAAGTACCGGGACGCCCTCGTCGATGCCAAACGGTTCACCGACCTCGGCAACGCCGCCCTGCCCCAACTCGTCCTGGCCGGGTTCATGGAGTCAGGTGCGCTGGAACGCCAGTTACGCCATCTGCGCAGGCACCACCGTCGCCGCCGGGACGCCATGATCGAGGCCCTCGGGACCCACCTCCCGGGCGCGACCGTGCACGGGGCCGCGGCCGGTCTGCACCTGACCGTCACCTTCGAGGCCGGTTTCGCCGACACGCACCTCGCCGCCGAGGCGCTCGCGCGCGACGTGAAAGTGCATCCCCTGTCCTGGCACAGCCAGCGACCTCGTCGACCCGGGCTGGTCCTCGGCTACGCGGCGAGCACGCCCGCCGACATCCGCCGCGGAGTGGCCACGCTCGGCGACGTACTGCGACATCTGTCCTGACAGCCTGCGCAGCGGCGCTGTCGGTGACCACGGACGGGCACCAGCGGGCCTGCCGCGCCCCTACACCCGGGGTGTTGCCGGCCTTCCGGCCGGGGACCACACGCCGAACCACTGCTCGGCACCGAACTCCTCGAACCGTTCCACTTCGGTGAACCCCAGCTTGGCCGCCACGCGCACCGAGCGGTCGTTGGCGGTCTGGGTGCAGAGCACCACCGGCTCGCCTGGGTACGCGTCACCGAACCAGGAGAGCGCCGCTGTGCACGCCTCGGTGGCGTACCCGTGCCCCCACGCCTGCGGCAGGAACATGTAGCCGAGCTCGGCAGCCCCGGCAGCCCCGGCAGCCCCGGCATCCGGACGGACGTGGCCCGGCCTTTCCGCGTCGCGCCGGTCGAGCGTGGTCGTGCCGATCATCGCTCCGTCGAGATCGATCACGAAGAGGCCAGGGCGCCTCCCGGGGACCTGGGGCACCGCGCGCTCGAGCTCGTCAAGAGGCCGAGGGCCACCGAGGTAGGCGCCCACCTCCGACGAGGCGAACAGCTCGATGAACGCCGCCCGGTCGCGGGCCTCGGACTCGCGGAGCACGAGCCGCTCGGTCCTGATCGGGGCGGGCGGCCAGGTGACGGGTCCGAGCTCAGTCATGCCGGGCAACCTATCGCACGCCCGCGGGCCGGGCCTCGGACGACCGACGGCGGCACTCCCGGCCGAGCGCCTCGTACAGGTGCCGCCGCCACTGCGGGCGATTCCGGCTGAAGTGGGTCACGGCGGCCACGGATCGGCCCGCCGGCCCAACACGGGCAGGGCGAGGGCGACTCCCGCGCGTTCGGCCTTGCGGGTCAGGAAGTCCATGGTGACCGTGAAGTCGTCGAGGAAGGCGCGGAAGGGCCTTAGGGGCCGGTCGAGGGGGCGGAAGAAGTCGTCCCAGTGGATGGGGACCACGCGTCTGGCACCGGTGGCCGTGACCAGCCGCTGCCAGTACTCCTCCCGGAAGGCCTCGTCCTGCTTGCCGAGCGCGCCGATTCCCAGGTACACGGTGTCGGCGACGTAGCCGTCGAGCGCGCCGGGCAGACTGTGCGCGCTGGCGTGGACCAGGAGCGCGCGTGCGCCGTGCCGGACGTGGAGGCTGTAGCAGTCACCTGTCCTGTAGTCCAGGGCGCGTACCGGAGGCCGCAGGGGCCGGGTGATCCGGCCGGGCGCGATGTCGCCGGGGCTGTGCCGGGCGGGCAGGGCGGTGAGGGTGAAGCGCCCGATCGTGAACGGCTCACCGATGACGGCCGGTTGGAAGCGATCGTCGGGAAAACCTTGCCCTCGGGCGATGTTGCGGGTGGAGGGGGAGCCGATGAGCCGGGCTCCTGTGGCGGCGGCCACCGCGGGGGAGTCCAGGGCATGGTCGTAGTGCGAGTGGACGACGAACACGGCATCGAGGCGACAGGTCCCTGCCATGCGCAGGCCGGCGGCGATGCGCGCACGGTCCGGTCGCAGACGGCCGAACCGCATGCGCAGGAGGCCCGGGCGGCTGAAGAACCCGTCGGTGAGGACCGCGTTGTCCCCGTCGTCGAGCAGGAGCGTGGACACGCCGAGGAACGTGACGCGTGGAGCCCCCGGGCGGGGAGGCGCGGGCGGCTCACGCACGTGGGCCCACGGGGCGAGGGTCGGTGCCCGCAGACCCCGCAGGACGGTCGTCACGCGTGGGCCGCGGCGCTCGGTGCCGGTTGTCATGCTTGTCATCCTCGTTCAAGTGGGCGTGAAAGCAGCCTGGGTGACGCAACGTCAAAAAAACCGCGGCGGGAAGGGCGGCTCATCGGCCGGAGGGGGGTGTCGGCGGCCGTCGCTCATCCGGGCAGGCCGCGCCGCTCCGGGGCAGCGGGGCGCCCACGGGCGGCTCATTCACTTGCTGTATCGGAAACTCGTCACTTTCCTTAATGGAAACTGACGGATACTCTTTCCTTCATGGAAACCGACGGGGTGCACCTGACGCCGCAGCAAGCCCGAGCCGCCCTGGCCGACACCCAGCGCGTCAGCGCCTCCGCCGCGGAACTGGCGGCCGCACCGTGGCCGACCTGGTTCTTCGTCGCCCTCACGCTCTACGTTGCCGCGCTCCCGCTCACGTACGGGGGCATCGCGGCCGACTCGGACTGGCTGCTGCCGCGCCCTGCCTGGGTGGGCGTGATGCTCACGATCACCGCCGTGTACGTGGCGCTCCTGTCCGTCGCGTCCAGGGTCTGGCGCAACAGGACCGGGGTGGCGCTGCGCTTCGACGTGCTGCCGAAGCGGGCGACCGTGCCGGTCGTGGCCGGCCTGCCGGTGCTGCTGGTGGGGGCCGCCGTCGCGTTCCGCCTCACGGGATGGCCGGGGTGGCTGATCGCGGCCTCGCTGATCAGTGCCGGCGTGTCCGTCGGCTTCCACCTCGCCTTCGTCCGCCTGCACAGGAAGTCCGCATGAGCGGCGAAACCCCGCTGGAGGGATTCGACAGCACCGTCCACGCCCCGAACCGGCTGCGCATCTGCGCCCTGCTGGACACCGCGGGTGAGGCGGAGTTCGGACTGGTCCAGAAGCAACTCGGCCTCTCCGCCTCGGTGCTGAGCAAGCACGTCGCCGTGCTGATGGACGCCGGCTACGTCGAGCAGCGCAAGGCCGTCCGCGACACCCGGCAGCGCGTCTGGCTCCGTCTGACCCGGCAGGGACAGGCCGCCTACCAAGGGCACCTGGCGGCGTTGCGGGCGATCGTGGGACCGTCGGATCCGGCTCTCTGATCACGACCGGAGCGTCCCGGGACTGCCGGGTCCGCGACTTCGCCCGGATCGGAGAAATTAACGACTTCCGGGAGGAGGCAACGCCGAAGTTCCGTACCCTGCGGAAGTCGGAACGGTCACGGAGGGGGACCCGCATGACCTTGCTCAAGGGCGCCAACACACCGGTGGCGAGTGCCCGCGTACGGGTGGAGCTCGGCTGGCGCGAAGGCCCCGGCATACCTGGTGTGGACGTGTCGGCTCTCCTGCTGACGGCAGCCGGCCGGGTGCGTTCGGACGACGACTTCGTCTTCTACAACCAGCCCGTCCACCCGAGCGGTGCGGTGCGGCACGAGGGCAGACGCCAGGACGGCGCCGGTGCGGTCGAGACGATCGGCGTGGCCCTGTCGGCGGTCGAGCAGGAGATCGGGACCGTCGTGGTCGCGGCTTCGACGGACGGCACGTTCGGTCAGGTGCCAGGCCTGTTCGTGCGGGTGCTCGACGCCGTGAGCAGCGTCGAGGTGGCGCGGTTCGACGCCACGGACGCCACGACGGAGACCGCGTTCGTCCTGGGGGAGCTGTACCGGCGCAACGGCGCCTGGAAGTTCCGGGCGGTGGGCCAGGGATACGCCTCCGGCCTGGCGGGGCTCGCCACCGATTTCGGGATCACGGTCGACGACGAGCCCGCCTCCACCACCCCGCCGGTGAGGCCGGCCGTGTCCCCACCGCAGCCGGCCGCCCCGCCTCCTTCGGCTCCACCGGCCGTACCCGTTCAGCCGGTGCGGCTGTCGAAGATCACGTTGACGAAGTCGGCGCCCGCGGTGTCGCTGGCCAAGCAGGGGGCGACCTCGGGAGGCATGCGGGTCAATCTCTCGTGGAGCGCCCGCAAGCCGCCGCGCGGCTGGATGAACAAGGGGCCCGACGCCGTCCGGCTGGAGGACGTCGACCTGGACCTCTCCTGCCTGTGGGAACTGGAGAACGGAGCGACGGGGATCGTCCACCCCATCGACAACCAGTTCGGCTCGTTCGACCAGCCGCCCTACGTCCAACTGGACCAGGACGACCGGACGGGCACGAGCGAGGCCGGCGAGAACCTCATGATCAACCTCGACCACACGGCGGAGATCAAGCGCCTTCTGGTGTTCGTGGCCATCTACGCCGGGGCGTCGAGTTTCGCTGGACTGAACGGGGTCGCCACGCTCTATCCGCCCGTCGGTCCGCCCATCGAAGTGCTCCTGGACGAGTGCACCGTTCCCTCGCCGGTGGCCGCGATCGCCCTGATCGAGAACATCGGTGGGGAACTGATCGTCCGGCGCGAAGCGAAGTACCTGGTGCTGCCGCCCGGCATCTTCAAGCAGCAGGCTGTGGACCTCGCCTACGGATGGGGCCTCAGCTGGCAGGCGGCCAGCAAGGACTGACCGGCCCGGTCGCGTGCGGGAGCACCGCCCCGGCGGGCACCGGGAATGGGCCACGAGGTGCGACCGGCTCTTCGTCCGCCCAAAGGCGCCTGTGCCGGTCGCAGCCGTGAGCGAGTGGCTCTGACCGGCGCAGGCGCAACGGCCCTCAGACGACGTCGAACTCGTTGCCCTCGGGGTCCTGCAGGGCGGCGGCGTAGAACCCCATGTCCGGCTCGTCCTTGGTCCGCAGCACGGTGGCGCCGGCTTCGACCAGCCGTTCCACCGTAGCGTTGACCCGTTGTACGCGGACGTCCAGTGGGACGTTACCGCCCCCTCCGACCTTCAGGTCGAAGTGCCACCGGTTCTTGGCGACCTTTGGCTCCGGGACCTGCTGGAACCACACCCTCGGTCCACGCCCCGCAGGATCGATGATCGACTCCGGTATGTCCCCGGCCCCCTCCGGCAACTCCGCCTCCGGCACCCCTGTGGCCGCCCAGTAGGCGCGCCAGGTGGCGTGGCCGCCCGGCGGAGGCTCAGGCACGTAGCCCAGGGCCTCGGCCCAGAAGGTCACCATTGCCTGCGGATCCAAGCAGTCGATCGTCAGCTGCACTGTCATCTCCATGCTCAGAGCATTCCAGGCGGGTCTGACAGAAGAGTCACGCGCAACGTGCAGGGCCAGGCTGCCCTGGACCGGCCCAGGGCGGGATCGCCGACAGGCGGCCTAACGGCGCGGGCGAAGCGCCTGCGAGAGCGCGTCGAGGGTCACGTCCACCACGGCCCGGAGCTGCGCCGGGCTCGCTCCGGCTCTGCTCATGACGGCGAGGGACTGGTTCACGGCCGCCGCGTGTACGGCGAAGGCCTCGGCATCCTGGTCGGTCATCCGGCCGGCCTTCAGCGCGGCGCGCAGGCGCAGGCGTTGCAGGCCGAGCGCCTGCCTGGCGTGCGCCGCGACGGCCGGGCTCAGCACCGGAATCGCCATGGCCGACTGGGCGACCAGGCATCCATCGGGCAGTGCGGGATCGGCGATGCGATCGAGGGTGACGTCGAAGAACGCGCGGACGGCCGCTAGGGGATCGGAGGCCGCGCTCGACAGGGCGGCGTCGTACTTGCCTCCGTAGCGCGCGGCGTAGCGGTCCAGGCAGCGCAGGAACAAGGTGTCCTTGTCGCCGAGCGAGGAGTAGATCGAGCTGCGGTTCAGGCCGGTCGCCCGGGACAAGTCGTCGACCGAGGTGTCGGCGTAGCCGGCGCGCCAGAACTGGATCATCGCGGCGTCCAGGGCCGTGTCCGTGTCGAACTGCTTCTTGCCTGCCACGTGGCACTTCCTTGCCGGTGTGTCGGTGTGTCGGTGTTCCGGATGCTGCCCGTCAGTCTATCTTGAACTGATCGGTTCAAGATGTGCTAGCCTCCGGACGTGATCATGGCCAGGCGTCCCCCGCACATGGAGACAGAGCGGCAGGCGCGCCGCACAGCCCCGGCTGCCGCCGTCGTCTTCCTCTGGGCCCCCGTCCTGGCCGGGGGGAACCTGACCACCCCCTTCGTACCCGGCCGCAAGCCGCATCCGCGGTGGCCGCCGTCGCCGGTAGCGGCGGCCTGAACCGCGGGGTCAGCCCGGAGGGCCCGCCGACAGCCCCGGATGCGCCGGCCGGCACTTCACCCATTCCGGGCTCGCCGTCCCGGCGTCCCGCAGGCCTCATCGATCCGGCCGCCGGGACCCGGATCCCGAGCCCCACGCCGCCCGCCCTCGTCATCCGCATCGCCCTCGCGGGCCTGGCCCTCGGGGCCTGACCCCCGAACCAGCACACCCCCACCGATGGAGGAACCCATGACCGTCTCCGAAGGCAACCCCGTCCCCGACCTGCCCCTGCACGACCTGGCTGGATTCACCCACCGCTGGGTCGACGCCGACGGCGTCCGCCTTCATGCCGTCGAAGGCGGCCGGCCGGCCGGTCCGGCTGTCGTCCTGCTCGCCGGGTTCCCGCAGACCTGGCGGGCCTGGCGAAAGGTCATGCCCAGCCTCGCCGGCCGCTTCCGCGTCATCGCGATCGACCTGCCGGGCCAGGGCCACTCCGAGCGCCCGGAGCGCGGCTACGACACCCACACGGTCGCCGCCCATGTCCACGCCACCGTCAAGGCACTCGGAGTGCGGGACTACTGGCTGGCCGCCCACGACATCGGCGCCTGGGTGGCCTTCTCCCTGGCCCTCACCTACGAGAGCCACCTGCGCGGGGTCGCCCTGCTCGACGCCGGAATCCCCGGCATCACCCTCCCGGAATCGATTCCCACCGACCCGGCCCGGGCGTGGAAGACCTGGCATTTCGCGTTCCACCTCGTGCCCGACCTGCCCGAGACCCTGCTCGCCGGCCGCGAACGGGAGTACGTCGACTGGTTCCTGAAGGTCAAGGCCCTCGCTCCCGGCGCATTCGACGCCGCCGACCTCGACCACTACGCAGCGGCTCTCGCCGCCGACGGCGGCCTCCGCGCCTCCCTCGCCTACTACCGGGACGCCGCCGAGTCGGCGCGCAAGAACCACGAGGCGCTCGAGCGGGAGCACCTGACCGTGCCCGTCCTCGGAATATCCAGCAGCCACGGCTCCATCCCGGACATGGCGGCCTCCCTCAGCCCGTGGGCCGACCACACCACCGGAGTGGTCGTGCCGGGCGCCGGGCACTTCATCCCCGATGAGCAGCCCGAAGCCGTCGCTGCGGCGCTGACCGACTTCATCGTCGGCGGCGCCTGACGCCGCTCAGGCCTGCCTGGCTGCGCACCCGCCGGCCAGGACACCCTCGTACCGGCCGTCCTCAGGTCCCCATGGCCTTGCCACGACCCTAGAGGCGCACGGTCATGTGCACGGTCACGTCATCGCCGGCCGCAAGGCCCTGCGGCCGGCGCACGGCGTTCTTGAGCGGCAGCAGATAGCCGCCGTTCCTGGGGAAGAGCGACGTGGTGAAGCCCGTCCCGCCGATGCGGGCCTCGACCGGAACCGCACCCCAGCCGTAGGTGGCCATCGCGGCCACCTCGTGGATGTCCGCGGCCTGTTCCTCGGGCACGGTCGCGAAGTAGAACGGCGAGGGGCCACGCCATTCGATGACGCGACCGGTGAACACGACGTGCATGGGGTCGATCCGTTCGTCTGGGCGGGTCAAATCCCGGGCAGCGTATACGGATCGCCACACGCACACGCGGGGATACGCGGCACGGTGGTCACTTTGCCCAGGGGACCTCGGTCGTGGCGAAGTAGGCCGGCCCGGGCTCCCGTTGGGTCCACATGCGCCGAGCACCGACGGGGCGCGCGCGGTGGGACCGCCCTTCGGGCCCGTGCCTCGTGCCCCCCGGTCGCGCTCCAGGCCGCCCGGAAAACGCTTGGACTCGGCGGGTGCCGTGGCGGGACACTGGAATTCCTTCGCCCGCCACCTCTCGTACTCACCCCGACGCACCCCGCGAGCCGCGCGGGGCAAGCCACCACCGCGCACCGTGTGCCGCGGGACCCAGCGGGCGAGGGCACCCACTCGACGACACCGAAGTTCCGCGCGGCCGGTGAGGCAAGCGCCTCCTCCCGCAGCAGCACGTGGCGGGCAGCCGCACGACCACACAGGGTTGGTATGGGATCGCCAGAATCGCACGAAGCGCCGGGCAGGGGCTCCGTGCTCCTCGCACTTCGTTACTACGGACGGGAGCTGGCCCGCCGAAAACGGATGACCTTACCCGCGATGCTGATGCCCGCACTGGGCAACATCGGCATCAACTACGTCGCACCACTCGTCGTCGCGAAACTCGTCGGCCGGATCGCGGGCGACGAGGACACCTCGATCGGGTCGATGCTCCCCTACGTCCTCGGCTTCGCCGGCGTGCTGCTCCTCGCGGAGACGTTCTGGCGCGTCGGCCTGCACTTCCTGAACCGCCTCGACGCCCTCGGCATCGAGAACCTGTACGTGCAGGGCATGGACGAGCTGTACGCCAAGGACGCCGCGTTCTTCCACGAGAACTTCGCCGGTTCGCTCACCAAGCGGGTCCTGAGCTTCGCCTCCCGCTTCGAGGAGTTCATCGACACGCTGACGTTCTCCGTCGTGGGCAGCTTCGTGCCGCTCGCCTTCGGATCGGTGGTGCTCTGGCGTTACGAACCGCTGCTCGTCGTCGGGCTGTTGACGATGATCGTGGTGACGGCCTGCTGCGTGGCTCCCCTCATCCGCCGCCGTCAGGCCCTCGTCGGCGAGCGTGAGGAGGCGATCGCCCGGGTGTCCGGCCACGTGGCCGACAGCCTGATGAACATGGACACGGTCCGGGCTTTCGCCGCCGAGGAGCGCGAGGCCGCCGAGCACCGCTCACGGGTCGCCGAGTCCCGGCGGCTGACGCTGCGTTCGTGGGACTACGGCAACCTGCGCATCGACACGCTGGTCGCGCCCATGTCCGTACTGACCAACGCCTTGGGTCTGCTGCTCGCCGTCACCCTCGGCGGGGGCGGGAACGGCGTGGAGGCGGTGGTCGTCGCCTTCATGTACTACACCAACGCGACACGGATCATGTTCGAGTTCAACCAGATCTACCGACGGCTGGAAAGCGCGATGACGGAGGCGGCGCAGTTCACCGAACTGCTGCTGACGCCGCCCGCCCTGCGCGACCCGGAGTCGCCGGAGCCGCTGCGCCCCCAGGGGGCGGACGTCCGCTTCGAGCAGGTGACGTTCGCCCACGCGGGAGCGCCGCCGCTCTTCGAGTCCCTCGACCTGTCCGTACGCAGCGGTACGAAGATCGGCCTGGTCGGCCGCTCGGGCGGCGGCAAGACCACACTCAGCCGACTGCTGCTGCGGATGACGGACATCGACGGCGGCCGGATCCTGATCGGCGGCCAGGACATCAGCAGACTGCGCCAGACCGACGTGCGCGGCATGATCGCCTATGTGCCGCAGGACCCGGCGATGTTCCACCGCACCTTGCGGGAGAACATCGCGTTCGCCCGGCCCGACGCCACCGACGCCGAGGTCCGCCGCGCCGCCAAGGCGGCGCACGTCACGGAGTTCGCCGACGCCCTGCCCGACGGCTTCGACACCATGGTGGGGGAGCGGGGCGTGAAACTGTCCGGCGGCCAGCGGCAGCGCGTCGCCCTGGCCAGGGCGATCCTGCGCGACGCGCCGATCCTGCTGCTCGACGAGGCGACGAGCGCCCTGGACTCGGAGAGCGAGATCCTCGTCCAGGAGGCGCTGTGGCGGCTCATGGAGGGGCGGACGGCGCTCGTGGTGGCGCACCGGCTGAGCACGGTCGCCACCATGGACCGGCTCGTGGTCCTGGACCGCGGCCGGATCATCGAACAGGGCACGCACCAGGAACTGCTGGCTTCCGAAGGGGCCTACGCGAGGCTGTGGCAGCACCAGTCGGGCGGCTTCCTCGACGACCCCTCCCAGCCGCAGCCCGGGTTGATCTGACCGCGAGCGACGAGGGCGCGGCGGGGGCCCGCAGCGGGGCCCCGGCCGCGTCCGGCGCACCGGAACGGCCGCCCCCGCTCACAGCCACCCCGAGCGCTGCGCCTGCAAGGCCATCTGGAAACGGTTGGCGGCGCCCAGCCGTGCCATCAGGACCGACAGCCGGCGAAACAGCGTGCGACGGCTGACGCCCATCTCGCGCGCGATCACCTCGTCGCTCGCGCCGCCCGCCAGGAGCCACAGGAGCCGCCGGTCGGCGGGCGGCAGTCCACCCGGCCGGGTGACGTGGCCGTGGAACGGCAGCGCGTTCCGCCAGGACTGCTCGAACAGTGCCACGAGCGCCGAGAAGAGGCCGCACGGCTGCACCACCAGCATGGTGTTGTGCACGTCGGCCTCCTTGATCGACAACGACACGAGCGCGTACGCGTCGTCGATGATCACGAGTTTGACCGGCACCGAGGGCAGGACCCTGGCCTGTTCGCCGGCCGCGACGCACGGCTCGATGACGTCCTTCAGATGGCCCGGATGCTCCAGAGACTCCCGCGAGTACACGACGCGCTGCCTCACCCCGCGGGCGAGCGTGGCCAGCGCGTCGTCCGTGGCCCCGGGCAGCGGGAAGTACGGGGGCGACTCGAACTGCCGGATCTGTTCCCGGGCGCTCGCCCAGGCCTGTCGGATCCGGGGCCCGACGGCGTCCCCGGTGACCACCTCGACGAGATGGTCGTTGTACGCGGCGAGCCGCTGCCGCCGGAACGACTCGAACGCGCCCCCGACGGCGATGCGCGACTCCTCGACCTCGGCCGCCCGGTGCCGGGCGAGGATCTCCAGGCCCGCCGCGGGGGGAACCGGAGCCACCACGTCCGCGCCCTCCCCGGCGGCACTGGCCAGTCCGGAGTCGACCAGCGCCGCGTACGCCGCGGCGAGTTCCGCACCGTCCAGGCCGGCCGCGGACCCGATCGCGCCCAGCGGGGCCGGGGCCAGTTCCAGCAGCGCCAGATAGACCCGGCTCGCCGCCTGATCGATTCCCAGGAGCCGCAGGGCGTCGCCGAGTCGCACATTCGTCATGGGCGCATTATCGACCGCCTCCTCCGCGACCGTGGCCGATCAGTGCCAGTGGCAGTGGTGGGCACCACGCGCCCGGCCTGAGGGATACCGTCCGAGAGCCGCCGGCGACCGGCGGCGAAGGCGCGAGTGCGGAGGTCTCCCTTCGGCACTCACCGCGGACGACCCGTCCCCAAGAAGGAGCATGACGTGGCGAAAGGCCGGAAGAACGGTCTCTACACAGGGATCTCCGAGGAACTGTCCGCGCTGATGCGGACCGGGTGGGCCGACACCGAGCAGCACGACCTGCCGCCCGACGAGCAGGCGCCGTACGCGGCTCTCCGCCGCGCCGCGCTCTCCGCCCGCTTCCCCGGCGAACGCCTCGTGATTCCCTCGGGCAACCTCAAGGCCCGGTCGAACGACGACGCCTACCCGTTCCGCCCGTACTCGGGTTACGTACACATGACGGGCGACCGGGCCCGGGACGGTGCGCTCGTCCTCGAGCCGCGCCCGGACGGCGGCCACGACGCGTACTGCTTCCAGCTGCCCCGGGACAGCAGGGACGACGACGAGTTCTGGACCGGTCCCACGGCGGAACTCTGGATGGGCCGGCGCCGCTCCCTCGTCGAGTCCGCACGCGTCCTCGGCCTGCCCTGCCGCGATGTCCGCGGCGCGGCCCGCGACCTGGCGGCCGCCTCCGGCGTGCCGACCCGTGTGGTCCGCGGTCTCGATCCGTCCCTGGAGGCCGCCGTCAGCACCGACGAGGAGCGCGACGGCGAACTCGAGGAGGCGCTCGGCGACCTCCGCCTCATCAAGGACGACTGGGAGATCGGCGAGCTCCGCAAGGCCGTGGACTCCACGGTGCGCGGGTTCACCGACGCGGTCGGCGAGCTCTCCGGCGCGGTCGCCTCGTCCGAGCGGTGGATCGAGGGCACGTTCCTGCGCCGCGCCCGTCTCGAAGGCAACTCCGTGGGCTACGGCACGATATGCGCCGCCGGCGACCACGCCACGATCATGCACTGGACGGACAACGACGGCCCGGTGCGCCCGGGCGAGCTGCTCCTCCTGGACGCGGGCGTGGAGACGCACACCCTCTACACCGCCGACGTCACGCGCACGCTCCCGATCAGCGGAACCTTCACCCCTCTGCAGCGCCAGGTCTACGAGGCGGTGTACGAGGCGCAGGAGGCCGGGATGGCCGCGGTGAAGCCGGGCGCCGCCTACCGCGACTTCCACGAGGCGGCCCAGCGCCACCTCGCGGTCCGGCTGGTCGAGTGGGGCTTCGTCGAGGGACCGGCCGACCGCGCGTACGCACTCGGCCTCCAGCGCCGCTTCACCATGGCGGGTACCGGCCACATGCTCGGTCTGGACGTCCACGACTGCGCACAGGCCCGGCACGAGGAGTACGTGGACGGCGTCCTGGAGCCGGGCATGGTGCTCACCGTCGAGCCGGGTCTGTACTTCCAGCCCGACGACCTCACCGTCCCCGAGGAGTGGCGCGGCATCGGCGTCCGGATCGAGGACGACCTGGTCGTGACCGAGGACGGTCACGAGAACCTGTCGGCGGGCCTGCCGCGGTCCGCCGACGACGTCGAGGCGTGGATGGCCCGGTTCGCGGGCTGAGCACGGACGACGGACCCGGCCGCGCGAGGGGCCCCGGCCTGCTCGCCGGTCCGGCCGGGCCCCTCGTACCCTGGGACCGTGCCAGCCCCCCGCCTCCACCGCATCGCCGTCCTCGTGCTCGAGGGCGCGAAACCGCTCGATGTGGGGATCCCCGCCCAGGTGTTCACGACGCGCGCGAGCATGCCGTACGAGGTACGGGTGTGCGGCGCGGCCCCCGGACTGGTGACCGGTGGTGACGGGCTGTCGTACCACGTCGCCGACGGCCTCGACGCGCTGGAGTGGGCCGACGTCGTCTTCATCCCCGGCTACCGGTTCCCGGACCGCGACGACCCGCCGCGGCCCGTCGTCGACGCGCTCGTCGCCGCCCACGACCGGGGCGCGCGGCTCGCCGCCATCTCCACGGGAGCCTTCGCACTCGCCGCCACGGGTCTGCTCGACGGCAGGCGGGCGACGACGCACTGGCACTACACGCGGGCGCTCGCGGCGAAACACCCCCTCGTCCGGGTCGACGAGAACGTGCTGTTCGTCGACGAGGGAAGCGTCCTGACCTCGGCCGGGGCCGCCTCCGGGATCGACCTGTGCCTGCACATCCTGCGCGGCGACCTCGGGGTGGCCGCGTCGAACCACGCGGCCCGGCGGCTGGTGGCGGCGCCCTACCGCAGCGGTGGTCAGGCCCAGTACGTGCCGCGCAGCGTGCCCGAGCCGCTCGGCGAACGGTTCGCCGCCACCCGCGAGTGGGCGCTGCACCGCCTCGGTGAGCCGCTCACCCTGGAGGTGCTCGCCCGGCACGCGGCGGTCTCGCCGCGCACCCTCTCGCGGCGCTTCGTCGAGGACACCGGTTACACCCCGATGCAGTGGGTCATGCGGGCCCGCATCGACATAGCCCGCGAGCTGCTGGAGCGTTCGGAGCGCGGGATCGAGCAGATCGCCGCGGAGACCGGCCTCGGCACCGGGACCAATCTGCGCCTCCACTTCCAGCGGATTCTGGGCACCACACCGAGTGAGTACCGGCGCACCTTCGCCAACGGCGAATAGACCGGGCCGGCCCTGGCGCGATCCTTTCGAACCGTGGCGCTCACGCCGCTGCCACGGCAGGGCGCCACGAGCGAACCTGGGTGACGAGACGAAGGGACACACCACTCATGACTCGCATCGCCATCAACGGATTCGGCCGCATCGGACGCAATGTGCTCCGCGCACTGCTGGAGCGCGACAGCGACCTCGAGGTCGTCGCCGTCAACGACCTCACCGAGCCCGCCACGCTGGCCCGGCTGCTGGCCTACGACTCGACGTCCGGCAGGCTGGGGCGCCCGGTGACACTCGACGGGGACGTCCTCGTCGTCGACGGCCGCCGCATCAAGGTGGTCGCCGAGCGCGAGCCGGCGCAGCTGCCGTGGGCCGCCCTCGACGTCGACATCGTGCTGGAGGCCACCGGCCGCTTCACGTCGGCCAAGGCCGCCCGCGCGCACATCGACGCCGGCGCGAAGAAGGTTCTCGTCAGTGCGCCCTCGGACGGCGCCGACGTCACCCTCGCGTTCGGGGTCAACACCGACGCGTACGACCCGGCGTTGCACACGATCGTCTCGAACGCCTCGTGCACGACCAACGCACTCGCCCCGCTGGCGTCGGTGCTCGACGAACTCGCCGGTATCGAGCACGGGTTCATGACGACGGTGCACGCCTACACGCAGGAGCAGAACCTGCAGGACGGCCCGCACCGCGACGCCCGGCGCGCCCGCGCCGCCGCCGTGAACATCGTGCCGACCACGACCGGCGCCGCCAAGGCGATCGGCCTGGTCCTGCCGAACCTCGAAGGCAAGCTGTCGGGTGACTCGATCCGCGTACCCGTGCCGGTGGGATCGATCGTCGAACTCAACACGACCGTGGCCCGTGACGTGTCGCGCGAGGACGTGCTGGCGGCCTACCGCGCGGCAGCGGACGGACCGCTCGCCGGGATCCTGGAGTACTCCGAGGACGCGCTCGTCTCGTCCGACATCACGGGCAACCCGGCCTCGTCGATCTTCGACTCGGCCCTCACCCGCGTCGAAGGCCGGCACGTCAAGGTCGTCGCCTGGTACGACAACGAGTGGGGCTTCTCCAACCGTGTCATCGACACGCTCCAGCTCCTCGCCAACGGCTGACCGGGTGCCGGGCTCACGGGAGCGGCCGGTGTCGGCCGCCCCCGAGTGACCCGGCCTCAGCCGTGCAGCCGCACGGGCAGCCTCTCCACCCCATTGCCCACGAACGAGGCGTGCCGAGGCAACTCGGCCTCGGGGATCGCGAGATCGAGGCCGGGGAAGCGCGCGAACAACTGCTCGAGCGCGAGCGTGGCTTCCATCCGGGCCAGTGGCGCGCCCATGCAGTAGTGCGCGCCGTGCCCGAGTGAGAGGTGCCGGGCGCCGCCTGCGCGGGTGATGTCGAAGCGGTCCGCCTCGGGGCCGTGGGCCTTCGGGTCGCGCCCTGCCGCGGAGTAGCCCGCGAGCACCGGGGTCCCCTTGGGGATCACCGTCCCGTCCAGCGTCAGATCGGCGGTCGGGTAGCGGAACGGGAAGTAGCTGACCGGACTGTCCCACCGCAGCGTCTCCTCGACCACGTCCCCCCAGGTAGCGGCGCCGGACCGGACCAGGGCGAGCTGATCCCGGTGGGCGCACAGGGCGCGGACGGCGTTGGTGATCAGATTGAGCGTCGTCTCGTGCCCGGCGATGATCGTGAGCATCAGGGTGCCGATCAGTTCGTGCGGGCCGAGCCGGTCACCGTCCTCCTCGCGAGCCGTTGTCAGCGCGCTGGTGAGATCGTCCTCGGGACGTTCCGTCCGGGCGGCGGCGAGCGTGCCCAGCACCTCCATCATCTCGCGGTTGGCCGCCATCGCCTCGGCGGGACCGACGTCCGTGGAAACGATCCGGTCGGACAGGCGGTGCAGCCGGTCCTGGTGCGCCTCGTCCACGCCCAGCAGTTCGCAGATGACGCCCATCGGCAAGGGCAGCGCGAAGTGCGCTCGCAGATCGACGACACCGTCGACAGCGGCGTCTTCGAGGCCGTCCAGGAGCGATGCCGTCAACGCCTGGACACGGGGCCGCAGTTCCTCGACCCGCCGCGCGGTGAACGCCTTGCTCATCAAGGACCGCAGCCGCCGGTGGTCGGCGCCGTCGGCCGTGGTCATCCCCGGCACCGTGGCGAATGTCTTCAGTGGCCAGCCGTCGGCGATCGCGCCTGCCTGGAGCGCGGTGAAGTGCCGGGCGTTCTTGGCGACATCGGGGTGCGAGAGGAATTCCCTGAGCGCGTCGTGACCGAGGACCGCCATCCCTTCCACCTCGCCGGGGAGGATCACCGTCGTGACGGCGCCCTGGGCCAGCAGCCTGGCATTGGCCGCGTGCGGGCAGCCGCCCGCCGGGTCCATGCGGTGCGGCGCACCTGCTGCGGAGTTCACCGGTGGTGTGTTCAACAGGGGTCTCCAGTCGGTCGGGTGAAGGAGGCGCGGAGACCCGGAGACCGAGCCCCGCGGGGCGCCCCGAACTCCTCTGCGACAGACAGAGTATGCAGAACACCGGCCAACAGACCGGCGGAGAACATGACCGGGCCCGCCGCCCAGGGCGACGGGCCCGCGAGTGACGCCGGACGTCGGGGAGGGTCAGGAGGCGATCGCCATGTCGAAGAGGTGCACGCCGCCGTTCGCGGGCAGGACCACGAAGTCCACGGTTCTGGACGGGTCCAGTGCGATCGAGTGGGCGAACACGCTGTACTTCACCGTGGCGTTGCCGTACCCGTCGGGCCGGTTGCGGCCGTCCGTCGACCTGACCAGTGTCGCGCCGTGGGCGTCGACCGGGTCGAACGACCAGTTGGGGAAGCCGAACGACCCCGTGGTGGAGGTGCCGTCGGTGTAGAAGACGGTGGCCGTCCCCGTGGCACCGCTGCCGACGCCGGAACCGAGGAACACCAGCGCGGATCCCTTGCCGCTCAGTGCGACGGCCTGCCCGGAGCCCGCCACGTTGTCCTTGGTGCCGGCCGGCACGTCCGGCCACGTCAGGGTGGCGCCCAGGGCTTCGACCCGCGCTCCGGGCGTCAGGCCGACAGCGGCGAGCTTCTGCGCCGAGAAGCTGTTGCCCTCGCCGTCGAAATCACCGGCCGCCGGGGCGGACTCGTCCGTGATCGCCACGCCGTTGTACGCGGCCGACAGGTTCGCCTGCGGTGATCCGGAGCGCTCGGTCCGGGTGCCGGTCGCCGTCCCGAGGCCGTCGCCGCCCTGGTAGGTCGCGTTCGCCGTGAACGTTCGGATCACGAATCCGGGACGCTTCTCCGGGACCTGGATCCGGAACGTCGCGGAGGCGGAGGCGCCCGTCGCGAAGGACCCGGACACGCTCTGCACGGAGGGCTGGACCGCCCATCCGACGGGCCCGGCGAACGACACCCTGAGCGAACGCAGGCGCTGCGGCGCGGTGTTCTGGACCGTGACCTTCACCGTCGAGATGACCGGTCCGTCGAGATCCACGGGGGAGACGGTCACCTCGGTCTGCGATGGGGTGGCAGCGGCCGGCGGGGCGGGCGCCGCGGCGGCCGCCTGCGCGGGCACGAGCAGGACCGTCGCCGCCACGGCAGCGGCTCGGAGCGGGCTGAGCAGTCGGGCCGGTCTCATGGCGTGCTCCTTGGAGGGGGAGGTCATCGGACGACGGGGGGCATCTCGGTGGTGCGGGAGTCGAGTCCCATGCGCAGGTTGACCCAGGAGCCACGGGTGAAGTCCGGGATCTCCACGGGACGCCCCTTGGCGGCGAGGGACATGACGCTCAGCGGGACCGGTGCGCACCAGGAGGCGGAGTCGTACACGTCGATGTCGGGGACCAGCCCGGCCCGCATCAGCTGGACCGTGCGCCACTGCAGGACGTAGTCCATGCCGCCGTGACCGCCGTTGTTCGCGGCGTCGTCACCGATCTTCTTCCACAGCCAGTGGTCGAACTCCTTGCGGTACGTCTCGAAGTCGCGCCAGGTGTCGCCGCTGTGGTCCGGCTCGAAGTAGACGCGGGCATCGGTGGACGAGGTGCCCGCGTAGTCCTCGAAGATGCCGCGGCTGCCGACGAGCGAGTTGATCCGGCTGTACGGGCGGGGCGAGCTCACCGCGTGCTCGGCCCGGATCGTCCGGCCCTTGGCCGTCCGGATCTGGCAGGTGACCAGGTCGCCGTTGACGTACGTCTCGTTCCAGGACGGGTGCGACTTCGGCATGAAGCGCTCCCGGTAGTCGGCGAGCCCCTTGGGCGCCGTGGCGGTGGCCGTCAGCGTGGTCATCCGGTCACCGCGGTTGACGTCCATGGCGGCGGCGATCGGAGCCAGGCCGTGCATGGCGTAGAAGGACGCGGTGGAGCGGGTGTGCCACAGACGGCGCCAGGAGTCCGTGTAGTAGGTGTCGGAGAACAGCAGCGAGCGCAGGTCGTGGAGGTAGCCGCCGTGACCGTTGGTGACGTCGCCGAACAGGCCCTCGTGGGCCATCTTCAGCATGGCCAGCTCGTTGCGCCCGTAACTGCAGTTCTCGGACAGCATCAGGTTCTTCCGGGTGCGCTCCGAGGTGTCCACGAGGTCCCAGAGTTCGTCGAGCTCAGTCGCGATGGGCAACTCGACGACCACGTGCTTGCCGGCCAGGAGCGATGCCTTGCCCTGCTCGTAATGGAACTCCCAGGGCGTCGCTATGTAGACGAGATCGATGTCGTCGCGCTTGAGCATCTCGGCATAGCTGTCGGCGAGACCGCCGAACTCCGCCGGACGCGGCTTGCCGGCCGTGACCAGCTGGTCGGCGGTGCGCTTGGCGCGGTCGGCCCGGATGTCACAGACGGCGGTCACGACGCAGCCGGGAATGACGGACCAGCCCGTGGTCATCCCGGAACCCCGGTTGCCGAGCCCGATCACCCCCACGCGCACCGTCGCGTACGGCTCGAAGGGGACGTCCACCATCGACTTCTGACCCGCTCGCCGGCGGGGGGCGGCCGCCGGGGCGAGTACGGAGGCGGCGGCCGCGGGGGCCGCCGCAGCCGGCACGGCCGCACCGATCCCGACGGCGAGCGCCCCCGTGGCCAGCGTTCCTCCCAGGACCGAACGGCGTGAGACTGCAGGGATTTCAGGCATGCGACAACGCTCCTCGCTACGCGACCGGCATCACGGGCGAGAACGACTCTCGCGGGAGTGACGTTGGCATGCCAATACTTGTTCACGGCTGCCAGGTTTCGAGCATGACCGAGCATCGGGGCGTTAGGGGAGTGATCCACCATGTCGGGCGGGACGCCCGGTTCTTCGGCGACGATGTCCTGCGGCTCCGTCGGCATACGCCGGAGCGGTGACGGCTACGCCGTGGACGGGAAGGCTGACTTCGCATGGCGTCAACTTCCCGTCGAGCGCCCCTCGAAGGCGGTCCGGATTAGCCGGGTGGGCCGGCGAGGTGCCGCGCCCGGGCACCGGAACGCCCCTCGGCTGCCACCGCTCATGGAACGTGCGGGGACACGGCCCGACGGCCGTTCGTACCGCCTGGCTGCCCCAAGAGGCAGCGCCGGATGCCCCGGGCCCGCCGGACGCGGGCTGGACGGGGCGGCGAGGCTGCCGCGAGGGTGGAGAACCGACAGGCGGGCGGGTCGCTGCGGTCCCGCGCGGTGCACGCCCGCGACGGTGCGGTCAGGGAGACGACGATGAACGCACAGGACCACGAGCGCCAGCACGACCCCGAAACCGAACACCGTACTCCGCAGCGGGAGAGCGCGGACGGTCTCGAGTGGCTGCACGGGGACCGCCTGACGGGCGACGCCGCCGTGGCCCAGCGCGCCCCCGACGCGCACGACGCGGGAGCGGACACGCACCACCTCTTCCGGGCGGCGGCCACCGGCCGGGCGGACGTCGTCGGAACGGCCGGGATGGGCGTGCTCCAGCGGACGGTCGGCAATGCCGCGCTCGGCCCGATGATCCAGCGCTCCAGGGCGGCGGCGACCGAGCAGGACGGGCAGGAGCCACGGTCCCCGGTCCACGACGTCATCACGTCCGGCGGCGGCGCCCCGCTGGACACCGAGACCCGCACGGATCTCGAGGGCCGGATGGGCGCGGACTTCTCCGACGTGCGGATCCACAACGACTCCGCCGCGCACGAATCGGCGAAGGGCGTCGGTGCGCACGCGTACACCGTGGGGAACAACGTGGTGTTCCAGCGCGACGCGTACGACCCCTCGTCCCCGCAGGGCCGCACGACACTGGCTCACGAGCTGACCCATGTGATCCAGCAGCGCAGCGGACCGGTGGAGGGCACGGAGGCCCCCGGAGGGATCCGGGTCAGCGACCCCTCGGACCGCTTCGAGCGGGAGGCCGTGGCGAACGCGGACCGGGTGCTCTCGGACCCGGCACCGGCGCCGGCCGCCCCTTCCGCCTCGCCGTCCGCCGCCTTTGCCGCCCCTGCCGTGCAGCGGGCTGCCACGGAGGACGAGGACGAGCAGCCGGCCGATGTGCAGGGGTCGTTCGTCCAGCGGGCTGAGGTGAAGAGCCCGGAGGAGGACGAAGAGGCCCCGCCTGCCTGAGGGGCTCCTCCGGCAGTGATGTGCCCGTGCCGGAGGAACCGGGGCGCCCCGGTGTCAGCCTGTGGGGCCGGGGCGCCCCGGCGCCGGCCCGCGGGGGCGGCGCGCTCGGTGTCAGCCCGCGGAGTCGGGGCGCATCGTGCCGCCGAGGAACAGCGACTCCGAGCAGCGTGAAGGCGTGCGGGCGCCGACCGGCTTGCCCACCTTGCGGCAGTCGATGGTCATCGTGACCCTGCCGCCCGCCGGGACGAGGATCGGCGTCACGAAGTGGTAGTCGGAGTCACGGAAGTTCTCCAGCCCGAGACTCAGCACACTCGTGTTCGCGCCGGCCGAGATGACGACGGTTCCGGCGTCACCCTGCGGGTTCTGCACGACGATGTCGGTCAGCTGGAACGTGTGGCCCTTCGGCACCCGGAGGGCGGCCCCGGTGTTCGTACCACCGCCCACCGCGTCCCTGACCCGGACCTGCGCACTCGTCGGAACGGCCGCCCCGGCGTCCGCCGCCGTACTCGGTTCCGCCTCCGCGGAGGGGCTCGCCGTGGGCTTCGAGGCGCCGCCGCCCGAGTCCGCCCCGGCCGCGTCACCGGTGCCGGCGTCGGCGCCCGCCCCTGCCGCGTCGCCCTGCTGCGGCGCCTTGCTCGTGTCGGCCGCGGCGGCGGAGCGTACCGCCTCGGGGGTGACCGCCTCCCGGGCCACGGACTTCACGGCCGGGCGCAGCAACGCGTACCAGATCCCGGCGAGGGCGACCAGCAGCACGGCCGCGGTGATGAGCGCCCGGGGCAGCCAGCGCGGGAGCAGGGGTTCTTGTTGGTAGGAGCCGTCGACGAGGACCGGAGCCACCGGTTCCTCACCCTCGGCCACCTGGGTGGCGGCGAAGACCTGGAAGGGATGCGTCACCGGCGTACCGCGCCACATCCGCTTCACCGGGCTGACCCGCAGTCTCCCGAACTCCGCGTGGCCGGGCGCCACCTGGAGTTCGGTCACGGCGAACGCGACGCGTGCGAGCTCGCTGCCGGGCTGGGCCCCCAGCCGGACCGTGACCGGTGTGTTGCCCCGGTTGTCGACAGCCAGCTGGTGTCGTCCGCGCAGCGATCCGTGCGAGCTGCGCGGGACCAGCTCGGCCGTAGTCCCGGTGAACGGCAGCACGGTCACCCGGCCTTCCGGCACCACGGTCCGTCCCTGCTCACCGGTGGGCACGACCCGGATCCCGAACGGCGTCTCACCCGCAGGCACGGTCGCGTCGCGCGGCGGACGCAGCATGAGAGAAACCGTCCGGGAGTCGCCCGGGTACAGCGAAAGGACAGCCGGCTCCACCGACGACCAGGCGGCACACGCACCCACCACCTCGAAGCGGTACTCCTCGACGGTCGCACCCGAGTTGCGGACCGTCAGGGGGACAGCCGTCTCCTCGCCCGGTGCGGCGCTGACGGACGAGGCGTCGAGACTTGCCGTGAGACTCATAGGGCGGACCGTAGAGTCGCCGTGGCCGTCGGACATCGGCCCCGAAGGAACACTTTCGGGCAGATCGAGTGCCCCTGACGCCCCGTTAGTTTCCTGGTCGGTGAACAAGGGCATCTTCTGTCCGCCTCATAACCAATGAGGCGGACGAGAACGGCTGCGAGGCATGTGCTCGTTGGGGCCTTCCAGCTGTTGCCCTAGGGGGGAGCTTCGGCATGGAACGGATGGAACGCACCACGGTCGCGTTACGGGCCCAGGATCCGATCTCGCAAGCAGGCGTGGCCAGCCAGTTGAGGGCCCGCCCCGAGGTGAACGTCGTGGAGTGGGGAGAGGACGGGACCTCGCCCGAGGTCGTCGTCATGGTCGTCGACACGGTCGACGAGGACGTGCTGAGGACACTGCGCCACATCCAGCGCACCAGTGACTCGCGTGCCGTGCTGGTCACCACGGACATCGACGAGCAGAAACTGGTGAGCGCGGCGGAGTGCGGGGTGGTCGGGGTGATCAGGCGGGCGCAGTCGACCCCCGAACACCTGGTCCACGTCATAGAGACGGTGGCGCGGGGCGAGGGCCATCTTCCCTCCGATCTGCTGGGGAGGCTCCTGGCGGAGGTGGGCCGGCTCCAGGGCCAGGTGCTGGGGCCGCGCGGACTGCACTTCACCGGTCTCGCCGCACGCGAGGTGGATGTGCTGCGACTGGTGGCCGAGGGGTACGACACCGCGGACATCGCCACGAAACTGGCGTACTCCGAACGCACGATCAAGAACGTGCTGCATTCGGTGATGACCCGCCTCCAACTGCGCAACAGGTCCCACGCGGTGGCGTACGCCATGCGGCAGGGCCTGATCTGATCTCGTGCTCCGCCCGCCCAACTGGGCGAGGAGCGGGTCGCCGCCGGACCGGTGGCGGCCCGGCGGCTCGCCGAGCTCTTCGGACGCGCCTCCCGGCGTGGGCGGCGGCGGGGCCCGGGTGCTGCCGCCCCGCACCGCTGCCCCAAAGGGCAGCACCGGCTTCCCGGGGATGTGGCTCACCTTCCGCTGCGGGAGGCGTGGGACCGCGGGACCGTTGGGCGCTGCTCTTCGGTGGGAGGTCCGGGTGCGGGGGAGAGATGCGGTGCGGTGGATACGGCCGGAGGAACGGTCACGGGGACGCACCGGCGCGCGTCGTTCGGTGGCTCTGGTCCTGCTGTTGCTGGCCGCCGGCCTCGCACCCGCCTCGGCCGGGACGGGCGTGGCGACGGCGGTGCCGGTTCCACCCGAGCCGTGGGTCACACCGGCGAGCCTGCACGAGGCGCTCGACCCGGGCGGGTCGACGGGGGTGGACAAGACGGTGCGCACACCGGCCATTCCACCGAAGCCGGATGTGGTGCTGCTGGTGGACGGCACCGGCAGCATGGGCGTCCCCATCGGCGATGTGAGGGCCGGTCTGAAAGACATCACCGACACGGTGCGCGCCGAGCAGCCGGACGCCTGGTTCGCCGTGGCCACCTACGGTGACGAGAAGGACGACCCGACGGCGGAGTTCGAGGTGCTCCAAGGGCTGACGGACGATCTGACAGCGGTCCAGGAGCAGGGCGTCGACAGGCTCGGGACCGGCCGCGGATACAAGAGCAGCGGACCGTCGGAGGACTGGATCTACGCCCTGTGGCAGGTGGCCGGGGGTGCGCAGGGCAAGACGGTGTTCCGGGACGGATCCAGTCCGGTCGTCGTCCTCGTCGGAGACGCGTCGAGCCACGACCCGAGCAACAAGATCCCCTACGCGGAAGCCGTCTTCGCCCTCCAGGACAAGGGCGTGCGGGTCATCGCCGTCGACGTGACGACCGAGAACGGGGACGGCCTCAACGGTTTCGGCTACAAGAGCCCCACCTACCAGGATCCGTATCACGAGCCGGACCAGGCCACACGCATCACCGCGGCCACCGACGGACGCATGCTGAACGGCATTCCCGGGGACGGGGTGACCGACGCCATCGTCGAGGGCCTCAACAACCTCCCCACCTCCGTCGGCTACCGGCTCGACGACTGCGACCCCCACCTCACCGTCTCCCTCGACCCGCCCATCCGCCGGCTGACCAGCGGCGAGACCGCGCACTTCGCCGAGAACATCGACGTCTCCGCCGACGCGCCGCAGGGCACCACCCTCACCTGCACGGTGCAGTTCCTGCTCGGTACCCAGGTGCCGGGAACGGACACGATCGGCCCGGCAGCGGTGGCCGACCCCGACTTCCAGCAGCGGATCAGCATCGACGTCAACGACGTCGACGCCCCCGTCGTCACCGTGGACGACCGCGTCGCCAGGCCGGAGAACGACGACGGAGGACGGATCAGGTACACAGCGACGGCAACGGATGCCCACGACGGCCCTGTGCCCGTCACCTGCACCCCCGCGTCCGGGTCGTTCTTCCCGATCGGCACGACGACGGTCACCTGCTCGGCCACGGACGCGGCGGGCAACACCGGCACCGACACCGCACGCTTCGAGGTGCTGGAACCGCCGCCGCCCCCGCGGCCCCCGGCACCGCCGCGACCGGTGCCGTCCTTGGCGGAGATCGCGGTCAAGGCCGACGTCAGCCCGGACCGTACATACGTCACCCGCCCCGCCCGCGCCCGCTTCACGATCACCAACGCCGGCCCGGACACCGCCAGGGACGTCGTCATCGACGCGGCCTGGCCGCAGCCGCCCGCGTCGACAGACCGCGGTCTGCCCGCCCTGACCCGCTGCACGGCGGCGAAGCCGTGCACGATTCCGGCCGGCGGCAGGATCGAGGTGACGCAGACGGCGACGTACCGCACGGCGATCACCGGGAACGTCCGGGCCACGGTGCGCGGCACCGTCCCGGACCGCAACGCGGCCGACAACCAGGACACGGACCGGCTGCGCGTGCTGAAGCCCTCCCTCACCGTCACCCCGCAGGTCGCCAAGCCGGGGCAGCCCGTACTGGCCCGCGGGAGGGACTGTCCGCCCGGCGAGACCATGGACCTCACGTGGGACATCGGCATCACCGGTGACCGGTCGGGGGTGCGGGTGGGCCGCGACGGCACGTTCGAGGCGCAGGTGCTGGTGCTGCGCAAGGACACCCTCGGCCCGCGCATCCTGCGCGCCGACATCCGCGGCCTCCCCCGGCTCCAGGCCCCGGTCCTCGTCGTCCAACGCAACCTCCAGCCACCGGACTTCAAGGGCCGGACATGAGAGGAAGAGACCCGGGATGATCCACGAGGTGGACGACGTACTGCGCTCCCTCATCCGGGCGGAGGTGCTCGGAGGCGGTCAGATCGCGGTCGTCTTCGACGCACCGACCCGGGAGTGGGCGGCGAAGGTGAACGCCCCCATGGTCAACCTCTACCTCTACGACATCCGCGAGGACATGAGGCGCCGGGAGCGCGGACTCCACAACGAGTACGACGAACACGGCGCCGTCGTCGCCCGCCGGCGGCCGCCCCGCTACTTCAAGCTGTCGTACCTGATCACGGCATGGACCAAGCGCCCGGAGGACGAGCACCGGCTGCTGTCCTCCCTGCTCGGCTGCCTGCTGGGGTATGAGGCACTGCCCCCGGAACGTCTGGCGGGCTCCCTCGCCGAGATAGGGGCCGCCGTGCCGATGTCGATCGCGCTGCCACCACCGGAGGACCGCTCCTTCGCGGATGTGTGGAGCGCGCTCGGCGGGGAACTCAAGCCCTCGCTGGACCTGGTGGTCAGCGTCCCCGTGACGGCCTCGCCGACGTACACGGCGGGCCCGCCGGTGGGCGAGGAAGGGCTCCGGGCGCACTTCGGCGACATACCGCCGCCCCTCGAACCGCGACGCGAGCCGACGCCGGGACGCGGCGGCCTCCCGGTGTACGGCAGCCGCCCGAGGCGACCGGCGCCCGGGGCCGCGCCCGGCTCCCCGGAGCCCCGCCGGGGCCTCGCCCTGCGGATCACCGAGAACCGACGCACCCAGGACGGCCGTCCGGAGGACAGCACCGCATGACACTCCCCGGCCACCCCCACGACGATCCGAACCTGCGCCATCTGCTCGCCCGCGCCGTGGACGTCGAGCACCGCGTCCGCCGTGCGGTCGAGGCCCGGCAGCGCACCGACCCGGACCCGGAGGACGAGTTCCGGGGGCTGTACCTCACCGACGAGAACGTGGCGCGGCTGCTGGACGAGGACGGCGCCCGGGGCTTCCCGGAACCCGTGCGCCCGCAAGAGCCTCCGGCGCAGACCCCCGCCTCCCGTCTCGCCTCGCTGCAGGCCGGCTTCGGACTCACCGCACTCGACGTCGAGATCCTGCTGATCGCACTCGTCCCGGATCTGGACGACCGCTTCGAGGCGTTCTACGGCTACCTCAACGACGACGTGACCCGCCGCCGCCCCTCCATCGGCCTCGCGCTGGGCCTGTGCGGGCTGTCGCCGGCCGACGCGGTGGCGCGGGGACGGCTCGCGGCCCGCGCCCCGCTGCGTCACACCGGGCTGCTGCTGGCCGAGGACCTGGACCGCCCGTTCCTGAGCCGCGCGCTGCGCGTCCCGGACCGCGTCACCGCTCACCTCCTAGGCGACGACACCAGAGATCCCCGCCTCGCCGAACTCCTGGCCCCCTGGCGCGCGGTGGCGGGCGTGGGCGACCCCGCCCCCCTGGCCCGGGTCCTGGCCGGCGGACTCCCGCTGGCCTACCTGAGCGAGGACCAGGGCGGGGCGGGCACGGCACTCGCCGCATCGGCACTCGCCCGCGCCGGCCTGGGAGTACTCGGCCTGGACCTGGCCCGGCTGGCGGAGGATCCCGCACCGGCCGACGCGATACGTTCCCTGGTCCGTGAGGCCCACCTGACACACGCGGGCCTCGTCTGCGCCCCGCTGGACGCGCTCTGCCGCGAACACCCGCACCTGGTCCGGCTGCTGACGGCCACACCCGTACCGACGGTGATGGTGGGCCGTGCCCCCTGGGACGCCTCCTGGTCGACGGTCCCCCCGCTGCTCCTGCACGCCCCGAGAGTCGAGCCGTCGGCACGCGGCGCACTGTGGAGCGACGCCTACACACACACGACATCCGCCCCCGTTCCGGCAGCCATCGACCCCGACCACCTCCTCGCCCCCTTCCTCCTCACCCCGGAGCAGGTCACCGGCGCCGCCCGCAGCGCGGCGCAGACGGCACAGCTCGACGGTGGAACCCTCACCCCCGACCACGTACGTCAGGGAGCCCGCGCCCAGAACGCCGCCGGCCTGGACCGCCTGGCCCGCCGCATCGAACCCGCCGTGACCTGGAACGACCTGGTCCTGCCACCGGACGCCCACGCCCAGCTCCGCGAACTCACCGCCCGCGCCCGCCACCGCGACCGGGTCCTGGGGGAGTGGGGCATGCGCCCGGGAGGAGGCAGGGGCCGCGGCGTGTCGGCCCTCTTCGCAGGCGACTCCGGCACGGGCAAGACCATGTCGGCGGAAGTGATCGCGGCCGACCTCGGCCTGGACCTCTACACCGTCGACCTGGCGACGGTCATCGACAAGTACGTGGGCGAGACCGAGAAGAACCTGGAACGCATCTTCACCGAGGCGGCGGGGGTGAACGGCGTCCTCCTCTTCGACGAGGCGGACGCGATCTTCGGGAAACGCTCGGACGTGAAGGACGCCCATGACCGCTACGCCAACGTCGAGAGCGCGTACCTGCTGCAACGCATGGAGTCCTTCGACGGCCTCGCCATCCTCGCCACCAACCTCCGCGCCAACCTCGACGACGCGTTCACCCGCCGCCTGGACCTGGTCATCGACTTCCCCGTCCCGGACCCGGAACAACGCCTGGTGCTCTGGGAGCGCTGCCTGGGGACGGTGCTCCCGCGCGGCACGGACCTGGATCTCGCCTTCTGCGCCGAGAACTTCGAGCTGGCAGGCGGCAACATCCGCTCGATCGCGGTGACGGCGGCGTACCTGGCGGCGGACACCGGGCGTGCGGTGACCATGGCGACGCTGATCCACGCCATCCAGCGGGAGTACCAGAAGCTGGGGCGGCTGACGCTGGCGTCGGAGTTCGGGCCGTATCTGGCACTGGTGCAGGGGTGAAGGGCAGACGCCTGCTCGAAGGGTGAACCGACCCCACGAGTCCGTGGAGTCCGCCGACGAGTCCCGGCCGGCCGCTCGGCACGGTCACGCAGGGCGGCGACAGCCCAGCGTCACGCAGCGTGGCCCGGCACGCCCTGAGCAGCCGTTCGCGCAGTCCATCGTCAGGCGGACGGGCCGGATCAGTGGTGCGTGGTGGCCGGTGCGCCGGAGATGGCGGTGAGCCGCAGCTTGGTCTCGTCCTCGCTGCCGGGCGCGGCGGTCAGGATGACGATCTTGAGTTCGGAGTCGCCGTCGGTCAGGACGTCGCAGTCCACCGTGACCGGGCCCACGAACGGGTGGTCGATCGTCTTGTGGTCCTCGCGATGTGCCGCCACCACCCCCGTCGCCCACAGCTCGGCGAACCTCGGGCTGACCGCGTGCAGATCGCGGATCAGCGCGGCCAAGCGGCTGTCACGGGGGAAGCGGCCGGTGGCGCGGCGCAGGTCGGAGACGACGGCCGCGTCCGTGGCGTCGCGGTCCGCCTCGGTCACCGGCCACCGCGCGAGGTGGGCTGGGCCCGCGCCCACCGGAAACCTGTCACGGGCGAAGTTGCGCAGCCGCGGCGGCGAGGCGCCGGGGTCGCCCAGCAGGGCGGCCCACCCATGGTTCCACCACACCAGTTGCCAGTCGGCGGCGAACACCGCGACCGCCACGTCCCCGAGGCGGGCGAGTACCCGCTGCACGCCGGGCGCGAGGTGATCGGAGATCGCGCCGTCCAGCGGCGGCGCGAGCCGGGCCAGCCGGTACAGGTGGTCGCGCTCAGCGGTGGACAGCTGCAGAGCGCGCGCCAGGGCCGCCGCCACGGACACCGAGGGGGTGGTGGCCCGCCCCTGCTCCAGGCGCACGACGTAGTCGACGGAGACACCGGCCAGGTCAGCCAGCTCTTCCCGCCGCAGCCCGGCGGTCCGACGCCCGTGGGCCACCGGCAGTCCGGCGGCCGACGGCGGCAGCCGGTCCCGCCACGTACGGATCATGGCGCCCAGTCCGGATTCGGGTGTCGTCGGCATGATCTCCATCCTCCCGCATGCCCGGTCATGTGGGCGGGCGTGAGGGGGGTACAGGCTTTCCTACCGTCGAGGCGTCCCTGGTGCGCTTCTCCGGACGGCACCACCATCGACCACATGACGATCACCTTCATCACCGGAGCCAACAAGGGTCTCGGCCGCGAGACCGCCCGCCGCTTGATCGAGCGCGGCCACACCGTTCTCGTCGGAGCGCGCAACCGCGAGCAGGGTGAGGAGACCGCCGCCGCGCTCGGCGCACGCTACGTCCCCATCGACGTGACGGACGACGCGTCCGTGGCCGCCGCGGCCGCGAACGTCGCCGAACACGAGGGCAGGATCGATGTCCTGATCAACAACGCCGGCGTCCACGGCCCCGCCGGAGATCCCAGCGGCCTCACCGCCGCCGACGCCCGCGCCGTCCTCGAGGTCAACGTCATCGGCGTCATCCGCACCACCACCGCGTTCCTGCCGCTGCTGCACCACTCCGACGACCCCGCGATCGTCAACGTCAGCAGCGGCATGGGCTCCCTCGCGCTCACCCACGACCCCGCCCGGCCCGAATCGCACGTCGTCGTGCCGCTCTACACCGCTTCGAAGGCGGCACTGACGATGTTGACCACGCAGTACGCCAAAGCGCTCAAGGGCATCCGCGTCAACGCCGCCGACCCCGGCTACACCGCGACCGACCTCAACGGGCACAGCGGTCCGCAGACCGTCACCGAGGGCACGGACGCGATCGTCGCCCTCGCCACCGAGGGGCCCGGCGCCGGCACCGGGCGCTTCGTCTCCCGGCACGGCGAGATGGGCTGGTCCTGAGCCTGGATCCGACGGCCGTGCCGGATTCGGGGCCGTCCTCACCCGTGAGAGGCGCGGCATCGCGGTCCGTCCCCGGTGAAGCAGTCGCGGCGGCCTCCGCGTGTGCCCTTGCGCGGACCGGTGCTTCCCGCCACCGTGGGCGGGCGGACGCTCTGTCGACCGACAGATGACTGCCGCACTGCGACGGGAGCCGGTGTGACCGCATGGTCCGTTCTGCCTCATGCCCTGCACGGCGAGGGCCCGCACAAGGTGATCGCGGTACACGGCTGGTTCGCCGACCGCTCCGCGTACGACGCGGTGCTGCCGGACCTTGACATCGGTTCGTTCCAGTACGCGCTCGTCGATCTCCGGGGATACGGCGAGGCCAGGGACGCGAGCGGCACGTACACCACGGCCGAGGGAGCCGCGGACGTACTCGCGCTGGCCGACCGGCTCGGCTGGGACCGCTTCTCGCTGATCGGCCACTCGATGGGGGGCTCCGTCGTCCAGCGGACGCTGGCGGCCGCGCCGCAGCGGGTGCGCAGGGTCGTCGGGGTGTCACCGGTCCCCGCGTCCGGCCTGCCCCTGCCGCCCGAGCAGTGGGAGCTGTTCGCCGACGCGGCGCGGAACCCGGACAACCGCCGGGCCATCATCGACATCACCACCGGAGGCGGACGCCCGGCTGCCTGGCTGGATCGCATGGTGCGCCGTTCGGTCGAGTGCAGCGACGCGACGGCGTTCCGGGCCTGGCTGGATTCGTGGGCGGGCGAGGACTTCCACGACCGGGTCGACGGTTCGCCGGTCCCCGCCCTGGCGGTGGTGGGCGCACTCGACCCGGCCCTCTCCGCGGACCTGCAGCGTGCCACCTGGATGCGCTGGTTTCCGCACGCCGAACTGGTGGAACTGCCGTCCTGCGGCCACTACGCGATGGACGAGGCTCCGCTCGACCTGATCCGGGTCGTGGAGGACTTCCTGCGGGCGGACGCGGAGGGCGGCGAGGCGACGGCGTGAGCGTGCCGGACGTGTTCGACCCCAGGCAGTACGAGCGGGGCGTCCCGCACGAGCGCTACCGTCACCTGCGCGACCACCACCCCGTGGCGTGGCAGGAGGAGCCGGAGGTGCTGGGCTGGCCGGCGGGCCCCGGCTTCTGGGCGGTCACCCGGTACGAGGACGTGACCCGGGTCCTGAAGGACTCCTCCACGTACTCCTCGTACCTCGGCGCCACCCAGATCCGCGACCCGGACCCCGCCGACCTGCCGTTCATCCGCCGGATGATGCTCAACCAGGACCCACCGCACCACCGGCGCCTGCGTACGCTCGTCAGCCGCGCCTTCACCCCGAAGCGAGTGGACCGCTTCGAGACGGTCGTACGCGAACGGGCCCGCTCCCTCCTCACCCGCGCGGTCACCGGGGCACGGTCCGGCGACGGTACATGCGACCTCGTCACCCAGGTGACCGACGACTACGCCCTGCTCAACCTCACCGACCTCCTGGGCGTACCGGACGCCGACCGCACGCTCCTCCTCCACTGGACCCGACGCGTCATCGGCTACCAGGACCCGGACGAGGCCGGAACTCCGGCTCTCGACCCGGACGGCAAGCCGGTCGACCCACGCTCCCCGGCTTCCCTGCGCGACATGTTCGCCTACGCGCACGCGCTGGCGGTCCACAAGCGCCGACACCCTGGCGACGACGTGATGACGGCTCTCGCCACCGACCGCGAACTGACCGCGCCGGAACTGGAGATGTTCTTCTTCCTGCTGGTGGTGGCGGGCAACGACACGGTACGCAGCGCGGCCCCCGGCGGCCTGCACCTGCTCACCCAGCACCCTGATGCGTACGCCCGCCTGCGCGACGGCGAGGTGGGGTTCACCACCGCCGTGGACGAACTGCTCCGCCGCCACCCACCGGTCCTGACCTTCCGCCGCACCGCGACCCAGGACACGGCCCTGGCGGGCACCCGCATCCGCCGGGGCGACAAGGTGGTCGTCTTCCACGCCTCGGCCAACCACGACGAACGCGTCTTCCGCGACCCGTTCGCCCTGGACCTGGCCCGCTCCCCGAACCCGCACCTCTCCTTCGGTGACGGCCCGCATGTCTGCATGGGAGCGCATTTCGCGCGGCTGCAACTGCGCGCGCTGTACGAGGAGGCGTGCCGCGTGCTCCCTGCCGGGGGCCTCCAGCTCGCGGCGCCACCGCGCCGGCTGGTGTCGAACTTCATCAACGGCGTGAAGTCGCTTCGTGTGCGGGTGGGTTGATGCGTGACCACTGATCCGTCACGCGGTGACGACCCAGCGCCTCACGCGGGTGATGTCCGGGGTGCAGCCGGGCTCGGCATCGGAGCCCCCCAGCGGGGGTGCCGTCCGGGGCAGCGAGGAACAGGACGTCGCCGTCGAATGCCTTGTTCCCACCTCTGCCTGCGCTGCTGCCCAAGCAGTCCTCGCCCTCGCCCGCCGCCGGGTGAACTGGGCTGCGCGTCGTCGCAAAGCGGTGGAAACCCGTGACTTCGCGGGGCTTCACCAAGGAACAAGATGAGGCCACGGCAAGTGATAGTCCCTCGTCAGAAGGTGATGCGTGGAGTAGAGGTTGACCCCGAAGGCCCTCAGGATTGCGGCGAGGTCCGATTCGACGATCTGCGGACGAACGCGCCCCAGCCGGATCGTCACCCGGTTCAGTGGCAGAAGACCGGTCGGTACATCCACCACACTGATCCGCTCGGGGCTGACCAGACCGTCCAGGAACGATGCGCTGCCGCTGCCGTCGGCCAGAATGACCACTTCGTACTCGTCCTCGGACCCGCTCGAACGCGGCTCATCGGTCCAACTGCGGTCGATCTCGTCGACGAAGTACGGCCCGAGGCCGCCGTACTGGAAAGGTGGTTGCTCAGTCACCAGCCACGACGCATGCCACGCCCGGCCGAAGCGATTTCGCCAGTCGGCCGTGTGCGAAGTGACTTCGGCGAATGGTCTCTGGTCCGGCCATATTTCGTACGCGTAGTACGGGGACAGGAAGAGGCTGACGTTCCACTCCCGGATAATTCCGTCCATGCCGAGGGCGCGAGCGAACGCCGTCATCAGAGCGTCTGTACCCTCGTTGATCTCCTGGAACTCCATGGCCGTCACGTCGACGGCACACCGAAACCCTCCTTGAACCGCAGTGCAGGTGGGATGCCACAGTGCGAAAGTGCTCAAAGCCCACGTCCCAAATAGTCGGAGAAGCCCTGATGGACCATCCAGTCGCTCACGCGGGGACCGCTCTTCTTGCCGTTGCAGGTGTTGCACATGGGAACCAGGTTTGCGGGATCGTTGTAAAACCGTTCTCGCTCTGGATGTCCACGCTTGTTGCCCAGGTTCTGCCAGTGACCGGAGACCGGTGAATCGTGGTCGAGAGTGAGGAATTCCGCCGGGTCGGTGCTGTCTGCAAGGTGCGGCGGAAGGCCACCGGCGGAGTAGCCGGGGCACACGTACACGCCGGGCTTCCCGAACTTGGGATCTGTCGACCAGGCTGATCGCACCGGGGCCGTCGACATGGCTGCCAGAAGGCTCGCCTTGGTGGTCGCACGAAGCGTGTTGGAAGCGGGGGACCAGCCGCCGTACACGACCTTGCGGAACAGCTTGTTCTCGCGTAGGTCCATTTTTATGAGGTTACCCAGAAGCCAGTCCGAAGGTTTCTTGAGTTCCTTCAGCTTGGGGAATCCGTACTTACCGCCTATCTCGCCGAGGACAGCGGTGAGGTTTGCCAGCGTGCGATCGAATTCACGACGTTGCCGCAAGGTGATGTTGGAGTCCCACTCGCCGGCTGCCTCCAGCTGGTCCAGGATCAGGTCGACCTGGGCGAGTCCGTCGGTTATCTCTTTCCGTTGAGTCTGGTCGGCGGTGCGATTGGGAAGATCGAGTCGAGCCAGCACGATGAGCCTCTTGAGATATCTCCAATGCTCCGAAGCCATTTCGACATGAGGCTTCTTGTTCTTGATCGACAGAAGCAGGGTGTGCTGCTCATTGCCCATGGTGAACGGCTTGCGGACGTCTCGAACGGTCGGTTCGTCTGTCTTTTTTGACTTTGCTTCCTCTTGGCCCTCCTTTTTCGGCTTGCTCCGAAGTGCCCTTCCTCTTCTGGCGATGAGATCGACAATCTTGTCGATGGCTCGGTTGACGGGTCTGGCCACCGCGTGGAACACGCTCTTGACCTTGTTGGCCAGGCTTCCGATGCCCAGCAACGACGCCAGGAACCCGATCAGCAGCGGCACGCTCGCCGCCAACGCCGTCTCGACCATCTTCGGGACGCCCGCCTGGCCGCCGTTGGCTATCGCCACCACCGCGTCCAGGACCGCATTGACGAACTCCGCGATCTGGGAGCCCTGGGTCACCACGAACGTGACGATGTCGATGATTCCCTTGACCGCTCGGATGAACGCCGAGGCCGGGTTCAGCAGGGAGAGGATCCACGTGATGCCCGCGATGATGACCGTCGGGATCAGGTAGGTCGTCAGTTTCTGCAGGATCGTGGCCTTGAGGTCACCGGCCTCCGCCTGGATTTCCTTGACCGCGCCCGCCGGGCCCTCGGCGGCGATGTTCTTCGCGACCGGGACCGAAGTCTCGACCGCCGCCATCGCTTCGGCCGGGACGCCCTTGCGGGTCACGCGGGCTTTGATGTTGTCCCAGGTCAGGCCCAGGAGCGAACCGATGATCCGGACGATGCCCTTCATGTCGAACTTCTGGGGGAGTTCGAGGCCCGCCTTGACCGCGGTGCCGAGCAGCCAGGAGACCACGCCCGTCTTCAAGTGCTCGGCGATGTTCGTGACGAAGAGTTCGAGGCCCGCGCCGACCGCGCGTACCAGGTTGCCCAGGAAGCCGATCGGGTCCTTGATGATCTTCATGATCGCGCCCGCGGCCTTGGCGAGGATGCCCAGGAGGAGGTTCTTGAGTTCGTTGATCGTCTGGATGACGCCGACGATCGCGTCCTTCGCCTTGTCGATCAGGCCCTTGTTGGCTTCCTGGAGCTTCTTGATCTCTTCGTCGATCTTGTTCAGGGCCGCTGTGTACTTCGACGCCAGGTCCTGGACCAGTTGCTCCGACTTCTCGTCGACCGTGGATTCCAGGTCGTCGAACTTGCCGGCGAAGTCCTTGGCCGCCTCCTCGCCGAACTGTCGGAGGGCTGCGGGGAGTCTGTCGACCTCGGCCCTGATGTCCGTGCGGCCCTTGGCGATACGGGCCTTCGCCTTGCCCAGTTCCGTACCGATGAGGTCGGCGACCGAGGAGATCACCGTCTGCATCTGGGCGACGTAGAGCTTGCGGGCCTCCTGGTAGAGGTCGTTCGCCTCCTGGGGGAGGCCGGCGAACTTGTCCTTCACCCAGCGGGCCTTGCCCGTCCAGCCCGAGTAGCGCTTGTCCTTGTACTTCTTCATCCGGCGCTTGTGATCCGCCGTGAACGCGTCCCGCGCCGCCTTCTCGCCGGCCGTGAACGCCGTGTCGACCTTCTTGTCCAGGTCGGAGAGCGTGGTCTCGACGTCCTTCTTCGTGCCGTCGTAGACCTTCTGCAGCTTTGCCGTCACCTCGGCGCGCTTCTTCTCGTCCTTCGACTTGGTCTCGCCCTTTCCGCCGTCGACCTTCTGGCCCGCCTGCGCCCGGGTGGCGGTGAGGGCGGACATCGCGGCCGCGCCGGAGGCCGCCGCGCCCGCCTTGGCGGTGTTCAGCTGACGGCTCTCGGCGGCCCTGCCCTTCGCGGGGGCCTTCGCCGAGTCCGTCTCGGCGGTCTTCTTCGCCGCCAGGGCCGCGTTGAACTCCGGTTCGTTGCCCTTGGCGAGCTGGTCCTCGGTGACCTCGGCGTCCGCCATCGCCTGGTCGTTCTGAGCCGGGCCCTCGGAGAAGTCCGTGACGGCAGGCGGCTGTTCGGCCGGAATCGCGTCCGCTGCGGACGGAGCGCCCGGGTTCCCCGGCGGCTGGTCCGGGATGAGGGGGGTGACCGGCTTGTCCTTGGCGGCCGAGGTGTCCGGCGGGGCCTTCGTCGCCGTGCCGATGTCCTTGACCGACGACTCCTTGCCGGCCGTGACCTTGCCGTCGACCTCCGCCTTGACCTTCTCCGCCTTGCCCGACTTGGAGAACTTGTCGGCCTCGTCGAGATTCTTCGGGGCCTGCGCGTCGATGGCCTTGTTCACGGCGTCGACGAACGCCTTCTTGTCGAACTCGCCGGGCTTCGCCGCGTTCATCTTCTCGGCGTTGGCAGCCTTCCCCTGCGCTTCCCTGTCGTCCGGGGGCGCGACCGCCGCGTCCTGGGATGCCTTGGACTCCGCGGCAGCGGGCGGGTGGACGGCGATCCGGGTCTTCTTCGCCGCAACGGACGCCTTCAGGCTGCGGAAGCCGGGAGCCTGGGCGGGGGCCGGTGTGACCGGGGCCGTGTAGCGCTGGGCCACCAGGCGGGAGACCGCCGCGTTGCCGGCCGCCCGTTGCAGGCGCTGTACGGCCCGGCGGTCCGGGGCCGGGGCGGAGGGTGCCGGCGCCTGGTCCGAGCGGGGGGCGGTATCGGGGTGGGCCGGTGCGGTGGGGGTCTTCTCCGGAACCGCCTTCATCCGTCCCTCCCGCCAGCCACAGATCCGCCCGGACGTGGTGTGCCAGGCTGCCGCGCGCGTGCCGGGTGAGCGGAGCGTGGGCGCGCCACGGTCGGGGCACGTCCGCGTAGTGCGTGCGGCGCCGGCGGGTTGCCTCTTCGGGCAGCGGCCGGTGCACGGCGGGGCGGCCGAGTATCCGTTCCCGGTGATCGCGCGAGTGGCGAGAATTGCTCGCGGTCCCGGCCGTGGAGCGGGGCGAGGAGCATGCCGAGGAGCGCGTCAAGGAGAGGCTCATATGCCGTCGTACCTGTCCCCGGGCGTCTACGTCGAAGAGGTCGAGTCCGGGTCGCGGCCGATCGAGGGGGTAGGCACGTCGGTCGCCGCCTTCATCGGCTTCGCCCAGCGGGGCCCGTTCGACGAGCCGACACTCATCACGAACTGGAGCCAGTTCGTCAGCACCTTCGGCGATTTCGTCGACGGTACGTACCTCGCCTCCGCCGTCTACGGCTTCTTCGCCAACGGAGGCGGCATCTGCCACGTGGTGCGCATCGCCGAAGGGTCGGACACCGGCCCGGGGGATCTGGCCGCCGGCGCCGAGGTCCAGATCGGGCCGTACGCCGTCAAGCCCCGGCCCGGCGTGGCCGGTGAGATCAGCGTCGAAGTCGCGGAGGTGGAGGGTGACGACCCGCCCTCCGACGTCTTCCAGCTGATCGTGAAGCGGGACGGGCAGGTGGCTGAGACGTACCCGTCCGTGACCACCAAGCGCAGCAAGGAGAACGTCGCCACCCGCGTCAACGCGAAGTCCGAGCTCATCGAGATACGGGAGACGGGGCGGGGCGCCGCCCCGGCCAGGCCGGACGTGCAGTCGGTCGCGCTCGCTCCCGCCGCCCCTTTGGCGGGCGGCGCCGGGGCGCTCGCTCCCGAGACGTACGTCGGTGACGCCGACCGCCGCACCGGGCTCGGCGGGCTGGAGGCCGTGGACGAGGTCACGATGATCGCCGTACCCGACCTGATGGGCGCGTACGAACGCGGGCTGCTCGACCTGGAATCGGTCATCGCCGTGCAACAAGGCCTCATCACCCATTGCGAGTTGATGGGCGACCGCGTTGCCGTTCTCGACCCGCCCCCAGGTCTCTCGCCGCAGCAGGTCAGGGCCTGGCGCACGGACCGCGCCAACTTCGACTCCAAGTACGCCACGCTCTACTACCCCTGGATCAGCGTCGCCGACCCCTCCTCCGGCCGCGCCACCCTCGTACCTCCTAGCGGCCACATCGCGGGGATCTGGGCGCGCAACGACGACACACGCGGGGTGCACAAGGCGCCGGCCAACGAGGTGGTGCGCGGGGCCGTGGCGCTGCAGACGCAGTTGACCAAGGGCGAGCACGATCTGCTGAACCCGATCGGGCTGAACTGCATCCGCGCCTTCCCGGGGCGCGGCATCAGGGTCTGGGGCGCACGGACCCTGGCCTCCGACCCGGCCTGGCGCTACCTCAACGTCCGGCGGCTCTTCAACTACCTGGAGGAGTCGATCCTCGCGGGCACGCAGTGGGTCGTCTTCGAGCCGAACGACGATGCGTTGTGGGCGCGTATCCGACGTACGGTCTCGGCGTTCCTGGTGAACGAGTGGCGCAAGGGCTCGCTCTTCGGGCTCACACCGGACGAGGCGTTCTATGTGAAGTGCGATCGCGAGACCAACCCGCCCGAGAGCGTCGACGCGGGCCAGGTCATCTGCGAGATCGGCGTCGCTCCCGTCAAACCGGCGGAGTTCGTGGTGTTCCGGCTCTCCCAACTGGCCGGCGGCACAGGGGGCGTCGACGAATGACCGGGCTGTCGACAGCACGCCCTGATCAGCAGTGACCGGTCAGCCCGTCACCGGCGCGCCCGTCACCGGCCCGTCCTCGAACCTGGCGTAAGGAGCCTGTTGTGCCGCTTCCCGATCTTGACAGTTCCGTCGGGCATTCCTTCGGCCTGGAGTTCGACAGCGTCATCATCAAGCAGATCACCGAGGTCAGTGGCCTCAAGATGGAGCAGGACGTCATCGAGCTGAAGCAGAACACCGCCGACGGCAAGTACGCCATCAAGAAGCTGCCCGGCCGGCCCAAGGCCGGGGAGGTCACCGTCACACGCGGCCTCACCGAGGACAACAGCTTCGAACGCTGGATCAAGGACTCACGCTTCGGCCGCATGATGAGCGCCCGCCGCAACGGAGCGGTCATCGTCTACGACTACGAAGGCCTGCCGATCAAGCGGTACAAGCTGATCAATGCCTGGCCGAAGTCCCTGGAGATCGGCACGCTCAAGGCCGGCGACACCTCGGTCCTCACGGAGAAACTGTCGATCACCTACGAGAGCATGGAGCTCGACTGATGCGGCGCACGGTCCAGTTCGAGGGGCCGCGACGGGAGCCGGCGGAGCGGGAGGGCGCCGCGGAGCCCGAGCCGTTGCGCACGGAGTTCGCGTTCGACCTGCCGCGCGGCTACGTCGACGAGTCGGGCACCGTGCACCGCACGGGAGTCATGCGGCTCGCGACCGCCCGCGACGAACTCGTGCCGTTGCGCGACGACCGCGTGCGGGAGAACTCCGCCTATCTGTCGGTCGTCCTGATCTCCCGGGTCGTGACCCGGATCGGGACGGTCGAGGACATCCATCCGGGTGTCATCGAGGACCTGTTCGCGTCCGACCTGGCGTTCCTCCAGGACTTCTACCGACGGATCAACGCGGAGGGGCACACCCGCGCCGCCGTCTCGTGTCCGTCCTGCCAGAAGGAGTTCGCGGTGGATCTCGCCGGCGGTCGCCTGGGGGAATCGTGACGTACGCGGCCGACCTGCTCTACGAGGAAGTCGCGTACCTCGCCTACCACTTCCACTGGCCGCTCGACGACCTGCTGGACCTGGAACATCCGGAACGACTGAAGTTCGTCGCTCAGATCGCTCGCCTCAACGGGCAGTAGCGGCAGGCGCAGGGAGGACGGGAGATCCATGGGGCTGATGTCCTGGCTGCGCGGCGGCCGTTCCACGAGCAGCGCCCCGCCCCCGGCCGCTGCGCAAGCGCCGCGACCGGACCGCCGCGACCGTGTCGATGTGAGCCGGCTGGCGCCTGTCCAACGGTCCGTGACCGGGCAGGACCTCGTCATCGACCCCGGTGGCTTCCAGGCGGCGCTGACCACACGGCAGGAGACCGCGCTCGGCACGCCGCTGGGGCATCTGGTCAGCCCGGGCGCACCGGCCGGACTCGTGCACGGCGTCGCCCTCGCGGCGGCGGGGAGCCCCGCCCCGGCGGTTCAGCGGGCCGTCGAGATGCCGCCGCGCCACCGCAGCGGGCCCGCTGCGGTGGCTGTGCGGCGCGCGTACGAGGACGGTGCGCCGGCTCTGACGTCCGCAGGGGGTTCACCGGCCGCGGGCGCGCTGCCCGTACGTCACCTGGTCGGCGAGCAGGCGCTCGTCCAGCGGGTGGAGCCCGCCGAGGAGACACCCGCCGGGGAGAGCGCGAGCACGGGCGTCGAGGCGGTGCGGCGCACGGTCGCCTCCCCCTCGGCGCAGCCGCCTCGGCGTACACCCGGACTCGGAGCGCCGCTGCCCGGTCTGCCGCCGACGGCTCAGCGGCGGTCCGATCAGCCGTCGGACGCGCAGCCCCGGCACCCGCTGGTGCCGAGAGAGACCACTTCGGCGGCATCGGCGGACCATCCCGTCGTCCAGGCTGAGGGCGGAACGCCAGGCGTCCCGGAACTGCCGGAGGCGTCCACCGGGGGTGAAGTGACCGGGCCCGTCGCCCCCTTGCTCGGTGACGCCCCCCTGCCCGGCACCGGCTCCGGCGCCGGGCAAGGGGGAGAGGTGGGCGGCGAGAGCGGGGCCCCGGCATCCGAGCCCCGGACGTCCCCCGCAGCCCCAACGTCCTTTCCGGCCCAGGCGTCCTCCGCTCCCGTGCAGCGCTCCCTCGCCCACTCGGGCGGGTCCACATCCGTCCCGGCACCCCCCGCCGGCCCGACCGCACCCCTTCTCGGGGACCGGCCGCTGTCCCTCCGTAACGTCCCCGACGCAGGTGACACCGCGCCTTCGGACGGGGCGGCCGTCCAGCGTTCGTCCACGGGCGGCGGGGTGGAGCGGCCATCACCGCCTGACGGCCCGCCCCTGAGCGCACCCGGTGCCGTGCCCGTCCGGTGGACCATCACGGACCCGGGAGTGGCCCCCGGCCCACCCGCGGCACCGTTGCGGCCCGCGGTGTCGCCCGTACAGAGGCAGACCGGCGGGGCGCCGCCCCGCCCCGCGTCGTCGGCAGCCCGTTCCGGCAGCCCAGCCCCCTCACCGACCGCCGGTTCCGTCGCCGTCGCGGCCGGGGTGGCCCAGCGCCTGGCCGACGGGAGCGTCGTCTTCGGGGCCGCGCCCCCGCACGGCACCTCACGGCCGGTTCTCCAGCGCGACGCCGAGATCGCCGAGGAGCCGCCTCCGCTGCCGGACCCCGATCCCCCTCCCGTAACGGAACCGGAAGCGGAAACCGGGACGAGTACGGGACCGGAGCCCACGCCCGCCTCCGTCGCGGAGACCCGTGCCGGCGCACCGGCCGGGCAGGGCGCGCCGCCCGTGACGGACGAGTTGGTCCGGGCGCTCTACGGGCCGCTCAGCCGTCTCCTCAAGGCCGATCTCCGGCTCGAACGTGAACGCGCCGGATTCCTCATCGACACCCGTCACTGACGCCCCGCTCCTGAGTCAACGATCGAGAGGCACGTGCCATGGCCACCGCCCCGGACGACGACCCCGCCGTCAGCGTCTGCTTCGTCGTGACGATCGACGACATCGAACTCGGGTCGTTCAACACCTGCGACGGCCTGGGGTGCGAAGTCGTCCTGGAGACCCGGGAGGAGGGCGGCAACAACGGGCACCTGTGGCAGCTGCCGACCCGGCTCAAGTACTCCAACGTCAAACTGTCCCGCCCGCTGACCCGCGAGACGGAGAAGGTGGCGCGCTGGTTCGCCACCATGACGACCGGGTTCAGCCGCAAGACGGCCCACATCGAGGCGCGCACCGGGGACGGGCGCAAGGTGGCCCAGTGGGGGTTGCTGGAGGTGGTGCCCGTGCGCTGGACCGGCCCCTCCTTCACTCCGGAATCGCCCAAGGTCGCGATGGAGACCATCGAGATCGCCCACCACGGTTACGTGATGGAGGGCTGAACGGCATGAGCGGCGCGGGACCCATCGCTTTCAGTGCCGCCGGTACGTCCGGGGTGGCGTCCGCGGCCAAGGGCGGATCGGCCAGGCCCAAGCTGGAGCACGCCTACCTGGAGCTGCGCACGCCGCCCACCGGCGGCGGACTCACCCCCGGCGGTCCGTGCGGTCGGATCGACTTCCAGTTCAATCCCAAGGAGCTGAGCCTGACGAAGGCCGCCTCCTGGAAGCGCACCCCGGCCAAGGCGGCGAAGAGTTCGGGACCGCCGGAGTACCAGGGGTCGCAGCCCAGCAAGCTCACCGTCGAGATGTTCTTCGACGCCAGTGACACTCAGGACACCCGGGTGGTGACCTCGGTCGAGCAGCTGTTCGCCTGCTGCGTGCCGACGAGCGAGACCCGGCAGCAGCAGCGGTCGTCACCGCCGTGGGTGGTGTTCCACTGGGGCGGGCTCACCGGATTCCCGGGCTACGTCAGCCAGGTCGCCGCGAAGTACACCCTGTTCACGACCTCGGGGGTGCCGATCCGGGCCGTCTGCCAGGTCACGATGGAGGAGATCAGCGGCGAGACGCCCGGCCAGAACCCGACATCGGGCGCGCTGGCGGCCCGGCGCGTGCACCGGGTGGCGGCCGGGGACTCGCTGCCGTCGCTGGCCCACCGGGAGTACGGGGACGCCGGTGCCTGGCGGCTCATCGCCGAGGCGAACCGTATCGACGACCCGCTGCGGCTCGCCCCCGGGACGCAGCTCCTCCTGCCGGCGCTGGACGAGCTGAGCAGGCTCGGCAGCACCGCCACGGACCGGGGGCCGGGCCGATGACGCGGCAGGGCGTCGCCACCGCACTGGTGGTCGAGTTCGACGGCACACCGCTGCCACCGGGATTCGTCAACACCCTGGTCGAGGGGTACGTCGACGACAGTCGTACGCTCCCCGACCTGTTCCTGCTGCGGTTCCGTGACCCGGACCGGGTCCTGCTGGAACAGACCGGCCTGAGGATCGGCAGCGAGGCCCGGCTGCTGGCCCGTGCGGGCGGTGAAACGGCTCCGAAGCCCCTGCTCGAAGGGGTGGTCACGGCGCTTGAGGTGGAACTCGACGAGACCGGCACGTTCACGGTCGTCCGCGGGCTCGACGAGTCGCACCGGCTGCTGCGGGGGCGGCGGGTCGCCAGCTACCAGAACATGACGCTCGCCGACATCTGCGGCCAGGTCGCGCAGCGGGCCGGACTCAAGCCGGGAACGGTGGACGTGGCAGGCCCCGTGATCGAGCACATCGCCCAGCCCAACGTCACCGACTGGGAGTTCGTGCGCGGGCTCGCCGAGGAGGCCGGCGCGCAGGCGTACGTCCGCGACGGGCACCTGCACATCACCCGCCCCGCCGAGGCGAGCGGGGCGCCGGACGGGTCCGCGCGGGCCGGCCGCGACCCCCTCGTCCTCGAACTGGGCGACAACCTGCTGCGGTGCCGCGCCGGGGTCTCGGCCGCCGAGCAGGTGTCCGAGGTGGAAGTGCGCGGCTGGGACGTCGGGGCGAAGGCGCCGGTGGTGGGCAGGGCCCCGGCCGGCACGTCGTCGACGCTGGAACTCGGCGTGACGGCGGCCGAGGTGTCCGCCCCGTTCGGCGAGGCACGGTTCGTGGTGACGGACGCGGCGTACGGGGCACAGGCGCAGGTGGACCGGGCGGCGAAGGCGCTGGCGGAGCGGATCGCGGGTTCGTTCGCGGAGCTGGAAGCGGTGATCCGGGGAAACCCGCAGGTCAGGGCCGGCAGCGCGGTGGCACTGAACGCGGTGGGCGCGCCGTTCGAGGGCCGGTACACCGTCACGTCCTCACGGCACGTCTTCGACGCCGTACGCGGGTACGAGACCTGGATCACGGTGTCGGGCCAGCAGGAACGCTCCCTGTTCGGGCTCACCGGAGGCGGTGGACAGGGGGCGGCGGGAGCGCCCGGAGGACTCGGGCGGTGCGCCGGACTGGTCAGTGGGACGGTGACGGACACCCATGATCCGCAGGGGTCGGGCCGGGTGAAGGTCCGCTTCCCCTGGCTGTCGGACGAGTACGCGAGCGACTGGGCACGCACGGCTCAGTCCGGCGGGACGGGCGGCGGCGAGGCCTTCATCCCGGAGGTCGGGGACGAGGTGCTGGTCGGCTTCGAGCACGGGTATCTGGACCGGCCGTACGTGCTGGCCGGGCTCTACAACGGGAAGGACCGCCCCGGTGGTGGGGGCGGCGCTCCGGCCGCCGATGCGGGGACTCCCGGTTCCGGCGGCGATCTCGTCGATCCCACCACCGGCGCGGTCAACCGTCGCGCCTTCGCGTCCAGGAGCGGGAACCAGCTCGAACTGCTGGACGCGGCGGACGGTCCGCAAGGGGTGAGACTCCGCACCGGCGACGGCAAGCTCACGATCGACCTGGACCGCCGGGGCACCGCCGTCGTCATCAACAGCGACGGCAGCGTGACGATCGAGGCCAAGGAAGAGGTCACCGTGAAAGCGGCCAAGGGCGTCGCGCTGGACGCCGGACGCGGGGTGCTCGCCCTCACCGGTGACAGCGTCACGGTGTCGTCCCGCAGCGGGGTCGCAGTCGACGGGGGGAACGGCACGGTAGCGCTCTCCACCGGGGGCGCGGTGGAGGTGCGGGGAGGCCATGTCACGGTCGACGGAACGCAGCGCACGGACGTGAAGAGCGGTGGCTCGGTGGCCGTCAACGCACCGATGATCACGCTCAACTGACGTACGGGAACCAGCGGTTCGGACGTGCCGGAACCACCGGCACCGAGCACCGAGAGCAGTGGGACAGGAGAGGACCGCATGCCGTCAGCACCATCCGCAGCCGCCCGGGTCGCCGACCCCACCGGGCACCCGGGCACGGTCGGTCCGCCAGGGGTGCCGTCGGTCCTGATCGGCGGGAGACCCGCCGCCACCGTGGGCACCTCGCACCAGTGCGCGTCGCCCGCCCTCCACCCGCCGTCCACGATCGCGCCGCCGGGCAGCTCCACCGTGGCGATCGGCGGCAGGCCCGCCGCACGCGTGGGGGACCGGAGCGGTTGTGGGTCACCGGTCGTGGCGGGGTGCGCCACCGTGCTGATCGGGGGCTGAGCGCCATGGGACAGCAGTTCATCGGAGCCGGCTGGGCGTTCCCGCCCCGTACGGACGCCACCGGGTCCATCGCGCTGGTGCGCGGCGAGCGGGAACTGGAGGAGTCCATCCGGCTGATCCTGGCGACCTCCCCGGGGGAACGGCCGATGCGGCCGGAGTTCGGCTGCGCGGTCAACGACTACGTGTTCGCCCCGGCCGACGCGGGGACGGCCGGGCAACTCGCGTACGAGGTACGGCTGGCGCTGGAGCGCTGGGAGCCCCGGATCGACGTGGACGAGGTCACCGTGCGGTTCGACGAGGCGGACAACGGGGTCCTCTACATCGACATCGGCTACGCGGTACGCGGCTCCAACGACCCCCGCAACCTCGTCTTCCCGTTCTACGTGATCCCGCAGCACGAACACACGACGAGCCACGACGACGAGGAGGCCGGCGCGTGACGCTGCCCAGTCCCCATCTGGACGACCGCCGCTTTCAGGGGCTGGTGGACGAGGCCAAACGCCTGGTCCAGCAGCGCTGCCCGGAGTGGACCGACCATAACGTGTCGGATCCGGGCGTCACCCTCATCGAGGCGTTCGCCACCATGGTCGACCAGCTCGTCTACCGGGTGAACCGGGTGCCGGAGAAGAGTTACCGCACCTTCCTCGACCTGATCGGGGTCCGGCTGCACCCGCCCACCGCCGCGCACACCGACGTGACGTTCCGGCTCTCCGCGCCCCGCCCCGACCCCGTCGTGGTGCGGGCCGGTACGGAGGTCGCCACCGTGCGCACGGAGACGGAGGAAGCCGTCGTCTTCACGACCGCCGAGCAGTTGACGATCACCCCCTGCGCCTTCGCCCACCTGGCCACCTGGCCGGCGGCGGGGGAGGCGGCGGACCGCACGGAGGAACTGGCGATCGGCCGCGACGTGACGTGTTTCGGGGCCGCCCCCGCGCCGGGGGACTGCCTCTATGTCGGTTTGTCGACGGCGGTGCCGGCCGGGGTCGTCGTCCTGCGGCTCGACTGCAAGGTCGAGGGGGTCGGTGTCGATCCGCTGCGGCCGCCGTTGGTCTGGGAAGCCTGGGACGGCACCGCATGGACGGTCTGCGAGGTCGAGAAGGACGACACCGGGGGCTTCAACCGCTCCGGCGAGCTGATCCTCCACCTGCCGAGGACGCACACGGCGGCCGCCCTCGTCCGGCGCACCGGGGGCTGGCTCCGCTGCCGCCTGATCGACGCGGAGGACGGCCGGCCGACCTACCTGGCACCGCCCGTCGTCCGCCGGATCACCGCCTTCACCATCGGCGCGACCGTGGCCGCCGAGCACGCCGAGACCGTTTCGGACGAGGTGCTGGGCGCGGCGGAGGGAGTGGCGGGGCAGGCGTTCACGCTGGCCCGTCCGCCCGTGGTGCCGGGCGACTTCGTGATCGAGGTGGCCGACCCCGCGAGCGGACCCGATCCGCAATACACCCGGTGGACCCGGGTCGACGACTTCGCGCACTCCGGGCCCGAGGACCACCACATCACCCTCGACCCGAACTCCGGCCGGGTCGAGTTCGGTCCCGCCGTACGGGAACGGGACGGGTCCGTACGCCACTACGGCGCGGTCCCCGCCAAGGGCGCCACCGTCCGGGTGCGGTCCTACCGCACCGGTGGCGGGCTGCGCGGGAACGTCGCCCGGTCGACGCTGAAGGTGCTGCGCAGCGCGATCCCGTACGTGGCACGGGTGGAGAACCGCCGGCCGGCCCTCGGCGGAGTCGACGGGGAGAGCGTCGACAGCGCCCGGGTGCGCGGGCCGATGACGCTGCGCACCCTGCACCGTGCCGTCGTCCCCCACGACTACGAACTCCTCGCCCGCGACGTCGCCCCGGACGCCGCCCGCGTGCACTGCATCCGGGCCGGTGGAGGCGAGGACGGGGACGACAGCGACGGTTCCGCCCACGGGGTGCGGCTGCTCGTCGTCCCGGCCGGCCGCAGCGACGAGCAGGGCAGGATCGAGTTCGACGAGCTCGTCCCTCCCGCGCAGACCCTGCGCCTCATCGCCGGCCACCTGGAAGCGCGGCGGCCGATCGGGGCCCGGCTCGTCGTCGAGCCGCCGTACTACCAAGGCGTCACCGTCGTCGCCTCGGTGCAGGCCGAGCGCGGGGCGGTCGCCGAGCGCGTGCGGGAGGCGGCGCTGGCCGCGCTGTACGGGTACTTCAACGCGCTGACCGGCGGGCCGAACGGACAGGGCTGGCCGTTCGGGCGGCCGGTCCAGTCCGGCGAGGCGTTCGCCGTACTCCAAAGGGTTCCTGGAGTCGACCTCGTGGAGGACGTACGGCTCTACCGCGCCGATCCGGTCACCGGTGAACGCACCGACGCCACGGCCAAGATTCCGCTCGACCGGCACGCGCTGGTCTTCAGCTACGAGCACCAGCTCCGGGTGAGGGGAGCCTAGGCCCATGCGTACCTGCGTCCCCGGACTCCCGACCCCGCACCCGCTGATCGAGCAGCTGCCCGCCGTCTACCTGGAGCAGGACTTCCTCCGCCGGTTCCTCTCCGCGCTCGACGACGTGCTCGCGCCGGTGCTGCTCACCATCGACAACCTCCCCGCCCACCTGGACCCGCGCAGCGCCCCGGAGGACTTCCTGGCCTGGCTGGCCCAGTGGGTGGCGGTGGAGCCGCACGAGGACAGTCCCGTCGAGCGGAGACGCGAGACGGTACGGGGAGCGGTCGCCCGGCATGCCCGGCGCGGCACCGCGGGCGGACTGGCCGACGCGGTACGGCTGGAGACGGGCACCGAGCCCGAGATCACCGAGAGCGGGGGAACGGCCTGGTCGACCGCGTCGCACACCGTCCTGCCGGGGCGGGCACGTCCCTGGGTGACGGTCCGGGTCGGGGAACGGCCGGGGCGGACGATCGACCGGGTGCGGCTGGAGGAGCTCATCGATGCCGAGGTCCCGGCTCATGTGGGATACACGCTGGAGATCGTGCCTCCGGCCGGGGGCGCGGGGGGCGGTGCGCAGTGATCTGCGAGACATGTGGTCATCGGAATGCGCCGGGGCGGGAGTTCTGCGCGTCCTGCGAGGCGTTTCTGGCGTGGGAACCGGAGGGGGCGGAGGAATCCGACGGGGCGGCGCCCGGCGCCCGTCGTGAGCCGGGGCCGCCGGTGGCCGGTCAGCCGGAGGTCCCGCCGCCACGGCCGACCGGTCGTCCGGGGTCGCCGCCGGACGGACGCCCGGCGGCTGTAGCGCCGGTGGCCGAATCGCGGGAGCCGGTGGCACCGGCTCCTGACCGGGGGCGGCCTGCGCCGCCCCCCTCCCCGCCCGCCGTTCCCGCCCCGGCCCCCGCCGTGCCGCCTTCCCCTCTCCGGCCGGTGACGGCGGCTCCCCGCCGTCCCGGGGACGCCCCCGCCGGGCCCGGCCACGGCCCCGAGGCATGGCCGCCCGGCCCGGATCCGGACGCACCCGCACCGCCGGGCCCTCCGCCGGCGACAGGCGCTCCCGTGGTGTGCCCCAACTGCCGTGCCCAGAACGCGCCGGAGCGCACCCTCTGCGTCCGGTGCGGCCTGCTCCTCGACCCGGGACCGGCGCCCGGCGTCCGGCCTCCGTGGTGGCGGCGCGTCCTTCGCCGGGGACCGGGGAAGGCGCACATGGCAGGCACCCGGCCACGGCGAGGACGGCGCAGACCGCGGCTCGCACTGCCGGTCGTGGTGCTTCTGCTGCTGGCCGGCATCTGGTTCGCGTTGCCGCACCTGTCCGGCCTGTTCGGCATCGCGAAGGAGGAGACGGGGGCCCCGGAAGCGGTTGTGCCCTCCGCTTACCTGAGTTCCAGCGCGGCTCCGGGACACCCCGCTGCTGCGGCCTTCGACGGTTTCAACAACCGCTACTGGGCCCCCCGGGAGAGCGACGACGGTGTGGGCGCCTACCTGGAGTGCGCGTTCACGCAGCCGGTCCGGCTGCTGAAGATGGTGGTGTTCTCCGGCACCTCGGCCCGGAAGGACGAATTCCTCACCCAGGCGAGGCCGGCGCGGATCACCGTGGTCCTCACCTCGAAGGACGGCAAGGAGACGACGCGGAGGATCCGGCTGGCGGACCAGGCGGGCCAGCAGACCTTCGACGTGCGGGGCTCGGACACGGTGCGCGTCCGGATCACGGTCGCCTCCGCGTACGGCACCGGCAAGGGCCGCCGGGTGGCCATGGCGGAGGTCGAGTTCTTCGGCCACCGGCCCTGACCGCCGGATCTTCCCCGCTGCCTGGTTCCACGACGGCGGGAGCGGGACGGACGGGGCCTCGCTTGCGGCCGCGAGGCGGGCACTGCAAGGTTTCGGGGTGTGGCTACTCTGCTGATCGTGCATCACACGCCGTCGCCGAACTGTCAGGCGCTGTTCGAAGCGGTCGTCTCCGGTGCGACGACCGACGGGATCGAGGGCGTCCGCATCGAGCGGCGCGCGGCGCTCGCCGCGACGGCGTCCGACGTGCTCGCGTCCGACGGCGTTCTGCTCGGAACCCCGGCGAACCTCGGTTACATGTCCGGGGCGCTCAAGCACTTCTTCGACCAGGTCTACTACCCGTGCCTGGACGCGACGCGTGGCCGCCCCTTCGGCTACTACGTGCACGGCGGCAACGACGTCACCGGGGCCGTGCGGGCCATCGAGTCGATCACGACGGGCCTGGGCTGGCGCCGAGCGGCCGACGCGGTGACCGTCACGGGAGAGCCCGGCAAGGCCGACATCGAGGCGTGCTGGGAGCTGGGAGCGACCCTCGCCGCCGGCCTGACGGACTGACCTGCCGACCGAAGGCCGGGCAACCGGTCCGACCCCACCCGGTCCGACTCCACCCCCGTCCGGCATCACCCGGTCAGACCCCACCCGGCCCGGCACCGGCGTCGAGGGGGTCGGCGGGGCCGTCCCGACGACGTCGTGGTGGCCGCGCGCGTGGCCGCCCGACAGTCCCTCTCAGTAGGATCCGGCCCCATGACAGACCCCTGCCTCGCACTCCTGCGCAGCCGCCCCGAACTGGCGGAGACAGCCGCCTTCCCCTTCAACTTCGACGTGAGCCGGGCGTATCACGTGGAAGACGTGCACCTGGCATCCGGTGCGTCGTTGGAGCCGATCGCCGGAGACGACACCGGTGGCACGTTCTTCCTCTCCGGGGGAACGGCCGTGCTGTACGCCTCGTCGGAAGGGGACGCCGTGCTGATCGCCGACAGTGTCGGCGAGGCACTGGAGATGCAGATCCGGCTGCCCGAGTGGTGCGAGAACGTCACTGAGGACCTGGACGAAGAGGCGATGCGCGCCGCTGTCCGCGCGTCCGACGACGAAGCGCGCGAAGAGTACGCACCCGACCTGGACGGACAACGGGCGGCACTGCTCAGCGGTCTGGGTCTTCCGCAGCGGCCCCTGGTCGAACTCTTCGCGATGACGGAGTCAGCGGCCAGGCGCACCGAGCCGGACCATCTCCTGCTCAACTCGGCGGAGCTGTGCGCCTACCGGCTGGACGACTCCTACCGGATGTGTCTGCGTGACGTCGTCCTCGGCCCGGGACGCAAGGTGCTGCGACGGATGCGCTCCGGCGACCTCGGCGCGGCGGAGGAGGCGGCCGCGGACCCGGTGCTGCGGGCGGGCGTGCTGAGGGCGGCGCAGTTCGATCGCCGGCACGACGATCTGCCGCTGCTGCGTCCGCTGCTGGAGGCCGAGTGCGCCGTACGGACCGAGCGGTTCGAGGAACGGAGGCTGGCCGCGGTGCTCGTCGCCCTGCACGGGCAGGACGAGGATGTCCCCCTGCTGAGGTCGGCCACCACCGGGGCCATCACCGACCGTGCCGGAGCTGTCGCATGGGCCCGCGCCGAGGAGACGAGGCGGTACGGGCGGGACATCGCGACCGCGAGCGAGTTCATCTGGACCGACCTGGCGCACCGGCAGGGCCGCGTCGAGCACGCCCGCGTCGCGCTCATCCGCATGCTCGACGACACCGGCCCCGACGCCGCGCTGCTCCGGGAGCTGAGCCGGGCGCTGGAGGGCATCGGCGACCACGCGCAGGCGGCCCGCGCCCAGTTCAATCTGCTCTCGCTCCAGGACACGGCGTCGGACCGGGCCTCGGAAGCGTACGTCCTCGCCCGCCTCGAACGCCGCAAGGGCGACCTCGCGGCCGCCGGGAGGGCGCTGGGGCGGGCACGGGCGGCGGTCGGCCTCGGCGGCCCCCCACCGGACGAGGGCGTGGCCGGATGGCACCGGCGAGGGCTCGGGCGGCTGATCACGGAACAGCACCTGGAGCTGACGCTGGCCGCGGCGGAGACGGGCGACGCGGAACTCGCGTACGCGACCATGGAGCACGGCGACGTCCTGCTCGGCACCATCGGCAAGGAGTCGGCGAAGGCGCTCAGCCCGTTGTCCACGCGGGCGAGGTGGGCCGTGGCCGCCCTGCCCGCGCCCCGTGCCTGACATCCGCAAGCGGCGAGAGCCTCAGCGCGCGGCCGCCGCGCCCGTGGCCAGAGGCGAGCCAGTGGCGGCACTGCGGGGCTGGGGCCCCGGCGCGGGGCGCCAGGTGGTGACGAGGGCGGCGGCCAGGAGCAGTTCGGTGATGTCGCCGCCGTAGTACATGATCTCCGCGCCGCCCTGGACCTGGTCGACGGGGGCGTGGATGTCGATCCAGAAGCCGCCGTACATCAGCTGGGAGATCGCCGCGTGCGCGGCGATGGCGATGCCGAGGCAGACCAGGCGCGCCGGCACTCCGGGCCGCGAGGGGGCCGGGTCGGGGCCGGCGATGACGTGGGCGAACAGGCACCCGGACAGCAGGAAGTGGGCGTGCAGCAGCCAGTGCCCCGCCGCGTTGCCCGTGCTCGCGTGGTACAGGGGGGTGAAGTAGAGCAGTGCGAGGGTGCCGGTGGACAGCAGCAGCGCCACGGCGGGGTGGGTGAGGATCCGGGCCGGGCGGGTGTGCAGGGCCTTCGTCAGCTGCCGGCCGCGGGTGGCGGGCAGAGTGCGTAGCAGGAGGGTGACGGGGGCGCTGAGGACCAGGGCGAGCGGCGCGGACATGCCGATGAGCATGTGCTGGGCCATATGGCCGCGGAAGTCGTGGTGGGCGAACGGCGCCAGCGGTGGCAGCAGCGCCACCGCGAGCAGGAAGGTCCCGGTCAGGAAGGCGGCCGATCGCCACCGCCCCCACCCCCGGGCGGAGTTGCGGCGGCGGGCCCGGTGGGCCAGCAGCAGGTAGGCGGCGGAGGCGAGAAGCAGGCCGAGCACGAGGAGCAGTGTCTGCCACAGGCCGCCTGGGGCGTGGTCGCCGGGCCCGGGCATGTCGTGGTCCATCAGGCGCTCCGGGCCAGGCGGGGGCCGCCGCGGGGGGCCTCGGGATCGAACGCCTTCCCGCCGCGCTGAAGGAGCAGGCCGCCGATGATCAGGAGCAGCCCGAGGAGGAGGAAACCCATGTCCCACCACACCTGGTACGGGCCACCGTGGACGTGGTGGATGGCGAGGATCTGGTGGTCGAGGAGACCTTCGACGATATTGAACAGGCCCCAGCCGACGAGGATCCAGCCCCACAGCACCCTGGAGGTCCACACGCGTCGACGGTTGTGGGTGACGCGGGAGTAGAGGATGGCCAGGCCCAGGAGGACGGCGATCCAGCAGACGGCGTGGAAGATGCCGTCCCAGACGGTGTTCATCTCCAGTCCGGGGACCGTGCGGGGGCTGTAGTACTTCACACCGATCCGGTCGTGGTCGGTGCCGGTGAGCATGTGGTGCCATTGCAGCAGCTGGTGCAGGAGAATGCCGTCGACGAAGCCGCCCAGCCCCACCCCCAGCACGATGCCGGGCAGCTGGATGCTCGCGGCGGGTACCGCACCCGCCTGGGGCACGCCGCTACCGGCCATGGTGTGTCTCCGTCCGCTGCGCCCTTCGGCCCGTAAGCCCCGGAACACCACGTGTGCCCGGGCGAGCCCGGATCCTCACATGCCCGGCCGGTATCGGCCCGCAATGGCTGCGGTCGCGGCGGCTGCTTCTCCTGCGGGACGCCCGCGGCCGCTGACGCGGCCCCGCCGACCGTGGCGCCCGGGTGATCCGTCCCCGTGCGAGCCGGAGGGGGAGCTGATGGAGGACTACCTGCGTCAGTTCAGGCTCGGCCCGCGCACGCAGCACCTGGCCTGGCTGGACTGCGGAAGCGGCGCCGACGGCCTCGAACGGGAATGGGACCTGGGACCGGAAGGCGCTCACGGTCTCAGCCCGCAGGAGCGGGACGCGGTGCGCTTCCGGGTGGCCCAGGGCATCGTCGGGCGGCGGGCACCGCTTCGAAGGGGTGGCGGAGGTGGGCGCAGGAGGCGTTCCATCCGCCCCAGCCGTGGCGGCGGTTGCTGGGTGCGGCCGTGCGTTCGGCGGCGTCGGGGCCCGGGGCCGGCGAGGACTACACGTACGGCCGTCCGGCCCGACGCTCGGCAGGGGCGCCCGGCGTCGTCCTGCCGAGCCTGCGGCGCAGGCCTCCCCGGGTGGCGGTGGTTGTCGACACCTCCGGTTCGGTCGGCGATGGCGAACTGGGCAGTGCGCTGCTGGAGGTCGCCGCCATCTCCCGGGCGGTGGGCGGCCGGCGTGACCTGGTGACCGTCCTGGCGTGCGACGCGGCGACCCGGGTCGTGCACCCGCTGTGCCGGGCCGAGGGGATACCGCTCGTCGGCGGTGGCGGCACGGACCTGCGCTCGGGCTTCGGCAAGGCGCTCCGCTCGCAACCCCGGCCCGATGTCATCGTGGTCCTCACCGACGGACAGACCCCGTGGCCGAGCACCCCACCGCCGTGCCGGACGGTGGTGGGACTGTTCGACCGGCCTGACGCGCGGAAGTGGGACGAGGACGATGCCGAGTACGTTCCCGGCGAACCGCCTCCCTGGGCGCGCACGGTGGTCATCGGGGGCGTGGCCGTGTGAACCGCAGGGACCTACGCCCGCGTTGACGGTCCGTCCGCGCCGGGCGCTCCCGCCCGCAGCCCGTCCATCACGAGGTCCAGCAGCCGGGCGGCCCTCGGCTGCCACTCGCTGTGCGGGTCGAGCTGCCAGAGGCCGGCGATGGCCAGCAGGAAGTCGTCGGGGGTCACCCCCGGGCGGATGGTCCCCGCCTCCTCGTTCGCCCGCAGCAGGAGCGTGATGCCGCGGGTCACCGGGCCGTGGCCGAGCTGCGCCAGGCTGCCGTACCTGCCGGCGGTCGCGCGCAGGGCGACGGCCAGTCCCGCCTTCGCCATGGCGTACTGGGCCAGACGGTCCATCCACTCCCGCAGGGCCTGGTCGGGGGTGCGGGTCCTGAGCAGGTGGGCGGCGGTGTCGGCGACCTGCTGCATCTCGTAGCGGTAGACCTCCAGGACCAGGGCCTCGCGGTTGGGGAAGTTGCGGTAGAACGTGCCCTGGCCGACGCCGGCCTTCTTCGCGATCGCGCTCACCGGGGCGTCCGCCGACCGCGTCAGTTCCACCAGGGCGACGGCCAGGATGCGCTCGCGGTTCCGTTGCGCATCCGGACGTTGGGGCGTGCTCTTCTCCTCGTCCACGCCTCCTCCTTCCGGAAAAACGACCACGCCGGCCTTGCTAACCGGACAGCTGTCCGTTAGGTTCGGCAGATAAGCGGACAGCTGTCCGCTTTCTCCATCCTAGCGGTAGATCCGGCCATTGTGGCCGACCGGTGTGCCCGGTCACCTGCCCCCACCCGTTCCGCCCTCTCCCTCCCGGCACCGCTGCCGGGAACGTCTCGTTCGACGCGCACAAGAACGCGAAAGAAGGCTGATCATGGCCCCATCGACGTCCAGTGACCTCACCCTGAACATCAATGGCGAAAAATACACGTTGCCCGTCGACCACCGCACCACCCTGCTCGACGCCCTGCGCGAGCGTCTCGATCTGACCGGCACCAAGAAGGGCTGCGACCAGGGGCAGTGCGGTGCCTGCACGGTACTGCTCGACGGACGGCGGGCCGTTTCCTGTCTGCAGCTCGCGGTCGCGGCCGAGGGCCGCGCGATCACCACCATCGAAGGCGTCGCCGACGGGGACCGGCTGCACCCCGTGCAGCAGGCCTTCCTCGACCTCGACGGCTACCAGTGCGGCTACTGCACCCCGGGCCAGATCTGTTCGGCGCTCGCGGTGATCGAGGAACACGCGGCGGGCTGGCCGAGTGCCGTGACGGACGACATCCGGCCGGAAGCGGGGCCGCCTGCTCTCACCGCCGAGGAGATCCGCGAGCGGATGAGCGGCAATCTCTGCCGCTGCGGCGCCTACATGTCGATCGTGCAGGCCGTGGCACGGGCGGCCGAAGAGTCCGCGGCCGGCGCCGAGGAGACTGTCGCATGAAGGAATTCGGATACGAACGCGCTCTCGACGTCTCCGGGGCGGTGGCCCTGCTCGCGGAAGACCCGGGCGCCCGCCTCCTCGGTGGCGGAACCAATCTCGTCGACCTGATGAAGGCCGGTGTGGAACGGCCGACACTCCTCGTCGACGTCCAGGAACTCCCGCTCGACGAGGTCGTGTTCACACCCGGCGGTGGGTTGCGCATCGGTGCGACCGTCACCAACAGCGACCTCGCCGCCCATGCCGAGGTCCGCCGGCACTACCCGGCCCTGGCGCAGGCACTCCTGGCCGGCGCCTCCGGTCAGCTGCGCAATATGGCCACGGTCGGCGGAAATCTGCTCCAGCGGACCCGCTGCGGCTACTTCGGCGACCTCACCAAGCCGTGCAACAAGCGCGTACCCGGCAGTGGCTGCCCCGCGCGGACGGGCGAGCACCACAACCACGCGATCCTCGGAGCCTCCGAGCACTGCGTGGCGACGCATCCCTCGGACATGGCGGTCGCGCTGGCGGCCTTCGACGCCGTCGTCTCGTACGAGACGGCCGACGGCCCGGGTGAGCTGCCCCTCGCCGACTTCTACCTTCCGGTGGGGGAGACCCCGCACATGGAGACGGCCCTCCCGCCCGGCGCCCTGATCACCGGGGTCACCGTGCCGCCCGCCGCGGTCGCCGCGCACTCCCGCTACCGGAAGGTGCGCGAACGCGCCTCCTTCGCGTTCGCGATCGGCTCCGTCGCCGCGGCGCTCGCCGTCGAGGACGGAGTCGTACGGGAGGTGCGTCTGGCCTTCGGCGCGGTGGCGTCCCGGCCGTGGCGGGCCCGTGCGGCCGAGGAGGCCCTGACCGGTGGCCCGGCGAACGCGGAGGCGTTCGCCGCGGCGGCGGATGCCGAACTGGCGGCCGCCGAAGCCCTTGTGGACAACGCCTACAAGGTGACCCTGATGCGCAACCTCGTCATTGCCGTGCTCACCGAACTCGCCGAGGAGGCCGCCCGATGACCACCACGACCGAGAACTCCACCGTGACGGGAGCCGTCGGCTCCGCCCGTACCCGAGTGGAGGGCAGGGACAAGGTCACCGGCGCGGCCCGCTACGCCGGAGAGATCCCCTTCGCCGAACTGGCCCACGGGTGGCTGGCGTTGTCCACCGTGGCCCGCGGCCGGATCGTGTCCGTGGAGGACGGCCCCGTCCGGGACATGCCCGGAGTCCTCACCGTGCTCCACCACGGGAACGCGCCGCGCGTGGACACGGATTACAGGGGCATGCTGGGACGTCCCAACCCGGTGGTCGGCCTCTTCCAGCACGACCGGGTGCCCTTCATGGGCTGGCCCGTGGCACTCGTCGTCGCCGAGACGTCCGAGCAGGCCCGGGAGGCCGCCGAGGCGCTGGTGGTGCGCTACGACGAGGAACCGCACGACGTGGGCTTCTTCACCGGACACTCCGGTACCTACACCCCCGGCGAGAACGCGATGGCCCAGGCCGACACGGAGAAGGGGGACCTGGAGGCCCGGCTGCGGGAGGCCGCGTTCGTCGTGGACGAGGAGTACTCCACCCCCGAGGAGCACCACAACTCCATGGAGCCGCACGCGGCGACGGCCCGGTGGGAGGGCGGCCGGCTGGAGGTCCTCGACTCCAACCAGGGCACCTTCTGGGTGGCGAGCGAGCTCGCGTCGCTCTTCTCCCTCGACCCCGGCTCCGTCCGGGTGCGGTCCGAGCACGTCGGCGGCGGTTTCGGATCGAAGGGCCTCGCGCCCCACCAGGTGGCCGCCGTGATGGCGACGACCCTGCTCCACCGACCTGTCCGCGTCGTCCTGACGCGCCGGCAGATGTTCTCGCTGGTCGGATTCCGCAGCCCCACCGCGCAGCGGGTCACCCTCGGAGCCGACGCCGCCGGCCGCCTGCGGGCCTTCGACCACCGGTCACTGAGTCTCACGTCGACCGTGCACGAGTTCGTCGAGCCGGGCGCCAGTGCGGGACGCACCATGTACGACGCCGACGCGCACCGCACCCGGCACCGGCTGGTGCGCCTCGACGTGCCGACCCCGACCTGGATGCGGGCGCCGGGAGAGGCGCCGGGGTCCTTCGCCCTCGAGTCGGCCATCGACGAACTGGCCGAGAAGTGCGGCCTGGACCCGATGGAGCTGCGGGCGCGCAACGAGCCCTCGGCCGGCCCCGTATCGGGGCTGCCCTACAGCCGCCGCAACCTGACCGCCTGCTTCGAGGAGGGCGCCCGCCGCTTCGGCTGGGCCGGCCGGGACCCACGTCCCGGGCTGCGCCGCGAGGGGCGCTGGCTCCTCGGGACCGGCATGGCGGCGGCGTCCTTCCCCGCGGGGGTCGGCCCGTCCACGGCGGCCGTGACCGCGGAGCAGGACGGCGGCTACACCGTACGGATCAACGCGGCGGACATCGGTACCGGCGCGCGGACCGCGATGCTCTCGGTCGCCGCGGACGCGCTGCGGGTGGACCCGTCCCGGATCCGGGTACGTCTCGGGGACAGCGACCTCGGCCCGGCCTGGATCGCCGGCGGGTCCATGGGCACGCGCTCCTGGGCCTGGGCGGTGCGACTGGCGGCGGACGAGCTGCGCGAAATGCTCGCGCTCGGCGGATCCGTTCCGCCCGAGGGACTCACCGCCCGGTCGGACACCACCGAGGCCATCGGAGCCCTGGCGCAGAAGGAACGGCACTCCTACGGGGCGCAGTTCGCCGAGGCGGCCGTGGACGTCACCACCGGCGAGGTACGCGTACGAAGGCTGCTGGGCATCTTCGCCGCGGGGACCGTCGTCAACCCGCTCACCGCCCGCAGCCAGCTCGTCGGCGGCATGACCTGGGGGCTCTCCATGGCCCTGCACGAGGAGGCGGTCCGCGACCAGGCCTCCGGCGGCTACGTCAACGCCGACCTGGCCGGCTACCACGTCGCCGCCCACGCCGATGTGCAGAACATCGAGGCGGGCTGGGTGGACGACCACGACCCCGAGGACCCGATCGGGATCAAGGGCATCGGCGAGATCGGCATCGTAGGCGTCGCCGCGGCGATCGCCAACGCGGTGTGGCATGCGACCGGCGTGCGTCACCGCCGCCTGCCGATCCGCCCCGACCGCGTCCTCGCGGCGGCGGAAGAGGCGCGACAGCGGGCCGCGGGGGGAGCCCGGGGTGCTTGACATCGCGGAGGCGCTGCACCGCTGGTCCGAGGACGGCCGCGCCTTCGCCGTCGCCACCGTGGTGGCGGTCGACGGCAGCGCTCCTCGTGCCCCCGGCGCGGCCATGGCCGTCGACGCCGAGGGCACCGCGGTCGGCTCGGTCTCCGGCGGCTGCGTGGAAGGGGCCGTGTACGAACTCTGCGTCCAGGCGCTCCAGGACGGCCGGACGGTACGGGAGCGGTTCGGCTACAGCGACGACGACGCCTTCGCCGTGGGACTCACCTGCGGCGGTGTCATCGACGTCGTCGTCGCACCGGTCCGCTCCGGGGAGCCGGTGCTCCGGGCGGCGTTGTCGGCGGCCGGCCGCGACGAGCCGGTGGCCCTCGCCCGGGTGGTGCGCGGGCCGGACGCTCTGCTCGGCCGGCCGCTGCTGGTCCGCGGCGACGGATCGTACGAGGGGAGTCTCGACGGCCGTCCGGCCCTGGACCGCAGAGCGGCCGCGGAGGCCCGCGCGCTCCTGGACGCCGGCCGCACCGGCGCCGTGGAGATCGCCGAGGACGGGACGAGCTGTCCGGGCGGACTGACGCTGTTCGTCGAGTCGAGCGTGCCGCCGCCCCGGATGATCGTGTTCGGCGCCGTGGACTTCGCCACGGCGCTCGTGCGGGCGGGCAAGTTCCTCGGCCACCACGTGACGGTGTGCGACGCCCGGCCCGTCTTCGCCACCCGCGCCCGCTTCCCCGAGGCGGACGAGGTGGTGGTGGACTGGCCGCACCGGTATCTCGCGGGCACCGCCACCGACGCCCGTACCGTCCTGTGCGTGCTGACCCACGACGCCAGGTTCGACCTTCCGCTGCTGGAGACGGCCCTGCGGCAGCCGGTCGCCTACGTCGGCGCGATGGGTTCGCGCCGCACGCACGAGGAGCGTCACCAGCGGCTGAGGGAAGCCGGCGTGACCGAGGCCGAGTTGGATCGCCTTCGTTCCCCGATCGGCCTCGACCTCGGCGCCCGTACGCCGGAGGAGACGGCCCTGTCCATCGCGGCGGAGATCGTGGCGGAGCGCCGGGGCGGGACGGGTGCTCCGCTGACCGGAGTGCGGACGCCCATCCACCACGACGTCGACAGCACGCCGCGCACCGGCGAACAGCCGTAGGGCCGTCCGTCCCCGGGCGGTCTCAGCCGTCGAACCGGGTGACGACTCGGCGGAGTTGACGAGGGAAGTGCTGGACTGAGGCGGATGTCAGAGGGATGCGGTTGACTGCGGGTCATGGTCGAACCCTCATTCGTCAACACGGTCTGGCAGCACCTCCGTCCCGTGCTCGGGCCCGCTCCCGCGCCCCGTCCGGCCGTCATCCTGGACGTGCCGGACGGGACGGATCTCCATGAACTCGTCGACGGGATCTCCGGCAGAGCGGGGACGCCCCGGACGCTGATCGACGACGGCCGAAGGGTGGAGCCGCTCGACGCGCGGACCGGACAGCCGCTCGTCGAGGCCTTCGGCACGGAGCTGCTGGAGATGCGTGCGTGGCCGCACTGGAACGACTGGATCGGCTGCGCCCGGGTGGTCCGCGCCGGACGGGAGCATGCGCTCGTCGTGATCGCCGACCGGGCGGACCCGGCCGCGGAGGGAATCCCTGAGGGTGCCTCGTGGCCCGAGAGGCTGCGCCTGCTCACGGGCTGGGAGCCGCCTCCCCGTACGCCGGTCGACTGGCAGGCCGCCGAACAGGCCCTGGGCACACGGCTGCCGGGCGACTACAAGGAGATCGTCGACCTGTTCGGGTACGGAAGCTTCGACACGTACCTCGAACTGCTCGTCCCCGGGGTGCGCGGCCTGGACCTCGTGGAGTGGGCCACCGGGGACGCGGTCCACGCCCGCGACCTCTGGCGGCCCCATTCCGTCTTCCCGGCACCGGGAGGCATCCTGCGCTGGGGAACGTCGGAGCAGGAACTCGATTTCGTCTGGCAGACGGGTGCGCCCGATCCGGACGACTGGACCGTACTCGTGCGTACGGACTTCGACACCTGGGAGCGACACGAGTCCGGTATGGGCGAGTTCCTCGTGCGCCTGCTCACGGACGAGCGGCTCGGCTATCCCACGCACCGCATAGCCGCCCACTGCTTCATGGACTACGCGTGAGCGTCGTCGCCGGGGCGGCCGTCGCCGGGTCCGGCGGGGGTTCCGTGAGCTTGGACATGGGCATGCCATGGCATGGCTGTGTCCGGCAGGCGTGAACCAGGAGGAAGCAGTGAAGAACACAGGACGACTCCGTAAGGCGTTATTCCCCCTGGCCGCCGCGGCGGTCCTGGTCGTCGGCGCGTCCGGCAGCGCCTTCGCGGCCGTGCCGGGCGCGCTGCCCGCGAACGCGGACGCGCTGGAGCAGACGTTCCAGCCCGCCTTCGACTACGACGGCGACGGCTGCTACCCGACACCCGCCATCGGCGCCGACGGGGCCGTGGCTCCCGGCCTGAACACCACGGGCGCCGTCAACGGCAGTTGCCACGACGCCTGGGACCTGGACAACACCAACGGCTACGCACGCTCCCTGTGCAACAACGGCTGGTGCGCCATCATGTACGGCCTCTACTTCGAGAAGGACCAGGCCGTCGCCGGAAGCGGTCTCGGCGGGCACCGTCACGACTGGGAGCACGTCGTGGTGTGGGTGCAGGACAACGAGGCGAAGTACGTGTCCACCTCCGCCCACGGCGACTTCCAGGTGTACGGCCGCGACGGGATGCTGTGGGACGGCACGCACCCCAAGGTCGTCTACCACAAGGACGGAATCGGAACCCACTGCTTCCGCCGCGCGACCACCGGCGACGAGCCGCCGGAGAACCACTACCACCAGTGGCAGTTCCCCGATCTGGTCGGCTGGAACGGCTACCCCGCCGGCATCCGGGAGAAGCTGGTGCAGGCCGACTTCGGCAGCGCCGTCTTCGGTCTCAAGGACGGCAACTTCGCCGGCCACCTGGCCAAGGCGAAGCCCGCCGGGATCCCCTTCGACCCCTACGCCTGACCGGCCACGAAGGGGGCGGCGAGGCGAATCGCCGCCCCCCGGTTCCGAGAGGACACCAACGTATGACGCGCAGCACCACCCGGATCGCACACCTGCGTGCGGCAGGCGTGAGTTTCGTCGTCGAACTCCGCACCCCACTGCCCCGTGTCCTGCACTGGGGCGAGGACCTCGGGGAGCTTACCGACGACGCTCTCGCGTCCCTGGCGCTGTCGGCGGACGCCGCCTCGCTCCACTGCGCACTCGACGAGCCACGGCAGTTCACGGTCTGGCCCACCCAGGCCGAGGGCTGGTCGGGCACCCCCGCCCACGAGGGCCACCGGGCCGGGACGGCCACCACGCCCCGCGTCGTGATGACCGGAGCCGAGGAGAGCCCGGACGCGCTCGTCATCACCCTGCGGGACACCGACGCCGGGCTCGACCTCACCCTCACCTACCGGCTCGACCCGTCCGGTGTCCTCGGTGTGCGCACCCGGCTGTCCTCCCCGGCCGACGCCCCCGGGGCCGCCCCGTACGACCTCGCCTCCACCACCACCCTGCTCCCCCTGCCGCACCGCGCCCAGGAGATCCTGGACTTCACCGGCAAATGGTGCCGCGAACGCTCCCCGCAGCGGGGGCCGCTCGCCTTCGCCGGCCACGTCCGTGAGGTCCGCCGGGGGCGGCCCGGCCTGGACGCGCCCTATCTGCTGACGGTCGGCGTGCCCGGATTCGGCTTCCGTACGGGCGAGGTCTGGGCCCTGCACGTCGGCTGGAGCGGCAACCAGCGCTGGCTCGCCGAGCGGCTGCCCGAGGGGGCCGGAGTGCACGGCGGCGTCCTCGGCGGGGGCGAACTGCTGTCACCCGGCGAGATCCGGCTCACCCCCGGCGACAGCTACACCTCGCCGGAGTGCTTCTTCGCCTGGTCCGCCGACGGTCTGGACGGTCTCGCGGGACGCTTCCACACGATGCTCCGATCCCGTCCCGGGCACCCCTCGTCGCCGCGTCCGCTGACCCTGAACACCTGGGAGGCCGTCTACTTCGACCACCGGCCCGAACGGCTCCTCGCCCTGGCCGACGCCGCCGCCGCGGTCGGCGTGGAGCGCCTCGTCCTGGACGACGGCTGGTTCCTCGGCCGGCGCGACGACACGGCCGGGCTCGGCGACTGGACGGCCGACCCGCGGATGTGGCCCCAGGGGCTGACCCCGCTCGCGGACCGGGTGCACGCCCACGGCATGCAGTTCGGCCTCTGGGTGGAACCGGAGATGGTGAACCTCCGCTCCCGCCTCGCACAGGAGCACCCGGAGTGGATCCTCGGCCCGTCCGCGGGCCTGGGGCCGAGCTCCCGCCACCAGTACGTGCTCAACGTGGCCCACGAGGAGGCGTTCGCGTATCTGCTGGAGGCGCTGGACACCCTCGTCGCCGCGTACCGCATCGACTACCTGAAGTGGGACCACAACCGGGAACTGCACGAGGCGGTCCACCGCGGCGCGCCCGGCGGTGACCGGCCGGGGGTGCACGCCCAGACGCGGGCCCTGTACCGGCTGATGGACACGCTCAGGTCCCGCCGGCAAGGCCTGGAGATCGAATCGTGCTCCAGCGGGGGCGGACGCGTCGACCTCGGCGTCCTCGCCCGCACGGACCGGGTGTGGGCCTCGGACTGCAACGACCCGGTGGAGCGCCAGTCCATCCAGCGCTGGACGGGGCAGCTGCTGCCGCCGGAACTCGTGGGCACCCATGTCGGGGGCCCGCGCAGCCACACGACGGGCCGGGTCGCCGACGACTCGTTCCGCCTGATCACCGCCCTGTTCGGACACGCCGGCATCGAGGACGACCTGACGGCGCGCACCCCCGCGGAGCGGGACGTGCTGACCCGGTGGGCGGCGCTGTACAAGGAGGTACGGGGGCTGCTGCACGGTGGACGGGTCGTCAGGGCGGACCTCGGCGACGACGCGACGTACCTGCACGGAGTCGTCGCGCCGGACGCCGGTGCGGCGCTGTACTGCTGGGCGCGGACGGAGACCTCCGTGCCGGCTCAGTCGGGCCGCGTCCGCCTCCCCGGCCTGGCCCCCGGCCGGCCCTACCGGGTCCGCATCCGGACGGAGGCCGGGCTGCCCTCCATGCACCAGACCCTCGCCCCCGCCTGGTACCGGGCCGCGGTCGAGGGCTGGGTACCGATGGCCGGCACGGTACTGACCCGGGCGGGGCTGCCCATGCCGACGCTCAACCCGGGGCAGGCGCTGCTGATCGAGGCCGCCGCCTCATAGTCCGGGAACCGGGAGGTCCTGGTGCTCCTCCTCCGGGAACAGGCGGAGTTCCCGGCCCCGCCACCGCCGCCGCAGCCAGCGGTCGTGGCTGGCGAGCACGATGGCTCCGGGGCCCGTCCCCAGGGCCTCCTCCAGTTCGTCGCACAGACGCGGGGACAGGTGGTTCGTGGGCTCGTCCAGCAGCAGGAGCTGCGGCGGGCGCGCCGTCAGCACGGCCAGGGCGAGCCTGCGGCGCTGGCCCACCGACACCTGTCCCACCGGCTTGTCCAGGTCTCCCTCGTGGATCAGTCCGAGCGAGACCAGCGGCACCTCCTCGGCCCGTGCGAAGCCGAGCGCCTTCTCGTAGGTCTCCCGGACGGTACGGTCCGGCCGGGCGAACTCCGTGTCCTGGGTGAGGGCCCCCACCGTCAGCCCCGGACGCCGGTCCACCTCTCCCTCGACGGGGAGCCGTTCGGCCGCGCGACCCCCGGCGAGCACCGCGAGGAGCGTCGACTTCCCCGCGCCGTTGCCGCCCGTGACCAGCAGGCGTTCGCCCGCTGTGACGTCGAGGCGGTCCACGGCCAGGCGGCCCGGAACACGCAGAGCGCGCAGGGACACGAGGGTGCCTTCCTCCGCCGGCCCGGCCAGCGAGGTGTACCGGAACCGCAGCGGCGCGGGCGGCTCAGCGATCCGGTCGCGCTCCAGTTCCTCCAGCCGGCGGGAGGCGTTGCGGACCCGGCGCGCGATCTGGCTCTGCACGCGGCCGGCCCGTACGCCGTACCCCATCTTCTCGTTGTCGCGCGGTGCCCGGTCCGGCGCGACCATGCGCGCGGTCACATCGGCCGAGCGCCGCAGCGCCTCCAGTTCCTGCTGCTCCTCGGTGTAGCGCCGTTCCCAGCGCGCCCGTTCGGCCCGCTTCCCGGCCAGATAGGCGCTGTAGCCGCCGCCGTACCGTACGGGGCCGTCGACGGCCGGATCGAGGTCGACCAGGTCCGTGCAGACGGCCTCCAGGAAGGCCCGGTCGTGGCTGGCGATCACCACGGGCCCCGGCATGCCGCGCAGTTGCTCCTCCGCGAACGCGGCGGCCTCGTCGTCGAGGTGGTTGGTCGGCTCGTCCAGCAGCAGGGCCGAGGGCCGCCGCACCAGGAGCGCGGCGAGCGCGAGGCGGCCGCGTTGCCCTCCCGAGAGCGAGCCGAGCGTCCGGCCGTGCGCCAGCGCCGCGAGGCCGAGCCCGGTGAGCAGGACCGCGGCGCGTCGGTCGGCGTCCCACGTCTCGCGATCCTCGGCCTGTTGGAGCCGCACGCCGTACGCCTCCAGGAGCGCGGTGTGGTCCGGGGCACTCTGCGGGGTGCGGGCGAGCAGCGCGGAGAGCCGGTCGAGCTCCGCCAGGTCCGCCCGGGCCTCCCTGAGGGCGTCGTCCAGTACGTCGGCGATCGTCGAACCGGCGTCGAACGCCATCTCCTGGTGCAGGAAGCCCACATCGGCGGGCCGGGTCACATGGCCGGAGTCCGGTTCGTCAGTCCCGGCCAGGAGGCGCAGCAGAGTCGACTTCCCGACTCCGTTCTCCCCGATCAGGCCGATGCGGTGGCCGGGCGACGCGGTCAGTGACACTCCGTCCAGTACCCGCCGCGCACCGAAGGCGCGGACGAGATCGTGTGCGAGCAGGGCGGGCGGGGGTGTGGGGTTGCTCATGACTGCCTCCAACGTGGTCGGTTCTCGGCCCGCCGGGCGCTCGGCCTCGGGCGCGGGCCAGGACGGCACGTCAGCGCGTCACGTCTGCGGCGCTCCGCTCTCCACCAACTGCCCGTCGGCCAGCCTCAGCCACCGGTCCACCCCGATCCGCCGGAGGAAGCGCTCGTCGTGGCTGACGACCACGAACGCCCCCCGGTAGGAGCCCAGCGCGCTCTCCAGCTGGTCGGCGCTGACGAGGTCGAGGTTGTTGGTCGGCTCGTCCAGCAGGAGCAGCTGAGGGGCCGGCTCCGCACACAGGACGCAGGCCAGGGTGGCCCGCAGCCGTTCTCCGCCCGACAGCACACCGACGGGCAGGTGGGCCCGGTCGCCGCGGAAGAGGAAGCGCGCGAGCAGGTTCATCCGCTCCGCCTCCGTACGGTGCGGGGCGAACGCGGCGAAGTTCTCCGCCACCGTGCGGTCGAGGTCGAGCAGATCGAGGCGCTGCGAGAGGTACGCGATCCGGCCGTCGGCCCGCCTGATCTCGCCGCCGTCCAGGGGGAGATCGCCGTTGATCACCCGCAACAGCGTGCTCTTGCCCGCACCGTTGGGCCCGGTGAGCGCGATGCGCTCGGGGCCGCGGATCGTCAGGTCCACGCCCGGGGCGGTGAACTGCTCGCGGTCTCCGTGGCGTACCTGGAGCCGTTCACCGAGCAGCACGGTGCGCCCGGCCGGGACGTCGGTGTCCGGGAGGTCGAGTGTGATGCGCTGTTCGTCGCGCACCGCGCGGCCCGCCTCGTCCAGCCGCGCCTTGGCGTCGCCGACCCGTGCGGCATGCGTCTGACCGGCCCGGCCCGCGGACTCCTGGGCGCCCCGCTTCATGTTCCCGGCGAAGATGCGCGGCAGACCCGCGCTCTTGAGGTTGCGGGCCGCGTTGCTCGCGCGGCGCTCGGCCCGCTCACGGGCCTGCTGCAGCTCCCGCTTCTCCCGCTTCAGCTCCTGTTCGGCGTTGCGGACGTTCTTCTCGGCCACGTCCTGCTCGGCCCGCACGGACTCCTCGTAGGCCGTGAAGTTACCTCCGTACAGGCGCAGTTCATCTGGGTGGAGTTCGGCGATGCGGTCCATGCGGTCGAGCAGCGCGCGGTCGTGGCTGACGAGCAGCAGGGCCCCGTTCCACGCCTCCAGGGTGTCGTGGAGCGTCCGGCGCGCGTCGATGTCCAGGTTGTTGGTCGGCTCGTCGAGCAGGAGCACGTCGGGGCGCTTCAGCAACTGGGCGGCCAGTCCGAGCGACACGACCTGGCCGCCGCTGAGCGTGCCGATGCGGCGGTCGAGGGAGAGGCCCTCCAGCCCGAGCCGGTCCAGTTGGGCGCGGGTGCGCTCCTCGATGTCCCAGTCGTCGCCGATGACCGCGAAGTGGTCCTCGGCGACGTCGCCGGACTCGACGGCGTCCAGGGCGCGGATCACCGCGTCGACGCCCAGGACCTCGGCCACCGACAGGTCGCCGGTCAGCGGCAGGCTCTGCGGGAGGTAGCCGAGTGTGCCGCCCACCGACACGGAGCCGGTGGCGGGACGGAGCTCCCCGGCGATCAGCTTGAGCAGGGTGCTCTTGCCGGACCCGTTCGGTGCGACGAGGCCCGTCCGGCCTGCGCCCACGGTGAAGGACAGGCCGGTGAAGACGGGGGTGTCGTCGGGCCAGGAGAAGGAGAGGTTCGAGCAGATGAGGGAAGCGTCGGACATACGGGAGACCTCGCGTGTGAATCCGGGGTCGGCACGGACTGCCGCCCCGGAGGAGTGGCTGAGAAGGGAACAACGACATGGCCACTGCGGTGGCGCCCCTGGGCGCCCGCGGTGGCCGGTCAGATCCGGGTATCACCCGGAGATGTCGTCGTCGCCTGCCATGTCTGGTCTCCTCGGTACACGCTGAACGGCGTGACGATCTTAGCAAACGAGCGGTGCGGCGTGCGGAGGCGGCCCGCGCCGGAGCGCAGGGGCGGGTGCGCTCCGTGTCTCCCGGCGGGAGTCGCCACGGCTCGGCGGTGCGGACGTCCGGCCGGCCGCGTCACATCGCCGGGACCCGGACGTACCGTTCGGTGATGTGCAGGTCGGCCTCGATGCGCCCGGCCGTCGCACGCAGGCGGGGCAGCACGTCGGTGACGCACTCCTGCAGGGTGCGGCTGCTGCTGTGCATGGCCACGTTGACGGCCGCCACGGCGGTGCCCCGGCGGTCGTGGACGGGGACGGCGACCGAACGCAGTCCCACCTCCAGTTCCTCGTCGACCAACGCGTAACCGTCCGCCCGGGCACGGTCCAGGACGGCCCGGAGCTCGTCGGGGCCGGTGACGGTGTACGGGGTCAGGGCGTGCGGCTCCGTGCGGGCGAGGCGGGCCGCCCGCTCCGCCGGCGGCAGGGCCGCGAGCAGCACGCGGCCCAGGGAGGTCGCGTGCGCGGGAAAGCGCGTGCCGACCGTGATGTTGACGTTCATGATGCGCCGGGTCGCCACGCGGCCGGTGTACTGGACGTCGTCTCCCACGAGGACCGCGAGTGAGGCCGAGTCCTGGACCTGTCCGGTCAGAGCGGCAAGGTGGGGCTGGGCGATCTGGGGCAGCGTCGCGCGGGACAAAGGGGGGTAGCCGAGGGCCAGCACGCGCGGGGTGAGGCGATGGATCCGGCCCTCGGTGACGACGTAACCGAGGTGCTCCAGGGTGATCAGGGCCCGCCGGGCGGTCGCCCTGGCCAGCCCGGTGGCCCGGGCGACATCGGTCAGCGTCAGCGCGTCCCGGCCCTCGCCGAAGGTGGCCAGCACGCTCAGACCGCGGGCGAGCGACTCGTTGAACTCGCGGCCCAGCTCCTGCTTGGACGCGCGGGTCCAGGAGGCCGACGCGGTGGGGGAGTCCGCAGGGGCGGCGGGCGGTGCCTGCCGGAGGTCCTCCTCCATGGCCGCGGCGGCCGCCAGCGCCCTGGGCAGCACGGTGTCGCGCAGGGAGGCCGCGGTGTGCCGGCTGGTGTGGCTCACGACGCTCACGAGGCAGGCCACGTCGCCCTCGGGGGAGTGCACCGGCACGGCCAGGGCGACGAGACCGGGCTCGATCAACTGATCGTCCAGGGCCCAGCCGTCGTGGCGTGCCCGCTCCGCGCGGACGGCGAACTCCTCCTCGTCCGGGGACGGGCGCACGGGCACGGCGGGGAAGGTCAGGCCCTCCGGGTCCGCGGCCCGGCGCTCCCGCCACCGCTGCCACGCCCGTGCGTCCCAGCCGGCGGCCAACAGCGGTCCGGGGGCGGTGCGTTCGGCGGGCAGCAGGTCACCGATGCGGAAGCTCAGCGACATCGCGCGGCGCCGGGTGGCCTGATGGACGAAGCGGATGCCGTCGCCGTCGCCGACCGCGAGGGACACCGACTCGTCGAGCTCGTCGGCCAGCGCGTCGGCGCGCCGGCCGAGCAGCGAGGGAAGACGGAGGGCGGAGAGGCAGGCATTGCCCAGTTCCATCAGGCGCGGGGCGAGCGTGATGTCGCGGCCGTCCACCCGTACGTACTCCATGCGGGCCAGGGTCGCGGTGATCCGGTCGACGGTGGACCGGGCCAGGCCGGTGGCGCGCTCGATGGCGCTGGGACTCATCGTCCCGCCCTCGTCGGTGAGCCGGCGCAGGACCGTGATGCCGCGCATGAGCGGGGCGACGGCTTCGGCCGGCGCCGGCGTCTCGGTCTGCTGAAGCGTGTGGGGCGGTGGCATCGGCTCTCCGTCGTGCGTCGTGGGACCACAGTAATGAACGCCGGCCGCCGAGCGGCGGGCCGCACGGCGGTGGTGGGGCGCCGACCGTTGACAGGGCTCCGGGCGGGCGGCAGACTCCGTGGCAAGAATAGTGAAAGAAACTTCACTATGCGAACACGCATCTCCGCAAACACATACCTACGCGAGCACACGCCTCCGCGCACACGCGTTTACGCGAACACACAACTCTGCGAACACGCTCTTCGAGCAAGTGAGGAACGGTCCCATGGACAAGGTGGTCGCCTCCGCCGCGCTCGCCGTGGCCGACGTGCCGCACGGCGCCTCCGTCGCGGTGGGCGGCTTCGGACTCAGCGGCGTCCCCGACGCACTGATCGCAGCCCTCCACGAACGGGGGACCCGGGACCTGCGGGTCGTGTCCAACAACTGCGGCGCGCAGGACTCCGGGCTCGCGGTCCTGCTGGCCGCCGGCCGGATCAGCCGGGTCACCGGCTCGTACATCGGCGGCAACAAGGAGTTCGGCCGCCAGTACCTGGCCGGCGAGCTGGAGCTCGAACTCATCCCGCAGGGCACCCTCGCCGAGCGCCTGCGCGCCGGCGGAGCGGGCATACCCGCGTTCTACACCCCGGCCGGCGTCGGCACCCTGGTCGCCGACGGCGGGATGCCCTGGCGCTACGACGGGAACGGCGGCGTCGCGATCACCTCGCCGGCCAAGGAAGTACGCGACTTCGACGGCACCCCTCACGTCCTGGAGCGCGGCATCCGCACCGACTTCGCCCTCGTCAGGGCGGCCAGGGGCGACCGGCACGGGAACCTCGTCTTCAACAAGGCGTCCCGCAACTTCAACCCGCTCGCCGCCATGGCGGGCCGCCTCACGATCGCGGAGGTCGAGGAACTGGTCGAGCCCGGCGAGATCGACCCCGACCACGTGCACCTGCCCGGCATCTTCGTGCGGCGCGTGGTCGCGCTGACCCCCGAGCAGGCCGCCGACAAGCGGATCGAGCAGCGCACCGTGACACCACGGCCCCACCCTGACGAGGACGGTCACCGATGAGCTGGAACCGCCAGGAGATGGCCGCCCGCGCGGCCGCCGAACTCCGCGACGGCGAGTACGTCAACCTGGGCATCGGCCTGCCGACGCTGATCCCCAACCACCTGCCCGACGGCGTGCACGTCGTCCTCGAATCGGAGAACGGCATCCTGGGCACCGGCCCCTTCCCGTACGACGAGGACGTCGATCCCGACCTCATCAACGCCGGCAAGGAGACGGTCACCGTCCTGCCCGGGGCCTCGTTCTTCGACTCCGCCCTCTCCTTCGGCATGATCCGCGGCGGCCACATCGACACGGCCGTGCTCGGCGCCATGCAGGTGTCCGCCGGCGGCGACCTCGCCAACTGGGCCGTCCCGGGCAAGCTGGTGACCGGCATCGGCGGGGCCATGGACCTCGTCCACGGAGCCCGCCGGGTCATCGTGACGATGACCCACACCGCCAAGGACGGCAGCCCGAAGATCGTCGAGGAATGCACCCTGCCGCTCACCGGCCGGGCCTGTGTCCACCGGATCATCACGGATCTGGCCGTGCTCGACGTGACCCCCGCCGGGCTCGTCCTGGCCGAGACCGCACCGGGTGTCGACGTCGCCGAGGTGCTGGCCCGGACCGCCGCCCCGGTCCGCGTCGCCCGAGGGGCCACGCCGTGAGCCCCGTCCCCGTCGTCCGGGGAAGCACGCTGTGATCCCCGGCCCGTACGCGGTCGCACCGCACCCGGCCGACCGGCGGGCCACCTCCCCCGTACCGGAAAGGAAGCGCTCCCACCCATGACCACCCCATCCGCCCAGGCCGCCCCCCGCCCACCGGACCAGGCCGACGTCACCGCCGAGATCACCGCGGCGCGCCAGGCCTACGCCAAGGCACTCGCCGCGGGCGCACCCGCGCGCGCGCACCCCGCCCGCGACTACGCCCCCTATCGCAGCAGCACCCTGCGGCACCCGAAGCGGCCACTGATCCCCGTGGGCGCCGACCCGGAGGCCGTCGAGCTGTCCGGTCCCGTCTTCGGCGTCACCGACATCACCGAACTCGACCACGACCTGACGCGACAGCATCACGGTGAACCGCTGGGGGAGCGGATCACGGTCACCGGACGCGTCCTCGACCGGGCGGGCCGTCCCGTGCGCGGCCAGCTCGTCGAGATCTGGCAGGCCAACGCATCCGGCCGCTACGCCCACCTGCGCGACCAGCACCCCGCCCCGCTCGACCCGAACTTCACCGGCGTGGGCCGTTGCCTGACCGACGAGCAGGGCACGTACTCCTTCGTCACCGTCAAGCCGGGCGCCTACCCCTGGCGCAACCACACCAACGCCTGGCGCCCCGCACACATCCACTTCTCGCTGTTCGGCGCCGCGTTCACGCAGCGTCTGATCACCCAGATGTACTTCCCGGGCGACCCGCTCTTCGCGTACGACCCGATCCTCCAGTCCGTCACCGACGATGAAGCCCGCGGTCGTCTCGTCGCGGCGTACGACCATGAACTGTCCACCCCCGAGTGGTCGTTGGGCTACCGCTGGGACATCGTTCTGGACGGCCCGTCCGCCACCTGGACCGAGGAGGGCCGCTGATGTCCGCCGCCGTACCCGCCCCCGCCGCTCCGGGGCGACCGCAGCCCACCCCGTCCCAGACCGTCGGGCCCTTCTACGGATACGCCCTGCCGTTCGCGGGCGGCGGCGACATCGCCCCGGCGGACCGGCCCGGCACCGTGGTCCTGCACGGCCATGTCCTCGACGGAGCCGGCGAACCGGTGCCCGACGCCCTCGTCGAGGTGTGGCAGCCCGCACCCGACGGCTCCCGGCGCGGGGCGCCCGGATCCCTGCGCCGCGACCCCGTCACCGGGGCGGTCATCGGCCGCCACGGACTCGGCTTCACCGGCTTCGGCCGGGTGGCGACGGATGCCGACGGGCACTACACCGTGACGACGCTGCCGCCGGGCGGGGCCCCCTACCTCGCGATCGCCCTCTTCGCCCGCGGTCTGACGCACCACCTGCACACCCGCGCCTATCTGCACGACGCCACCGGCCTCGCCGAGGACCGGCTGCTCGCGGGGCTTCCCGAGGAGCGCAGGGCCACGCTCCTCACCACGCCGGAGGACACCGGCATCCACCGATTCGACATCCGTCTGCAGTACGACGGCGTACATGAGGAGACGGTCTTCCTTGACTTCGGCTGACGTGGCGGCGGACGTCGGCCTGCTGGCACCGGTCCGCGCCGGAACGGCGGTCGAGGACGCGACGGGCGACACGGCGTACGTACGCGCCCTGCTCGACGCCGAGACGGCGCTCGTCCGCGCCCAGGAATCCCTGGGCCACGCCCCGGCCGGCGCGGCGGACGCCGTCGCGTCGGCCGCGGCCGACGCGACCCGGTTCGACCCGCGCTCCCTGGCGCTGCGGGCCCGTACGGGCGGCAACCCGGTCATCCCGCTGGCCGCCGACCTGACGGCCGCCGTAGCCGAACGGTCCCCCCGGGCCGCTGCCCACGTCCATCGGGGCGCGACCAGCCAGGACATCCTCGACACCGCCGCCATGCTGGTGGCGTCCGAATCCCTGCGCCTGATCCTGGCCGACCTCGACCGCTCCGCCGCCGCCCTGGCGCTCACCGCCGCCGAGCACCGCGACACACCCATGGCGGGCCGCACCCTCACCCAGCACGCCGTGCCGACGACCTTCGGCCTCAAGGCGGCGGGCTGGCGCGGCCTGGTCCTCGACGCCCGCGACCGGCTGGCGGCGGTACGGGCCGCACTCCCGGCCCAACTGGGCGGCGCGGCCGGTACATTGGCGGCCTTCTCGGCCTTCGCGCAGTCCGGGAACCCGGACGCGGGGCCGTGCGAAGGGTCAGCGAGACAGGCGGGGGACACCGGCCTGAGCCTCGTCGAGGCGTACGCCACCGCGACCGGACTGGCCGCACCCGCACTGCCCTGGCACACCCTGCGCACGCCGGTCGCCGACCTCGGGGGAGCGCTGGCCTTCACCGCCGGAGCACTCGGCAAACTCGCCGCGGACGTCCTCGTCCTCTCCCGCACCGAGATCCGCGAGGTCTCCGAAAGCACCGGCGGAGGATCATCGGCGATGCCGCACAAGACCAATCCGGCCCGCGCCGTCCTGATCGCGGGGGCCGCCCGTCAGGTCCCCGCGCTCGCCGGAATCCTGTACGCGTCACTCGCCGCCGAGGACGAACGCCCGCCCGGCGCGTGGCACGCCGAATGGCAGCCCCTGCGGGAGGCGCTGCGCACGGTGGGGGGAGCCGCCGACGCGGCGGCCACCCTGGTCGAAGGGCTGCGCGTCCACCCCGGGCGCATGCGCGAGAACCTCGACGCGACGGGCGGACTGATCGTCAGCGAACGGCTCCTCGCCGTCCTCTCGGCCAGGATCGGACGGGCCGAGGCCCGCACGGCGGTGACCGAGGGCGCCGCCCGCGCGTCCCGCGAGGGCACGCACCTCCACGAAGCGCTGGCGCAGGACCCCGCACTGGCGGGTGTCGTGCGGCCCGACGAGCTGAGGGCCCTCACCGACCCCTCCGCCTACACCGGATCGGCCGGCCTCCTCGTCGACCGCGCGCTGCGCCGCGGTGAAGAGCGAAGAGGCCCGGACTGAGGCGCACGCGCGACAGCACGATCCCGGCACGCACCGGGTGCCCGGCGGCAGTGCCCCGACCACGCGCTCCCGGAACCCGCTGACAGACACCCCTCACCCATCAACCCCCGCCACCGGCCCCCTCACCACCGGCACCGTCCGGTTCAGGAGCCCCATGACCACCCCGCACTCCTCCGCCGCCCCGGCCGCACGCCTTCTCCACCACCAGGTGGACGGCCCCCTCTCCGGCACACCGCTCCTCCTCGGCCCCTCCCTCGGCACCGCACTGTCCGTCTGGGACGGCCAGACCGCCGCGCTGGCCCGGGACCACCGCGTCGTCCGCTGGGAACTGCCCGGCCACGGCGGCACGCCCGGCGGCCTCCTCCCCGCGGGCAGTGGGATAGCGGAGCTGGCCCGAGAGGTGCTCCGCCTCGCCGACGCCCTCGGCATCGAGCGGTTCGCGTACGCGGGCATCTCCCTGGGCGGCGCGGTCGGGACCTGGCTGGCCGTCCACCACCCCGACCGGATCACCTCGCTCGCACTCGTGTGCTCCTCGGCGCGCTTCGGCGAACCCCGGGCCTGGCACGAGCGCGCCGCCCTCGTACGGGCCGAGGGGACAGGCCCGGTGGCCCGCACGGCCGCGGCCCGCTGGTTCACCGCGGACTTCGCCGACAGCCCCGCGGCCCGTGCCGTCCTGGCGGACCTGCACGACGTCGACCCCCACGCGTACGCGTCGCTGTGCGAAGCCCTCGCCGCATACGACCTGCGCGGCGAACTGGGAGGCATCACCGCCCCCACGCTCGTCGTGGCCGGCCGCGAGGACCCCGCGACCCCGGTCGCCCACGCCCGCGAACTCGCCGACGCCATCCCCGGCGCGACGCTGGTCGAACTTCCCGGCGCCTCGCACCTGGCCAACGTGGAGCGGCCCGCGCCCGTACGGGCCGCGCTGCTGAACCACTTCGCGGCCCTCCCCGACGACGCGTCCCGCCACACCGCCGGTCTGGCCGTACGCCGCGCCGTCCTCGGTGACGCGCACGTCGACCGGGCCGTCGCCAGGACCACGCCCTTCACCGCCGTCTTCCAGGACTTCATCACCCGCTACGCCTGGGGCGAGGTGTGGACCCGGCCGGGTCTCGACCACCGGACCCGCCGCTGCCTCACCCTCACCGCCCTGGTGGCCCGCGGCCACCACGAAGAACTGGCCATGCACCTGCGGGCGGCGCTCGTCAGCGGCGACCTCACCCCCGAGGACGTCCAGGAGGTCCTGCTGCAGGCAGCCGTCTACTGCGGAGTCCCGGCGGCCAACGCCGCGTTCGCGGCGGCGGACCGGATCCTCGCCGAAATCACCCACCCCGCAGAGGAGAAGTAGTCCATGCACACGACCGTAGGGATCATCGGCGGCGGACCGGCGGGACTTCTGCTCGCCCGGCTGCTGCACCGCGCGGGTGTCGACTGCGTGGTCCTGGAGAGCCGCGACCGCGCGTACGTCGAGCGGCGTCAGCGGGCCGGCATCCTCGAACAGCCCACCGTCGACGCGCTCCGCGAGGCCGGCGCCGCCCAGCGCCTCGACGCCGAGGGTTTGGTGCACGACGGCATCGAGCTGCGCTGGGACGGCCGCGCCCACCGGATCGACTTCCCCTCGCTCACCGGCGGCCGCCGGGTGTGGGTCTACGCCCAGACCGAAGTCGTCAAGGACCTCATAGCCCTGCACCTGGCCGAGGGCGCGCCGCTGCTCTTCGGCGCGCACGTCACCTCGGTCGAGGGCGCCGACACCGGCCGGCCGGCCGTCCACTACACCCACGACGGCCGCGACGAGGTGCTCACCTGCGACTACGTGGTGGGCTGCGACGGCTTCCACGGCGTCGCCCGGACCGCGATCCCGGCCGGGGTGCAGCGCACGTACGACCGCGTGTACCCCTACTCCTGGCTGGGGATCCTGGCCGACGTACCGCCGTCCTGCGACGAACTGATCTACGCCCACTCGCCGCGCGGATTCGCCCTGCACAGCATGCGGTCGCCCGAGGTCAGCCGGCTCTACCTCCAGGTGCCCAACGGCACCGACCCCGCCGACTGGTCCGACGAGCGGATCTGGGACGAACTCGACGCCCGGTTCGCCGTCGACGGGGACTGGAAGCTGCGGCGCGGCTCCATCACGGCGAAGTCCGTTCTGCCGATGCGCAGTTCCGTCACCGAGCCCATGCGGTACGGCCGGGTGCTGCTCGCGGGAGACGCCGCCCACATCGTCCCGCCCACCGGGGCGAAGGGGCTCAACCTGGCGGCGGCCGATGTCGTCGTGCTGGCCCGCGCCCTGGTCCGCCGGCACACGACCGGGTCGCCCGACCTGCTGGACGCCTACTCCGACACCTGCCTGAGCCGGGTGTGGCGGGCCGAGCACTTCTCGTACTTCATGACCACCGCCCTGCACACCGACCCGGAGCAGAGCGCCTTCGACACCCGGCTGCAGATCGCGCGACTGGACAGGATCGCCGCCTCGTCGCACGCCGCCGCAGAACTCGCCCAGAACTACGCGGGCCTGCCCCTGCCATAGGGCCGGGCCCCCAGGAGGATCTCCGTGGATCTCACGGTCCAGCAACTGCGGTACTTCGCCGCCGTGGCACACGAGCTCCATTTCGCCCGTGCCGCGCAGCGCCTGCACATCTCCGCCCCGTCGCTGAGCCAGCAGATCGCCGCGCTGGAGAGGAGGTTCGGCGCACCGCTGTTCCGCCGCGACGCGCGCCACGTCGAACTCACGGAGCTGGGTCGCGAACTGCTGCCGATGGCCCACCGCTCCATCACGGCGCTCGACGAGGTCGTGTCCTGGGCGCAGGAGCGGCGGGCAGGCGGGGCGGTCGTACGCGTCGTCGGGAGCCGCATCGGCTCGGTCCTCCCCGGACCGGATGCGCCAGGCGTTCACCCGCTACCGGAACGTTCCGGCCCCGGGCCAGCGGTGGGAGGGAGCGTGAACGCGCGCACGCGAGCCGACGACCGGGCCGACGCGGAGCAGCGCGGCCGCAGCGCGACCCTCATGCAGACCTACGTCGAGGGCCTCGCCTCGACCTCGCCGCCGGGGCCGACGGCGCCCGCACCGCCCGTGACGGTGCTGCGCGACCTGGTCTTCTCCGAGCCCGCGACCGGAGGCGGACTGAGGCTGGACCTGTACCTGCCCGAGGGCGTGCCCGGTCCGCGTCCCGTCATCGTCTGGCTGCCCGGCGGCGGGTGGCAGCGGGCCGCGCGGGGCATGGGCCCGCATCTGGGACGGCTCTTCGCCCAGCGCGGCTACGCCATGGCGGACGTCGAGTACCGGTCGAGCCGCACGGCGCTCTGGCCTGCCCAACTGCACGATGTGAAAGCCGCCGTGCGCTATCTGCGGTCGGTGGCGCAGCACCGAGGGCTGGACGCGGAACGCGTCGGCGTGTGGGGAAGCTCGGCCGGTGGGCACCTGGCCGCCCTGCTCGCACTGACCGGCGGCGACCCGGCGGGGGAGGGGGACGGCGGCCACGCCGGGTACTCCAGCGAGGTGCAGGCGGTCGTGGACGGTTACGGCCCCACGGACCTCCGCCACATGGACGAGGATCGCCTGCCCGGCGGGGTCGTCAACGACATCGATCCGGCGTCCCCGCCCTGGGGGCTGCTCGGCGGACCGACGACGGACCGTCCGGGACTCGCGGCCCACGCGAGCCCGGTGAGCCATGTCAGCGGGCCGGCGGCGCCCTTCCTCATCCTGCACGGAGACGCGGACCTCCTGGTAGGGCCGAAACAGAGCCGACGGCTGTTCGAGGCCCTGCACGGTGCGGGCAGCGAGGCGACCCTGGTGTCGGTCCACGGCGCCGGACACGGGTTCTTCAACACCGACGCCCTTGAGCGGACGCCGCCCCTGCCCACGACCGTGCACACCACCCGGTGCGGCGAGCGGACCCCGGCCCGGCCGGGGGTGCTCACCTCCGGCCTCGTCGAGCGCTTCTTCGACCATCACCTGCGCCGGCACTTCTCCGACTGAGGGGACGGCTGAAGTGGCCCACTCCCACGGTGCCTGAATGCCCCACACGGGTGAGCCGCTCCTTGCGTAGCGTCAACGCCATGCCGAACCTTCTGCCCCCGGCCGGTCCTCAACGCACGCTCTCCCTGGCCCAGTTGAGCAACTCCGTCGGCGACGGCGCGTACTACGTCACCTCAGCCCTCTACTTCACCCATGTGGTCGGCCTCGCCCCCGGCAGGATGGGGCTCGGCCTCACCGTGGCCTGGGCGGTCGGCTCCGTCGCGGGGGTGTCCCTGGGCCGCATCGCGGACCGCCGGGGCCCCCGGGGGACTGCGGTGCTGCTCGCTCTGACGACGGGCCTCGCCGTCGCGTCCTTCCTCGTCGTACGGGACTTCGCGCTGTTCCTCGCGGCGGCCTGTCTGTACGCCACGGCGCAGTCGGGCCTCGCCGCCGCCCGTCAGGCGCTGCTGGCGGGCCTCGTCGCGACGAAGGAGCGCACCGGTGCGCTCGCCCACCTCCAGTCGACGCTCAACGCGGGGCTCGCCGTGGGCGCCGCGCTCGGCGGCGTCGCCCTGTCGGCCGGGACCACGGCGGCGTACCTGGCGGTCTTCGCCGTCGACGCCGCGAGCTTCCTGCTCTGCGCACTCGTCCTGCTACGTCTGCCGGCCGTCCCGGGGGCGCCCGGGGGCCGGAAGGTGAAACTCGCGGTGCTCCGGGACCGGCCCTACGCCGTCGTCACGCTCCTCAACACCGTGCTGCTCCTGCGCATGCCGCTGCTCAGCGTCGGCCTGCCGCTGTGGATCACCGAGCGGACCGAGGCTCCCGAATGGCTGGTCTCCGCGCTCTTCGTGCTCAACACCGGGGCCGTGATGCTCTTCCAGGTCCGAACCGCGCGCGCTGTGCGCGGCATTCCCACGGCGGTGCGCGCCCTCCGCCGGTCCGGCGCACTCATGGTCCTCACCTGCGTCGTCCTCGCCATGTCGGCGGTGGACTCCCCGTGGGCCGCGGTGGCGGCCCTGGCCGGCGGCTCCGTGCTGCTGGTCGCCGCCGAGATGCTGCACTCGGCCGGCTCCTGGCAGCTCTCCTTCGACCTGGCACCGACGGGGCGCGTCGGTGAGTACCAGGGCTTCTTCGGCACCGGCGTGACCGTCGCGCGCACGCTCGGGCCCCTCGTGCTCACCGGGCTGCTGCTCGGACGGGGCACCGTGGGCTGGCTGCTGCTCGGCGGAACGGTCCTCGCCGCGTCGTACGCACTCGGGCCGGCGGCACGATGGGCGGCGGGGACGCGGCAGGAACCCGCTCCCGCACCGGCCGCCGCGCAGGCTGTCTGAGTCACGGATCCGAGCGGGATGCACCCGCCCTGCGCGACGACGTCAGCGAAGGCCGGTGTGCTCAGGGGCGCGGGCGGTGGCCGAACCGCACCCCCTCCCACGGCACACCGGCCGGAAACGGCTCCGCGCGCCGCTGACCGGACGGGCGTGCGGCCGCCCGGTCGATCCCGGGCTTCGCGTCCTCGATCCGCTCCAGCCAGTCCAGCAGTTCCTCGCGCAGTTCATCGGCGACCTCGCGGTGCGACTCCAGCCCGGCGAGGTTGTCCAGCTCGTACGGGTCGGCCGCCAGGTCGTACAGCTCCGTCTCCGTGTAGCGGTCCGCGCCGGGTTCGTTCCAGGCGTCGGCGCCCGGCGCGTCCACCACGTACTTCCACCGCGAGGTGCGTACCGCGCGCCCCACCCGGTCCTCACTGATCTGGACGAACGCGGAGCCGGGCCGGCCGGGGTCACGGCCCCCGCCGGTGAGCGGGAGCAGGGACCGCCCCTGGACGCCATCGGGCACCGGAAGTCCCGCGGCCGCGAGCAGGGTGGGCATCAGGTCCACCGTGCCGACGGGCCGGCGGACCAGCCCGCCGCCGGTGAAGCCGGGTCCGGTGAGCGCGAGCGGAACACGGACGGACGCCTCATGGGCCGAGCGCTTGTACTCGCTGTTCCGGGTGCGGAAATGGGAACCGTGATCCGCTGTCCAGGCCAGGACCGTGTTCTCCTGCGTCCCGATGCTCCGCAGGGCGTCGCGCAGGCGCCCCACCCCTTCGTCGACGCGCTTGATCTGCCCGAGGTAGCCGGCCAGATGACGGTGCGCACCGCCTTGCGGCGCGCCCGGTGCGAGCGCGGCCAGGTCCGGTGGCAGCCAGGCGCCCTCGTAGCGCTCGCGGTAGCCCGCCGGAGCGGGGTAGTCGTCGGTCGGGTTCTGGTGGTGCGGCTCCAGCAGGGAGAGGAACAGCAGGTACGGCCGGTCGTGGTGGTCGGCCACGAAACGGATCGCCGCGTCGACCAGGGCGTCCGAGCGGTAGCCCGGCAGGCGGACAGCGGCCCCCTCCTCGTCGTGCACCACCGTGCGGTACGCGTCCGAGGTGAACTCGAGCCGGTCCGAGGCGAGCCACCGTTCGTAACCGCCCCGGCGGCCGGGCTCCACCGGGCCGTCCGGCTGGTCCTCACCCGCCAGGTGCCACTTGCCGATGTACCCCGTCGCATAGCCGGCCGCGGCGAACTCCCCGGCCAGCGTGGGCACGTCCCGTGGAAGGGGCAGACCGTTGCGGAAGACGCCCGTGGCGGTCGGGAAGCGGCCGGTCTGCAGAGCCGAACGGGCCGGTGCGCAGACCGGATTGGAGGTGATCGCGTGCTCGAACAGGGTGCCCTCGCGGGCGATCCGGTCGAACTCCGGGGTTACCCCCGCCCGGTTGCCGTGCACGCCGGCCGTGTCCCAGCGCTGCTGGTCGGTGAGGACCACGATCACCTGCGGGGGCGCCCCGGCGGGCGACGCGGTGGCGCCGCCCGCCGGGACAGAGGCCTCACCGTACGGGATGGACCCGCTCATGCGCCCGCGGTCTCCGCGACCGAGGCCGTCGAGGCGCCGGAAGCGATACCGAAGGACGGGTCGGGTACCGCCTCGGGGCTGATGAGCGTGGAGGAGCGGCCGTCGGTGCCGACCGGCACGTCGCCGTCGATGGTGACGCGGCGCAGCTTGCGCTCGTGGGTGTCGGAGTCGTCCACGCCGTAGTGCTGGGTGGCGCGGTTGTCCCAGATGGCGACGTCGCCCACCTGCCAGTTCCAGCGGACCGTGTTCTCCGGGCGCTCGATGTGGGACTGGAACAGGTCGACCAGGGCCCGGGAGTCGCGGCCGGTCAGACCGCTGATCCGCTGGACGAAGTTGCCGAGGAGCAGCACCCGTTCGCCGGTCTCGGGGTGGACGCGGACCACCGGGTGTTCGGTGAGGAACTTCGTCGAGGTGAAGACCTCCTGGTACTTGGCGAGCGCCTCCGGGCGGGCGTTCGGCCGCACGGCGACGTAGTCGTAGTCGTTGGAGTGGACGGCCCGCAGGCTGTCGGCCAGGACGCGGAGCTGCTCGGGCAGTTCGGCGTACGCGGCGGCGGTGTTGGACCACAGGGTGTTGCCGCCGTACGGCGGGATGACGACGGCGCGCAGGATGGAGAAGGCCGGGTAGGCGGGGACGAACGTGACGTCGGTGTGCCACTGGTTGGCCCGGCCGCCGTGGTCGGAGTCGATGCCGAGCGAGTAACGGCCGTCGGCGGACGGAACGGTCGGGTGGGCGACCGGCGTGCCGAGCAGCCGCCCGAACGCCTCGTGACTGTCCTCGTCCAGATGGTCCTGGCCCCGGAAGAAGACGACCTTGTGGGCCAGCAACGCGGCCCGGACGGCCGCGACGGTCTCGGGGGCGAGGTCCCCGCCGAGGCGGACCCCGGAGATGACGGCGCCGATGCGACCGCCGAGCTTCTGGACGGTAACGGCGGGAGCGGGCGCGGTGGTGGTGGAAGTCATGGCAGATCCCTTTCGAAGGACAGGCTGGTGCGCCGGCCGATCGTGGTGCGGTCGACGCCCTGATTAATTTGGGAGCGGAAGTAATAGAGGTGTGGCGTGGCCACCGAGGGACGGGGTGCCGTCCGTAAGCGGAGGTGGGGGTGGAGAGCCGTCCGAAGGTGTGGTCGGAGAGCTGTGCGAAGTGCCGGGCGGGGGGAGCCGGGTCAGGCGGTGGGACAGGGGCCCGGACACGCGGGCGGCATCGCGGTGCGGCCGGCGCGGGCGGGCCGCGCATCGGTGACGGCCGTCGCGAACATGTCCCGGAGACTCGCAGCGCCCCGCCGCGTACGTCAAGCGCGCTCATGTACCCCGAAGGGTGCCGGGCAGTGGTTCAATCGGCGCCTGCGCGGGGCTCGCGTTGTCTCCGGGGCGGGGCGTCCGAACCGCCTCTGAACTGCGGGTTCTCCTGCCGGCCCCGGAGGCCGGCCATCCCGCCCCGGCGCCGGGTGCGAACCCGGGGACGAATTCATGCCGCCGTAACGTTGCGACCGCCCGCAGATCGCAGAAAACCTGAGGAAGGACCCATGACAGCTGCCCCCCACGTGTTCCGGGCGACCGGTGACGGCCGGCGCGAGGCCAACGCCGCCACGGTGCTGCGCACCGTTCTCGACCACGGACCGGTAGCCCGCCGGACGATCGCCGATCGCTCGGGGCTGAGCCCGGCGGCGGTGTCCCGCCAGTGCACCGACCTCCTAGGGCTCGGCCTGATCAGGGAGTTGCCGCAGCTGGTGGCCGGCAGCGGAGTCGGCAGACCCCAGATCCCGGTCGATCTGCACACCGGGGAGAGCGGCGGGCCGGTCGCGGCGGGGGTCCACATCGGTGTACCCGGTTCGACGTTCGGCCTGCTGGACCTGCGCGGAAGGCTGCTGGCGCGTCGCGCCCTTCCGCACGACGGCATAGCGCCCGGGGACCTGTCGCTCCGGATCGTCCAGGGACTGCGCGCGTTCCTCGACGACGTCGCTCGCGGACGGCGCCTGCTGGGTGTGGGCGCGGCCCTCGGAGGCTGGGTGGACCCGGCCACGGGGACCGCCGTGCGCCATGACGCGCTCGGCTGGCACCAGCGGCCCCTCGCCGCCGAACTCGCCCGTGGCCTGGGCGGACTCGACGTGCGGATCGACAACCACGCCAGGGCCGTCGCCCAGTCCGAGATCCTCTTCGGCCGGCCCGCCGCACGCCGGAGCCTGGTCCACCTCTTCATCGGCAACGTGGTCGACGCCGCCCTCGGCATCGCCGGCGTGGTCCACCAGGGGCCGGGGTCCGGAGCCGGCGACGTGGCCCACCTGCCCGTCCCGGACTCCACGGCCACCTGCCCCTGCGGACGGTCCGGCTGCCTGGAGGCGACCGCTTCGAACACGGCCGTCGCACAGACCGCCGTGCGCCGCGGGATCGTGCCCGAGCCGGACGCCTTCCTGGTGGTGGACGCCGCGGCGGCCGGGGACCGGCGCGCGGACCGGCTGCTGCGAGAGCGGGCCCGTGCGGTCGGCCGCGCGACGGCCCTGCTCCTGGACGTCCTCAACCCGGACCTGGTCGTGGTCACGGAGCACTCCAGTCTGGTCAATCCGGACTACCTGGAGGAGATCCGGGGAGCGGCGGTGGACCACTCCCACGTCTGCGGGGACCCCGAACGGATCGTCAGCCCACATGCCGGGACGGCCGTCACCCCCGTCGCCGCGGGCACCATCCTGCTGAACCCGCTGTTCAGGAGCCCGCTGACGGCGTCACGGAGCTAGCACCTCTCCCGGGGCAGACGGAGGCTCCGTACCAGGATCCGGACAGACCGGGTTGACCGTCCGGCGACGCCACTGTCATATTGCTCCCGTGAACCCGGACATGCGCCTCATCTCCCGCAGGCACGTCGACCTCTGTCGACAGGCCAGCGCGGTCTGTGCCGTTCGCGACTGACCGGACCGTTTCTTCCACGGGCCCGTCCCGGGTGTCCGCGACGCCTCGCTGACACCTCACCGGTGCGACGACGTCCCGGCCGGAGCCGATTTCATATAGCCCCGCGCCGCGTCACCACCTGATGCGCCGCGCCCGGCGCGTTCCGGCTCGGATCAACTTCCTCACGCACCGCCGGTACTGATTCCGTACGTCCTGAGCGCCCTCGAACCGTGCCTTCCCCGGGCCGGCCAACCTCGGCTCCCTATTTCTCCCGCAGCGGAACGAATGCGTCGGCGCATCCGGCCGCTCCCTTCCTTCACCGTCCCTCACCGTCACAGGCAGGCTTCGATGACCGAGCTGTACTCCCACACGCCCTCCGGACCCTCCCGGCGCTCGACACTGCGCGCCGCGGGAGGCGGCACCCTGCTTCTCGGACTGGGCCTGGCGGGCTGCCGCTCGGCGGTGTCGGACGCCTCGTCCGCTCCGCAGGGCGCGAGCGCCGCGCCCCAGCGCGGAGGTGTCCTCAACGTCGCGGTCAACAGCGACTTCACGCCCGCCCTCCTGTTCTCCCAGAGCGGGCAGTCCCTCCAGCACCGGCTGATCTACAACACCCTGACCCGCTACGACGACCGGCTCAGGCCGAAGCCGGAGCTCGCCCGCTCCTGGACGTACGCCGAGGACGGACGCAGCATCACGCTGCGGCTGCGCGACGACGTGAGCTTCCACAGCGGCCGCGCGTTCACCGCGGACGATGTGATCTTCGCCGTGAAGAACCTTCAGAACCCGGTGCGCGCGGCCCAGTTGCGCGCCACGGCCGCCACGGTCACCGGATTCGAGAAGCGCGGCGACCACGAACTGGTGCTGAAACTGGCGCATCCGGTGAACAACCTCTTCGACCTGTTCGAGTTCATGATCATCGCCGATTCGGAGACGGTCGAGGACGCCGTCGTCGGGAAGAGGCTCATCGGCACCGGCCCGTTCAAGCTGACGAAGTGGAGCCCCGGCGCCGGCCTGAGCCTCGCCAGGAACGACGCGTACTGGCAGCCGGGCCGCCCCTACCTCGACGGTGTCGAACTGCGCGTCATACCCCAGGCCGACGCGCTGATCTCGTCACTGCGCTCCGGCCAGTCCCAGCTCTCGTTCAACGTGCCCGGCAAGAGCCTCGGTGTCGTCAAAAGCGATCCGCACCTCACCATCAGCGACTACGACACGGGCGGAGGCGCCGTCTACCTCGGGGTCAACACCACCGTCGCCCCGCTGGACGACAAGACCGTACGCCAGGCGCTCGCCTGGGCCGTCGACCGCGACCGACTGCTCGCCCAGACACTCGGCGGCTACGGCCTCGCCTCCGCCGCCCCCTGGCCCAAGTCCTCACCCGCCTTCACCGAGGCGCACCGCACCCACTACACCCACAACCCGGCGAAGGCCCGGGAGCTGCTGAGGTCCGCCGGGCACAGCAAGCTCGAACTACCGCTCCTGCACCTTGCGTTGCCCAGCGAGACGGCGATCGCCGAATCCCTGCAGTACGACCTCGAGCAGGTCGGCGTCCGCGTCACACTCCAGCCCACCGACCCGGCGACCGGGCAGAAGAAGCTGATCTCCCAGGACATGCCGGCGCTGTGGACCATGGGGCACGGCTTCGCCCAGGTCCAGCCCTCCACCCTCGCCGTGAGCGCCTATCCGTTCAACGAGGCGACGAACACCTCCAAGTACCGCTCGGCCGAGTACACCGAGGTCGTGCGCGAGGCCTGGACCCAGCGCGAGACGAGCGCGGCGGCGGTCAACGCCCAGCACGAGAAGATCTCCTCCCTCCTGCTCGACGAGGCGTTCCTCATCGACCTCGTCGTGCGGGGACAGGTGCAGGTCGCCGCCGACCGGCTGCGCGGCGTCACCCTGAACAAGTTCTCCTACCTCAACCTCGACAACGCCTACCTGGTGTGACATGCGCGGCTATCTGATCCGCCGGCTGCCGTCGGCCCTCCTCGTCCTGCTTGCCGCCTCCTTCCTGATCTTCACCATCCTGCGCCTCGTCCCCGGCGACCCCGCCACCACCCTCGCAGGCCCCGACGCGGACGCGGCGACCGTCGCCGCGATCCGGGACCGGCTCGGCCTCGACGCACCCCTGCTCTCCCAGTACGCCCACTGGACCGGGTCCCTGCTGACGGGCGACCTCGGACCCTCGTACGCGATCGGCGGACAGACCGCCGACCTCATCGGGGACGGGCTCGGCGCCACCACCGAACTCACCGTGGCGGCCCTGCTGTTCGTCGTCCTCCTCGGTACGGCCTTCGGTGTGCTCGGGGCCACTTCCCCGAGCCGCTGGATCCGCACCGTGGTCCGGGTGACGACGACGGCCGCCCTGGCCGTGCCGCCCTTCGTCAGCGGGGTCCTGCTTGTGCTGCTGTTCGCCGTCATCCTCGGCGTGCTGCCCCCGGGCGGCCGGGTCGCCTTCCTCGCCGCGCCCGACCTCGCCGCGCAGTACCTGCTGCTGCCCGCACTCTGCCTGGCCCTGCCCAGCGCCGCCGTCCTCGGCCGCTACCTCAAGGACGGCATCGAACGAGGACTCGCCGAGGACTACATCCGCACCGCGACCGCCGCCGGGGTGACACCGCGCCGGCTCCTGTGGCGCCACGCCCTGCCGAACGCCCTCCCGCCCGTCGTCACCCTGCTGGGCATGCAGGTGGGGCACCTGCTCGGCGGAGCCGTGCTCGTCGAGGCGATCTTCGCCTGGCCGGGCCTCGGACAGCTCGCCGAACAGGGCCTCCAACGCCGGGACTACCCGGTCGTCCAGGACCTCCTGCTGCTCCTGGTCGCCGTCTTCGTCCTCGTCCAGCTGCTCACGGACCTCGTGTACGCCTGGCTCGACCCCCGGATCAGGTGGGAGTAACGCCCATGACCTCGACAACCGATCTCCTCACCGCCGGACCGCCCCCGGCCGCCGCCAAGGGGCGCGGCACGCACCGCAGCCGCCACCCCTACCGCAGAGCACTGTCCACCGTGCGCGCCCGCACGGGCCTCGTCCTCGTCGGCGCGGTGATCCTCGCCGGGCTGCTCGCACCGCTCCTGGCCGGCCACGGGCCCACCGAGCAGAGCGGCCAGAGCCTCGCCGCCCTCGGCACGCCGGGGCATCCGCTGGGCACCGACGACCTGGGCCGGGACCTGCTCAGCCGCGTTCTGTACGGCATCCGGACCGACCTCGGCATCATCTCGCTCGCCGTACCCCTCGGCGCGGCCCTCGGCTGCCTGTTCGCCCTCGTCGCTGCCGCGCACCCGGTGGCCGACACCGTCGTCCAACGGGTCTTCGACCTCCTTCTCGCGTTCCCGGGCCTGATCCTCGCGCTCGCGATCACCGCGATCCTGGGCCCCGGCCGCACTCCCGTCGTCCTCGTCATCGCACTCGCGGAAATCCCGGCGTTCGGCCGGCTGCTGCGCGGCGGCATCCTGGTCCAGCGTGAGCGGGAGTACGTCACCGCCGCCCGGGTCGGCGGCAGTTCCGGCCGCCGGGTCCTGGTCCGGCACATCCTGCCCAACGCCGTCGATCCGCTCATCGTCCAGATCGCCGTCTCCCTGACCGTCGCCGTGTTCATCGAGGGCGCGATGAGCTTCCTCGGCGTCGGCGTACGGCCGCCGGAACCCACCCTCGGAGCCGTACTGAGCCAGTCCATGCCCTATCTCGCCCAGGCCCCGAACTTCGCCGCGGGGCCCCTGATCACCGTGACCGCGCTCGTCCTCGGACTCTCGCTCATCGCCGAGGCGCTCAACCGGGAGATACGCCGATGACCGCCCAGGAACTGCTGCAGGTCCGCGACCTCGGCGTCGAGTTCACCACCCCCGACGGCTCGGCACTCCGAGCCGTACGCGGAGTCTCGTTCACCCTGAACCGGGGCGAGACGCTCGCGGTCGTCGGCGAGTCGGGTTCCGGGAAGTCCACCACCGCTCTCGCCCTGACCCGGATGCTGCCGGGCACCGGCCGTATCACCACCGGTACGGTCCGCCTGGACGGCCAGGACCTGGCCGCCGCCGGCGAGGAGGAGCTGCGCGCGGTGCGCGGCGCCCGCATCGGCATGATCTTCCAGGACCCGATGACGGCGCTGAACCCCGTCCTGACGGCCGGCCGCCACATCGAAGAGGTGCTGCGCGCGCACGGCGACCGGGACAAGGCCGCCCGCAGGACCCGCGCCGTCGAACTCCTGGACCGGGTCGGCATCCCTGAACCGCACCGGCGCGCCGATGACCACCCGCACCAGTTCTCCGGCGGCCAGCGTCAGCGCATCCTCATCGCCATGGCCCTCGCCGGTGAACCCGACATCCTCCTCGCCGACGAACCGACGACCGCGCTCGACGCCACCGTCCAGGACCAGATCCTCACCCTGCTCGCCGACCTCAACCGGGAGACCGGAACCGCCCTGGTCCTCATCACCCACAACATGGGCGTCGTCGCCCGCGCCTGCGCACGCGTCCTCGTCATGTACGGCGGAACGGTCGTCGAGGACGGACCCACCGCCGAGGTGCTCACCCGGCCCCGCCACCCGTACACCGCCGGGCTCCTCGCCGCCGTTCCCCGCCTGTCCACCCCGTCGGGCACCCGGCTCACCGGCATCCCCGGCAGCCCGCCCGACCTCACCCTGCTCGGCGACGGCTGCGCCTTCGCCGACCGCTGCACGCTCGTCGAGAGCCGCTGCCGCACCGCGACACCCCCGCTCACCCGGACCGCGGACGGCGTGCACGTGGCCTGCCTGCCCGCCGCCGCGCGCACCGAGCCCCTGCCCGCCCCCGCCCCGCCCTCCCGCATCGACCGCCCCGCCCCCGGCGCCGTCGTCCTGGAGGCCGAGGCGCTGCGCAAGACGTACCGGGGACGCGGTGCCCGACGCCACGCGGTCCCCGCGCTCGACGGCGTGTCGCTGACCCTGGCGGCAGGGGAGACCCTCGGCATCGTCGGCGAGTCCGGCTCCGGAAAGTCCACCCTGGCCCGGGTGCTGGCCCACGCCCACCCCTGCGACGGCGGCAGCATCCGGCTGCGCGGCGAGGACGTCACCCGACCCACCAGGCGGGCCCTGCACACGGTGCGCCGCCAGGTCCAGATGGTGTTCCAGGACCCGTACGCCTCACTCAACCCCCGCATGACGGTCGGCGAGATCGTCGCCGAACCCCTGATCGCCTTCGGCCTGGGCGACCGGGGCCGGCGCAGGGAGCGGGTGGCGGAACTGCTGAACCTGGCCGGTCTGGATCCGGCCGTGGCCGACCGGCATCCGCGCTCCTTCTCCGGCGGCCAGCGCCAGCGCGTCGGCATCGCGCGGGCGCTCGCCCCCGATCCCTCCGTCCTCATCTGCGACGAACCCGTCTCCGCGCTCGACGTGTCCGTCCAGGCGCAGATCGTCGGCCTGCTCACCGACCTCCAGCGCGACCTCGGCCTCGCCCTGGTCTTCATCGCCCACGACCTGGCGGTCGTCCGCCAGGTCAGCCATCGCATCGCGGTCATGCACCAGGGCCGGATCGTGGAGACCGGCAGCGCGGACGAGGTCTGCGAGCACCCTCGCGACCCGTACACCCGCGCCCTGCTGGCGGCGGCGCCCGAACCCGTACCCCGTGCCGCCCCCGCCGTCCGTACGCAGAGGACGGGAGTACCCGCGTGACCACCTGCTGCGCCCCGGGCCGCCCCTGCACGGACGTGCTCCCGCTGCCCGCGGTACGCCGGGCCGCCCCGCCACCGGCGGCCGGGTGCCGGGCGATGGCCGAACTGCCCGGCGGCGTCTTCCGGATGGGCGACGGCTTCGGAGAGGGCTACCTCGCCGACCGTGAGGGGCCGGTGCGTGACGTGGCCGTGGCCCCGTTCGCCATCGACACCACCGCCGTCAGCAACGCCGACTGGGCCGCCTTCGCCGACGCCACCGGCTACCGCACCGACGCCGAGAGGCACGGCAGCTCCTACGTGTTCCACCTGCTCGTCCACCCGGCCGCCGGGCACCACGTCATCGGCCGGGTGCCGGGCGCCCCCTGGTGGCTGGGCGTCGAAGGAGCGTACTGGCAGGCGCCCGAAGGACCCGGCTCCCATGTCACCGACCGGGCGGACCACCCCGTCGTCCACGTCTCCCACGACGACGCGCTCGCCTACTGCGACTGGGCCGGCCTGCGGCTGCCCACCGAGGCCGAATGGGAGTACGCCGCCCGCGGCGGCCACGACGGCCTCCGCTACCCGTGGGGCGACGAACTCGCCCCCGGCGGACGCGAGAGGTGCAACATCTGGCGCGGACCGTTCCCGCACCGCTCGGACCGGCCGGGCGGCCGGACGGGCACCGTGCCCGTCACCGCGTACGAGCCCAACGGATACGGCCTCCACAACACCTCGGGCAACGTCTGGGAGTGGTGTGCCGACGCCTTCGGGCCCGGCGAGCGCGTCATCCGCGGCGGCTCCTACCTGTGCCACGCCTCGTACTGCAACCGCTACCGCGTCGCCGCCCGCTCCCACAACACCCCCGACTCCTCGACCGGCCACGGCGGCTTCCGCTGCGCCCGCGATCTCACACCCGTCCCCGCCGCGGAAGGATCCACCACCCGATGAAGGCCGTCATGGTGATGTTCGACAGCCTCAACCGGCATCTGCTGCCGCCCTACGGCGCCGACTGGATCCACGCCCCGAACTTCCGCCGTCTCGCCGACCGCACGGTCACCTACGACACGTGCTACGCGGGCTCCATGCCGTGCATGCCGGCCCGGCGCGAACTGCACACCGGGCGCCACAACTTCCTCCACCGTGGCTGGGGACCGCTGGAGCCCTTCGACGACTCGATGCCCGAACTCCTGAAGCGGCACGGCGTCTACACCCACCTCGTCAGCGACCACCAGCACTACTGGGAAGACGGCGGGGCCACGTACCACGGCCGCTACAACTCGTGGGAGTTCTTCCGGGGCCAGGAGGGCGACGCCTGGAAGGGGCAGGTCGCGGAGCCCACGATCCCCGAGGACCTGCGCACCACCCGCAACGACCTGTGGCGCCAGGACTGGGTCAACCGGCAGTACCTGGACACCGAGGCGAAGCAGCCACAGACCCTCACCTTCGACGCCGGTCTCGCGTTCCTGCGGACCAACCACACCGAGGACGACTGGTTCGTGCAGATCGAGACCTTCGACCCGCACGAACCCTTCTTCACCCAGGACCACTACAAGGACCTCTATCCGCACGACTACGACGGGCCGCACTTCGACTGGCCCGACTACAACCGGGTCACCGAGACGAAGAGCCAGGAGAACCACGCCCGTTACGAGTACGCGGCGCTGCTCTCGATGTGCGACCACTCGCTCGGCCGGGTCCTCGACGCGATGGACGAGCACGGTCTGTGGGACGACACCATGCTCATCGTCTGCACCGACCACGGCTATCTGCTGGGGGAGAAGGGCTGGTGGGCGAAGGTCGTCACCCCCTGGTACAACGAACTCGTCCACACCCCGCTCTTCGTCCACGACCCGCGCAGCCCGGAACGGGCCGGCAGCCGCGATGCCTCGCTCGTGCAGACCATCGACCTCGCCCCGACCCTCCTCGACCTGTTCGGCGCCGCACGCACCCCCGACATGCAGGGCCGCCCGCTGCGCGAGACGCCGGACGCCCGACAGCCACGTGACTCGGCTCTGTTCGGCATGTTCGGCGGCCATGTGAACGTCACCGACGGCCGGTACGTCTACATGCGGGCGTGCCACGACGACAGCAACCAGCCCTTGTTCGAACACACCTTGATGCCGACCCGGATCCGTGGCCGGTTCACCCCCGGAGAACTGTCGGACCTGACCCTGGCCGAACCGTTCGGCTTCACCAAGGGCGTACGCACCCTCAGGATCGCGGCCAGCCCCTCCCCGCTGCTCGGGCCGCAGCGCTTCGGCACCCTCCTGTTCGACCTCGACACCGACCCGCACCAGGAGAAGCCGCTCGTCGACGACCGCGTCGAACTGCGCATGATCCGGCTTCTGGTGGAGCGGCTGAGGGCGAGCGAGGCACCCGCCGACCAGTACACCCGGCTCGGTCTCCCGTACGATCCGGACGAGGTCGGCGAGGCCCATCTCCTCGTCGCCGCCCAGCGCGAGCGTGCCGAGGCGGCCCGTGAACCCGCCGCCCGTTCCGACGAGTTCGCCGAGGGCGCGCTGAACCTCCGTACCCCGCTGGCCCGGCTCCTGGCCGAGCCCGCCGCCACCGAGGCGATCCGCCGGATCGTCCCCGGACTGCTCGACACCGAACTGCTGACCGTCCGCGGCGCCGGGACCCTCCTCCAGATCGCGGCCTTCGCCGGACACCCCGGGCGCGCCCAGCTCACCGTCCTGGCCGACGAACTGGCCCGTCTCTTCCCGCCCGCCCCGACGCCCGACTCCCCGGAGGCGGTGACAGCGACGTCCCAGGCGCCGGCGGCGCTCGAGTGAGCCCACGGCGACCGAGGCGGTATCCGTTGCCCCGGCGGCCTGCCGCGCCGACGGCGTCGCAGGACCGGTCCCGCCCCACCTCGTCGCCCGGGCGACGTCACCGATAGTGCCCCAGCACACGACATCGTTGTCAGACCAACCGTGCAGGCGACTCGTGCATGCCCGTCCGTCGGCCCTGTCGCCCGAATGGCGGCAGCCGACGGGCAGGGTTAACGTCGTGGGAGCGGACGACCGCGTTCGCCGATGGCCTGATTTCCGCTGACGGCTTGAGTGGCAAGCAAACCCATGACGGGCTCCCACGCGACATCCCGACAGGCTGCCGACTCCCCGAGGAAGGGACGAGGCAGCGGGATCGCCCTTCTCGTCATCTGCTCGTGCCAGTTGATGGTGGTCCTCGACATCACCATCGTGAACATCGCCCTCCCGCACATCCAGAGCTCGCTGGGCTTCTCGACCGAGAACCTCTCCTGGGTCATCAACGCCTACACCCTGACGTTCGGAGGGCTGCTCCTGCTGGGCGGGCGCCTCGGGGACATCCTCGGGCGGCGCAGAGTCTTCATGTTCGGCGTCGCCCTCTTCGTCTTCGCCTCCCTGCTCGGCGGTCTCTCCCAGGAGGCGTGGCAACTGCTCGCCGCGCGCTCCCTCCAGGGCGTCGGAGGCGCGATCGCGTCGCCGACCGCGCTCTCGCTCATCACCACGACCTTCCGCGAAGGACCGGAACGCAACAGGGCGTTCGGCGTGTTCGCGGCCGTCTCGGCCGGAGGCAGCGCCATTGGGCTCCTGGCGGGCGGAGTGCTGGTGGAATGGCTCGACTGGCGGTGGATCTTCTTCGTCAACGTCCCCATCGGGCTGCTGATCGTGCTCGCCACGCGCCGCTACATCCGCGAGTCCGCGCGCCACCCCGGCCACTTCGACGTCGTCGGCGCACTGACGGCGACGCTCGGCATGGTGTGCCTCGTCTACGGATTCATCCGCGCCTCCGAAGAAGGCTGGAGCGACACCCTCACCCTGGTGGCCTTCGCCGTGGCCGTGGTGCTGCTCGGCCTGTTCATCGCGATCGAGAGCCGGTCCAGGCAGCCCATCACGCCGCTGTGGATGTTCCGCGACCGCAACCGCGCCGGCACGTACGGAATGATGCTGAGCCTCGCCGCGGCGATGTTCGGCATGTTCTTCTTCCTGACCCTGTTCGTGCAGAACATCCTGAACTTCAGCCCGCTGAGAACCGGCCTCGCCTTCCTCCCGGTCAGCGTCATCATCGCGATCGGCGCCGGGATCACCTCCCGGCTGCTCCCCAGGTGGGGCCCGAAACCCTTCATGGTGACGGGCTCCCTGCTGGCCGCCGTGGGCCTCGGCTGGCTGACGCAGACCGACGTCCACAGCACGTACCTGGGCAGTCTCCTGGGCCCGGTGCTGGTGTTCGGCCTCGGCATGGGCCTGCAGTTCGTGTCGCTGACGCTGATGGCCGTTTCGGGGGTCGAGTCGAAGGAGGCCGGTGCGGCGTCCGGCATCCTCAACACCACGCAGCAGGTGGGCGGGTCGCTGGGTCTGTCCATTCTTGTCACGGTCTTCGGTACGGCCAGCCGTAACGAGGCCACCGATCAGGTGCCGAAATTCCTGGCGGACGCGACGCCGGCGCAGCTGGCGGAGTTCCGCAGGACCGGCCAGCTGCCGGGAGGGTGGGGTGACCAGGTCCTGGCATCGGGTGTCTCCACCGCGTTCGTCGCCGCAGCCGCCTTCGCCGTCGTCGCCGCGCTGATCGCCCTGGTCGTCATCCAGGTGCGGCCCTCGGACCTGGAACGCCTGCGGGGAGACGGGGCGATGCCGGGCGCGGCGGCCGACGAGCCGGCGGAAGGGGCGACGGCCCCCGGCGCGCGGGGCTCCGACGAGCAGCCCCCGGGCCCGGGCGGTGGCAAGGGCCCCGGCCCCGGGCCATGACTCCGTGGATCGCCTGCTCCCGACGGCGCGGCAGTCCGCCGCGCGGCGGCGCCGCCGAGTCCGCCCTCGGGGGTGGCGAACCGCGGTGGGTGACCCCGGCGGGTGACGGGCCCCTCGCCCCCGTCACCCGCACGCGGGGCCCTCAGCCCTTGACCGTGAACCCCGCCCGCAGGAGGACGTCGTCGCGCGACGACGGACCTACGAGGAGTTCGAACGCACCCGGCTCGACGATCCGCCGGCCCGCGGCGTCCACCAGGCTGCAGTCGGCGACGGGCAGTTCGATGACGACCTCCCGCGACTCGCCGGGGGCGAGCGCCACCTGACGGTAGGCCTTGAGCTCCTTCTCCGCCCAGGTCACGGAGGTCACCGTGTCGCTGACGTACGCCTGCACGGTCTCCAGCGCGGAGCGCTGACCCGTGTTGCGGACGACAACGCGCGCCCGCAGCGTGTCACCCGGGCCGAGGACGTCGGTGAGCACCTCCAGGTCCGCGTACGCGACCGTCGTGTAGCTGAGGCCCTCGCCGAAGACGAATGCCGGACGCTGCGTCAGGTCGGCGTAGCGGGTGCCGTGCTGGCCGCGCACCTGGTTGTAGTACGTCGGCTGCTGCCCCGCATGGCGTGCGAAGGAGACGGGCAGCCGCCCGGACGGCTCGACGAGACCGAGCGCGAGTTCGGCGACGGCCCGGCCGCCGCGCATCCCCGGGTTGAAGGCGTGCACGATCGCCGCGGCGCGGTGGGCGGACGGCGGCAGCACGAGCGGCTTGGAGCTGATGACGACCACGACGAGAGGCTTGCCCGTCGCGGCCAGCGCGTCGAGGAGCGCGACCTGGCCGCCGACCAGCTCCAGGGTGGCCGTGGAGCGGCCCTCACCGACGAGCTCGATGCGGTCACCCACGACCGCGACGACGTAGTCGGCCGCCTCCGCCGCGGCGACCGCCTCGGTGATCAGGGCCTCGTTCGGCTCCGCCGGGACGACGATCTCCGGACGCGGCTGCCCGTCGGGGAAGAAGGCGCCCTCCGGGTCCGGGCCCACGGTCAGGATGTCGGCGCCCCGGGCGTGCGTGACGCTCCAGCCGTCCGGCACGTGCTCGCGGAAGCCGTCCAGCACGGTACGGATCATGGCCCGCGGATGCCCGTCCGGCAGCCAGTCCGCCTGGCCGGACGAGCCCGCCCAGTCGCCGAGCTGGGTCTGCGCGTCGTCGGCGTTGGGGCCGATGACGGCGACCGTGCGCGGCGCGGAGCCCGCGCCCGCGACCGCGCGCCCGTCGGGACCGGCCTCGAACCCGCCGGCCAGCGGCAGTGTGCCGTCGTTGGTCAGGAGCACCAGCGAGCGGCGGGCCACCTCCAGGTTCAGCCCGGCGTGGTCCGCGCTGCCGATGACGGCGGCCTGGCGGTCGCGGTCGGGGTGGCGCGGGTTCTCGAACAGGCCCAGCTCGAACTTGAGGGTCAGGATGCGCCGGACCGCCGCGTCGATCTCCGCCTCGTCGAGCGTGCCGGCGGCGACCGCCTCCTGCGCCCCGCCGAAGAACGCCGGCGTCGTCATCACCATGTCGTTGCCCGCCCGGACGGCGGCGGCGGCCGCCTGCGTGTGGTCGGCGTACACGTGCTGCTCCCACACCATGCGCCCGACGTTGTCCCAGTCGGTCACCAGCGTTCCGGTGTAGCCCCACTCGCCGCGCAGCACCTCGTTCAGCAGCCAGTCGTTGACCGTGACCGGCACCCCGTCCATGGACTGGTAGCCGAGCATGAACGTCCGGCAGCCCTCACGGGCGACCCGCTCGAAGGGCGGCAGGAACCACGAGCGCAGCTTGCGCCGGGAGAGGTCGGCCTCGCTGGCGTCCCGGCCGCCCTGGGTCTCGGAGTATCCCGCGAAGTGCTTTGCGCACGCGAGGACCGCGGTCGGATCGTCCAGCCCGTCGCCCTGGTAGCCGCGCACCATGGCCGAGGCGAGCTCGCCGATGAGGAAGGGGTCCTCACCGAACGTCTCGCTCACCCGGCCCCAGCGCAGGTCCCGGGTGATGCACAGGACCGGGGAGAACGTCCAGTGGACCCCGGTCGCGGCCACCTCGACGGCCGTCGCCCGGGCGACGCGCTCCACGAGCTCCGGGTCCCAGGTCGCCGCCATGCCGAGCTGGGTGGGATAGATCGTGGCGCCCTCCCAGAACGAATGACCGTGGATGCAGTCCTCCGCGACGAGCAGCGGAATCCGGAGCCGGGTCCGCTCGGTGAGCGCGGCCGCCTCCAGGACCCGGTCCGGGGAGGCGTGGAGGATCGACCCCGCGTGCATCTCCTCGATGAGGTGCCGTACCCCGTCCTTCGCGTTCAGTTGAAGCATCTGGCCGACCTTCTCCGGCAGCGTCATCCGGCCGACCAGGTCGGCGACGCGCTCGGGGACGGACAGTGCGGGGTCGAGATAGGGCAGGCAGGAGCCCACGGGAGTTCCTTTCACAACGTCGGTGACGTTCTCACCGGGCGGATACCTGGACGGTGAGGAGCGGCGGCGCACGCGCGGCCGTCCCTCACCTCCGACGTGTCGTGACCGCGTTCCGGCGGTTGCGGGGGACGGGCAGGCCGCGGGCGCACGCGCGGCGGCCGGCTGTGGGCGCCGGGCCGGCCGGTGGCTGCGTTCATCGTCTGCGGTCTCCTGCTGTCGGCGCAGCGTGGCGCTCACGGGATGGCACGGCGAGGCTCTGCCCGGCCGCTGAGGACCACCGTACGCTGAATACCGACCGGGTGGTAAGTATGTAGATGTGCGACTGTACGCAGAGGTGCCGTCCGACATGAGCGGGGAGTGTGGCGAGTGACGGGTCAGGCACGTCGTGGCTACGCGAAGGGCCGCGCCAAGCGCGGGGAGATCCTGGACCAGGCCATGGCCCTGTTCGGCGAGGCCGGCTACCGGGGCGCCTCGCTGCGTGTGATCGCGACCCGCTGCGGCATCTCCCACCCTGGGCTGCTGCATCACTTCCCCACCAAGGAGTCGCTGCTGCTCGCGGTCCTCGAACACCGCGACGAGGTGGACGGCCAGTGGCTCTCCGTCGGCGGCCCCACGGGCGTGGACCGCCTGCGCCGGCTGGTCGACCTGGCCGCGCTGAACGCCGAACGGCGGGGAATCGTCGAGCTGTTCTCCGTGCTCGCCGCCGAGGCCACCTCCGTCGACCACCCGGCTCACGCCTACTTCGTCGAGCGGTACCGCGACTCGGTCGCGACCACCGCCGTCTCCTACGCGGAGGCCCGCGACGCGGGGGACCTCCGGGACGGGATCGCTCCCGGCGAGGCGGCGCAGCAGCTGATCGCGCTCATGGACGGACTCCAGACGCAGTGGCTGCTCAGCGGCTGCGCCACGGACATGGCGGGCGTTCTGCGCGCCCACGTGCAGGCGCAGTTGACCGTACGGCTCTGAGCGGCGGCGGCCGGCCGGGGCGTCCCGGGCAAGGCCGTCATGTCCGGAGTCGGGGAGTCCACTTGAGAAGAGGGGCGCTGGATGGCGCCGGACCTCTTTACGGCCTTGTCATGTGCCGGTAACTTCCCTGCTGCAAGAGATTGCAGCAACATTCCGGCTGAACTTTCAGCCGGAACGCACCCCCATCGTCAGGGCCTTGAGGCGCGTCAGGGTTTCCGGCGGGACGGCGCAGATCCCCGACCCTGCGTCCTGGACGCCACGGCACCGCAGTCGCCGTGGCCCTTCCCTGGAGACACCGATGAAACGCACCCCTCACAGGCTGCTGAGGCGCCCCCTGGCCGCGGCGACGGCCGCGGCCGCAGTGCTCGGCCTGTTCACCGCGCTGCCGGGCACCCCTGATCTCGACGCCAAGCCCGTCGCCGCCTCCGAGACCTCCACGACCGTCTTCTACTACACCAGGACGAAGAACTGGGCGGCCTACAACCTGCATTACGCGCCGGACGGCGGTTCCTGGACGGCGGTGCCCGGCGTGGCGATGGAGGCCGCCTGCACCGACTGGGTCAAGAAGACCGTGCCCCTCGGGACCGCGCAAGGGCTGCAGGCGACCTTCAACAACGGCTCGGGCGTCTGGGACAACAACGCCGGGAACAACTACGACCTGGGCAGTGGGAACATCACCGTCAAGGACGGGGTCGTGGCCCACAGCGACCCGTGCGCGGGGACCGGCCCGGACCCGAGCCCGAGCCCCACCGGCGACGGGGCGAACACCGCCTCGGTGTACTACTCCACGGCCACGGTCGGCTGGACGACCACCAACCTGCACTACCAGCCCGCGGGCGGCTCCTGGACCGCGGTGCCCGGCGTCGGCATGGAGCCCGCCTGCACCGGCTGGGTGAAGAAGACGGTCGGGCTCGGCGCGGCCACCTCCATGCAGGCCGTGTTCAACAACGGCAACGGGGTCTGGGACAACAACAACGGCGGCAACTACACGATCCCCGCCGGCGTCAGCACGGTGAAGGACCGCGCGGTCGTCAAGGACGCCAAGGACCCGTGCGTCGCCGAACCGCCGGACACCGAGGCGCCGACCGTGCCCACCGTGGTGACGGCCAAGGCCGACGGGGTGGCCGTCGTGCTCACCTGGGAACCCTCCACCGACAACAAGAAGGTGACCAAGTACCAGGTCACCAGGACCGGAGGCACCAAGAGCAGCGTCGTCACCGACGTGAGCTCGACGGTGCTGTCCGAGTCGAACCTGGAGGAGAACACCGCCTACACCTACACCGTCAAGGCGGTCGACGCGGCGGGCAACACCTCTGCCGCCTCCGCCGCCGCGAAGGCGACCACGGGGGTGAGGCCGCCGACGGCCGCCCAGGGCACGCCGCTGGGCACCGACCCGCGCAAGGACCCGATCTACTTCGTCCTGACCGCCCGCTTCAACGACGGGGACGCGAGCAACAACCGGGGCGGCAGCCAGGACGTGAAGTCCGGCAACGCCGCCAACAACGACCCCATGTTCCGGGGCGACTTCAAGGGCCTGGTCAACAAGCTCGACTACATCAAGGGCCTCGGCTTCTCGGCCATCTGGATCACCCCGGTCGTCCTGAACCGGTCCGACTACGACTACCACGGCTACCACGGCTACGACTTCTACAAGGTCGATCCCCGCCTGGAGTCCGCCGGAGCCTCGTACCAGGACCTGATCAACGCGGCCCACGCCAAGGGCGTCAAGATCTACCAGGACGTCGTCTACAACCACTCCTCGCGCTGGGGCGCCAAGGGCCTGTTCACCCCGCCCGTCTACGGGGTCCGGGACAGCCAGTGGAGCTGGTACTACGACGAGAAGAACGAAGGCTTCGAGTACGACGGACTCACCGTCGACCCCAAGAGCGGCAAGTCGTACTACAACGGCGACCTGTGGTCCACGGCGGAGCCCGCGGGCAACACCTGTCTCAACTGGGGCAAGCCGACCGGAGCCACCTCGCCCGAGGGCTACAAGATCTACAACTGCCAGTGGCCGAACCCGACCTCGGGCATGTTCCCCAAGGTCTACTACCACAACTGCTGGCTGGGGAACTGGGAGGGCGAGGACTCCCGCTCGTGCTGGCTGCACGAAGACCTGGCCGACTTCAACACCGAGTCCGCACCGGTCCAGAACTACCTGATCGGCGCGTACGACAAGTACATCGACATGGGCGTCGACGGCTTCCGCATCGACACCGCCGTCCACATCCCCCGCACCACCTGGAACCGCCGCTTCCTGCCCGCGATCCAGGAGCGGGTCACCCAGCGGTTCGGCGCCGAGGCCGCCAAGAACTTCCTGGTCTTCGGCGAGGTCGGCGCGTTCGTCAACGACAAGTGGAACCGCGGGTCGGTCAACCACTCCGCGCAGTTCTTCACCTGGAAGGAACGCAAGGAGTACGACGCCGACGACACCAAGGCCGCCCTGGAGATGTACAACTACGAGGAGCAGCTCGGCACCGGTGCGCAGCCGACCTCGGACAACGCGTTCCTGAACGGCAACGCGTACCACGCACCGGACTACAGCAAGTTCTCCGGCATGAACATCATCGACATGCGCATGCACATGAACTTCGGTGATGCCACGAACGCCTACAACAACGGCAAGGACTCCGACGACTCGACGAACGACGCGACGTACAACGTCGTCTACGTCGACAGCCACGACTACGGCCCCAACAAGAGCAGTGAGCGCTACACGGGCGGCACCGACGCCTGGGCCGAGAACATGGCCCTGATGTGGACCTTCCGCGGCATCCCCACCCTCTACTACGGATCGGAGATCGAGTTCCAGGCCGGCAAGCGGATCGACTGCGGCCCGACCTGTCCGCTGGCCACGACCGGGCGGGCCTACTACGGTGACCACCTCGCGGGGAACGTCACGTCCTCGGAGTTCTCCAAGGTCGACTCCGCCACCGGTGAGGTGGCCAACACGCTGGCCAAGCCCCTGGTCAAGCACGTCCAGCGGCTCAACCAGATCCGCCGGGCCGTGCCCGCCCTGCAGATGGGCCAGTACTCCACCGAGGGCATCACCGGCCAGATGGCGTACAAGCGCCGCTACACCAGCGGTACGACGGACAGCTTCGCACTCGTCACCGTCACCGGCGGCGCCTCGTACACCGGGATCCCCAACGGCACGTACAAGGACGCCGTCACCGGCGACACGCGGGTCGTCACCGACGGGAAGCTCACCGTCGCGGCACCGGGCAAGGGCAACATGCGCGTCTACGTGCTGAACGGCCCGGGCATGATCGGCACGGCCGGCCCCTACCTGAAGTAGGCGGACACCAGCGGGACTCGTCCCGCCACGCGAGCGCCCCGGCGGACCGGAATCCCGGCCCGCCGGGGCGCACGCGTCAGCGGTGGTACGCGGCTACGAGCCGTCGCCGTCCGCCGCCAGCAGGGCCTCCCGGCCGATCATGGCCGTGGAGCCCGGTGCCGTACAGGCGAAGGCGCCCGCCACCGCGCCCAGCCGGGCGGATTCCCGGGCGTCCCGGCCGTCGAGTCTGCCGTACAGGAACCCGGTGACGAACGCGTCGCCCGCGCCGTTGCTGTCCACCACCGGCGCCGGCGGCACGGTCGCCGGGACGTGGTGCGGGTCCCGGCCGCCGTCGCGGGTCAGTACGTAGGAGCCCCGGGCGCCCGCCGTCGCGACCACCGTCCCGGCCCGGCCCTCACCGAGGATCTCCCGCATCAGCGCGGGTGTCCGGTCGCCGGTCGCCGCCGCGCTGAAGAACACGAGGTCGGACCGGAGCGCGAACTCCCGCTGGTGGTCGGCCAGTCCGTCCCAGTCGTGCAGATCGGTGGAGACCGGGACGCCGAGGGCCTCGATGTCGTCGTAGAGGAAGCGGGTGAAGTTCATGATCGACAGGTGGACGTGGCGGGCACGCCGTAGCCGGGGGAGGTAGAAGTCCCGCGGCATCCGCAGATCCTCCGGATCACGGGCGTCGTAGAACGACATCCGCCGCCCGGTCGCGTCCACCAGGTTGACCGCACGACGGGTGCCCGCCGGAGAGATCAACGGGTGGAACTCCACATCGCCCTCGGCCAGCCTCTGGCGCACCTGCGCGCCGGTCCAGTCGTCGCCGATGCAGTCGAGCAGCGCGACGTCCAGCCCCAGCGCACGAGCGCCTAGAGCCACGTTGCCCCCGGTGTGACCGGGCCACTCCTCGATCGGGCCGACCATGACCGAGTCGGCGAGCGGGACCGGCAGCGCATCGACGCGGACGATCGTGTCCACCCCGCTGCCGCCGACCACCAAGACGTCGTATTCCGTTTGTTGTCGGACCACTGTTCCGCCTCTCCGTTCCCGCCGTGATCAGTATGGCCGAGGCCCGCTCGGGGGTGCGGCGTGCCCCTCCCGCCGCCGCGACGAACTCCGGCCGCGGGGCCGGTCACTTCGCGCGGCGTCGCGAGCGTGGGAGGGGTACGTACTCCGCCCCGGCCCCGCCGGGGCACGTCGCCACGGAGCACGCCCCTTCGGCCACCAGCTCCCAGGGGGACGACAGCCGGCGTGCCCGTCGCCGCCGCGCTCGCCGCCGGGCAGGCGGCCGATCTCTGCGCGCGTGCGGGGCGGCGGCTGGCTATGCTCGATCAGGGGCCGACGACCTGACACAGGGAGGCACCCATGCTGCCGCTGCCCGAACCGCGCGACTTCCCGCCGCGCATCGCCACCGGCGCGTTCATCCTCAATTCCGGCCTGGGCAAGCTCAAGGCGGACGAAGCGACCGCCCAAGGCCTGCACGGCATGGCCTGCACGGCCTACCCGTTCCTCAAGAAGATCGAGCCCGACCGGTTCACCCGGCTGCTGGCCTGGACCGAGATCGCGGTCGGCAGCAGCCTGCTGGTCCCCTTCGTGCCGACCAGGCTCGCGGGGCTCGCTCTCACGGGGTTCTCCGGCGGGCTGGTCGGCCTGTATCTGCGGGTGCCGGGGCTGCGCGAGCCCGGAAGCCTGCGCCCGAGCCTGGACGGCGTCCCGCTGGCCAAGGACACCTGGATGCTCGGCATCGGGCTGGGCTTCCTCGGCGCGAGCAGCCGCCGAAGGGCTGTCGCCGCGCACTGCTGCCACCGGCACCGCAGGTGCGCACACTGACCTACCCGGACGCGCCCCCGTCCGACCCGACGGGGCCCGGGGCGGTGACACGGGACAGCCCCTCTCACCGCCCCGGCGTCATCCGCGTACCCGGGCCACCAGCAGGGCCACGTCGTCAGGGTCCTGCGGGTCCCGCAGCTCGCGCAGCAGCCGGTCGCAGGACTCCTCCAGCGACGGATCCGGCGCGTGCAGCAGCTCCAGCAGGGTGTCCAGCCGGCTGTCGATGTCGTTGTTCCGGGTCTCCACCAGGCCGTCCGTGTAGAGCACGAGCCGGTCGCCCGGGCCGAGAGGCACGGTGACGTCGCTGAACGGCACACCGCCCACACCGAGCGGCGCCCCGGCCGGCAGGTCGAGCAGGCACGGTTCCCCGCCCCGCGGGATCAGGACCGGCGGGAGATGACCGGCCGTGCTCAACCGGCACCGGCCGGCGGCCGGGTCGTACACGGCGTACACACAGGTGGCGAACGACGGGTCCAGATCGGCGGTGATCTCGTCGAGGTGACCCAGCACCTCGGCGGGGTGGAGGCCGAGCCTGGACAGGGTCTGGGTGGCGGTCCGCAGCCGCCCCATCGTCGTGGCCGCGTTGATGCCGCTGCCCATCACATCACCCACCACCAGCGCGGTCCGCCCGTGCCGCAGCCCGATGACGTCGAACCAGTCCCCGCCGACCTCGTACCGCGACGCGGCCGGCTGGTAGCGGGACGCCACCTCCAGACCCGCCGGATCGTGGTGGTTGCGGGGCAGCATGCTGCGCTGGAGGGTGAGTGCGGTCTCCCGCTGCTGCCGGTACAGCCGCGCGTTGTCGATGCTGATCGCCGCACGGGCGGCCAGCTCGGACGCCAGCACCTCGTCGTCCTCGGTGAAGGGCAGCGGATTGTCCGTCCGGATGAGATCGATCGCGCCGAGGACCTCGCCCCGCGCGATCAGCGGCACCGCCAGGTAGGAGTGCGCGCCCGCCTGCGCGAGCAGCGCGGCCGACCGGCTGTCACGGGCTATCCGCGCCAGTATCCCCGCGTCGAGGTACGGCTCCCGGACCGGCTGAGCGGTCCGCACACACCGGGTGATCAGCCGGTCGGCGCCGTACTGGGCGGCGTGGCCCGGCGGATCCGCCGCCTCCACCACGGGGTTCGGCCGCGCCGCCACGACGGCCAGGGCCTGGATGAGGAGCGGTCCCTCGGTCAGGCCGGGGCGCCCCTTCAGGACGCTGTCGAGGACGTCGACCGCGGCGACGTCGGCGAGTTCCGGCACGGTGACCTCGGCCAGCTCGCGGGCCGTCTGCTCCAGATCCAGCGTGGTGCCGATGCGTACCGAGGCGTCGGCGATCAGCGCCAGGCGGTGCCGGGCGCGCTCGGCCTCGGCAGCCGCCCGGTAACGGTCGGTCACGTCGATCAGCGACACGGCCATCCCCAGCACCCTTCCCCCGGAGTCGTCCAGCCGGTGCAGCGACACCCGCCACGCGCGGTCGGTGTCCGGATCGGCAGGGGTGCGGCCCACCACTTCGTGCGACACCTGCGGCACCCCACTCCTGAGGACCTCGTGCATCGCCGCCTTGATCGTCTCGGAGTCCAGGAACGGCAAGACCTCCGCCACGCGTCGGCCCAGGTGCTCGCCGGCACTCAGCCCGTCCATCCGCTCCAGCGCGCCGTTGGCGGCCAGATAGCGCAGTTCGCCGTCCAGGACCGCCAGGCCGATCGGTGACTGGTCGACCAGCCGCACGGAGAGCGCGAGGTCGCGCTCCACCTCACGCAGCGTCGCCCCGTCCGCGGCCAGTCCCAGCGCGTAGAAGTCCCCGCGGTCGTCCTGGAGCCTCATGTTGCGGAACTCCAGCAGCCGGGAGGTGCCGTCCTTGTGCCGCACGGGAAAGACGCCCGCCCACGCCTCGCCGCTGCCCATCACCTCGGAGAACAGCCGCAGCACCAGCTCGAAGTGTTCCTCGTCGATGAGGACCCGGGCGGCGAGCCGGCCCAGCGCCTCCTCGGGCGCGTAGCCGAGCAGCTGCTCCGCCTGGGGGCTCCACAGCACGATGCGCCCGTCGGTGTCCAGCACCATCGCCGCCACCCCGAGGACGTCCAGCAGACCGCCTTCCGGGGAACGGTGCACGCCCTGCCGGCGCGCGCCGCCCCAGTCGGTCCGCATGTCATCAGTGCCGCCCACAGACGATCCTTCCCATGCAGTCACCGCGCCCGGACGCAGGTCCGCTGTCTCCCATGGTCGCCCCGGAGTGACCACCCCCGCAGCTCCGACGGCAGCGAAGCCCGCGCCGCAGGGGTTTCGGATGCCTCAGGGCGGTCACCCGCAGCGTACGAAGCCGAATGGACGAACACGACCGTAAGGAGAGTGAGACCCCATGGAGAACTGGCGCACGCGGGCGGCATGCCGCGAGGAGGACCCCGACCTGTTCTTCCCCATCGGGAGCACCGGCCCCTCGCTGGTCCAGACCGAGGACGCCAAGGCGGTGTGCCGGGGCTGCCCCGTCCGGGAGGAGTGCCTGCGGTGGGCCCTGGACAACGGCCAGGACGCCGGGGTGTGGGGTGGTCTGAGCGAGCTCGAACGACGGGCACTTAAGCGCCGCTCGCGCAGGCAGGTCAAGGACCGCGGCTAGCGACGAGACGGCGTCAGGACCTCGCGGGGCGTGTCGATGGCGGGACGTGGGCGAGGGAGCGGACAAGGTGAGGGCATGAACGTCGCAGACATCCTGACCGAGGGGTACGCCCGCATCAGGGAAACGGTGCACGCGGCCGTCGAGGGTCTCGGACCGGACGACCTCAACGCCCGCCTCGATGAGGGGGCGAACTCGATCGCCTGGCTGGTCTGGCATCTGACCCGCGTCCAGGACGACCACATCGCGGACGCGGAGGGAACCGAGCAGGTCTGGTTCACCGAGGACTGGGCCTCACGTTTCGATCTGCCGGTCGCCCGGAGCGCCACCGGATACGGACACAGCAGCGAGCAGGTCGGCGCCGTACGGGTCGGCTCGGCGGAGCTGCTGCTCGGGTACTACGACGCCGTGCACGCACGGTCGGCCGCCTTCGTCCGGGGACTCGACGGCAAGGCACTCGACCGCATCGTCGACGAGGCCTGGTCGCCACCCGTCACCCTGGGCGTCCGGCTGATCAGCGTCCTGTCGGACGACCTCCAGCACGCCGGGCAGGCGGCCTTCGTCCGGGGCTGCCTGGAACGCGGGCAGGCACCCGGCCGGCCGCACCGGGCCGGACCCGCGAGCCCGGCCTGAGCGCACCGCGGGCCCTGATCACCCGGCCGACGGGCCGGACGCGCCGCGGGTACGGGCGAAGTGCCCCGGGCCCGTGCCCACGACCCGCTTGAAGTGGCGGGTCAGATGGGACTGGTCGTAGAAGCCCACGGCGCTCGCCACCTGCGACGCCGGCATCCCTCCGAGGAGCAGCCGGCGCGCGAGATCCACGCGGCGACCCGTCATGTACGAGTGCGGTGCCATGGCGAACTCCCGGCTGAAGGCCCGCACGAGATGCGCGTGATGGGCATGCAGCCGCAGGGCCGCCTCCTGGAGCGTGATCCCCTCCACGAACCGTTCGTCGAGCAGGTCCCGCAGCCGGTGCGCGATCCTGCGGTCGTGGACGTAGCGCGCGGGCTCCGGACGGCTGCGCAGATGACGGTCGAGACGCTCGGCGACCAGGGCGAGCCGGCTCGCCGCCTCCAACTCGTCCCCCGGCCCGGCGAGCGTCGTGTGCAGGCGGGCGATCCCGCGGCGCAGGGCCGGGTCGTGCACGACGGGCCGGTCGACGGCCATCCCGACGAGTTCCTCGTCGACCTGGCCCACGTCGAGGTACAGGACGCGCTTGCGGAACCCCGCGGCGGTGGCGGCGCCGCCGTTGTGCGGGACGTGCGGAGGCAGCAGGGTCACCACGTCCGTGAGCACTCCGTGCTCGTGACGGTCGAGGTCGTAGCGGACCATGCCCTCGTCCACGATCAGCAGCGTCCAGGCGTCATGCGTGTGCATCGGGTAGGTGTGGTCGGTGAAGCGGGCGTGGAACACCTCTTCGATGCCCGCCACGGACGGACGCCACGCGGTGATGTCCGGACGAGCAGCCATGGGCCGATCGTACGCCCGGCCCGCCGCCTCCGATTCCGGGGACCGCCGTGCAAAGTTCGTACAAGACGGGGCGGCGTCCGGCCGGGCAGGCTCGGCCCCATGACAGACGCACTCGCCCCCGTCCGCTTCGACACCAAGATCGCCGTGCTGCTCCGGGACGACCTGGAGACCTGGCAGCGGCTCAACGTGACGGCCTTCCTGGTCAGTGGGCTCGGCACGGCCGTGCCCGAGGTGATCGGCGAGCCGTACGCCGACGCCGACGACACTCCCTACCTGCCGATGTTCCGTCAGCCGGTGCTGGTCTTCGAAGGCTCGAAAGAACTGCTGACGACCGCCCACACCCGGGCGGTCGGCCGGGGCGTGACCCTGTCGGTGTTCACCTCCGACCTCTTCGCGACGGGCAACGACCGGGACAACCGGGCCGCCGTCCGCGCGGTGCGGCGGGACGGGATGGACCTGGCCGGGCTGGCCGTGTACGGACCCCGCAACGCCGTCGACAAGATCCTCAAGGGAGCGTCGATGCACCACTGAGCAAGCGCTGGACCACCCGTGCCGCCGGGGCGGACGTGTCCGCCCCGGCCGGCCGCGCGCGGCCTCACCGGGTGCGTTCGGCGAAGTACGGCAGCAGGGCGAGGAGGTCGGCGAGAGGCTCGGGGGCCAGGGCCACGCTCTCCAGACAGGCGCGGGCGCTCTCCAGGTGCCGGTCCGCCTCGGCCAGGGCCGCGGCGCGACCGCCGGCCTCCTCGATCAGTCCCGCCGCCCGCCGGGCGGCCGGGCCGTCCAGCGCGCCGCCGGTCCGCAGGAGCGCGCCCAGTCGCAGAGCGGCCGGGCCCCCGGCGGCGAGGGCGGCGAGTACGGGGTACGTCTTCTTCCGGCGGCGCAGATCGCTGTGGACCGGTTTTCCCGTGACCTCCGGGTCGCCCCAGATCCCGAGCACGTCGTCCACGGACTGGAACGCCACCCCGAGGTGGCGCCCCGCCGTCATGAGGGCATCGGTCTCCGGGCGCCCGGCGCCGCCGAGGACAGCGCCCAGGCCGGCTGCGCAGCCCAGCAGGGCGCCCGTCTTCTGCTCGGCCATCAGCCGGTACTCATGCGGCTCCACGGCAGCGGGCCCGGTCCAGGGGCGTGACTCGAAGAGCAGGTCGTCGGCCTGACCGCGCACCAGGTCGTCGAGCGTCCCCGCCAGCAGCCGGACCGCCGGGACGCAGACGCCCCCGGGGGCCCCGGCCAGCGTCTGGACGGCCAGCGCGAACAGCGCGTCCCCGGCGAGGACGGCGGGCCCGGTCCCGTACGCCTTCCAGGCGGTGGCCCGCTGCCTGCGGGTCTCGTCGCCGTCCATGATGTCGTCGTGGAGCAGCGAGAACGTGTGGATCAGTTCGACGGCGACGGCGCCGAGGACCGCGCTGTCCCCCTTCGCGCCGACGGCCTCCGCGCCGAGCACGGCCAGGGCCTGCCGGACCCCCTTGCCCTGCGCCCCGGGGACGGCACGGCCGTCGGGCCCGTCCCAGCCGAGGGAGAACGCGGTGATCTCGGCATGCCACGGATGCAGCTGCCGGACCGCCCTGCCGAGCGCGGGACGGACGAGGTCACGGCACCGGGCGAGGATGTGCGGGGCGTCGGTCCGCTGGGCCACCGGAGGCGTCATCGGCGCACGCCCGCGGTCATGTCGTCAACCGGGGTCGTTCCGGCGGCCGGCGCCAGGTCATCGGCCGGGCTCACGTCGAGTTCCGCGTAGGCCTTGTCGACCATGTCACGTGCGTTGAGCAGTCCTATGCGGTCCAGCGTGCCCCGCAGTTCGTCCAGCTCCGCGGCGGTCTCAGCGCGGTCGCGGCCGAGCCGGGCGAGCGACTTCACGAGTCCGAGCCGGGCCAGCGCCTCGCCCCGGGGCTCGGTCATCGCACGGAACTCCGCCAGCGCCTCCTCGTAGACCGACCGGGCCTCCTCGTACCGCCGGGCGCGGTAGAGCACGTTGGCACGCATCTTGTGGTTGTAGGCGAGGGCGCTCGACAGGTTCATCGCACGGCAGGTGAGTTCGGCCTCGGCGAGCAGGCCGAGGGCGCGCTCCGGGTCGTCGTCCCGTACGGAGATGATGTCGGCCATGCCGCGCAGCGCCCAGGCCCGCCCGCGCCGGTCGTCCGCGTCGCCGGCGAGCTGGGCCGCCTCCTCGAACATCGCGAGGGCGGTGTCGAAGGACCCGGTGTTGCGGTGGATCTGGGCGATGCCCTCCAGGGCCCAGACGGTGTGGCGGGCCTCGCCGCGGGCCCGTGCCTCGGCGAGGAGCTGCTCGTGCAGCGCCGCCACGGTCCGATAGTCGCCCTGGATGCGTCCGGTCTCCGCGAGGCCGGCGAGCGAGTAGCCGCGCGCGACCACGTCCCCGCCCGCCTTCCCCAGGTCGGCGGCCAGCCGCAACAGGCGGAAGGCGAGCCGCAGTCCGCCGCGCTGCCGGGCGAGCGTCCCGCCGCTCCACAGTGCCCAGGCCATGGCTCCCTGGTCGCCGGCCGACCGGGCGGCCCGGTAACTGGCCTTCCAGGCGCGGTCGGCCTCCTGTACGTGGCCCAGCCTGCGGTGCGCCTCGGCGACCGCGAGCCCGGTGCGGGCCACTTCCTGTGCGGAGCCGGCGAGTTCGGCCTCCTTCAAGTGACGCTCGCCCTCGGCCAGTACCTCGGTGAGGGATGCGTTCACGGACAACTTGGTGAGGGCGCCTTGGTACTCGGGCGCCAGTGCTTTGCTGTGCATGGGAGCCTTTCGTGCGTGCACGGGAGGCCGCCGTCATCTATGCGCTCTGTGTATACATGAAGCGTATAGATGCGTGGTGGGCGGTCCCCTGCGCTCGTGGGGGGTGGGTCGAGGTCGGTCGTGTGTGGCGTGCCGCCTTGTTGTGGATCAAGACGGCAGATGCGTGCGGACGGTTGCCTCGCGCTCGGGGAATCCCTGCGATGGCCGGTCCGGCCCGCTGAGCCGGGGCGGGTGAACGGGCGGCGGATCCGCCTGTGTCAGCAGCGGCGTGCCGAGGGGCGGCAAGCCGTACCGGCCGTGGGGGACGGCTGGGCGGCGGGGCGGCCGGTCCAGGTCAGTCGTGCGGGGCGGCCAGATGGCTGGTGAACCACTGCCGGGCCAGTGCGGCGACCTCGTCCAGCGTCCCCGGCTCCTCGAAGAGGTGCGTGGCGCCGGCGACGACGTCGAGCCGGCTCTCGCAGCGCAGTCGGTCCTGGGCCTGTCGGTTCAGCTCCAGGACCCGGGTGTCGGCGCCCCCCACGATCAGCAGCGTCGGGGCCCGGACATCGCCCAGGCAGTCCCCGGCGAGGTCGGGCCGGCCGCCGCGGGAGACGACGGCGCCGATCCCCGCGCCGGGTGCCGTGCCGACGGCCGCGGCGGCCCGCAGCGCCGCCGCCGCGCCGGTGCTCGCCCCGAACACGCCGACGGGAACGGGCGCGCGGCGCTGGACCCACTGCGTGGCATCCACCAGCCGCCCTGCCAGGGTGCCGATGTCGAAGACGTTGGCCCGGTCGGCCTCCTCGGCGGGGGTGAGCAGGTCGAACAGCAGGGTGCCCAGACCCGCCCGGTTCAGCGCCGCCGCCACCGAGCGGTTCCGAGGGCTGTGCCGGCTGCTGCCGGAGCCGTGGGCGAACACGACGACCGCTCCGGCGTCTTCGGCCTCGGTGAACTCGCCCGGCAGGATCACGCCGCCCGCCTCCACCGACACCTCGGCGGGGGCCGGCGGCGGGAGCGGGGTGGCGGCCCGGGCGAGCAGGGAGACGACTTCCTCGTCCGGGGTCTGCCCGAAGTCCCGGTACCACTCGCCCACGGCGGAGAAGCCGTACGGTGTCGACAGGCACACCAGCTCGTCGACCTGGCCGCCCAGCCGTTCGGCGGCGTCCGGCGGCGCCACCGGCACGGCCAGCACCACGCGCGCCGCGCCCTGGGCACGGGCCACCTCGCACGCTGCCAGGGCGGTCGCGCCGGTCGCGATGCCGTCGTCGACGACGATCACCGTGCGTCCCCCCAGCGGGATACGGGGCCGGTCACCCCGGAACGCCCGCGCGCGCCGCAGCAACTCGGCCTCCTCGGCCCGCTCGACCTCGGCGGCGTCCTCCTGCGACACCCGGCCGCGGCGGACGATGTCCTCGCTGATGACCCGCACCCCGCCCTCGCCGATGGCGCCGAAGCCCAGCTCCGGGTGGTAGGGGACGCCGAGCTTGCGCACCACGATCACATCGAGTGCGGCCCCGAGTTCCGCGGCGACCCGGAAGGCCACCGGCACGCCGCCACGCGGCAGCCCCAGTACGACGGGATCGCTCTTCGCCAGCGGGCGGAGGGCCTCGGCCAGCCGTTGTCCCGCGTCGGCGCGGTCGGCGAACAGCACAAGCGTTCACCCCCGGGATCAGGGAAGCGGGCGGCCGCCCGGACATCTACTTCGAATCAACACCGTGCCGCGCCCGCCCGCAACCGCCGGGGAGCACCCCGCCGCCACGATCTGCGCCGGGAGGGCGTGCGACGCGGTCGGCCGCCGTCGTCGCGGGGGCATCGGAATCCGGACGTCAGATGACAATGAAAAAAGACTGTCTCGGCACGGCTGAGCGCGCCGCGTCACCCCCGCGCCGCCGAACCGGTCGACGCGGCACGGTCGATGCGGGCCGCCGGCGGCTGGCGCACGCCTGCGGCCCGCCGGCTCACATCGGTCCGGAGCGGGCGACGCGGAACCCCGTGTCGTCGATCCGGAATGTCGGGTGACTGCGGCGCCGCACCGAGGCCCGGCAGCTCCAGCGCTCGTCGAACCAGCCCCCACCGCGCAGCACCCGGTAGGTGCCGTACACCTCGGCGTCGTAGACGTCCCAGCACCACTCCCACACATTGCCCAACGTGTCGTACAGGCCCCACGGGTTGGGCTGCCGGGTGCCCACGTCGTGGGGCCGTTCCTGCGAGTTGCCGCGATGCCAGGCGATGTCGTCGAGCTGACCGTACCGCGCCTTCGTCGTGCCGGCCCGGCACGCGTGTTCCCATTCGGCCTCGGTAGGCAGCCGGTACCCGTCGGCGGCCGTGTCCCACGTGACCTGCGCCGCGTCGGCGTGGAGGCGGTAGGCGGGCGCCAGCCCCTCCCGCAGGGACAGGGCGTTGCAGAAGCGGACGGCGTCCAGCCAGGACACCCCTTCCACGGGCAGCAGGTCGCCCTGCGCCGTGCTCGGCCGTTCGCCGGTGACCTGCGTGTACCGGGCCTGGGTGACCGGGACCGCCGCCAGCCGGTACGGCGCGAGATCGACCGTCCAGCTGCGCTGTGTGCGACGGTCGGACAGGGTCACCCGCCCCGGTGGGACGTCGATCATCGCGATCTCGGTATGTGTGTCCATGGGGCGGTGATCATATCAACGCGGCTGCCTGCGAATCGGCCGTGCACCGGAGCAACCGGCCCCCCTGTCCAGGGCGTTGGTACAGGGGCGCTCAGCCGGCCGAGGCCTCGCGGCTGATCTGCTCGAACCGGGCGCCCATGGCGGCGGCCAGCGCCTGCGCGGCCGACAGGGGCCGCACCATGACCGTCATGTCGTCGATCTCGCCCGCCTCGTTCATGTGCAGGAAGTCGCAGCCGTTGATCTCCCGGTCTCCCACCCTCGCCTCGAAGACGAGCGCGTGATCGCGGCCGTCCTCGCTCGCCAGCTCACGGACGTAGCGGATGTCCGAGAAGACCTCGGAGACCGCGCGCAGGATCGCGGCGGTGAGGGGCTTGCCGCGGTAGGGCCGGAACGCCACCGGGCTGGTGAAGACGACATCCTCGGCCAGCAGTGCCTCGGCCGCGCCCATGTCGTGCGCTTCGACGGCTTGACGGAAAGGGTGCATCCCCAACTCCATAGTCAATTTGTTGAATAGGTGTGGAGGAGAGTAAGCACCTCGGTGCCGGCCTGTCCAGACATCCCCTCACGTACGCGGTCCTGGCGGCGCTGCTGGAAGGCGAGGCCTCCGGTGAGGACCTGGCCGAAGCCTTCGATCGTGGAGCGCCGTGCGCAATCGGCCCCCGGCCGCCGCGAGGCCGCCTCCTGGGAACCGCGGTGCTGATCCGCGCGGGAACGCGTGGTGCCTGACGGCCGGCCGAAGGCCGTTGTCACACCCCTCGGTTACGGTTTTCCGCATGACTGATTTCGTATTGGTGGCGGGGGCCTGGCTGGGAGCCACGGCCTGGGACGCGGTGGTGCCGGGTCTGCGAGCGGCAGGGCACGGCGCGCACCCGGTGACCTTGTCCGGCGTGGGTGAGAAGCAGGGCCGACCGGTCGGCCGGCAGACCCATGTGACCGACATCGTCGACGAGGTGGACCGCCTCGGACTGCGCGACGTCGTTCTGGTGGGGCACAGCTACGCGGGCATCCCCGTCGGTCAGGCCGCCGAGCGCATCGGTGACCGCCTGGCCCGCGCCGTCTTCGTGGACGCCAGTGTCCCGGCCGACGGTGAGTCGTTCGTGTCCGCCTGGTGGCAGGGGCCGGCCGCGCTGGAGGCGGAGCTCGAGGGGAACGACGGCTTCTGGGCCCCGCCGACCGCGCCGGACTTCGAAGGGCAGGGCCTCACCGACGCGCAGACGGCACGGCTCCTGAGCGGTGCCACACCGCACCCGGGCGCCTCGCTGAAGGATCCCGCGGTGCTGAGCCGCCCGCTCGGCGATCTTCCGGCGACCTACGTCAAATGCCTCCTCGACGGCCCCGAACCGAGCGATGACGTGGCCGCCTTGCTGACCGGTGAGCGGTGGGAACTGGTCACGATGGACACGGGGCATTGGCCGATGTTCTCCCGGCCGGACGAACTGGTCGGCATCCTCAACGGCATAGCGGCGCGCTGACCGGCCCACGCTCCGGCTCGCCCGCCCGGTGGAACCCTGGGGCCCGGTCCCCGAACAGGCGAACAGGACGCGCGCCACCGCAGCGTTCCGGGCTCCCATGGAGGGATGACCGCGCCCCCCGACGACTGCCTCGCGCGCAACGAGTGGATCTGCGGCGCGTATCTGAGCAGCCGCCGGCACATCCTCTGGGACGCCGTGCTGCAACACCTCCAGCTGACCGCGGTCTCCGTACTCATCGGGCTGGTGATCGCGCTGCCGCTCGCCCTCACCGCCCGGCACCGGCGCTGGGCGGCAGGACCGGTGCTGGGGCTGACGACCATCCTCTACACCGTCCCGTCCCTCGCCATGTTCTCGCTGCTGCTCCCCGTGTACGGACTCTCCGCCTCGCTCGTCGTGGCGGGGCTGGTCCTGTACTCGCTCACACTGCTCGTACGGAACATCCTGGCCGGGCTGCGCGCCGTACCCGAGGAGACCCGGCAGGCGGCACGCGGTATGGGGTACGGGCCCGTACGGCTGCTCATCGCCGTGGAACTCCCGCTCGCCCTGCCCGCCGCGATGGCGGGCTTGCGCATCGCCACCGTCTCCGCCGTCTCCCTGGTCACCATCGGCGCGATCGTCGGCTACGGCGGGCTCGGCAACCTCATCTACTCCGGGATGAACACCTACTTCAAGGCCCAGGTGCTCACCGCCTCCGTCCTGTGCGTCGTCATCGCCGTCGCCGCCGACCTGCTGCTCCTCCTCGCGCAGCGCCTGCTCACCCCCTGGACGCGGAGACAGTCGTGAACACGCTGGCCGACGCCTGGACCTGGCTCACGACCTCGGCGCACTGGTACGGCGAGGACGGCGTCTGGACCCGGCTCGCCCAGCACCTCGTCCTCACCGTCGTCTGCCTGCTGATCAGCTGCCTCATCGCCCTGCCCGTGGCACTGGTCCTCGGCCACCTCGGCAGGGGCGGCGCTCTTGCCGTCAACATCTCCAACGTCGGCCGGGCCGTCCCCACCTTCGCCGTCCTCGTCCTGCTGCTGCTCACCCCGGTCGGGCGGTTCGGGGAGGGGCCCACCGTCGTGGCGCTCGTCCTCTTCGCCGTACCGCCGCTGCTCACCAACGCCTACGTCGGCATGCGCGAGGTGGACCGGGACGTCGTGCGGGCGGCCCGGGGGATGGGCATGACGGGGCGGCAGATGCTGACCCGGGTCGAGGCGCCGCTCGCGCTGCCGCTCATCCTGACCGGCGTACGGATCGCGGCGGTCCAGCTCGTCGCTACCGCCACCATCGCCGCGCTTGCCGGCGGCGGGGGCCTGGGCCGCATCATCACCGCCGGCTTCAACCTCGCCTCCACCGCCCAGGTGGTCGCCGGGGCCGTGCTGGTCGCCGCGTTCGCCCTGATCGTGGAAGGCGTCTTCGAGCTGGCGACGCGGCTCGCTCCCCGCCGGACCGGCGGAGGGAACACCGGATGACGCCCCGGCACGCGCTCGCCGCGACCCTGCTCCTGCTCCTGGCACCGGTCTGCGCGTGCTCCACCGGCCCCGCCCTCGAGAACCAGGGCGAGATCACCGCCCCGCCCGGTGACAGCAAGCACCTGACCATCGGCTCGGCCGGGTTCACCGAGAGCGACCTCCTCGCCCAGATGTACGCCCTGCTGCTCGCCGGGGCCGGATACTCCACGAAGGTCATCTCCGTCACCAACCGGGAGATCTACGAACCGGCGCTGGAGAGCGGTCAGATCGACGTCGTCCCGGAGTACGCCGCCACCTTCGCCGACTGGCTGAACGCCAAGGAGAACGGCGCCGACGCCGCCCCCGCCGGCTCGCCCGGCCTCGCCGTCACGATGAAGGCGCTCCGCGCCCTGGCCGCGCCCCGCGGCCTCACCGTCCTGGACCCCGGCCACGCCGTCGACCAGAACGCCTTCGCGGTCACCTCCGCCTACGCGACGGAGCACCACCTGAAGTCGCTCAGCGACCTGGGGAGGTCGGGACTGCCGGTGCGCCTGGCGGCGGGGGACGAGTGTGTCCAGCGCCCCTACTGCGCCCCCGGGCTGAAGAAGACGTACGGCATCGACGTCACGAGGGTCGACCCCAAGGGCGTCGGCACGACCCAGGCCAAAGAGGCCGTCCGCAGCGGCCGCGACCAGATGGTGCTGACCACCACCACCGACGCCACCCTGGACGAGTTCGGCCTGGTGCTGCTCGCGGACGACAAGCACCTGCAGAACGCCGACTACCTGGTTCCCGTCGTCAACCGGTCGCGGGCGGGCAGCGCAGGCGTCCGTACGGCGCTGGGCAAGCTGAACACCGTACTGACGACCGGGGACCTGGCCCGGATGAACGAACAGGTGGACAGCTGGCGGCGGCTCCCCGAGGACGTCGCCCGCGCCTATGTGCGGTCCCACCGGCTCGTCCCCGGCGGCTGACGACCCGGGTGCGGCCGACGGCCGGCCGCACCCGGATTCACCAGGTCAGCTCCGCGAGCCGGGCCTCGATCCGCGCGCGGTCCCATGCCCCGTCCGCGACGACCACCCGGTAGCGCCGGGCCAGTGTGGCCCCGGGCTCCAGCACGAGTTCGTCGTGGAAGGCGAAGGACGGGGCGACCGCGGCGAAAGGGTCGTTGCGGACGAACCAGTGCGCGGGGTGGGCGCCGCCCGCACCCGTGTGGTCGTTCTCCGGAGCGTGGGCGAAGACGAGCGTCGCGTGGCCGTCCGCCCCGTCGTGCTCGCCGCTGTACGCCAGCCAGGGGGCCTGGCGCCCCATCACCTCGGGGCCCTCGCCCTCCGGGGTGAGGATCCGGCCGTCCCGGAAGGCGCGCGGCCCGCGCCAGAACAGCCCCGTGTAGCCCGCGCCCTGGCGCCCGTGCGTGGTGGGACTGCCGAACCGCAGGGGCTCGTCCCGCCGGTTGGTGACGGCCGACGACCATGTCAGCGCCCAGCTGCCGGACGCCTCGTCGACGTCGTGCACCTCGACCCGGCGCACCTCGTCGGCCCACCGCTCACCGCTGTACGGATGCCAGCTGAGCCGTTCGGCGACGGTGACCCCGTCCTCCCGCACCGACACCTCGTCGAACCCGCGGTGCGCCATGGATCCCACCCGCTCGGGCAGCGGCTGATAGCCCTGACCCGGCACGTAGGTGTTGCCGCCCCACAGGTTCTGCCCCGACAGGTGCGAAGCCGTCAGCTGCAGCCCCTTGTGCCAGCGGTGGTCGTTGGGCCGGTAGTCGGTCACCACCCGGCCGGCCAGGGTGCGCAGCGGATGGATGTACGGTTTCGGCGCCTCCCAGGCCGCCTCGGGCCGGTACACGTACCGCAGGAGTTCGACCCCGCTGCCCGCCACCGAGACGGCGATGTGGTCGCCGTGCCGGTGCACCAGGTCCAGCCGGCCGCTCATGCGGACGCCTCCGTCCGCTCGGGCGCCCAGCCGGGGGCGTTGCCGTGCAGGGCGCTGTAGTACGGGTCGCCGGGGCCGATCTCGCCGGCCCGGACGGTGTTGCCGGTGAAGGCCGCCTTGTACAGCGCGGCGACCAGCTCCAGGCTGGTCCGGCCGTCGGCGCCGCTGCTGCGCGGCCGGCGGCCGGCCCGCAGGTCGCGCAGCAGACCGCGCAGCTGCGCCTCGTGGGAGCTCGGCACGTCGACGCCGAAGTCCCGCCACTCGGCGACCTGACCGGCCGGCACCCCGGGAGCCGGGGTGATCTGCCAGTCGGCGTTGCGGTGGCCGTACAGGTGCGTGAGCTCGACCGTGGCGCGCTCGCAGTCGATCCGGATCCTGCTGACCTCGTCCGGGCTGACCACGCTGTTGACGATCGTGGCCATGGTCCCGTTCTCGAAGCGGACGAGGGCCGTGGAGACGTCCTCCGTCTCCACGTCGTGCACCAGCCGTCCCGCCATCGCGCGGATCTCCGACCACGGACCGAGCAGATCGAGCAGCAGATCCATCTGATGGATGCCGTGGCCCATCGCCGGACCGCCGCCCTCCGTGCTCCAACGCCCTCGCCACGGCACGGAGTAGTACGCCTGGTCCCGGTACCAGGTGGTCTGGCAGTGGGCCACCAGGGGCCGCCCCATCGCCTGTTCGGCCAGCAGCGCCCGGACGTGGTCCGAGCCGGAACCGAACCGGTGCTGGAACACGATCGCGGCATACGGGCCGCCCGGGCCGGTGCCTTCCGCCGCCTCGATGGCGTCGAAGTCCTCCAGCGAGGGGCACGGAGGCTTCTCGCACCACACCCAGGCCCCGGCTCGCAGCGCGGCGACGGTCTGGTCGCGGTGGAAGCGGGGCGGCGTACCGAGGGTGACCAGGTCGGGGCGCTCCTCGGCGAGCATGAGTCCGAGGTCCGTGTACGGGCGGCCGGTGCCCGCGTCGGCGCAGAACGCCTTCGCGGAGGCGGCGTCGACATCGACGGCCGCGACGATCTCCAGGGGCTGTTCGGCGGCCAGCGCGCGCAGTGCAGGCAGATGACTGACGCGCGCGATCGCGCCGGTGCCGACGATCGCGACGCGGATCGGCCTGCGGGGGGAAGCCTGGCTGGGCGTGACAAACACCTCCACGGTGAGTGGGGCGCCCGCCGGATAGCAAGCGCTTTCTCCGTGCGGAAACCTAGGCTTTGCGCACGGCACGGGTCAAGGGACCCGCTTCCCGGGGGCCGTCCGAGGGGCCGCGGAAAATGACTTGCCGACAGGTCTGCTCCGGCCGCAGCATCTGCCCATGACCACGGACATCGCCCTCCTGCCGCCCACTCGCGCCGACCGATCGGTGACGAGCGGCCGACAGCAGCCGGGCCGGCCGCGGAAGCCGTCGCGCCACCGCGGGTGAGCGCCGTCCTGGTCGCGGGGCTCCTCGCCGGATACGGCATCGCCATGCCGGTCGGAGCCGTCGCGACCTACCTCGCCGCCCTCACCACGCGCACCTCCCTGAGGACGGGCGCCTTCGCCGCGCTCGGGGTGGCGACAGCGGACGGGCTCTACGCGCTGATCGCCGTCGTCGGGGGCTCGACGCTCACCCCGCTCATCGAACCCGTCATGCTGCCCTTCCGGTGGGCGTCGGCCGCCGTCCTCGTCGCTCTCGCCGTCCGCGGCGGCGTCACCGCGCTCGGCGCGTACCGGGGCGGAGCCGCGGCGACGCACGACGGCAGCGCTCCTCCCACCCCCGCACGGGCCTACCTCACGCTGCTGGCGATCACCCTGATGAACCCGATGACCGTCGTCTACTTCGCTGCCCTGGTCCTCGGCAGCGAAGCGGTAGCGGCCTCCGCCCCCGCGCACCGGGCCGTCTTCGTACTCGCCGCCTTCGCCGCGTCAGCCAGCTGGCAGCTGCTCATCGCGGGCGGCGGGGCCCTGCTGGGCCGGGCGCTGACCGGGGAGCGGGGGAGACTCGTCACCGCGCTCGCCTCCAGCACCCTCATCACGGTGCTCGCCGTCCGGCTGCTGCTGCCCTCGTCCTGACGTGCCTGCCCGAGCGCGCGACCGTGCGCGCACGGAGGAGTGAAGGGGCGAACGACGGTCCGCCCCTCGGACCGCCGACGGGGCGGGAGCGGCGTGCGGCCGCCCGGCGCGGCCCGATGAGTTCGCGCCGTCGCGGGAGTCATCCTGTTGACCCCTACGCGAGAAGGCGGAGAGATGAGCACCCTGCGCGAAGTACTTCAGACGCACGTACGCGACGGATCGGTGCCGGGAGCCGTGGCCCTGGTGGCCCGGGGCGACCAGGTGGACGTGCGGGCGGCGGGCAGCGCCGACGCCGACGGTTCTGCCCCGATGGCCCCCGACTCGGTCTTCCGGATCGCCTCCCTCACGAAACCGATCACCGCGGCGGCCGCCATGATGCTGGTCGAGGACGGCCGGATCGCGCTGGACGACCCGGTGACGCCCTGGCTCCCCGAGCTGGCCTCGCCCATGGTCGTGCGCACCCCCGAGAGCCCCGTCGACGACGTGGTCCCGGCCGCCCGGCCCCTCACGGTGCTGGACCTGCTGACCTCCCGGGCCGGATACGGGTTCCCGTCCGACTTCTCGCTGCCCGCCGTCGGGCCCCTGTTCAGCGAGTTGAAGCAGGGTCCGCCCCAGCCTCAGGCCGTCGCCGCCCCGGACGCCTGGATGGCGAAGCTGTCCCGCATCCCGCTCCTGCACCAGCCCGGGGAGGCATGGCTGTACAACACCTGCTCCGACATCCTGGGCGTCCTGATCGCGCGGGCGTCCGGGCAGTCGCTGCCGGAGTTCCTGGCCGAGCGGCTGTTCGAGCCGCTCGGCATGAGCGATACCGGATTCGCGGTCCCCGCGCGGAAGCTCGACCGGTTCACCAGCTACTACCGGGCGGGTGAGGCGGGAGGGTTCGACCTGGTCGACGCCCCCGACGGACAGTGGAGCAGCGTCCCCGACTTCCCGTCCGCGGCCGGCGGCCTGGTCTCGACCGCCGGCGACTGGTACGCCTTCGGCCGGATGCTGCTCGGCGGCGGGACGGTGGGCGACCACGCTCTGCTGACGCCCGCATCGGTGCGGCAGATGACGACCGACCACCTGACACCCGGACAGCGCAAGGCGAGCGCGCTGTTCACCGAAGGACAGGGCTGGGGGTTCGGCGGCTCGGTGGACGTGGAGAGGACCGCCCCCTGGAACGTACCCGGCCGCTACGGGTGGGTCGGCGGCACCGGCACCACAGCGCACATCATCCCGTCCTCCGGCACGGTCGCGATCATGCTCACCCAGGTGGAGATGGCCGGTCCCCAGCCGCCCCGGACCATGCGGGACTTCTGGAGTCACGTCGCCCGCCGGTGAACCTCGCGGGCCGGGGGACGGGACGCCCGTCAGGCGTCCGCCACCGAGTCGTAGCGCACCTCGTGGCGCCCCACACCCCGCGCGTCCGCGTCCACCGAACGGCGCAGGGCCTCATGGAGTTTGGCCGGAGTCAGCACACCGAGGAAGCGTGCCCCGTCCAGGACCGCCACCCACCCGGCGTCGTGCTGGAGCATCTCGCCGAACGCCTGCTTGAGCGGGGCGCCCACGGGCACCCACGCGTCCATCCGGCGGGCCGCCTCAGCCACTGTCCCGCGCTCCCCGGAGTTCCGCAGCGCGTCCGCCGACACCCAGCCGTGCAGTTCGCCGTCACCGTTCAGTACCACCGCCCACCGCGAGCGGGCGGCGCCGAGCCGGGCCGCCGCCACCGAGGCCCGCTCGTCCAGGCGGGCCACCGGCGGCTCCTCCAGGTCGTGCGGTTCGATCGTGGTGACCGACAGCCGCTTCAGCCCGCGGTCGGCGCCGACGAACCTCGCCACGTACGGGGTCGCCGGCGACCCGAGCACCGCACCCGGGCTGTCGAACTGCTCGATGCGCCCCTCCCCGTACACCGCGATCCGGTCGCCCATCCGCACCGCCTCCTCGATGTCGTGGGTGACCATCAGGACCGTCTTCCTGACGGCGGCCTGCAGGCTGAGGAACTCGTTCTGCAGCCGCTCCCGCACCACCGGGTCCACCGCGCCGAACGGTTCGTCCATCAGGAGCACCGGCGGGTCCGCCGCCAGGGCCCGCGCCACCCCGACCCGCTGGCGCTGGCCCCCGGAGAGCTGGGCGGGATAGCGCGAGCCGTACGTCCCGGGGTCCAGGCCGACCAGATCGAGCAGCTCCGCCGCGCGCGCCCGGGCCCGGGACCGCTTCCAGCCGACCAGCGCCGGTACCGTCGCGGTGTTGTCCAGGACGGTGCGGTGCGGAAAGAGCCCCACCTGCTGGATGACGTAGCCGATCCGGCGGCGCAGCTTCACGGGGTCGGTCTTCGCGATGTCCTGCCCGTCGACCAGGATCCGGCCCGAGGTCGGTTCGATCAGCCGGTTCACCATCATCATCGTGGTGGTCTTGCCGCACCCCGAGGGGCCGACCAGGGTGACCAGCTCCCCCTCGGCGACCTCGAAGGACAGTCCGTCGACGGCGGTCGTCCCGTCCGGGTAGACCTTGCCGACCTGCTCGAACCGGATCATGCCTGCACGGTAGGAGCCGGGCGGGGCCGCCGCACACGGGCCGGGCCCGTACGGGGCACGCCGGTGTGCTGAACTGTCCGGGAACCATCGATCCAGGAGCCCCCTTGAACAGCTACCGTCAGCCCGGCCTCGTCCTCACCGACCGTCACTTCACGGTGCCGCTCGACCACACCGACCCCGGCGGTGAGCAGATCGAGGTCTTCGGCCGCGAGGTGGTGGCCGGCTCCCGGGCCGGGGAGGGACTGCCGTGGCTGCTCTACCTGGAGGGCGGCCCCGGCTTCGGCGCCCGGCGCTTCACGGGGACCGAGGCCTGGCTGGGACGGGCGGTGAAGGAGTTCCGCGTGCTGCTCCTGGACCAGCGCGGCACCGGCCTGTCCACCCCGGCCAACCGGCAGACCCTGCCGCTGCGGGGCGGTCCGCGCGAGCAGGCCGACTACCTCACGCACTTCCGGTCCGACAGCATCGTGCGCGACTGCGAGCTGATCCGGCCGCAGCTGACCGGCGGCGCGCCCTGGACCGTCCTCGGCCAGTCCTTCGGAGGGTTCTGCGCGGTGCGGTACCTCTCGGCCGCCCCGGAAGGCCTCAGCACCGTCCTGATCACCGGAGGACTGCCCTCGCTCGACGGCCACGCGGACGACGTCTACCGGGCCGCGTACCCGAGGATCGAGCGGAAGGTGGCCGCGCACTACGCCCGTTACCCGCAGGACGTGGAGCGCGCCCGCGAGATCACCGCTCACCTCGCGGAGCACCGCCCGGAAAGCGCCGGACACCGGCTGACGCCCGAGGGATTCCAGTCCCTCGGCATCATGCTCGGCGGCGGCAACGGCAGCCACCAGCTGCACTACCTGCTGGAGAACGCCTTCGTCCGCACCCCGTACGGCAAGGAGCTCTCCGACACCTTCCAGGAGGCCATGCGCTCGGCCGGCTCGTTCGCCGGACACCCGCTGTACGCCCTCCTGCACGAGGCCAGCTACGGGCAGGACGAGCGCCCCACCGGCTGGGCGGCCGAGCGGGTCCGTGCCGAATTCCCGCAGTTCGACGCGACGGCGGCCCTCAAGGGCGACGGCCCGGTCCTGTTCACGGGCGAGAGCATCCACCCCTGGCACTTCGACGTCGACCCGGCACTGCGCCCGCTGCGCGAGACGGCGGAGCTGATCGCCGCCCGCGGCGACTGGGAGCCGCTGTACGACACCGCGCGTCTGGCCGCCAACGAGGTGCCGGTGGCCGCCGCCGTCTATCACGACGACATGTACGTGGACACGGCGCACGCGCTGCGCACCGCCGCCGCGATCCGCGGGCTGCGCACCTGGGTGACCGACGAGTTCGAGCACGACGGGCTGCGCGCGGGCGGACCGCGCGTGCTGGACCGGCTGCTCGCCCTCGTCCGCGACGAGGTCTGAGCCCTCCTACGGGGAAGGAGCCGGTCGCGCACGGAGTGCGACCGGCTCCTTCCCCGTTGAGGTGGATCAGCCCTGGAGGGCGTCCAGCGTCTCGTCCAGGTTCGCGGCGGAGCGCGGAGCACGGTTGTGCGGGAGCTTCGACAGCACCGCCGCCATGCCGCAGGTGTTCGTCACGGCGGAGAAGACGAGACCGGCTCCGACGCCGGCGGACAGCCAGCGCGCGGCCGGGCGCCGCACGCCCGCCAGCAGACCGGCCACGACGAGCGAGCCGGCCGCGAGCCGCACCTGGCGGTCCATCGGCCAGGTGGCCCGGCCGCCCTCCGGACGGTCGAGGCCATGGCCCTCGCCCTCCCAGGCGGAGGTGCCGCCGGAGAGGGTCGCGGCGTCGATGTCCGCCGCCGAGAGGATGTCGCAGGCCCGCGTGGAGCGGACACCGGACGCGCACACCACGAGCAGGTCGCCGCGCGCCGAGGCGGACTTCAGAGCGGGCACCGCCTCGGAGAGACGGTCGAGCGGGATGTTCAGGGCGCCGGGGACGTGCCCCGAGGCGTACTCGCCGGGGGCGCGTACGTCGATGACGGTGAACTCCGCGAGACGGGCGGCGGCCTGGGCGGGGGAGAGGGATACGGGGCTGGTCACGAGCAGTGTTTCCTTTCGTTCACCGGGTGTGAGGCAGAGACTCGGTCTCTCCTGCCCCGGACGGGCTAGAATACCCCTCGGGGTATGAAGAGGAGGATGTGTGGAACTCGACATGGCGGCCGATGAACTCAAATCGGTGCTCAACCGCCTGCGCCGCGCACAGGGCCAGCTCACCGGAATCATCAGGATGATCGAGGAAGGACGCGACTGCGAGGACGTCATCACCCAGATGGCGGCCGTTTCGCGGGCCCTCGACCGGGCCGGCTTCGCGATCATCGCGACGGGACTTCAGCACTGCATGGCCGACGGCGGCGGCGAACCCGCGGACCGGGACCAGATGCGCGCCCGGCTGGAGAAGCTCTTCCTCTCGCTGGCCTGAGGCCGGGCGGGCGGGCGGGCGGCACCGCCGCGCACGCCCCGTCCGGCACGGCGGCGTCGCTCCGCACGGCCGGCCGGGTCACATGACGGCCGGGTCACAGGACCGAGTCGACGAGCATGAACACGGCGACGGCCAGCAGCACCGCGCCGAAGACGCGTTGCAGCGAGTCCGTGGAGACCTTGGCGGCCAGCCGCTTCCCGTCCCAGGCGCCGAGCACCGCCGTCGCCGCGAACGGGGCGATGAGGGCCCAGTCCAGCGGCGTGGGCGTTGCGAGCCGCACGGCCAGCGCGGCCGTGGAGTTCACGATGATGACCAGCAGACTTGTGCCGACGGCCGCCCGCATCGGCAGGGCGAGGACGGTGACCAGCGCGGGAACGGCGAGGAAGCCGCCGCCCACCCCGAGCAGACCCGTCACCGCGCCGAGTCCGGCCCCGGCTCCGGCGGCCCTCCTGACCGGCACGGCGTCCGGCAGCCCCGCAGCCCGCGGCGTTCCGGCCGCGCGGAGCATCCGCACCCCGGCGACCACGGCGAGCACCGCGAAGGCCGCGGTCAGGACCCCGGAGGGGAGGCGCACCGACACCGCTCCGGCGAGCGCCGCCGGGACGATGCCCGCGGCCGCGAAGAGTCCGCCGGTGCGCCAGCGCACCAGCCCGTCCCGGGCGTGGGCGAGCAGGCCGGTGAGGGAGGTCGCGATGACGATGAGCAGGCCGGCGGTGGTGGCCGCGGCCGGGCCGAAGCCGAGGAGATAGATCAGTGCGGGCACGGCGATCACGCTGCCGCCGCCGCCCAGCCCGCCGAGCGCGAGCCCGACCACCGCGCCGGCGATCAGCGCCAGGACGAGCGAGGTCATGCGACGGTGCCCGCCGTCCCGCGCCGGTCGCGCACGGCAAAGCCGGCGGCCGCCCAGGCGGTCATGCCACCGGTGACATCGACGACGGACACCCCGCGGTCCGCGAGGACGCGGGCCGCCCGGCGGGACCGGTTGCCTGAGCGGCAGATCACCACCACGGGCCGGTCCGCGGGCGGGGGCAGCGGAGCCCCGCCGACCAGCGCGGACAGCGGCAGATGGACGGCTCCGGGAGCGTGGCCGGCGTCCCACTCGGACGTTTCGCGTACGTCCAGCAGCACGGCGGTGCCGTCGGCGGTCCGGCTCCGGGCCTGAGCGGCGCTGATCCGCCCGGGGCCGCGGCGGAAGAGAGACATCGGGAAAGACATGGGAAGTACTCCGAAAGGTGCGGGGTGCGGCTGCCCGCCTGCCGTGACGGCGGGCGGGCGCGGGGGGTTCAGGGCCTCGCCGTCAGGCGGCCGCGGGTCCCGGACCCGTGGGGGAGCGAGGCGCGCTCACGGTCAGGCCGGCCGCGGTGGCGGCGTCGAAGCCGTCGTCCACCGCCACGACCTCCCGGCCCGCGGCGTCCAGCAGCGAGGCGGCGATCGCCGCCCGCATGCCGCCCGCGCAGTGCACCCACACCACTCCCGGCGGCACCTCGTCCAGGCGACCGGGCAACGCGTGCACCGGGATGTGTACGGAGCCGGTGATCGCGCCGTCGCCGCGCTCGGCGGTGCGCCGGACGTCGAGAACGACGAGGTCCTCGCCCCGCTCCCGCGCCGACGCCAGGTCCGCGAAGGAGGCTCTGGGGAAGGTCCGGAGCTCCTCCGGTCCGCTCACCCACGCCTCCGGACCGCCGGTGGCCGCGGCCACCGGCCGGCCGACGCCCACCCGGGCCAGTTCGCGCTGTGCGTGAGCCAGTTCATCGGCCGTGCCCGCGAGCAGCGTGACCGGCCTGCCCCAGGGGATCAGCCAGGCCAGGTAGGTCGCGAGCTGTCCCTCGCCCTCGAAGTTGAACGATCCGGCCACATGCCCCTTCGCGAACGCCACCCGGCTGCGCAGGTCGACCACCCACTCGCCGGCCGCGAGCCGCCGGGCGATGTCCGGCGCCTCGGCCCGCGCCGGGGGTGTCAGGTCGATGGAGGGCGGGCCGGCCGCGTTCACGGGGCCCATGTGCGCGTAGTACGCGGGCACGTCGTCCAGTCCGGCCAGCAGTCCGGCGACGAAGGTGTCCACGTCCTCGACCAGGGCGGCGTTGCGTATCCGCTCCGCGCCGATGGTCGACGAGGTCCCCTCGGCGCGGGAGGAGGAACAGAAGCTGCCGAAGCCGTGCGTCGGCAGCACCTCGACCGCGTCGTCCAACTCGTCGGCGAGCCGCCGCACGGAGGTGTACTGGGCCCGTGCCAGCGCGCCGGTCAGCCGGGGCTCCACCAGATCGGGCCGGCCCACACCGCCGATCAGCAGCGAGCCGCCGGTGAACGCGGCCACGGCGTGGCCGTCCTCCTCCAGGACGTACGCCATGTGGTGCGGGGTGTGCCCCGGGGTGGCCAGCGCGCGCAGCGCGAGATCCCCGTCGACCGGTGCGGTGTCGCCGTCGGCCACCGGGGTCCGGGCGAAGGACACGGCCGCGGCGGCGGGTACCAGGTACGCGGCGCCGGTGACGCGCGCCAGTTCGAGTCCGCCGGTCACGTAGTCGTTGTGGAGATGCGTCTCGGCGACCGCGACGATCCGGACCCCGCGCACCGCGGCCGCCGCGATGACCCGGTCCATGTCGCGAGGCGGGTCCACCACCACGGCGGACCGCGCCCCTCCCGCCAGGTAACTGCGGTTGCCGAGGCCCGGTGTCTCGATGGTGTCGACGAAGAACACGACACGCTCCTTCCGTAAGGATGTACCCCCGGGGGTATTTCTACCGAGGTTAACATTGATACCCCCGGGGGTATTGTCGAGTCGAGTGAGGCGTGCGCGACACAGCGCCCCGCACGGCCGGGCCGGTTAGCCTGCCGACATGACGGAGCAGCTGGAACCCATGCCCACGGACTGGCAGCGCGCCCTCGCTGTCGTCGCTCACCCCGACGACCTGGAGTACGGCTGCGCGGCCGCCGTCGCCGGGTGGACCGACGACGGGCGTGACATCACCTACCTCCTCGCCACCCGGGGTGAGGCCGGGATCGACACGCTCGAACCGGAGAGGTGCGCGCCGCTGCGCGAGCAGGAGCAGCGCGCGAGCGCCGCGGTCGTCGGGGTGTCCAAGGTCGAGTTCCTCGACCACCACGACGGAGTGATCGAGTACGGCGTCGGCCTGCGCCGCGACATCGCGGCGGCCGTCCGCCGCCACCGGCCGGAACTGGTGATCACGATGAACCACCGTGACACCTGGGGCGGTGTCGCCTGGAACACCCCCGACCACCGTGCCGTCGGCCGGGCCACGCTGGACGCGGCGGCCGACGCCGGCAACCGCTGGATCTTCCCGGAGCTGACCGAGCAGGGCCTCGATCCGTGGGGCGGCGTGCGCTGGGTGGCCGTGGCCGGATCGTCCACGCCCACGCACGCCGTCGACGCGACGGCCGGCCTCGAACGGTCCGTGCGGTCGCTCCTGGCCCACCGCACCTACATCGAAGTCCTCACGGACGAGGACCCCGAGGCGTACTGCCGCACCTTCCTCACCGGCAACGCGCAGGCGTCCGCAGAGCGTTTCGGGGGCCGTCCGGCGGTCATGTTCGAGCTCTTCGCGCGCTGAGCACGGACGAGCCCTGGCCCCTGGGGGCAGGTCGCCGTACGCTGTGCCCCGGGACCAGAGCTGACGGAGCGTCAGCCGACGGAGGGGCGGTCGTGATCGACATCTCGGACCACGACATCCCGCCCGGCCAGGAGCGGATCACGCTCCGGACGGAGAACGGCGTGGGCCTGCTGACCCTGTGCAGGCCGGAGCAGCTCAACGGCTGGAGCTGGGAGTCCAGCAGGCAGCTCGGCATCATGGCCGACCGGCTGCGCTTCGACGACTCGGTCCGGGCGGTCCTGCTGCGAGGCGAGGGCCGGGCCTTCTGTGCCGGGATCGACGTCACCGCGCCCGGCGGCGACATCACGGGCCGCACCGGTGCCGAGCGCACCCAGCGCTACTACGAGGGCATCCGCTGGGCGCACGAACGCTTCGCCGCGTTCGCCGGGCTTCCGCAGCCGGTGATCGCCGCCGTGCAGGGCTACTGCCTCGGATTCGGCTTCGAACTCGCCCTCATGGCGGACATCCGGATCGCCGCCGACAACGCCGTGTTCGCGTTGCCCGAGGCGGGGATCGGAGTGGCGGTCGACGCCGGCGGCGACCTGCGGATCGCCCGTGAGGCGGGAGCGGGCTGGGCGAAGTACCTCGCGCTCACCGGCCGCCGGATCGACGCGGCGACCGCGGAGCGGATCGGCCTCCTCCAGGCCGTCACCCCCCTCGGGGAGCTGGAGGAGGCCGCACGGACCGCCGCCGAGGCCGTCGCGGGGAACGCTCCCCTCGCCGTGCGTCACATCAAGCGCTCCGTCGACGCCTATGCGGACGCCGGTCTCGGTGAGGCGCTGGACCGCACCGCCCTGGCCGCCGCCCTGACCCTCACCTCGCAGGACGCGGCGGAGGGCTATGCCGCGAAGGCGGCCCGCCGCCCGCCGCGCTTCGACGGGCTCTGATCCGCTTCTCCGTGGCCCGGCTCATTCGGCGCCGGGCAGGGTGAAGGGCCCGCGGCCCAGCTGTTCGCGCACCGGCACCACGGGCGGTGCGACCAGCGAGCGCCGCTGCCAGTTCGCCCCGTCGACCACCAGTGAATGGCCGGAGACGAACGCGGCGTACGGCGAGGCCAGGAACGTCGCGGCCCAGCCGAGTTCACGCGGCAGGCCCACCCGGAGCGCGGGCTGCCGCGCGCCGAGTTCCCGGCCGCCGGCCAGGGCCAGACCGCCGCGGATGTCGTCGCTCATGTCCTCGTGCGGCATCAGCCCCGGCACCAGCCCGTTGACGCGGATCCCGTACGGTCCCCACTCCACGGCGAGGGTCTCGACCAGGTTCTTCACCCCGGCCTTAGCGGCCGCGGAGTGCGCGTGTCCGGGGCCGCCCGTCCAGGCGTACGAGGCGCCGACGCACACGATCGACCCCGCGGTCCCGGCCGCGAGGTGACGCCGTCCGAACTCCCGGGTCATGAACCAGGTCCCGGTCAGGGTGATGTCGAGCACCGCCCGCCAGGCGTTGGGTGACAGGTCCTCGGCGGGGGAGGGGAAGTTGGCCGCCGCGTTGTTGACGAGCACGTCGGGCGGCCCCAGTTCGGCCCCGGCCGCGTCGAACACCTCCGTGATCCTGTCCGGGTCCCGGATGTCGCCCGGGACGGTCAGGACCCGGCCGCCCGTCAGGGGCGCCAACTCCTCCCGGGCGGCGGCCAGCCGCCCGGCGTTCCGGCCGACGAGCACCAGATCCGCTCCCAACCGGGCGAACTCCGCGGCGACGGCCTTGCCGAGCCCCGAGCCGCCGCCGGTCACCAGCACCACGCTCCCGTCGTACGTGCCGGCCGGTAACGCGCTCGCCCCCAGCGGGGGAGGAGCGGGGAGTCCGCGGGTGTGCACGCTCTCCGTCATGGCTGCATGAATACCGTCTCCAGAGACAAAAGGCCAGGTCCGCGCACTGATGTTGTCCAGACCATTGACATGTAAGCGCCAGACTGTTGAATTCAGTGTTGTTGTGTTGCGCGACTCTGGTGACTTGAGTGACCCATGGAGGATCTGTGACGCCTCGCCCACCCCGCCTCACCGCGATCGCCACGTCGGCGGCCCTGATCGTCGGTGGTCTGCTGGCCACCGGGCCCGCCGCTCAGGCAGCCGGCGGCAGGCCGGACGGCCCCCCGGCCAAGGCCCAGGACACCCCGCCCATCACCCCCACCCCGCAGTCCGTCGAGAACCGGCAGGACCGGATCACGATCACCCCCACCGTCACCCTCGTCGCCGGGGGGACGGTCGACGGGCCGACGCTCGACGTGGTGACGGCGGCCCTGCGCGACGCCGGTGCGCAGCGGGTCGTCCGCGCCGGCCGGCCGGCCGCGCACGGCCTCAACGTCCACGTCGGCGATGCCGGCGCACTCGCCGCCCAGAAGCTGGAAGGACCCTCCGAGCTGCCCGCCGACGGGTACGTCCTCGGTATCGGGGCGGGCCGTATCGTCCTCGCCGGCAAGGACACCACCGGCACCTACTACGCCGCGCAGACGCTGCGCCAGGTCCTCCCGCAGCGGCGGCAGCCGGGCGGCAAGGTCGCAGGCCTCGCGGTGCGCGACTGGCCCGGCACCGCGTTGCGCGGTGTCATCGAGGGCTTCTACGGCACCCCGTGGTCCCACGAGGCCCGCCTGGACCAGCTGGACTACTACGGCGAGCACAAGATGAACATCTACGTGTACTCGCCCAAGGACGACGCCTACCTCCGGGAGAAGTGGCGCGATGCGTACCCCGCCGACCGGTTGGCGCAGATCAAGGACCTCACCGACCGGGCGGTCCAGCGGCACGTGGAGTTCACCTACGCCCTCTCGCCCGGCCTGTCGGTCTGCTACAGCTCCGACGCGGACGTGCGGGCGCTCGTCGACAAGTTCCGAACGATCTGGGACATCGGGGTGCGCACCTTCGCGGTGCCGCTCGACGACATCAGCTACACCAACTGGAACTGTGACGCGGACAAGGCGAAATGGGGGACCGGCGGCGGTGCGGCGGGCGCCGCGCAGGCGTATCTGCTGAACCGCGTCAACCAGGAGTTCATCGCCACCCACCCCGGCGCCGAGCCGCTCCAGATGGTCCCGACCGAGTACTACAACGTGGCTCCCTCCCCGTACAAGACGGCCCTCTCCGAGCAGCTCGACCCGGACGTCCTCGTCGAGTGGACCGGTGTGGGCGTGGTCGCCCCGACCATGACGGTCGCCCAGGCCGACGCGGCCCGGAAGGTGTTCGGGCACCCCATCCTGACCTGGGACAACTACCCGGTGAACGACTACGCGACCAACCGGCTGCTGCTCGGACCGTTCAACGGCCGGGAGAAGGGACTGCCGGGCCGGCTGGCCGGAATCACCGCCAACCCGATGATCCAGCCGTACGCCTCGAAGCTCTCGCTGTACACCGTCGCGGACTACGCGTGGAACGACGGGGCGTACGACCCGCGCACCTCGTGGGGCAGGGGGCTCAAGGAGTACGCGGGCGGCGACCCCCGCACCGAGCGGGCGCTGCGCGCCTTCGCGGACGTCAACTACAGTTCGGCGCTCAACACCGACAAGGCCCCGGAGCTTTCCGCGGAGTTCGCCCGCTACTGGCAGTCCGGTGACGCCGAGCGGCTCACCTCCGTACTCGCCGCACTCGGCGCCACCCCCGCCCGGCTGCGCGCGGACCTCCCGGACCGGGGCTTCATCGACGACTCGGGTCCCTGGCTGGACGCCACCGAGTCCTGGGCGACCGCGGCCGGCACCGCCCTGCGCATGGTCGAGGCGGCCCGTGCCGGGAAGGGCGCCCAGGCCTGGGAGCTCCGCCAGCAGCTGCCCGCTCAGGTCGAGCGCGCCGAGTCCTTCACGTACACCGGGCTCGACGGGCGCAAGGTTCCGGTTCTCGTGGGGGACGGGAAGCTGGACGGGTTCATCGAGGCGGCCACCGCCGAGCACGACCGGATCCTCGGCGTGAGCGGCCGGCCGACGGCCTCGACGAGCCTCGGCACCTACCAGAGCAACACCCTTGCCAGGATGCTCGACGGCGACGACTCCACCTACTTCTGGAGCGACGGGGCGCCCGCCGCGGGCGACCAGCTCACCGTGGACCTGGGGGAGGCGAGGGACATCAGCGGGGTCACCCTCGCGATGGCCAAGCCCGGCAGCACCGACGACTACCTCCACGCGGGGGTGCTCGAGTACTCCGCCGACGGACAGAACTGGACGCGGCTCACCGAGTTCTCCGGCCGGCCGGACGTCACCGCCGCCGTGCCCGCCGGCACCGAGGCCCGCTACGTGCGGGCCAGGGCGACCGCCGGCCAGAACAGCTGGCTCGTCGTACGGGAGTTCCACGTGGCGTCGACGGACGGCGAGATCACGGGCAACCCGCCGGCCGCCGCCGGATCGGTGCTGCGTTCGGCGGCCGACGGTGATCCGGCCAGCGTGTACCGGGCCGAGCGCGCGCCCGAGGCGGGCGAGTCGCTGCAGGTGGGTCTCGTCGGCACGCGTGCGGTCGGGGCGGTCACCGTCCTCCAGCCGGCCGGGTCCGTGGCCGCGGCCGACATCCAGTTGCGCGGCGCGGACGGGAGCTGGCGGACCATAGGCACGCTCGACGGTCCGTACACGAGGATCGACGCGGCGGGCCGGAGCGCCGACGCGGTGCGACTGGCCTGGCACGCGGGCTCCGCGGCGCCCCGGATCGCGGAGGTGGTGGTCGGGAAGTAGCGGCAGGCGCGTCCGTACCGACCGGTCCGCCCGGCCGGTGCGGGCCGCTTGCCCTGGCCCGACGGCAGCCAGGCGGCGGCACGCACCTCGATCGGCGACGTCGGTCTTCACGGCCCCCACCGGGTCGTGAAGACCGACGTGCCGCCGGTTTCGGCCCGGCACCGCCCCTCATGCGCGGTCCTGAGGGGTGCTCCGTCATGTCGCCCGCACGGTCTGCGGTTCCGCGCGGCCGGTGCCGCGAGGCGGAGCCCACGCCGACCGCGTCGGCATCCGGCTCATGGGCTCCGTGCCGACGGGCGCACCGGGCCAGGTCCCGCTCGCACGGCTCCTCCCCGGCCCGAGGGGACGCCCCTCGTGATCACTTCCGGGTGACCGGGCCGGGCATCGACCGACGGGCTGCCCGAAAGGGAGAGCCCGAAAGGGACCCCGGAACCAGGGAGTCACGCCCGGGACCGGCTGCGCTCGGGCACGACGAGCGGTCCGCATCCGCGTCCACCCGGCTCCCGGACGCGCCGCCGGCGTCCCTCCTGGGGCCGGGCCGCGCACCCGCCCCTGCCGACGCACGGCCGAATCGGTCACCCGCGGGTTGTTCCCACAGGAGCAAGCGACCGCTTAGTATGCCCCGGAGCAGTGGTAATGCCGACAGTGTTGTGGAGGCCCCTCATGCAGGCATGGCGAGTGCACCGGAACGGCGAGCCGAGCGAGGTGATGCGGCTCGAAGAAGTGGACCGGCCGACGCCCGGCGACGGGCAGGTGCTCATCGAAGTGCTCGCGGCGAACATCAACTTCCCCGACGCGCTGCTCTGCCGCGGCCAGTACCAGGTGCGGCCCCCGTTGCCCTTCACGCCCGGGGTGGAGATCTGCGGCAGGACCGAGGACGGGCGCCGGGTGCTCGCCACCCCAGCCCTGCCGAACGGTGGCCTCGCCCAGTACGTCGTCGTGGACGAGGCGGCCCTGCTGCCGGCGCCCGAGGCCCTGGACGACGCCGAGGCGGCCGCCCTGCACATCGGCTACCAGACGGGCTGGTTCGGACTGCACCGCAGGGCGCGCCTCCAGGCCGGTGAGACCCTTCTCGTCCACGCCGCCGCAGGCGGGGTCGGCAGTGCGGCCGTCCAGCTCGGCAAGGCCGCCGGTGCCACCGTCATCGGTGTGGCCGGAGGCCCCGAGAAGGCCAAGGCCGCCGCCGAACTCGGCTGCGACCTCGTCATCGACCGGCGTACCGAGGACATCGTCGCCGCGGTCAAGGAGTTCACCGGCGGCCGGGGCGCCGACGTGGTGTACGACCCGGTCGGCGGAGACGCGTACGCCAAGTCCGTGAAGTGCATCGCCTTCGAGGGCCGGGTGATCGTCGTCGGCTTCGCGAGCGGCGTCATCCCCACCCCGGGCCTCAACCACGCCCTGGTGAAGAACTACTCGGTCCTCGGTCTCCACTGGGGCCTGTACAACACGAAGGACCCGCAGGCGGTCCGCGACTGCCACGAAGAACTCACCCGGCTCGCCGCCCAGGGCATCGTCAAGCCGCTGATCAGCGAGCGGGTCGCGATGGACGGGGCAGCGGCCGCCGTCCAGCGCGTCGCCGACGGCACCAGCACCGGCCGCATCGTCGTCCTTCCGTCAGGAGCCGCCCGATGACCGCCCCGGACGCCGCCGAACTGCGCCGCCGCACCCGCGAACTGCTCGCCGAGCACCCCCCGGCCACCACCGCCCGCACGGACTTCCTCAAGGCGCGCTTCGACGCCGGTCTCGCCTGGGTGCACTATCCGGCCGGACTCGGCGGGCTGGACGCCCCCCGCTCCCTCCAGCCCGTCGTCGACGCCGAACTCGCCGCGGCCGACGCTCCGGACAACGACCCCCGCCGGATCGGCATCGGCCTCGGCATGGCCGCCCCGACCGTCCTCGGCTTCGGCACGGACGAGCAGAAGCAGCGCTTCCTGCGCCCCCTCTGGGTCGGCGAGGAGGTCTGGTGCCAGCTCTTCAGCGAGCCGGGCGCCGGCTCGGACCTGGCCGCCCTCGGCACCCGTGCCGTGCGCGACGGGGACGAGTGGGTCGTCGACGGGCAGAAGGTCTGGACGTCCAGCGCCCATGTGGCGCGCTGGGCGATTCTCATCGCCCGCACCGACCCCGAGGTCCCCAAGCACCGCGGCATTACCTACTTCGTCTGCGACATGACCGACCCCGGCGTCGAGGTGCGGCCCCTGCGTCAGATCACCGGCGAGGCCGAGTTCAACGAGGTCTTCCTCACCGGCGTCCGCATCCCCGACAGCCGCCGGCTCGGCGCGGTCGGCGAAGGCTGGAAGGTCGCGCAGACGACCCTGATGAACGAGCGCGTCTCCATCGGAGGGTCCCGCATCCCGCGCGAGGGCGGCATGATCGGCCCCGTCGCCCGGACCTGGCGCGAACGCCCCGAACTGCGCACCCACGACCTCCACCAGCGCCTGCTGACCCTCTGGGTCGAGGCCGAGGTCGCCCGTCTCGCCGGCGAGCGCCTGCGCCAGCAGCTCGTCGCCGGACAGCCGGGACCCGAGGGCTCCGGAATGAAACTCGCCTTCGCCCGCCTCAACCAGGAGATCAGCGGCCTCGAAGTCGAACTCCTCGGCGACGAAGGTCTGCTGTACAGCGACTGGACCATGCGCCGCCCGGAACTCGTCGACTTCACCGGGCGTGACGCCGGCTACCGCTACCTCCGCTCCAAGGGCAACTCCATCGAGGGCGGCACGAGCGAGGTACTGCTCAACATCGTCGCCGAACGCGTGCTGGGCCTGCCCGCCGAGCCGCGCAACGACAAGGACGTCGCCTGGAAGGACCTGTCCCGATGACCGCACAGACCGAACCGAGCCAGGCGCCCGACCTGCTGTACTCGGAGGCGGAGGAGGATCTGCGGGCCGCGGTCCGCTCCCTGCTCGCCGACCGGGCCGACGCGCCGACGGTGATCGCCCGCACCGAGGCCGACACGCCGTACGACCCGCAGCTCTGGAAGGCCCTCGCCACCGACATCGGCGCCGCCGGCCTGCTGGTTCCCGAGAAGCTCGGCGGACAGGGCGCCACTCACCGCGAAGCCGCCGTCGTCATCGAGGAACTCGGACGCAGTGTCGCCCCGGCGCCCTACCTGACCAGCTCCGTCGTCGCCACCGAGACGCTCCTGGCGCTCGGCGCGGGTGACGGACCGGTGGGCGCACTGCTCGCCGACCTGGCCGCGGGCCGCAAGGTCGCGGTGCTCGCCGTGCCCTTCTCCGCCGCGGCGTCCGGCACGCCGGTGGTGAGCGGCACCCTCGACGGAACACTCGGGCCGGTCGCCGACGCGGCCGCCGCCGACGTGCTGCTGGTCCCCACCACCGACGGCCTGTACGCGGTCGACGCGGACGCGACCGGTGTCACGGTCCAGCCCCTCGTCCCGCTCGACCTCACCCGCCCGCTCGCCACCGTGACCTTCACCGGCGCCACCGGCACCCGCCTCGCGGACGCCGGGGCGGCCCGGGCCGCGGTGGACCGGGGGCTGCTGGCCGGTGCCGGACTGCTCGCCTCGGAGCAGCTCGGACTCGCCGAGTGGTGCCTCACCGAGACGGTCCGGCACACCCGGGAGCGCCATCAGTTCAACCGCCCGGTCGGTTCCTTCCAGTCCCTCAAGCACCGCATGGCGCAGCTCTGGCTGGAGGTGGTCTCGGCGCGGGCAGCCGCGCGGAACGCCGCCGACGCGCTGGCGACGGGCAGCCCCGAGGCGCCGTTGGCCGTGGCCGTGGCGCAGGCGTACTGCTCCAGGGTCGCCGTCCACGCGGCGGAGGAGTGCGTCCAGTTGCACGGCGGCATCGGGATGACCTGGGAGCACCCCGCGCACCTGTACCTGAAGCGGGCCAAGGCCGACGCGACCGCCTTCGGCACGGCGGGCCGGCACCGCGAGACCGTGGCCGCCCTGATGGAGCTGCCCGCGCCGTAGCGCAGCCGGCCGGATCCGGAGCGGGGGTGCGTGTCCACGCACCCCCGCTCCGTCGTGCGGCGCCCCCGGGCCGGGGGCGTGCGGTTTCGTACGGATCCGGCCACGGCGGGCGGAACGTGGGCCGACGGACGGGCGGCGAACGAGACAACTCTCCTCGTCAGCACCCCGGTTCAGGCGCGGCCCTTTCATACTCGGTCGCGTCCGCCCGTCCTGCACGCCTCGCAACCGGGAGATCCCATGGCGTTCCCCACCCGCCGCCGCGTCGTCACCACCGCACTGGCCACCGCGGCCGCGGGCACCTTCGTACCCCTTCGGACGGCCACCGCGAGCGAAGCCCCGCGCCCCCGGGGCCCCCGGCCGCTGCCCAGGGCGCACGCGCACAACGACTATCTGCACCCGCGCCCCCTCCACGACGCCCTGGCACAGGGATTCACCAGCGTCGAGGCCGACATCTTCCTCGTGGACGGCGAACTGCTCGTCGCCCACGAGGCCACCGACCTCGACCCCGCCCGGACCCTCTCCGCGCTCTACCTCGATCCACTCCTCGCCCGGGTCCGGGCCAACCACGGGACCGTGTTCCGCGGTGACCGCACACCCGTGCAGCTGCTGATCGACATCAAGACGGACGGCGCCGCCGCCTACGCGGAACTCGACCGGCAACTCCGGGACCACCGCGCGATGCTGACCTCGTACCGGCACGGCCGGGTGCGGCCCGGAGCCGTCACCGCCGTCGTCTCGGGCGACCGGGCCGCCCGTGCCCCGATGGAGGCCCAGCGCACCCGGTACGCCTTCTACGACGGCAGGCTGGACGACCTCGGCACCGCGGCCACGGCCTCCTTCATCCCCCTCATCAGCAGCAGTTGGACCGGCACGTTCAGCTGGTACGGCGCCGGTCCCGTCCCGCCCGCCGAACGGGACGCCCTGCGGGCGATCACCGCCGCCGCGCACCGCGGGGGACAACGCGTGCGCTTCTGGGCCACGCCCGACGCACCGGGCCCCGAGCGCGAAGCGGTCTGGGCCGAGCTGCTGGCGGCGGGGGTGGACCACCTCAACACCGACGACCTGGTGGGACTCGCCCGCTTCCTCCGTACCCAGGACCGGCGTTCGCGGTGAGCCGAACCCCGCCCCGGGGCGGGACCTGAGTCGTGCCCGTCCGGCGGGTGCGCCGTATCCGTACCCGTTTGGCGGACACGCCAGTGCGCCGGACGGCTCCTTCGCTCCGCCAAACTGACGGCGAATGCCGCAATTCCGGCGCGGCGAAGGAGGTTGGCCATGGCCATTTCGATCTCACTGGTGCTGCTTCTGCTGATCCTTGCGGTGATCTTCCTCCGCAACGGCGGGCTGAAGATCTCGCACGCCCTGGTCTGCGCCCTCCTCGGGTTCTTCCTCGCGGGCACGAGCATGGCCCCCACCATCCAGGAGGGCATCACGGCCACCGCGGACGTCGTCAGCAGCATCAAGCCCTGACCGCGTCGCCGTACCGGCACCACCGGACAGTGTCCGCAGCGCCGTGGCCAGCCGGTCCCTCGCCGCCGTCTGGGCGGCGATCCGCGCCTCCAGGACGGCCAGCCGCTCACGGGCGACCCGCAGCCCCCGCTCCGAGGGCGCGGCCGCGACGACATCGCCGTCCAGGCAGGGCAGGAACAGCTGAACGTCGTCCAACGTGAGCCCGGCGGCCAGCAGATGACGGATGTTGCGGACCCGGACCACCGTCCGCTCCTCGTACACGCGGTATCCGTTGGCCGCCCGCCGCGAGGAGATCAGCCCGGCCTGCTCGTAGTGGCGCACCGCACGCGCGGTCGTGCCGGTCGCCTCGGCGAGTTCACCGATCAGCACTCCCACCACCCCCGCGCGCAGTCCTATCACGCCACCACCGCGCCACCGTCGACCGGGAGAATCACACCGGTGACGAACGAGGCGTCCCGTGAAGCGAGATGGATGATCGAGTGGGCCACGTCCTCCGGCCTGCCGAGCCGGCCCAGTGGTGTGTGCGCCAGTTGCCATGCGCGCAGTGCTGTCAGCTGCTGAGGGGTCAGCCCCTGGTGCTCCCCGATCGGTGTGACGATCGCGCCGGGGGCGACCGCCACCACGCGGATGCCACGCGGGGCGAGCTCGACCGCCCAGCTGCGGGTGAGCAGTTCCAGGGCTGTCTTGGTCGCCGCGTAGACGGAACTGCCGGGCCAGGCCCGTTGCCCGATCGACGTGCTGACGTTCACGATGACCCCGCCGGCAGCCTCCAGCAGGGGCAGTGCGGCCTGGGAGAGCAGCACGGGCGCGACCAGGTTGGTGGCGATCTGCGGCTCGATCCTTTCGGCGGAGAGGGTGCCGAGAGCGCCACTGTGGACCACGGCGGCGTTGTTGACCAGCACATCGAGCCGGCCGTACGTGTCCCGCGCGAAGCGCACGATGCGCTCGGGCTCGCCGGGGCCGGTGACGTCGGCGACCAGCGGCACGATCCGGTCGTCGCCGGCGGCGGTCTCGCCGAGCGGTCCGGGCCGCCGGCCGACGGCGAGCACGGTGGCCCCCTCGGCGGCGAAGGCGCGGGCGGTGGCACGGCCGATACCGGTTCCGGCTCCGGTGACGGCGACGATCCTGCTGACGGGCGCTGCTGAGCTGCTGTTCATGCCGTGATCGTGCAACCCTGCCGCCAACGGCAAGGTCAAACAGCGGCGTTCCCTCGCTCATGATCGGTCCCGCTCAGCACCGAATGGTGATCACGCCGATCAGCCCCGTACCTGATGCGGCCGGCCGGGGACCATCGGCATGCGGGTGTGCAACGGTCCGGTGGGGCGCGGGGCGGGTCGGACCGCGGCCCCGTCCGGCGCGGCAACGGCCGCCGGGTATCGCACCGAACAGGCCCCGGAGAGCGCAGCCATGTCATTTCCTCGTCCCGGACGCGATCCGGGTGCGGTCCATCACGAACACTGCAACAGCGGCCGCTGCTGCCGGTGCCAGCAGCGTCCCTGGGCGACCGTCGTCGGCAGCGAACGCCTGTGCGGACTCTGCGCTTCCTGCTGCCGCGAGTGCGGCCGGGCACCCGCCCCGCACCTGGAGGGGCTCGACCACGGGCTCTGCGGCGACTGCCGCGGACTGTGCGGCCGTTGCGGGACGCCTGTCGCCTCCGACGGCGACTGCCGGTGTTCGCGCCGGCAGCGGCCGGCGGCCGATCCGGTCGGCTACCTTCTCCAGGCGCTGCCGCCGCAGCTCGTACGGGAGTTCCGCGGCCGCTACCCGAACGAACTGGTCGCACTGATCCGGCGGGAACTGGGCCGGCGCACCCCCGGCCAACTCCTGGACCGGGTCGAGCGGCGGTGGAACGCACGGTGGTCCCACACGCTGCAGGAGAAGGACGAGGAAGGGCGCCGCCGACAGCCCTTGGAGATCGCCGAACAACTGCTCCGGCCGCCGCTCTGCGCCGAGCCGCGGTGCGAGGACGGACGGCTGATCACCACCGACTCCCCATGTCCGCGCTGCGCAGACCCGAAGCACCGCTTCGTGCCGGCCCAGGCCGGCCACAGGGCCGCCCCGGACCGGGCCAGGACCACGGCCGCCGCCATCAGGCGCGAGATGCTGGACCGCCGTACCGGCGGGCGGCGTTGAGGGAACGCCCGTACGGCGACGAGCGGGCCCCCCTTCACCGTCTCTCCCGACCGTACGGTGTACGTCCGCGTCCGCCACGCCACGTGGCGGTCCACGGCACACGGTGGCTCCGAGGGGAGCCGCGCGGCGCTCAGCCACCCGCCGCCCAGGCGTAACGGTGTTCGGGCCGGCCGGTGTCGCCGTACTTCAGGCTGAGGCTGATCCGGCCCGCGCCCTCCAGGTACTTGAGATAGCGATGGGCGGTCGACCGGCTCAGGCCGGCCCTGGCCGCCACCTCGTGCGCGGACAGGGGTTCGGCAGCCGCCGACAGCACCTGGCGGATCACGTCGGCGGTGGGCGCCGAATGCCCCTTGGGCAGGCCCGATCCCGGCATGGAGTCCGGGGTGCGCAAGGCCCCGAAGATCTGGTCGACCTGCTCCTGGCCGGCCTCGCCCCGGCGGCTCTCCACACCCTCCAGCGTGCGGCGCAGCGTCGCGTAACTCTCCAGCTTGGAACGCAGACCGGCGAAGCTGAACGGTTTGACCAGATACTGCAGCGCCCCGTACCGCATCGCCGTCCGCACGGTCACGACATCGCGGGCGGCCGTCACCATGATGACGTCGGCCGGGTGGCCGAGCCGGCGCAGCTCCCGCACGAGCGTCAGGCCCGTCCGGTCCGGCAGATAGTGATCGAGCAGGATCAGGTCCACGTGGTCGCGGTCCAGAACGGACAGGGCCTGCGCGGCCGTGTGCGCGCGCGTGACGACGCGGAACCCGGGCACCTTGGCCACGTACGCCGCGTTGATCTCCGCCACGCGGAAGTCGTCGTCCACCACCAGAACGTCGATCACTGCGACTCTCCCACTTCGCTCAACCGCCGTACGGCGAGTGCCTCGGGCAGGACGACGGTGAAGACCGCCCCGCCCCCGGCCCTCGCCGTGATCCGGGCCACCCCGCCGTAGCGCTCGGCGAGGCGGCGCACCAGCGCCAGTCCGAGGCCCCGCTCCCGGTGGGAGGGGGACTCCTTGGTGGACCAGCCCTCCGTGAAGACCTGTTCCCGCATCGCGACCGGCACCCCTGGGCCGTTGTCGCTGACCCGCAGCACCGCGTCGGCGCCTTCGGCGAGGAGCTCCACCTCGACCAGCGTGGCGACGTCCAGGGCGTTGTCGATGAGGTTGCCCAGGACCGTCACCAGATCGCGCGGGTCCACCACGACATCGGGCAGCCGGGTGGCGGGGGAGATGCGCAGCGACGCGCCGCGTTCGGCGGCGACGGACGACTTGCCCACCAGCAGGGCCGACAGCAGCGGGTCGCTCACGCGCTCGGCGACCTGCTCGGCCGAGGCCCGGCGCCCGTCCGCCACCTCGGTGACGAACTCCACCGCGGCCTCGTGGCGGCCGAGCTCCAGCAGCCCCAGCAACGTGTGCAGACGGTTGGCGTGCTCGTGGTCCTGGGCCCGGAGCGCGTCGAGCAGACCGTGCGTGGAGTCCAGTTCACGGCCCAGGAGTTCGAGCTCGGTGCGGTCGCGCAGCGTCACGACCGCACCTCCGTCTCCGGTCGGCATGCGATTGGCGATCAGCACCCGCCCCCGGCAGACCGTGAGGAGATTCGCACCGTCCACCCTGCCCGCCAGCACCTCCGCCGTACGGCCCGGCGCCAGCACCTCGGCCAGGGGCCGGCCCACCGCCTCCGGGGTGAGGTCCAGCAGCCGCTGCGCCTCGTCGTTGAGCAGCCGGATCCGGCCGCGGGCGTCCAGCGCCAGCACGGCCTCACGGATGCTGTGCAGCATGGCCTCGCGCTCGTCCAAGAGTGAGGAGATGTCGGCGAAGGCGAGACCGTGGGTGTTGCGCTGCAGGCGACGGGAGACGGCGAGGGCCGCCAGTACCCCGGCGGCCAGTGCGGCGCCCGCGTACTGCAGGAGAGCCGGAATGGTGCCCAGCAGCCCCTGCCGGACGCTCTTGTACGCGATGCCCACCGAGACGGCCCCGACGACCGTGCCGTGCCGGTCGCGCAGCGGGACCTTGGCGCGGGCCGAGCGGCCCAGGGTGCCGCTGTCGATCTGCATGATCTCGCGGCCGGACAGCGCCGTGCTCGGGTCGGTCGACACATGCCGGCTGATCCGGTCGGCCTCGGTGTGCGACCAGCGCACCCCCCGGGTGTCCATCACCACGATGTACAGCGCCCCGGTGGCCCGCCGGATCTGCTCCGCCTCGGCCTGCACGGGTCCGGACGGACTGGGCTCGGAGCTCAGCAGTTTGTCCACCAGCCCGGGTTCGGCGGCGGTGGTCTGGGCGATGGACAGGGCACGGCGCATCGCCTGGTCGTCCAGCTCGTGGCTGAGGGGGGCCAGGAAGAGTCCGGTGACGAGCATGACCACGCCCGCGGTGATGACCACCTGGGTCAGCAGGACCTGGGCGAAGACACGACGGGGCCAGTGGATCCGCATGCCGTCGCCCCTCTGCCCGTTCGCCGCCCTCGAATCCGGTGTTCCGATTCGTTCCGTGTGCACGCAACGTAATCGCACCCGACCCCGCTGCCTAGCCCCCGTCCCCGCTTCGTTGTACGGGCGTGAGCACAATGGGCACAACCACGGGTTACGGGCACAACCCGCGGTTGTGGGCGCAAGGCTCCCGCCCGCGCCGGGCCGCCCCTAGCGTCCCGCCCCATGAACAGCGAAACGAGCCCCGCCATCGAGCTGCGGGGGGCGAGCAAAGCGTTCCGGACTCCCTCGGGGGCGCTCCACACCGCCGTACGGGATCTGGACCTGACGATCGGCAGGGGCGAGTTCGTCGCCGTGGTCGGACCGACCGGATGCGGCAAGTCGACCACCCTGACCCTGATCAGCGGGCTGGAGGAGCCCACCGAAGGGGAGGTGCTGGTGGCCGGCCGGCCGGTGCGCGGCATCGGCGACAAGGTCGGCTTCGTCTTCCAGCAGGACGCGGTCTTCCCCTGGCGGACCGTCCTGTCGAACGTGATGGCCGGGCCCCGCTTCCGGGGCGTGCCGAAGGCCGAGGCGAAGGAACGCGCCCGGGCGTGGCTGGCCAGGGTCGGCCTGACCTCGTTCGAGGACCGCTATCCGCACCAGCTCTCCGGCGGGCAGCGCAAACGGGTCGCCCTGGCGGCCACGTTCGTCAACGACCCGGAGATCCTGCTGATGGACGAGCCGTTCTCGGCGCTCGACGTGCAGACCCGGGCCCTCATGTCCGACGAACTGCTGGAGCTGTGGGCGGGCACGGGCGCCTCCGTCGTCTTCGTCACCCATGACCTGGAGGAATCCATCGCCCTGGCCGACAAGGTCGTCGTGATGACCGCGGGCCCGGCCACCGTCAAGGAGGTCTTCGAGATCGGGCTGCCGCGCCCGCGCAAGGTCGAACAGGTGCGGCTGGAACCGAGGTTCCTGGACATCTACCGCGAGATCTGGGCCTCCCTGGGCGAAGAGGTCCGCATCACGCGCGAGAGGGGTGCCGCGGATGCCGCCTGAGACCGCCACCGTGAAGACGACCGTCACCGCCACCGGACGGACCGCCGCCCGGGCCCGGGCGGCCCGTAACCGCCGGATGCTCGTGCTGGGCAGCCGGATCGCCGTGCTGGTCGCGGTCGTCGGGCTCTGGGAGTGGCTGGCAAGGACCGCCGTCATCGATCCGTTCAACTTCTCGATGCCCTCGAAGATCTGGGACCAGATCCGCATCTGGGTGACCGACGGCACCGCCCAGGGCTCGCTGTGGGAACAGATCTGGTACACCCTCTACGAGGCGCTGCTCGGCTGGGTCATCGGGGTCGTCGCCGGTGTTCTCCTGGGCATCGCGCTCGGCCGCGTCCGCTTCGCCGCCGACGTGCTCGGCCCGTACATCAAGGTGCTCAACGCGCTGCCCCGGATCGTCCTCGCCCCGATCTTCCTGATCTGGTTCGGCCTCGGCCCGGCGTCCAAGGTCGCCTCGGCCGTGGTCCTGGTGTTCTTCCCCGTGTTCTTCAACGCCTTCCAGGGCGCGAGGGAGGTCGACCGCAACCTCGTCGCCAACTCCCGCATCCTGGGCGCCAGTAACCGCCAGGTGACCCTTCAGGTGGTCGTCCCGTCGGCCACCTCGTGGATCTTCACCAGCCTGCACGTCAGCTTCGGGTTCGCCCTGATCGGCGCGATCGTCGGTGAGTACATCGGCGCGACCAAGGGGCTGGGCCTGCTGGTCGCCGCCTCCCAGGGCACCTTCAACTCGGCCGGCGTCTACGCGGCGATGGTCATCCTCGCGATCGTCGCCCTGCTCGCCGAAGGGCTGCTCACCTTCCTGGAGAAGCAGCTCTTCCGCTGGAAGCCGGCCGACGCGGACACCGCCCGCTGACCCGCACGGGACCGCTCTTCCGCTCCTCCCCTCAGCGAAACCACTTCACAAGGACGTGAACCAGATGCGTATGTCCCCCCGGATCCCGGCACTCGCCGTCGCCGGAGTGCTCGCCGCAGCGAGCCTGACCGGTTGCGGAGGCGATTCCACCTCCGCGTCCGGTGACAAGAACGACAAGGTCAAGATCATGGTGGGCGGCTTGGACAAGGTCATCTACCTGCCCGCGATGCTCACCGAGCGTCTGGGCTACTTCAAGGACGAGGAGGTGTCGGTCCAGCTGCTGACCGAGCCCGCCGGCGTCCAGGCCGAGACCGCCCTGGTCTCCGGAGACGTCCAGGGCACCGTGGGCTTCTACGACCACACCCTCGACCTCCAGGTGAAGGGCAAGCAGGTCGAGTCCGTGGTCCAGTTCTCCCAGGCGCCCGGCGAGGTCGAGATCGTCTCCAGCCAGGCAGCGGGCGACATCACGTCGGCCGAGGACTTCAAGGGCAGGAAGCTCGGCGTGACCGGTCTCGGCTCGTCCACCGACTTCCTGACGAAGTACCTCGCCGTGCACAACGGCGTGAAGACCAGCGAGTTCACTCCCGTGGCGGTCGGAGCCGGGCAGACCTTCATCTCCGCGCTCCAGCAGGGTTCCATCCAGGGAGGGATGACCACCGATCCGACCGTGGCCACCATCCTGGACAAGAAGCTCGGCAGCATCCTCATCGACATGCGGACCCCGGAGGGCTCCAAGGAGGCGCTCGGCGGGCTCTACCCCTCGTCGAGCCTCTACATGCAGACCGAGTGGGTCGACAGCCACAAGAAGACCGTGCAGAAGTTGGCCAACGCCTTCGTGAAGACCCTGAAATGGATGTCCACCCACAGCGCGGACGAGATCGCCGCGAAGATGCCCGCCGACTACGCACAGGGGGGCGGCGCCGCTCTCTACGCACAGTCCATCAAGAGCACCCTGCCCATGTTCACCACGGACGGCGTGATGCCCCCGGACGGGCCCGCCACCGTCGAGCGGGTCCTCAAGGCCTTCAACCCCAACCTGAAGAACGCCGACGTGGACCTCTCCAAGACCTACACGACGGAGTTCGTGAAGAAGGCCGGCTGACCCGGGCCGCCCTCACGCCTCGGTGCGCGCACGCCATCGCGTACGCGCACCGAGGCATGCGCGTGGACACGGGTCTACTCGGTGGCGACTTCCCCGGCCGCGTGCTCCGGCCCGGGCAGTGCGGCCGGAACCGTCGCCGCCTTGCCCCGCCGGACCGCTTCCACCACGGCTTCGTGCAGCGTACGGCTGGCCTTCTCCGTCGGACAGGGGACGGGACTTCCCGCCATCGTGAACCAGTCGGCCGCGTCGGTGTACTGCACGGTGATCTGCGCCGTGCCCTCGGCCCAAGTGGTGTGGACGGTCAGGTCGCCGGACAGCGGCCCGACCTCCTCGGTGAGCACGCCGCCGTGCCCCGAGTAAACTCCGCGTGTCGTCCAGGACGCCCAGGTCATGCAACAAGGCTCGCACCAAAGCCGGCGTATCGCGACCCACGGACGGCACGCCCCGGGACCGCGCGGTCCCGAGGGGCGGGACGGTGGGGCCCGACGGCGAACCGCGGGTGGATTTGAACGAAAATTTTCGAGCGCCCGCACTGCGGTTCCCGCAGCGGCCGATCCCGTTGCCCTGACCCGATCTTGACGGCAAACCGTTGATCAGTGATCTCCGGGCGACGAATTCCGAAGGAAAACAGCTATTGACCAGCGGAAGGCGTCGGTATTGCATGACGCGCTGGGAGCACCGGAACCATTCCTCACACCTCGTCCGGAGGCGATACCGCTCCCGCGCTCAGACACCGCACCTGTTGATCGGAACCCGACTCGATGACCGACACGCTCAGCGCTCCACAGGCACTCGCCCCCGCGACCGGACCCACCCCGCAGAAGCTCAAGCGTTCCATCGGCGTCGTCGGGGGGACCCTGCTCACGCTCTCCTGCGTGACTCCCGCCTCCACCCTCTTCGTGGTGGTGCCGGACCTGTTCTCCAGCCTCGGTACGTACACCGCGCTCACCATCGCCATCGGCTCGCTGCTCTGTATCGCGGTGGCCTTCTGCTACTCGGAGCTGGGCACCCTGATCCCCAGCGCCGGCGGCGAGTACGCCATGGTGTCGACGATGGCGGGCCGGCTCGCGGGCTGGCTGGTCTTCGTGCTCTCCCTGCTCGTCGTCATGATCGTGCCCCCGGTCATCGCCATGGGGACCGCCGACTACCTCGCGCCCCTCGTGCACATCCCCGCCTCCCTCGCCGGGGCCGGCGTCATGGTGCTGGCGACCCTCGCGGGCCTCCTCGACCTGCGCGCGAACGCGTGGATCACCGGCATCTTCCTGGTGCTGGAAGTGATCGCCGCCGGCGTCGTGGCCGTCCTCGGGTTCGCCCACTCCGAGCGGGGCGCCTCCGCGCTCGTGCACGGCACCGTCGCCGCGCCGGGCGGCAGCAACTCGACCGTCACCGCCATGATGGTCGTCTCCGGGCTCGCCATCGCCCTCTTCATCACCCAGGGCTTCTCCACGGCCGTCTACCTCTCGGAGGAGCTCGAGGACCCCCGGCGCAACGTGGCCCGCACGGTCCTCGCCACGCTCGCGATATCGACGGCCGTCATCCTCGTTCCCGTCGTCGCCATCACCCTGGGCGCGCCCGACCTGGCGGCGCTGACCTCCGGCGACCTCAGCGGCATGGTCGAGGCGTGGTCCAACTCGGCCGTCGGCACGTTCGTCAGCCTCTGCGTCGCGCTCGCCATCATCAACGCCGGCATCGTCATGGTCATCCAGAACTCCCGGGTGCTCTTCGCCTCCGCCCGCGACAAGGCGTGGCCCGCGCCGGTCAACGCCGCCCTGTCGCGGCTCGGCCGGTTCGGCTCGCCGTGGGTGGCCACACTCGTCGTCGGCGTCCCGGGAGCGGCGCTCTGCTTCGTCAACCTCGACACGCTGTACGGCGTCACCGGCGTCTCCGTCACCGCCATGTACCTGCTCGTGGCCGTCGCGGCGCTGCTCTGCCGACGAGGCTCCCACCGCGACGCGCCCGCCTGGCGCATGCCGCTCTGGCCCGTGATCCCGGTGCTGCTGATCCTGGTCCTCGCCTACATCCTGACCCAGCAGGAGACCGAGTACCTGCTCTGGACCGGCGGGATCACCGCGGTCGCCACGCTCTACTGGGCTCTGTACCTGAGGCCCCGCCGCGAGACCCGGTGGCTGGTGAGCATCCCCGAGGACGCGCAGGCCTGAGCCGGGTTCTCCGGTGATCGGGTGACTCCGGGCACGGGTACGTCATGCCGGACCGGCCGTGCGGTTAGGCATGCGGGCATGACATGTGACTCCCCACCGAAGACCACCGGATTCCTCCGTACCCAGCGTCTGCGCGCCGTCGGCGCCGCCGGCGTCCTCCTGGCCGCGGCCCTGCTCACGGGCTGCGGCCAGGACAGCGGCGACACCTCGACGGACACGGCCACCTCGGAAGCCGCGCGTGCCGTCCCGGAGCGGACCACCACGCCCACGAACAGTCCGAGCGCTTCGGCGACCGCCGCGCTGACCAAGGACCAGAAGGACCGCAAGACACTCCTCGACTCCACCAAGATCACCTTCGACAAGGCGGTCACGACGGCCGAGGGCGCCGTCAGCGGCGGCAAGGTGATCGAGCTCGACCTGCGGGGCCCGGGGGCGTCGGACGACGACACCGACCGGGAGAGCGCGTCGCCCACCGCGACCGCCTCGCCCACCGGGACCGCGTCGCCCACCGGGACCGCCTCGCCCACCGGGACCGCGAGCCCCTCCCCGACGGCCACCGCCGCCTCTCCCACCGGGAGCGCCTCGCCGGCCGCCACCGGCCCGGAATGGGTCGCGACCGTCGCGGCGAAGGACGGGACCGAGCACACCGTGCGCATCGACGCCGTCTCCGGCAAGGTGATCAAGTCCACCGAGGTCACCGACCAGGACGCCGGGGAGAAGAGCCGCACGGCCGACCAGGTCACCCAGGCCAAGCAGACCCCGCAGCAGGCGGCGAAGGCGGCCACGGCCAAGAAGAAGGGCACGGTCACGTCCCTGGACCTGGACGACAACGACAAGAACGTCCTCGTCTGGTCCGTGGACGTCGTCGACAAGAACTGGAACAAGACCACGGTGGACGTCGACGCGGCCACCGGCGCCGTCACCTCCGAGGAGACCCAGACCGACTGAGGCCGGCACGGCCCGCGCCACCGCACGCACGCCCCCGGTTCGCACGGACCGGGGGCATCTCTTCGCGCGGGGCACGGACCGGCCCCGGGTCAGACGGTCTCCGCGTGGGCCCCCTGCGGCTGCTCGCCCTCCGGGGACTCGAACTGCGTCCGGTACAGCTCCTCGTACCGTCCGCCCGCGGCCAGCAACTCGGTGTGGGTCCCGCGCTCGACCACCCGGCCCTCCTCGACGACGAGGATCAGGTCGGCCGCGCGCACGGTCGACAGCCGGTGCGCGATCACCACGGCGGTGCGACCCTCCAGCGCCTCGGCCAGGGCCTCCTGCACCGCGGCCTCCGACGTCGAGTCGAGGTGCGCGGTCGCCTCGTCGAGGATGACCACGCGCTGGCGGGCCAGCAGCAGCCGGGCGATCGTCAGCCGTTGGCGCTCACCGCCCGAGAGCCGGTATCCCCGTTCGCCCACCACCGTGTCGAGCCCGTCGGGCAGCGAGGCGACCAGCCCGTCGAGCCGGGAGCGCCGCAGCGCGTCCCAGATCTCCTCCTCGGTCGCCCCGGGCCTGGCCAGGGTGAGGTTGGCGCGGACCGACTCGTGGAAGAGGTGCCCGTCCTGCGTGACCATCCCGAGCGTCTCGCGGATCGACTCGGCGGTCAGATCGCGCACGTCGACGCCCCCGAGCCGTACGGCGCCGGAATCGGCGTCGTAGAGCCGGGGCAGCAACTGCGCGATCGTCGACTTGCCGGCGCCGGACGAGCCGACCAGGGCGACCATCCGGCCGGGCTCGGCCCGGAAGGAGACCTCGTGCAGGACCTCCGTGCCACCGCGGGAGTCGAGCGTCGCGACCTCTTCGAGCGAGGCGAGCGAGACCTTGTCAGCCGACGGATACCCGAACGACACCCCGTCGAACTCCACGGACACCGGCCCCTCCGGCACCCTGCGCGCATCCGGCTTCTCGTCGATCAGGGGCTTCAGATCGAGGATCTCGAAGACCCGCTCGAAGCTCACCAGCGCGCTCATGACCTCGACCCGGGCACCGGCCAGTGCCGTCAGCGGGGCGTAGAGGCGGGTCAGCAGCAGGGCCAGGGACACGACGGCGCCCGCCTCCAGGCTGCCGCGCAGCGCGTAGTAGCCGCCGAGTCCGTAGACGAGCGCCAGGGCCAGCGCGGAGACCAGGGTGAGTGCCGTGATGAACGTGGACTGCGCCATGGCCGTACGGACGCCGATGTCGCGGACCCGGCTCGCTCGGGCGGCGAACTCGGCGGACTCGTCGTCGGGCCGGCCGAAGAGCTTGACGAGTGTCGCCCCGGGGGCGGAGAAGCGCTCCGTCATCTGCGTGCCCATGGCGGCGTTGTGCGCGGCCGCCTCACGCTGCAGCCGCGCCATGCGGGAGCCCATCCGGCGAGCGGGGACGACGAAGACCGGCAGCAGGACGAGCGCGAGCAAGGTGATCTGCCACGAGATGGTCAGCATCACCGTGAGGGTCAGCAGCAGGGTCACCAGATTGGACACCACCCCGGACAGGGTGTTGCTGAACGCCCGCTGCGCCCCGATCACGTCGTTGTTGAGCCGGCTCACCAGGGCGCCGGTGCGGGTCCGGGTGAAGAAGGCGACCGGCATCCGCTGGACATGGTCGAAGACGGCCGTGCGCAGGTCCAGGATCAGGCCCTCGCCGAGCGTGGCCGACAGCAGACGCGTCAGCAGACCGAGGCCCGCCTCGGCCACGGCGATCACGGCGATCAGCAGCGCGAGCCGGGTGACGGTGCCGCCCTCCTTGCCCTGGACGATCGCGTTGACCACCCGGCCGGCCAGCACCGGGGTGGCCACCGCCAGCAGAGCCATCACGACGCTCAGCAGCAGGTAACGGTAGAGCTCCCGGCGGCGCGGCCGTGCGAAGGAGGCGATCCGGCGCACGGTGGCCCGCGAGAACGGTCTGCGGTCCTGTTGGGCGTTCATCGCGCTGTGCAGCGATGACCAAGCGGTTACTTCCATACTCATGCGGTGCCTCCGGGACACGAGAAAGCCTGTGTGGCTCCCGGTGACCGGACACGGACTGACCGGACACGGACCGGGGCGCAGGGAGAACGCTATGAGCTCAAGCGGACTTGAGGTCAACCGTTTTCCCCCGAAGGGCGCCCCGATCGGCGGTCGAAGAGCGCATTCCGCGACAAACGCGCAGGTCGGCCGGGCGGACGCCCATTCCTTGGAGCCCTCTGCGGCGCCATGGACGGACCACGTAGAATCGGCCCCTGTTTCCGGCCGGACGATGGCATACCCAACCGATTGAGGCAGTGCGACGTGAGTTTCACCGACAGTACCGAGGCACCGATCTACGCCGGACTCGTGGAAGAACACGGGGATGTGCCGGCCGAGGTACGCCGGGTGGCTGAGGAGACGCTGCGCGAGGCCGACCGGGCCATCGACTTCAGCGACGTGCGCAGGGCGGCGGCTTACCGGTAGCGCCGCTGCGGCGCCGCCCCGGGGACGAGGCCGTGGTCCCGCGGCTCCGGACCCGCCCCCGGTGCCTCCCAGGCGCCCCGCCGGCCGCACGCCCTCCGCGTCGGCCCCCGGCCTCCCGCGTCAGGCGCGCGGCTCCGCACCCTGTGCCCCGCCGTCACGACGTCTCGTACTGCGGACCCGGCTCTCCCGTCGGAGCATGGAACGAACAGTCGCGCGACGACATCGGGACGAAGGGAAGCCGATGGGTGGTGAACGGCATGAGCCGCCACCGGACGGGTTCGAGGCCGAGCTGGACCAGATCGACGCCCTGAACCGCATGGCGGCGCCCCGCCCCGGCCCACCGGACCGGCAGGCCCCGGGCGACGGGACGGCGCAGGAGGCCGCACGACGCCGTGACTCCCTGCTGCTCGCCGCGGGGCACGCCGTCGCCGCGGCGGACTCGCTCGACGAGGCGCTGAAGCTGGTGGGCGCGCTGTACGCCCCCGACTTCCCGCTGGACGGCCAGTGCGTGTTCGGCAGCGGCGAGGGAATGCTGAACGTCCTCGGGCAGTACGGATTCCGGCCCGGGGGAGCCGACCGGGGCTTCCGCATGCCGATGACGGCCGGCTACCCGGCCGCCGAGGTGGCCAGAACCGGGCGGGCCGTCTACCTCGCCTCCCCGCAGGAGTACCGCCGCCGCTTCCCGGCGACCTGGCACATGTCCGCCGGCAAGAACCGCGAGGCGTGGGCCTTCCTCCCCCTGGTGACCGCCGGACGGATCACCGGAGTGTGGCTGGCCGCCTTCCGCGAACCCATGGAGTTCACCGCCCCCGAGCGCTCCCTGCTGACCACGACCGGACGGATGATCGCCCAGGTGCTGGAACGCGCCAGGGTCAGCAGAGCCGAGCTGGAGCTCTCCCGCGGCCTGCGGCTCAGCATGCGCACGGACGGCCCTGCCCTGACCGGACTGAGCGTGGCGACGCGCTACGTCCCGACCGGGGGAGGTCTCATGGTCGGCGGCGACTGGTACGACAGCATCGACCTGCCCAACGGCCGGCTGGCCCTGGTCATCGGCGACGTGCAGGGACACGATGTGCACGCCGCGGGGCTGATGGCCCAGCTGCGCACCGCCGTACACGCCTACGCCGCGGAGGGGCACGGCCCGGACGCCGTACTGGCCCGGGCCTCCCGTTTCCTCACCACCCTCGACGAGGACAGGTTCGCCACCTGCCTCTACATCGAGGCCGACCCGTCCACCGGCGACCTGCACATCGCACGGGCGGGTCATCCGCACCCGGTCCTGCGCACGCCGGACGGCACCTGCCTGATCAAGCACATCAGCGGCGGCCTGCCGCTGGGCCTGATGCCGGGCGAGGAGGACTACCCCGTCGACATCGTGCGCCTGCACGACGACGAGGTCCTGATGCTGTGCACGGACGGGCTGATCGAGAACGGCGGCCGCGACATGTACAGCGGCTGGGTCCGGGTGCGCGACGCGTTCTCGCCCGGCCCCGTCGACGACCTCGAGGCAATGGCCGACCGGCTCATGTCGGCCGTGCTCAGCCTGGAACCAGGGGCCCTGGAGGACGACATCGTCCGGGACGGCGACGACATCGCCCTCCTGCTCCTGCGCCGGGACCCCGGACCGGCGCGGGCAGAGGTGGCCAGACGCCGGCTGATGCTGACCGTGGGCCAGGACCAGGGCCAGGGTCTCGCCGAGGCCAGGGCCGAGCTCAAGGCGCTGCTGCACGACTGGGCGCGGCCGGACCAGGTGGACACCGCCGTGCTCCTGGCGACCGAACTCCTCGGCAACGTACTCGTCCACACCGACCAGGACGGCGCGCTCAACGCCTACGTCACCGGCGAGACCGGCCGTCGCCGGTTGCTCGTCGAGGTCATGGACCGCGGCGACGAACTGCCCCACCAGCGCACACCCGGTGAACTCGCCTCGTCGGGCCGCGGACTGATGCTGCTGGACATCCTGGCCGACCAGTGGGGTGTGCGCCCCGAACCCGAGGGCAAGACGGCGTGGTTCGCGCTCACCGAAGCACCCCCCGCGGACGCCGGCGACACCGCCGAGGCCTGACCCCGCACGCGCGGCCCTGCCGCCGTGCCGACAACCCCGACGTGCGTCCCCTGCCGCCTCGGCGGGGTGCCAGGGGTGCCCGTGCTGAAGTGTTCCTGTCAGAACCGTTGACAGGCTCCCTCGTCGGCTGGCTTCATGGGCAGCGCTATGGGAGCGCTCCCACGCCGGTCGCGGATCCGCGCCCCCCACCGACGTACGGAAGGGACTGTTCCGTTGCGCTCGCTCACTCTCGCCACCCTGCGAAGACGGCTCCGAGGGGCCGGTGCCGGCCCCCCTGCTCATCGGCCCCGCCGCCCCGGCGCGATCGCCCTGGCACTCGCCCTCGGCGCCGGCCTGCTGCTCCCGCTGTCCGGCAACGCGGCCGCCACGCCCGCCTTCGACTACGGCGAGGCCCTGCAGAAGTCGGTGCTGTTCTACGAGGCGCAGCAGTCGGGCACGCTCCCCGGCACCAACCGGGTCGGCTGGCGCGGTGATTCCGCCCTCGACGACGGCAAGGACGTCGGTCTGGATCTCACCGGTGGCTGGTACGACGCCGGTGACCACGTCAAGTTCGGCCTGCCGATGGCCTTCTCCGCCACCATGCTCGCCTGGGGCGGTGTCGAGGAGGACGCCTACGCGGCCTCCGGCCAGCTTGTCCACCTGCGCGACAACCTCCGCTTCGTCGACGACTACTTCCTCAAGGCGCACCCGTCGCCCAACGTCCTGTACGGGCAGGTGGGCAACGGCGGGGACGACCACAAGTGGTGGGGACCGGCCGAGGTGATGCCGATGAAGCGGCCCGCCTACAAGATCGACGCCTCCTGCCCCGGCACCGACCTGGCCGGTCAGACGGCCGCGGCCCTGGCCTCCTCGTCGATGGTGTTCGCCGACAGCGACCCGGCGTACGCGGCGAAGCTGATCACCCACGCGAAGCAGCTGTACACCTTCGCCGACGTCTACCGCGGGAAGTACAGCGACTGCATCACCGACGCGCAGGCGTACTACAACTCCTGGAGCGGGTACCACGACGAGCTGGTCTGGGGGGCGATCTGGCTCTACAAGGCCACCGGTGACGCCTCGTACCTCACCAAGGCCGAGTCGTACTACGACGACCTCTCGACCGAACCGCAGAGCACCACGCGGTCCTACCGCTGGACGCTCTCCTGGGACGACAGTTCCTACGGGTCGTACGTGCTGCTCGCGCAGCTGACGGGGAAGCAGAAGTACGTCGACGACGCCAACCGGTGGCTCGACTGGTGGACGGTCGGCGTCAACGGACAGCGCGTGGCCTACTCGCCGGGCGGCCAGGCCGTGCTGGACAGCTGGGGATCCCTGCGGTACGCGGCGAACACCGCCTTCGTGGCGTTGAGTTACTCCGACTGGCTGACCGGCGACAGCACCCGCAAGGCCCGTTACCACGACTTCGCCGTCCGCCAGATCGACTACGCGCTCGGCGACAACCCGCGCCACTCGAGTTACGTGGTCGGCTTCGGCAGCAACCCGCCGGCCAAGCCGCACCACCGCACCGCCCACGGTTCGTGGACCGACCAGATGAACAACCCCGTGGAGAGCCGGCACACGCTGTACGGGGCACTGGTCGGCGGGCCCGGCGCGGCGGACGACTCGTACACCGACGACCGTTCCAACTACGTGAACAACGAGGTCGCCACCGACTACAACGCGGCCTTCACCGGTGCGCTGGCCCGGCTCTACGGGGAGTACGGCGGGGCCCCGCTCACCGGCTTCCCGCGGCAGGAGACGCCGGACGGTCCGGAGATGTCCGTCCAGGCGTCGGTCAACGCGGCGGGCAGCAACTTCACCGAGATCAAGGCGTACGTGGTCAACCGGTCCGCGTGGCCGGCGCGCGCCCTCACCGACGCCTCCGTCCGCTACTACTTCACCCTGGAACCCGGCGTCACACCCGGACAGATCAGCGTCACCACGAACTACAACCAGTGCGGTGAGGTGACCGGCCCCACGCATGACGCGGGCGACGTCTACTACGTGACGGTGGACTGCTCGGGCACGGACATCGCACCGGCCGGACAGTCCGCGTACCGCAAGGAGGTGCAGTTCAGGGTCACCTCGGCCGGGGCCTGGGACCCGGCGGACGACTGGTCCTACCCCTCGTCGGCCACGACCCCCGGCACCACGCCGGTGGACGCCCCGCACATGGTGCTGCTGGAGGGCGCGGCGCCCCAGTGGGGGAGCGCGCCGGACGGCACGGACCCGGACCCCACCCCCGACCCCGATCCGACCACCACCCCCGGCCCGACGCCCGGTCCGACCACGACCCCCGGCCCGACGCCTGACCCGACCACGACCCCCGCCCCGACCGGCTCGTGCGCGGTCACGTACCGGGTCAGCCAGTCCTGGGGCAGCGGATTCACGGCCGACGTCACGGTCCGCAACACCGGGCCGGCCCTGGTCGACGGGTGGCGGCTGGACTTCGCCTTCGGCGGGGCCGAGACGCTCACCCAGGCCTGGAACGCGACCGCCGCCCAGACCGGCTCCCGGGTCACGGTGAAGAACGCGGCCCACAACGCGGGGATTCCCCCCGGCGGCACCGTCTCCTTCGGATTCCAGGCCGCCGGTGCGCCGGCCGGTGCGCCGGCCCCCTTCACCCTCAACGGGACGGAGTGCCGCTGATCCGTCCCAGGGGGCTGTCCCGGCGGCGGCCGGGACAGCCCTTCGGGCCGCCGGCCGGGCCCTGTTCCCGGCCCCGCTGCGGTAGCGGCGACCCTTCCTGCCGCGCTGGGGAAGGGCCTGGTTTCCTGGGTACGCCGACGCGCACCACCTGGCGTCCGCCCGTCCCACCCGAAAGAGAGCGCATGAAGATCGTTGACGCGAAGGTCGTCGTCACCAGCCCCGGACGCAACTTCGTCACCCTGAAGCTGACGACCGACGACGGCCTCACCGGCCTCGGTGACGCCACACTGAACGGCCGGGAGCTGGCAGTCGTCAGCTACCTCACCGACCACGTGGCGCCCCTGCTCACCGGCCTCGACCCGCACCGGATCGAGGACACCTGGCAGTACCTGTACCGCGGCGCGTACTGGCGGCGCGGGCCGGTGACCATGGCCGCGATCGCCGCCGTGGACGTGTCCCTGTGGGACATCAAGGCGAAGGCCGCCGGCCTGCCGCTCTACCAGCTGCTGGGCGGAGCGAGCCGGGAACGCGTCGGCACCTACGGCCACGCCAACGGCCGCGACATCCCCGAACTCCTCGACTCCGTACGGGCCAGGCTCAGCGAGGGGTACCCCGCCGTCCGCATCCAGACAGGCATCCCCGGGCTCAAGGCCGTGTACGGGGTGTACAGCCAGGACGACGCGGGCGCACCGGTCGCCCACCAGCAGGCCCGCCCGCTGGTGGAGGACTGGGACACGGACGCGTACCTGCGCCACACGCCAGCCGTCTTCGAGGCGGTGCGTGCGGAGTTCGGCGCCGAGCTGCCGCTGCTCCACGACGCCCACCACCGGCTCACGCCGGTCCAGGCCGCGCGGCTCGGCAAGGACCTGGAGCCCTACCGGCCGTTCTGGCTGGAGGACTGCACCCCCGCCGAGAACCAGGAGGCCCTGCGCCTGGTCCGCCGCCACACCACGACGCCCCTGGCCGTGGGCGAGGTCTTCAACACCGTGTACGACTACCAGACGCTGATCACCGAACAGCTCATCGACTACGCGCGCTCCGCCGTCACCCACTTCGGCGGGGTCACACCGCTGCGCAAACTCTTCGACTTCGCCGCCCAGTACCAGGTGAAGAGTGCCATCCACGGGCCGGAGGACATCTCGCCGGTCGGCATGGCCGCCGCCGTCCACCTCGATCTCGCCGTCCACAACTTCGGCATCCAGGAGTACTCGGGCCACAACTCCCTGACCGAGGAGGTGTTCCGGCACGCGTACACCTTCACCGACGGCTACCTGCACCCGGGCGAGGCGCCGGGCATCGGGGTGGAACTGGACGAGGAGGGAGCGGCCGCGCATCCGTACGCGCGGGCCTACCTCCCCGTCAACCGGCTCCGGGACGGCAGCGTCCACGACTGGTGAGACACGGGGCGCCGCCGCGGGGGGCCCTGGACAGCCCTCAGGCAGGCTGAAGACTCGCGTACACCCCTTCCCGGCTGATGAGTTCCTCGTGCGTGCCCACCTCCGCGATCCGGCCGCCCTCCATCACCACGATGCGGTCGGCGCCCTGGATGGTGGAGAGCCGGTGGGCGACGACGAAGACGGTCCGGCCGTGCACGAGCCGCGAGAGGGCTTCCTGCACGAGGGCCTCGGAGCGGTTGTCCAGTGCGGAGGTGGCCTCGTCGAGCACCAGCACCCGGGGGTCGCGGATCAGCGCCCGGGCGATGGCGAGCCGCTGCTTCTGGCCGCCCGAGAGGCGTGCGCCCCGCTCGCCGACGACCGTGTCCAGGCCGAGCGGCAGGTCCTTGACGAACTCCAGCGCGTTGGCGTCCGCCAGCGCGCGTATCAGTGTGGCCTCGTCCGTGTCGCCCATGCCGTACGTCACGTTCTCGCGGATGCTGCCCTCGAAGAGGATCGATTCCTGCGGCACCACGGAGAGGAACCGCCGGTAGCTGCGCAGATCGAGGCCCGCCATGTCGGTGCCGTCGAGCATGATGCGCCCCGAGGTGGGCCGGATGAAGCCGATGAGGAGATTCAGGACGGTGGACTTGCCCGCGCCCGACGCGCCGACCAGCGCGATGGTCTCGCCCGGCCGCGCGGAGAGCGTGAACCCGTCGACCGCGGGGCCCGCGCCCTCGTAGGCGAAGCCGACGTCCTCGAAGTCGATCCGGCCGCTGACCTGCTCGACCTGCGCCTTGCCGGCGTTGTGTTCGAGGTCGGGCGCCTGGAGCACCTCGCCGGCCGAACGCACCGATTCCAGGCCCTTGGTGAGGACGGGGGCCAGGCCCAGCAGCGTGGTCACGGAGCCGGTCAGCACGGTGAAGAAGGCGCTCAGCATCACGACGTCACCGGCGGTGATGGGCATCCAGCCGTGGTACGCCACCAGTGCGGATCCCGTCAGGCACAGCACGCCGAGCGTGTTGAGGATGACCCAGGCGAGGGATCCGAAGCGGCCGTTGATCACATCGAGTCGCAGGCCGGCCGCGAAGACCTGTCGCAGCGAGCCGTCGACCCGGCCGAGCGCGGTGCGCTCCAGTCCGTGGGCACGCGTGATGGGGATGAGTGTGGTCATCTCGCCGACGCGGGAGGAGAGCTGCTCGACCTCGCGCCGGAAGGACTCGTTGTGGCTGCGCAGCCGGGCGCGCAGCTTCATGACGAGGAAACCCGCCGCGGGCACCACGATCAGGAAGACCGGCAGGAAGGCGGGCACCCGCACGCCGATGACGACGAGACCGCCGACCAGGGTCACGACGGCACCGAGCCCCATGTCGGCGCTCTGCTGCATCATCTGCTCCACCGACTCCACGTCGCGGACCACCTTGGCCTGCAGGACGCTCGAACTGACCCGTGCGTGATAGCCGATGGACAGCTGCTGCATGCGGCGGCACAGCGCGGAGCGCAGGGTCGTGCCCATGCGCCGGATGCTGCCACCGAGGCAGCGTACGTACCACTGATGGAGCGGGTAGTTGATGACGAGGATGAACAACAGGACGCCGGTGGACTTCCACAGCCCGGATTCCGGGCCGTGCTGGACGACCACGTCCAGGACCGTGGCGGTGATCAGGGGAAGGAGCCAGATGGGGCTGTGCTTCACTACGAAGATGACGACCGCGAGTGCCAGCCGCCCGCGGTCGGGGCGGAAGAGGTGGCCGAGGGTGCGGACCGGGTTCTCGCCGCGGTAGCGGTGGTCGAGGTGGTCGAAGGACGCCAAGGGTTCGGCGAAGGGGGAAACCGCTTTCTGCATGGGGACCATCCCACCCCGGTCCTGCCGTCCGGGGCAACCCCGTCCCACGGACGGGACAGGAGTGCCTGAGGCCCGACGGTCCTCAGGGCACGCGGACCTCGCCCGGCAGCGGCTCGGGCGCGGGGGCCTTGCGGCCCGGGCGGCCCGCCGAGGCGATGACGCCGGTGACCAGGCCGGCCAGCAGACCCCAGAACGCGGAGCCGATCCCCAGCAGCGTCACGCCGGAGGCCGTGGCGAGGAAGGTCACCACGGCCGCTTCCCGTGACGCCTTGTCGGCGAGAGCCGCCGTCAGGGAGGCCTCGATGGTGGCGAGCAGGCCGATCCCGGCGATCGCCAGGACGAGTTCCTGCGGCATCGCGGTGAGGAGCGAGGCGACGGTCGCGCCGAGCAGGCCGACACAGAGGTAGAACACGCCCGCCCACACCGCCGCGAGGAAGCGCCTGTCCCGGTCGGGATGCGCCTCCTCGCCCATACAGATGGCGGCCGTGATCGCGGCCAGATTGAGGCCGAACGCACCGAACGGGGCCAGGACGGCGTTGGCCACGCCGGTCCACGTCATCAGGGGCGACACCGGCACCTCGTAGCCGGCCCCGCGGATCACGGCGACGCCGGGCAGGTTCTGCGAGGCCATCGTGACGACGAACAGGGGAGCGCCGACACTGACGAGGACCTTCCAGTCGAACTCCGGCGTGGTGAAGACGGGAGTGGCCAGGGCGAGCCGGACCTCGCCCAGCTGCCAGCCGCCGGTGAACACGGTGGCCAGGACGCCCGCGGCGAGTGCCAGCAGTACCGCGTACCGGGGCAGCAGGCGCCGGCCCAGCAGGTAGAGGACGAGCATGGGGAACGCGACGGCGAACCCGCCGTGCATCGTGCTGAACAGCCCCGTGCCGAACCGCAGCAGCACCCCGGCGAGGAGCGCGGCCGCCAGCGGCACCGGGATCCGGCCCATGAGGCGGCTGAACCAGCCCGTCACCCCGCTCACGAGGATGAGCAGCGCGGAGAAGACGAACGCGCCGACCGCCTGAGCCATCGGCACACCGCTCAGTCCGGTGGTGAGCAGCGCTGCCCCCGGCGTCGACCACGCGGTCACCACCGGGGCCCGGTAACGCAGGGACAGCCCGACACAGGTGCAGGCCAGGCCGACGCCGAGCGCGAGCATCCAGGAGGAGATCTCGCGCGAGTCCGCCCCCGCCGCCTGCGCGGCCGTGAAGACCAGCGCGGCCGAACTGGTCACCCCGACCATGACGGCGATCAGCCCGGCGACCACGGCGGAGGGCGGAGCGGCCGAGCGTATGCGGGTGATCGCCGTCATGAGTGAGCCGCTTTCCTGTGCTGTGCCTGACCGGGTGCTCCGTCCGGCCGCGCCGATGGACGCCGGAAAGACCCGTGTGCCGACGTTCGTTCCATATACGGAACGTTCTGTATGTGGAACACTAGAGACGCGGGCCGACGCCCGTCAACCAGAATGGTGGAGCGGGTGCACGGCCGATGGGTCTGAACGAGGACGTGGGGCGCAGGCTGCGAGCGCTGCGGACCGAGCGGGACCTCTCACTGTCCGAGCTGTCCCGGCGTTCCCGCGTGGGCAAGGGCACGCTCTCGGAGCTGGAGAGCGGGACGCGCAATCCCACGCTGGAGACGTTGTACGCACTCACCACCGCGCTCGGCCTGCCGCTCAGCGCCGTATTGAGCGACCCGCTGCCGTCGGGCGGCCCGGGCCCGGCTCCCACCGGCGTCTCGGGGAGTGCCGTCACCGCGGTGCTGCTCGAACGCCACGAGGACGAGGCCGCGGTCACCGACGTGTTCCGCGTCCGCATCCGCGCCGGAGCCGTCCAGGAGTCCCAGGCGCACGTCCCGGGCACATGGGAGAGCCTGATGGTGCTGACGGGCACCGCCGTCGTCGGCCCGCCGGACGACACCAGGACGGCCGGCCCCGGCGCCAGTGCGCACTGGCGGGCCGACGCGCCCCATGTCTACGGCGCGCCCGAGGGCGACGTGGAGGGCGTCCTCTTCGTCCGCAGCCCGGCCGGGTCGCCGGCGGCCCCGGGGAGCCCGTAGGGCCCGTCAGCGGGTCACGCCGCGCTCAGCAGGTTGACCAGACGGATGTAGCGGACCCAGTCCCAGAGGGGGCCCGGGTCCGTGTGGTCCGTGCCCGGTACCTGCGCGTGTCCGAGGATGTGCGCGCGGTCCTTGGGGATGCCGTAGCGGTCGCACACCGAGGCGGTCAGCAGGGCCGACTTCTCGTACATGGCGTCGGTGAAGTAGGCGGGCTGGTCCACGTAGCCCTCGTGCTCGATGCCGATGCTGCGCGTGTTGTAGTCCCAGTTCCCCGCGTGCCAGGCGATGTTCTTCTCCCGCACGCACTGGTCGATGTAGCCGTCCGCCGAGCGCACCACATAGTGCGCCGACACCTGTTTCGCCGGATTCTGGAAGATCGCCACGGCGTCCGAGAACGTCTCCTGGGTGACGTGGATGATCACGTACTGCACCGGATACGCCGAAGGCCTGGTCGAGACCGTGTAGTTGGAGGTCGAGGCAGGTGCCCAGTGGGCCGACGGATAGTCCGTGTCGCCGGCCGTCGCCGCGGTGGCGCGGACGGACGCGGGGATCAGCGCGGCCGCGGCCGTCGCCGCGGCGCCCTGAAGGATCCTTCTGCGGTCCATGCGTTCTCCTGGGGTGTGGGGGTGGGTAACAGGAGGGGGCGATGGTTCAGTTGCCCGGACCCGGGGCGCCGGCCGGTGGATCCTCGTTCGCGTGGAACCCGCCCGTCCGGGCCACCCGCTCCGGATACCGGAAGGTGATCTCCGGTGTACGGCCGAGCGACGTGCGCGCCCCACCGTACGGGTGCCGCGCGGGTGACGGAAGACGGCAGGATCGCGAAATCGGTTCAGGAGGCGGGGAGTTGGGACGCCGGACGGGAGGATCCGGCGGCCCGGCAGGGCGGCGGGAGGTCAGCGGGTGAGCGGACGCGGCAGCTTCAGCGACGTCACGGACGTCTCGATCCCGGAGTCGACCAGCCGGCCGTCCGCGTCGAAGGCGCCCGTACCGTCGGTCATGCCGAAGTCGTTGTCGTTGACGAGGGCGAGCGTGTCCCGGCCCGTCACCGCCACGCCCTCGATCTTCCCGGGCACGCCGGCCACCGTGCCCAGGTCGACGACGAGACTCTTGCGCAGGACCGGGACGCCCGCGGCCGTGGGGTCCACCAGCTCCTCGTACGAGGGCGAGGCGGCCGCGACGTCCCAGCGGGAGCCCAGGATGCCGGCGCCGCGGGGGAGCGTGACCCGGTGCAGACGGGCCGCCCGGTCGGTGCGCTCCTCGACCAGGAGGTCGTCGCCGCCGACCGCGACGACCGAGGAGATCTTCAGCTCGGACGTGTCGTCCTCACCCGGGTCCACGACACCCACCGGGTCGAAGCGGTACGCGTACTCCGCCGTGACCGCACGCTTCTTCGTGGAGAAGCGCAGCAGCCGCACATTGCGCGAGGCCTCGCCCGCGTCCTGGTCGGGCAGCGAGAGGGGGCTCTGGACGGCGAGCACCAGATCGCCGCCCGGCAGCAGTGCCAGGCCTTCGAAACCGCGGTTGGTCTTCCGGTGGAGCAGGACGCCGGGCAGTGCCTCCACGACGGGGTAGTCCGCGCCCTCGAGGTGCAGGCCCTGCGGAACGTAGCGGGCCAGGACCCGGCCGCGTGCCGAGACGTGCACCAGGGACGGGCCGTATTCGTCGGCCAGCCAGAACGAGCCGTCCGCGGCGCGCACGATGCCCTCCGTGTCCAGGCCGTTCGGGTCGTACGGGAGAGGCGTCCTGGCGTCGTAGGAGTACGGGGCCTCGTCCCGTCCCGCCTGGTTCGGCAGACCGCTGACGGGCGCACCGGAACGGGTGGTCAGCGGGATGGACCGCAGCACCTCCACGCGCTTGCCGCTCACCCGCACCTTGACGATCGCCGGGTCGAAACCGGGGACGGGGAAGGTACGCCGCTTGGTGCCGTCGACCTTGATCTGGCCGTTCGGTCCGCGGTCCGTGACGGTCCAGAACTCGCCCTCGCGGTCCGCCGGGTAGATGTCGCTGCCGATCCCCCCGAGCATCACGCCGCGGTCGTCCTCGACGGATCCGGGCAGCATCCCGTTGCTGAAGCCGGCCAGCGGGACGTCCCCGAGCAGGGCGCTCGCGGTGACCCGCGCGGTGCCCTCGGGACGAGGGTGCCGGTCCTGAGCGCCGGTTGCGGTACCCGCGACCACCACCGTGCCGAGCAGAGCGAGCGGCAGCCCGACGGCAAGGGATCGACGGACGACACGCGCGGACATGGGGCCTCCTGAGGAGCGGACGATCTGACGGCCGTCACGTTCCGCCGCTCGCCTCAACGCGTGGTGACACCGAGCTGAACTCCGGGACTCGACGCGGCGGCGGGCAGGGGCGATGCGCTCCTGCCCGCCGCCGGTGAGCAGGTGTCAGACGTCGGAGGGGGCCGTCGCGTCCGCCCAGGCCGCCGCCGGATCCTCGTCGGAGGGCCCCACCGGAGTCCAGCGGCCGCTCTCCTTGCGGTACGGATACCAGCGCCCGTCCCGCCCGTAGCGCAGTTGCACCGTGCCGTCCGCCGACGTCCAGCGGTTGCGCTCGGACCGCAGCCCGGGTGCCTCGTCCTCCTCCCAGGCCCCGGCGAGCCGTGACCTGGCACGGGCGAGGGCGGCGGCGTCGGGTACCCACTCCTCGTCGAGCACGGTGAGCGCGGCGGCGGCGCCGTACCGCCACGCCCGCACCGCTGCCGGCAGACCGGCGCGCTGCCGGCCCGAGCCGGTCGCCAGCCGGTTCGCGATCCACGGCTCGGGCCGGGCCTCGGCCGCCAGCCGTACCGCGTCCTGCTCGGGCGTGAGCCCGGGCGGGACCGGCTGCTGTCCGTGACGGGGCGACAGAGCCTCGGCCAGCATCCGGTGGGCCCGCACCGCGCCGTCCGCGGCCAGCATCTCCAGGGCCGTGGGGTCCACGCCCGGTTCGGGTTCGGTGTCGGTGTCCAGGGAGGGCGCCGGGCCCGGTTCGCCGGGAAGCACCGGCACCGGGGGCAGGGGCGGAAGGATGCCGGCCGCCGCGTAGGCCTCCGCTGCCGAAACCCCGCGCACGGCCCGCTCCCCGGTCTCCTCGGCGGGCGCGTCCACCGCGTCCGACGGGCCGTGCCCCGCCGCCCTGACCGCGATCCGCACCTGGAGCTCGTCCAGCAGCCGCCGCTCCCCTCGGCCCCGCAACAGCAGCAGGACGAACGGATCCTGGTCCAGCAGCCGCGCCACCTGGTAGCAGAGGGCGGCCGTGTGCGGGCAGTGGTCCCAGGCCTCGCAGCCGCACTCGGGGTCGAGGTCGCCGATCCCCGGCAGCAGATCCACCCCGGCCGCCGCCGCGTCCTCGACCAGATGCGGCGGCATCTCCCGGTCGAGCAGCGCGGCGATGTGCCCGGCCCGGTCGACGGCCATGTCCAGGAAGCGGTCCCACTGCCCTTCGGTCAGTTCCTGGAGCAGTACGTCGCTGCGGTAGCCGCTCTCGTTCCCGTCCCGGACCACCGCGGTGATCCGGCCCGGCCGGACGGACACCGCGCCCACCCGGCCCTCACGCGCGAACCTGCGGCCCCTCTTGAGCTGCTGTCCGTCCAGCGCGGTGTCCTCCAACGCCTTCAGCCAGGCCCGGCCCCACCAGGACTCCGCGAAACCGCGCCCCTGCGCCGCGGGCAGCGCGGCGAAGGTGCGCTCCTGCCCGGGCGCCGTGCCGTCCTGCCCGTCCCCGTCGCCGAACGCGTCCGGCTCGTATCCGTCGCTCATCGTGCGCCCCCTCGCAGCTCCACCAGATCGGCCAGTTCCGCGTCGCTCAGCTCGGTCAGGGCGCTCTCGCCGGAACCGAGCACCGCGTCCGCGAGCCCCTGTTTGCGGGCCAGCATCTCCGCGATCCGGTCCTCGATCGTGCCCTCGGCGATCAGCCGGTGGACCTGGACCGGCTGGGTCTGCCCGATGCGGTAGGCGCGGTCCGTGGCCTGCGCCTCGACGGCCGGGTTCCACCAGCGGTCGAAGTGGACCACATGGCCCGCGCGGGTGAGGTTGAGCCCGGTGCCCGCGGCCTTGAGCGACAGCAGGAAGACCGGAGCCCCGCCCGACTGGAACCGGCTGACCATCGCCTCACGCTGGGCCACCGGCGTCCCGCCGTGCAGGAACTGGGTGTCGATCCCGCGTGCCGCGAGATGTCGTTCGAGCAGCCGGGCCATCTGCACGTACTGGGTGAAGACGAGGACGCCGGCGCCCTCCGCGATGATGGTGTCCAGCAGTTCGTCGAGCAGTTCCACCTTGCCCGAACGGTCCGCGATCCGCGGCTCCTCCTCCTTGAGGTACTGCGCGGGATGGTTGCAGATCTGTTTGAGCGCGGTGAGCAGTTTCACCACCAGACCGCGCCGGGCCATCCCGTCGGCTTCGGAGATGGCCGCCAGGGTCTCCCGCACCACCGCCTCGTACAGGCCCGCCTGTTCGGCCGTCAGCGCCACCGCGCGGTCCGTCTCCGTCTTCGGCGGAAGCTCCGGGGCGATCCCCGGGTCGGACTTGCGCCGGCGCAGCAGGAACGGCCGGACCAGAGCGCCGAGGCGTTCGGCCGCCGCCGGGTCGCTGCCTCCCTCCACCGCACGCGCGTACCGGGTGCGGAAGGCGCCCAGCCGGCCGAGGAGGCCGGGGGTCGTCCAGTCGAGGATGGCCCACAGCTCGGAGAGGTTGTTCTCCACGGGGGTGCCGGTGAGGGCGACCCGTGCCTGCGCGCCGATCGTGCGCAGTTGCCTGGCCGTCGCCGAATACGGGTTCTTCACGTGCTGGGCCTCGTCGGCGACGACCATGCCCCACCGCGCGGCCGCGAGCCGGGGCGCGTCCAGCCGCATCGTGCCGTACGTGGTCAGGACGAACTCGCCGTCCACCAGCGCCTCCAGGCTGCGTGACGCGCCGTGGAAGCGGCGGACGGGAGTGCCCGGGGCGAACTTCTCGATCTCCCGCTGCCAGTTGCCCATCAACGAGGTCGGGCAGACCACCAGAGTGGGTCCGGCGGCGCCGTCGAGGGTCTGACGGTGCAGGTGCAGGGCGATCAGCGTGATGGTCTTGCCGAGCCCCATGTCGTCGGCGAGACAGCCGCCGAGCCCGAGCGAGGTCATGGTGTGCAGCCAGTTCAGGCCGCGGAGCTGGTAGTCCCGCAACGTCGCGGTGAGCGCGGCCGGCTGACCGACCGCCGGCTCGTCGTGCCCGGACTCCGGGTCCGCGACGCGTTGCCGCAGGCGCTCCAGCCAGCCCGTCGCCCGGACCTCGACCCGGTGGCCGTCGATCTCGGTGGAACCGGTCAGCACGGCGCCCAGCGCGTCGATGGGGGAGACCTTGCGGTCCTGCGTGGCGCGGGCGCGACGCGCCTCCTCGGGGTCGATCAGCACCCACTGGTCGCGCAGCCGCACCAGCGGCCGTCCCGCCTCGGCGAGCCGGTCGAGTTCGGCTCGGCTGAGCGTGTGGTCACCGAGCGCGAACCACCAGTCGAAGGCCAGCGGCGAGCCGGCGGCCGCCAGCGGCGCGATGTCCGACGCGTCGCGGGCCGGTCCCCGGTCCCGGGCCCTGTCGTCGTCCGCCTCGTCCGAGGGGCCGACCACCGCGCGCGCCGTGAGTGTGCGGGCCAGCTCCCGCGGCCAGTGCACCTGGACACCCGTGGCGGCGAGGGCCCGTGCGGCGGGGCCGAGGAGGTCGGCGATCTCCTCGTCGGCCGGCTCCACGCAGTCCGGCACGGCCGCCGACAGCAGTGGTGTCAGGGGCGGCCAGGCGCGGGCGGCCCGGCGCAGCATCACCAGGGTGTCCATCCGGGCCCTCGGCCCGAACGCCGCGGCGGCCGGACCCGAGCCCGCCCAGAGCGCGGCGGCGTCGGCGACCAGCGTCGGGTCGCTCACCCCGTGGATCTGCGGAACGACGGTGAAGGACGGGCCGCCGGGTTCCTCGGAGGGCGCCTCACCGCTCCGGTCGAGGCCCGACACCTCCACGCGCAGCGAGAGCCGGACGCCCGCGTCGTGCCCGGCGGCGACATCGGTGACCCAGGCGCGCTGACCGGGCAGGCGCTGCGGCGTTTGCGCGGCGAACGCCGTGCCGCCCGCGGCGATCGACGCGGCGGGTGTACGCGGCAGCCCGTCCGCGACCGCGTCGAGGAACTCCCGTACCAGCCACTCCGGTTCGGGCAGCAGGAGGGGCTGTGCCAACGCGTCGGCCGGCGCCGCGTGGGCGGTCGGCGGCATGGACGCGGCAAGGGTACGGATCCGCGTGCGGTCGTCCGCCGTGAGGGGGCCGGCCCGCCACGTGTCGTGATCCGTGGCGCTCAGGCCCGGCAGCAGCAGCCCCCGGGCGGCGAACTGCAGGGCCAGCAGCCCCGCCGCTCCCCAGAACCGGGCCGCCGCCGAGGCGTGCGCCGCGGTCCTGGCCCGGGTGAGCACCGCGAGCGCGTCACGTACGGGCAGGATCCGGGCCGGCACCGCGTACGGCAGGGCGTCGGCGCCGGCGACGGTGAGTTCCTCGACAGTTCCGGGAGCGTCGGGCGGACTGCTCCCGTCCGGATACCAGAAGGCGACCCGTCCGGTCCGGGAGGGGTCCGCGGGCAGGAAGACCACGTCGCAGCCGGCGAGTGCGGAGATCTCGGAGAGCGTTGCTGCGGGGAGGCGGTGCACAGCGATAGCAAAGTCCTCAAATTTGACTAGTGAGCCGAGGTCGCCGAGGGTACTCCTTCGCCGATGCTGCCGGGAGCCCACCACGTGTGATTCGCGTCACTCGTTCATGTCCCTTATGTCCGCCAGGTGTGGCCAGCCCCCCATCGGCATGAGGGGGTTGGCACCAGGAAACCCCGGGTGGTGGCTCCATAGCTCCCGTACATACGCGACCCGTACGTTTCATCAGGTCAGCGCACCTATGAGACCGGAGACACCATGCCTCAGGCCGCAACCACCGTCGCGGAGCGGACCCGCGACAGTGCCGGAAGTACAGGAAGCGACTTCGCGCCACTGCTGCGGGCCGTCAAGGGGCAGGGACTCCTCGAACGCCGCACCGGCTGGTACGCGGCAGGCATGGCCGTCAATCTGCTCGCACTGGGCGCCGTGCTGACGGCGGTGGTCCTCCTCGGCGACACCTGGTGGGCCCTGCCGCTCGCACTGCCCCTGGCCGTCGTCTGGTCCCGCACCGCGTTCGTCGGACACGACGCCGGACATGCCCAGATAACCGGAGACCGGCGGGTGAGCCGGGCCCTCGGCCTGTTCCACGCCAACTTCCTGCTCGGCATGAACGAAGCGTGGTGGAACGACAAGCACGTACGTCACCACGCCAATCCGAACCACATCGACAAGGACCCGGACGTCGGCGTCGGCGCCCTCGTCTGGACCCAGAAGCAGGCCGCGCAGCGCGAGGGCTTCGCCCGCTGGCTCACCCGCAACCAGGCCCGGCTGTTCTTCCCGATGCTGCTCCTCGAAGGCATCGCGCTGAAGATATCGGGCTTCCAGTACCTGCGACAGCAGCCCGTCAGGGAGCGCGCCCTCTCCGCCCTGCTCCTGGTCGCGCACCTCGGCCTCTACGCAACGCTGCTGCTCACCGTCATGTCCCCCGGGAAGGCCGTCGTCTTCGCGCTCGTGCACCACGCGCTCTTCGGTCTCCACCTCGGCATGGCCTTCGCCCCGAACCACAAGGGCATGGAGATGCCCGACCCCGACGGGGACCGCTGGGGACACCTGCAGCGGCAGGTCCTCACCTCGCGCAACGTGCGGGGATCCGCCCTCACCGACTGGTTCCTCGGCGGGCTCAACTACCAGATCGAGCACCACCTCTTCCCGAGCATGCCGCGACCGCATCTGCGGCTGGCCCAGCCCCTGGTCAAGGCGCACTGCGAGGCGCTCGGCATGCCGTACGCCGAGACCGGGCTCATCGAGTCCTACCGGCAGGCGCTGGAGCACATGCACGAGGTCGGCGCACCCCTGAGGTGACCGGCCGGGTTCCACCCGCGGTGGGTGGAACCGATGGGCCACCACAAGCGTTCTCACAGCAGGAGCGGCCACGGGCCGCGAAGGAGGCGTGGACGATGTCGAACAGCGCAAAGATCGCCATCGGGGGAGTTGTCGTCGCGGTCGTCCTGATGCCGTTCATCGGGTTCTGGCTGTCACTGCTGGTGCTGGTCGGAGTTCCCGCGATCGCGTATCTGGCCTTGGATCCGAGCCAGCGGCGAAGGCTCCGTAGGATCACCCGCAAGGAAATAGGTCGCTGAGAGGGGACGCGCGTCGTGAGTGGGACAGTCACCGCCGTGAGTAGCAATGGGGCGTACAGCTTCACCAAGCCGAACCGGGACAGCGTGACGCTGCTGACCGGGCTCGGCGTGGAGGGGGACGTGCACGCGGGGGTGACGGTCAAACACCGCTCCAGGGTCGCGCAGAACCCCGACCAGCCGAATCTGCGTCAGGTCCATCTCATACAGTCGGAGCTGTTCGACGAGCTGCGCGAGGCCGGCTTCGACGTCGCCCCGGGGGACCTCGGGGAGAACATCACCACCAGCGGCGTCGATCTGCTGGCGCTTCCGGTCGGCACCCTGCTGCACCTCGGCGACGAAGCCGTCGTCGAGGTCACGGGGTTGCGCAACCCGTGCCTCCAGATCGACAACTTCCAGGACGGACTGCTCAAGCAGGTCGTCGGCCGGGACGAATCGGGCCACATCGTCCGCAAGGCCGGGATCATGAGCGTGGTCGCCGTGGGCGGCGTGGTGCGGCCCGGCGACCCGGTCAAGGTCCAGCTCCCCGCCGAGCCCCACCGCCCGCTGGAACGGGTCTGACGCCCTGATGCGCCCAGGCCCCGGGACCTCGCCGGTCCCGGGGCCTGCGCAGGCGGTTCTTCAGCCGCCCCTCTGCGTCAGGACGGCCGCACGGCCATCGCGTCCAGGGCCTTGAGCAGTTTGGGGAGCTCCGTGCCGCGCCCCACGGTGAGGATTTCCCCCGGCACCTCGTCGAGCAGCACGAAGGCGATGTCGTCGGTCCTGGCGACCATGGACCAGCCGGGGCCGTCGGCCCGGATCATCCGCGCGTCGCCCGGGGCGAAGGAGGAGCGGACCCGGCCGGGGGGCGGCGGGGTGCCGACATAGCCGTGCGCCTCGGCCAGCGCCCGCCGTACACCCGGGTGCGCTCCGGGGAGCCGTACGTCTGGGCGCCCTCCGGGGAGGGTGGCCTCGTCCGCAGCCGCTTTTCCGGCCTCCGCTTCGTCCGCGGCCTCGGCCGCCTCCTCGGGACCGGAGCTCTCGCCCGCATCGCCCGCGACCTGCGGGCCGGCGCCGGAGTCCGTGCCTGAGCCGTCCGTGTCCGGGCCCCGTGCGACCGAGCCGTCCGAGTCCTCGCCACCCACCGGCGCGAAGACCGTCTCGTCGTCGACCTGCTCACGCCAGGCCGCCCACTGGAGCGCTATCGCGTCCGCGCCCAGCCGGCGCTGCGCGGGCCCCCACACGTCGGTGTCGGGCGGACTCAGCGGTGCCAGGTCCTCCCCGTCCGCCTCCGCCTCCGGGTCCGGTGCCGGATCGTGCGGAGCCTTCACCCCGGGAGCGGCCACCGCCACGGCGAGCGGCCAGCCGGGGAGCGCGCAGACGACCGAGCGGTCATCCGGCGACAGGTCGTACTCCATACCGCAGTCCCAGGACGCTATCGCCACGGCCACGAGGGACACGTCGTCGACGACCACCGTCCACCGGGCGCCGTCGCCGTCCTGGCCCAGCACCAGGCCGTACCCCTCGGCGTACGGTTCCAGGTTCAGGGCCGCGCAGGCTGCCGGGTAGTCGTCGCCGAGGACGCTCGGGAACTGCGCGGGGGTCAGCAGGACCGCGGTCAGCACGTACAGTGCGTCGTCGTCGGCGACTGAGTTGTCCGTCCCGGCCACTGCACCCTCCTCTTCCCTCATGGTTGTCGTCGGCGCACCTTAACCAGTGGGTAACCCGCTCGTCGAGGCCCTGACAAGGCAGGACCCGGGCCCCGACGACGACCCGGACGTTCCCCCTCAGCCGTCCGACAGGCCGAGCAGGGTCCGGGCCACCGTCTCCGGCGACTGGTCGCGCTCACGGGCGAGCGCGATGACGGCCCGGCAGGCCAGTTCCCCGACGCCGAAGGAGAGCGCCTCCGGCGACACCCAGCCGCTCGCCTCGTCCATACGGTCCTCGTCGTCGTCCACCGACGCCGCGACGAACGTCGCGGCCGCCTCGAAGAGGTTGTGCTGCCGGCGCTCCGGCGCCCGTGTGGGCGCGGCGGGCCGGCCCTCCTTGCGTCCCGGGGTCACGGCTCTGCGCAGTATGCCCAACATGCTGGTCATGGGGGCCGCCTTTCGTCGATGCGTGCGCGGGGCGGTGCGCCGCACACGCGCGAGGGGTACGTGCCGTCGCTGTCCGTCGTACGTACTCACCGTCCTGCCCCCGCACGTAGGCTGGGACACTCGACCTGGACGAGGGGACGGTGCGGTGAAGCGTTACGACCGGCTGAAGGACATCCAGCGCCTCGATCCGGAGCGGGACTTCCTGGAGATCTACCGCATCACGGCGACGTACGAGTTCCCCTGGGACATCGCTCGCGCCCTCGAACTGGCGCTGTACCGCACCTACGCCGTCCCGAGCATCGGGCGGCTCCTCGCGGAGACCGCCGAGCTGACGGACCGTTCGCAGAAGCGGTACGACGACACGGCGCTGCTGCTCGACACCGTCGTCGAGCACGGCTTCGACAGCGAACCGGGGCGTACGGCCATCCGCCGCATCAACCGGATGCACAACAGCTTCGACATCAGCAACGACGACATGCGCTACGTGCTGTGCACCTTCGTCGTCACCCCGAAGCGCTGGCTCGACGCCTACGGCTGGCGCCGGCTGTCCGGTCACGAACTGGGGGCGTGCGCCGCCTACTACCGGACCCTGGGCGCCCACATGGGGATCAAGGACCTGCCACGGACGTACGAGGACTTCGAGCGCACCCTCGACGCCTACGAGGAGGAGCACTTCGGCTGGGACGCAGGGGCGCGCTCGGTCTCGGACGCGACGCTGGAGCTGATGGCTTCCTGGTACCCGCGCCCCCTCGCGCCGATCGTGCGCGGCGCGAGCCTCGCCCTCCTCGACGACTCGCTGCTGCGGGCCTTCCGCTACCGACGGCCGAGCGTCGCAGCCCGCTCGCTCACCCGCGGCGCCCTGCGTCTGCGAGGTCGCGCCGTCCGGCTGCTGCCGCCGCGCACCAAGCCCCACTACGCCCGGCAGAACCCGGAGATCAAGGGGTACCCGGACGGGTACGAGGTGGCCGCGCTCGGCACCTTCCCCACCCCGGGCGCCGGCGGCTGTCCGGTCCCGCGCCTTCGCCGCCCGGACGTCCAGTCCGGGTGACCCGCAAGGCGCCGGGGCGCCCGGGGCGGTGCGTCAGCCGGTCCGTTCGGCCAGCGCCAGGAACCGGGTGTCCTCGTCGGCGTAAGAGACGAGGCGCCAGCCCGAACGGGCCAGGAGCGGACCGAGGTTCGGCTCTGCCCGCAGATCGCCGTCGGTGATCCGGCGGCCGTGCCGCGCGGCCAGCGCCGCCCGTCCGACGGGGTGGAACAGCGCCAGCAGCCCGCCCGGCCGCACCACCCGGGCCAACTCGGCCAGGTCGGGCCCCGGCCGGGACAAGTGCGAGATCAGCCCTGCCGCGAACACCGCGTCCAGGGCCCGCGACCGCAGCGGCAGCCGGGCGGCATCGGCCTGGACCAGCAGTCCGCTGCCGGCGCGGCCCGCGCGCACCGCCGACTCCAGCATCGCCGCGGTGAGGTCGGCGCCCAGCACGGTGCCCCGGGGCCCGACCGCTGCCCGCAGCTCGGGCATCGCCCGCCCCGTGCCGCATCCCGCGTCCAGTACGACATCACCGGGGCGGAGCCCCAGCGCGGCCACCGCGGAGGCGAAGGCAGGACCGTCCTCGGGGAATCGCGTGTCCCAGTCCGCCGCGCGAGCGGTGAAGAACTCCTGGACGTGTGTGTGGTCATCGGCCATACGGACATGATCGCGCAGCCGCGGCCCGAACGAAACGGCGTGAGTCGCTGCACATGTTCGACCATGCGGCGATCGTCGGGAAACAACTCTCTGTCATATTTCGCCAGCTTTCGCATGCGCCCCGGGTGCGCGCTCCGGCGCGACTAGCGTCCCCGGGTCATGGGACACCTGGACCACGCCACCTTCGGGTGGCTGACACCTCTGCTGTCGTACGCGATGGCCTGCATCGGCGCCGCGCTCGGACTGAGCTGTACGGTGCGCGCGCTCGACACGACCGGGCGCTCGCGCCGCAACTGGCTGATCACGGCCGCATCGGCCATCGGCTCGGGCATCTGGACCATGCACTTCGTCGCGATGCTCGGCTTCGGCGTCTACGGCACCGACATCCGCTACAACGTGCCGCTGACCCTCCTCAGCCTGCTCGGCGCCATGGTGGTCGTCGGCGGCGGCGTCTTCGCCGTCGGCTACAGCCGCGACCGCACCAGGGCACTGCTGCTGGGCGGTCTCGCCACCGGACTCGGCGTCGCCAGCATGCACTACCTCGGCATGGCGGCACTGCGGCTGCACGGCGCCATTCACTACGACCCGTTGAGGGTCGTCCTCTCCGTGGTCATCGCGGTCATCGCCGCGACCGCCGCCCTGTGGGCCGCGCTCAACATCAGGTCGACGCGCGCCGTGGCCCTCGCGTCCCTCGTCATGGGCGCGGCAGTCAGCAGCATGCACTACACCGGAATGCTGGCCGTGTCCGTGCAGGTGACGCCCTCGGGAAGCGCCCTCCACGGAGCCACCGCGATGCAGTTCATCTTCCCCCTGGCCGTCGGACTCGGCTCCTACCTCTTCCTCACCTCGGCGTTCGTGGCCCTGTCCCCGACCGCGCCGGAACGCGCCGCGTACGTCCACGCCGAGCACGTGCGCGCACCCGCCGCCGCGGCCGGCCGCGGACCGGACCCGCGGTCCCGGCGCGCCGCCCGCAGCCCCGACGTGCCGCCCGCCGGAACGCGTTCACCCGCCGGCACCCGTTGACGAGCGGCCCGGCCCGCCGCACCGCCACCCACCCAGCCCCGACCCGGAACGAGGAGGCCATGCGCCCACCCCGCACGACCCCGGAGCCCGGTGCCTCCGACGCCCGGCCCGCCACCCGGCCGGCGCCCCCGGCCCGAGGCCGCCGCGCGCACGCCGGACCGCCGGCCGACGAGCGCGCCGAGCACGACGGTCCGCCGCCGCCGGCGGACGGCATATCCGCCCCTCGCGGACGCCGGACGCTGCGGCCCAGGACCGTGCGCGCGAAGATCATCTCGCTGCTCATGCTGCCCGTCGTCTCCCTGCTCGCCCTCTGGGGCTTCGCCACCGTGTCCACCGCCCAGGACGTGGCACGGCTGCGCCAGTTGCAGCGCGTCGACGAAGAGGTCAGGGCCCCGGTCGCGGCGGCGGTCTCCGCTCTCCAGGACGAACGCAAGGCGGCCATGCTCCAGGCGGCCGACCCCGGCGGCGCGCACGCCTCCGCCCTGGCGGAGCGCACCGGGCGCACCGACACGGCCCTCGACGCACTGCGACTCGACGACCGTCACACCATCGCGGACACGGGCAACCTGCCCGGGGGAGTGGCCGGCCGGCTCGACCGCTTCCTGGGCCTCGCCCAGGACCTGCGAACCGGAAAGGGCGCCGGAGACGACGAGGGCGCCGCGTACGACCGCTACACCGCGACCGTCAGCGCCGCCTTCGCCGTCTCCGGCGCCCTCACCGGCATCCAGGACGACGCCCTCGGCTCCGACGCCCGCGTCCTGCTCGAACTCGCCCGCGCCGACGAGATGCTGTCCCGCGAGGACGCCCTGCTGGCCACCGCCGCACGCCTCGGCACCCTGAAGGACCGGCCGCTGCGGCTGCTCACCGGCGCGGTCGACACCCGGCGCGCCCTGACCGAGACCGCCGGCGCCGACCTGCCCGCCACCGAACGAGCCGCCTGGCAGGAGTTCACCGCCCTGCCCGCCTACCGCTCCCTGCGGACGGCCGAGGACAAGGTCCTCGCGGCGGCGCCCGGCCGCGACGCCGCCCGAGCCGTGCCCGCCGGCCAGTGGCAGCGCGCCGCCGGTGACGTCCGCGGCGAACTGCACCGCATCGGCACCGGTGCCGGTGAGCGCGCCGCCGACCGCGTGGACCCCCTCGCCGACGGCCTGCTCAGCCCGTCCGGCGCCGCCGTGATCTTCGGCTGCGTCGCCGTCGCCGCCTCCCTGGTGATCTCCGTACGCATCGGGCGCGCGCTCGTCGTGGAGCTGGTCAGCCTCCGCAACAGCGCCCTGGAGATCGCCCGGCGCAAACTGCCCCTGGCCATGCAGCGGCTGCGGGCGGGCGAAGAGCTCGACATCCGGGCCGAGGCGCCGCCCGGCCTCGCCTCCCAGGACGAGATCGGCCAGGTCGGCGAGGCCCTCGGCACGGTCCACCGGGCCGCCCTCAGCGCCGCCGTGGAGCGGGCCGAGCTCGCGGACGGGATCTCCGGCGTCTTCGTCAACCTCGCCCGGCGCAGCCAGGTGCTGGTCCACCGCCAGCTCAACCTCCTGGACAGCATGGAGCGCCGGGCCGACGACCCCGACGAGCTGAGCGACCTCTTCCGGCTCGACCACCTCACGACCCGGATGCGCCGGCACGCCGAGAGCCTGATCATCCTGTCCGGCGCGGCCCCCGGCCGGGCCTGGCGCATGCCCGTGTCGCTGACCAACGTCGTGCGCGCGGCCGTCTCGGAGATCGAGGACTACGCCCGGGTGGAGGTCAGCAGGCTGCCCGACGCCGCGGTGAAGGGCACGGCCGTCGCCGACCTCACCCACCTCCTGGCCGAACTGGTCGAGAACGCCGCGCAGTTCTCGCCCCCGCACACCAAGGTGCGCATCACCGGCGAGCCCGTGGGCAACGGCTACGCCCTGGAGATCGAGGACCGTGGCCTCGGCATGGGCGCCGAACTGCTCGGCGAGGCCAACCGCCGCATCGAGCAGGCGGAGGCGCTCGACCTGTTCGACAGCGACCGGCTCGGTCTCTTCGTCGTCAGCCGGCTCGCCGTACGCCACCGGATCAAGGTCAACCTGCGCACCTCCCCCTACGGCGGAACGACGGCGGTGGTCCTGCTGCCGACGGCGCTGCTGCAGAGCGCGCTGCCGCCGGCCGAGGAGCAGGCGGAACCGCGCAAGGCCTCCGCCGAACACCGGGACGACCACGAACGCACCTCCTTCGGACCGGGCCCCCGAGCCGTGCGGCCGCCGCACACGTCCTTCCCCGCGCCCGTCCCCGTCCCGGCGCTGGAGTCCCGCACGGGCCCCGCGGCCCAGGTGACCTCGCTGCGCCCCCGCCGGGCCGAGGGCGAGGGAGAGGCCGGACCGGCGCCACGGCCACCGGCCGGGGAGAAGGACGAGGACGAGACCCTGCCCCGCCGGGTGCGGCAGGCCAGCCTCGTACCGCAACTGCGCGAAGAACCACGGCCCGAAGCGCCACGGGCCGGCGGACCGGCCGAGGACACGGCCGCGCGGCGAACCCCGGAACAGGCCAGGGACCGCATGACCGCCTACCGGGCCGGCTGGGTACGCGGTGGCGGCGCCGCCCCGGGCACCCCGGCAGCGGACCGGAGTACCGACGAACGACGCCCACCCAGCGAAGGAGACCCCGCATGATCACGAACCCGAGGACCGGGGCGCCCCACCGGTCCGGTGAACTCGACTGGCTGCTGGACGACCTGGTGACCCGCGTCGGAGAGGTCCGGCACGCGGTCGTGCTCTCCGGCGACGGGCTCGCGGTCGGCGCGTCCAGCGCGCTGAGCCGCGAGGACGCCGAGCACCTGGCCGCGGTCGCCTCCGGTTTCCACAGCCTGGCCAAGGGCGCGGGCCGCCACTTCCGGGCGGGAGACGTGCGCCAGACGATGGTCGAGATGGACGACGGTTTCCTGTTCGTCGCCGCCGCGGGGGAGGGATCGTGCCTCGCCGTACTCAGCACGGCGTTCGCCGAGATCGGCCTCGTCGCGTACGAGATGGCCCGCCTCGTCAAACGGGTCGGTGAGCACCTGCGTACCCCGGCGCGCTTCTCCGAGCACCCGTCGGCAGCCGGCTGAAGGGGGCGGGGAGAGCAGTGTCCAGGACCGAGGGCGGCCCGGAGGCCCCCGACCCGTACGAGCTGCCGGGCAGTCAGTGGTACGACGCCGAGGCCGGCCCCCTCGTCCGCCCCTACGCCATGACCGGCGGCCGGACCGAACCGGGCCCCGGCGGCGCGCGTTTCGATCTCATCGCGCTCGTCACCCTCGACGACACGGTGTCCGGAAGCTCCGAGGACGCGCTGCTGGGGCCGGAGCACCGGACGCTGCTGACCCTCTGCCGGACCGAGACGCAGTCGGTCGCCGAGCTCTCCGCCGACGCCGACCTGCCGGTCGGCGTGGTGCGCGTGCTGCTCGGCGACCTGCTCGGATCCGGATACGTGACGGTCAGCCGCCCGGTGCCGCCCGCCCAGCTGCCCGATGAACGCATCCTCCGCGAGGTGATCAACGGCCTGCGCGCACTCTGAGGGCGGTCCCGGGGCAGCGCCCGGTCTACAGCTGCCGCTTGCTGCCCCGCAGGTGCGTGAGTTCGTCGTTCATGGCCTCCAGGAAGCGGACGACGATGTGCAGTTCGTCCTCGTCGAACTGCCCCCGGGCCGCATCGGTGCCGGCGGCCAGCGGCCGGAAGAAGTCACGGGCGACCAGTTTCGCCGCGGCGGCGTAGTGCAGCCGCACCACCCGGCGGTCGCCACCGTCGCGGACCCGGCGGATGTGCCCCGCACGTTCCAGCCGGTCCAGACACGCCGTCACCGCACCCGAGGTCAGGTCCAGCTGCTCGCGTAGTCTCCCCGGGGTCATGGCAGAACCCGATTCGCCGTGATCGGCGTCCAGGATGGCGATGAGGGCCTGCACATCCGTCGGGTGAAGCCCCTGGGCCTGGGCGAACTCGTGGGTGATGCGATTGAACTCGCTGGTCATACGGCGCAGCAGCACTGCGAACGACTGGAGCCCGGTGGGACTGTCGTTCATGCCTCTGTCCGGGCCTCCGTCTGCGGTACGCATACCCCCAGAGTAATATCTCTCATTTATTGAGATAATGAATCGCTGAGAGATGACTGTCGGCATCGACCCATGGGGAAGCAATGAAGCCCGCACCGCGGTACCGCATCGTCCGATGGCTGGTGCCCGTCGCCCTGCTCGTCGTCTGGCTCGGCATCGGAGGGACGCTGGGCCCCTATGCCGGAAAGCTGGGCGAGGTGGCCACCAACGACCAGGCCGCCTTCCTGCCGCGCAGCGCCGAGTCGACCAAGGTGTCCGAGGAGCAGAAGGCGTTCCAGAAATCAGGGACGGTACCCGCGATCGTCGTGTGGACCGGCCGGGCGGACGGCATCCCCGAGGGCGCGCGGAAGTCCGCCAGCCGGGCGCTCGCCTCCCTTGCAGGGCAGCCCGGTGTGGTCGGCACACCCTCGCCCGCGCTGCCCTCCGAGGACGGCGCGGCGCTCTCCGGCGTCGTCCAACTGCGTTCGGACCTCGGTGACGCACTGCCCGACACCCTGGACCGGGTGCGCGCGGCGGCCGGTTCCGTACCCGGTACGACGGCGGGGATCGCCGGGCCGGCGGCCAGCCAGGCCGACCTGAAGGACGCGTTCGCGGGGATCGACGGGCTGCTGCTGGGCGTGGCGCTGGCCGCCGTGCTGGTGATTCTCCTGCTCGTCTACCGCAGTCTGCTGCTGCCCTTCCTCATCATCGTCAGCGCCGTCCTCGCCCTCGGCCTGGCCTGCGCCGTCGTGTACGTCCTCGCGGACCGGGACATCGTCCGCGTGGACGGGCAGGTCCAGGGCATCCTGTCCATCCTGGTGATCGGGGCCGCCACCGACTACGCCCTGCTCCTCACCGCCCGGTTCCGGGAGGAGCTCGCCCGGCACGGCGACCGGACGGTCGCGGTCCTCGCCGCGCTCCGGCGCTCCTTCGGAGCGATCACCGCCAGCGCCGCCACCGTGGCCCTGGGCCTCCTCGCGCTGCTGCTCAGCGATCTGACGAACAACCGGGCGCTCGGGCCGGTGGGTGCCATCGGCATCGTCTGCGCGGTGCTGAGCACGCTGACGTTCCTTCCCGCGGTGCTGGTCCTGTGCGGCCGGGCGGCCTACTGGCCGGCCAGGCCCCGCCCGGCGGACGAGGAGGCGGGCGGGCACGGCATCTGGCGCCGGGTCGCCGCGCGCGTCAACCGGTCCCCGCGCAAGGTATGGGTCTCCACCGCCCTGGCCCTCGTCGCCTGTGCGGCGTTCGCCCCCACGCTCAAGTCGCAGGGCGTGCCGCTGGACGAGATCTTCGTGAACGACGCCCCGTCCGTCTCGGCCCAGGCCACCCTGGGCAAGCACTTCCCGGGAGGCTCCGGCAACCCCGCGGTCATCGTCGCGGCGGCCGACCGCGCCGACGAGGTGACCGCCGCGGCGACACGGACCCCCGGTGTCGCGTCCGCCGCACCCGTCACCGCGTCCGGCCGTCCCGGCGGAGGCCCGCCGCTCGTGGTCGACGGCCGGGTGCGGATCGACGCGACCCTGGACGACGCCGCGGACAGCGACGCGGCCAAGGCGACGGTCCAGCGGCTGCGGAGTGCCGTGCACGGCGTCACGGGAGCCGAGGCGCTGGTCGGCGGATACACGGCGCAGCAGTACGACACGCAGCAGACCGCCGAGCGCGACCGGGGCATCATCGTGCCGGTGGTGCTCGTGATCATTCTGCTGATCCTGATGGGACTGCTGCGGGCCGTTCTGATCCCCGTCCTGCTGGTGGCCACCGTCGGCCTCAACTTCCTCGCGACCCTCGGGGTTTCGTCGCTGGTCTTCAAGCACCTCCTCGGCTTCAGCGGCACGGACGCGTCCGTGCCGCTGTACGGATTCGTCTTCCTGGTGGCCCTCGGCGTCGACTACAACATCTTCCTGATGTCACGGGTCAGGGAGGAGGCACTGGAGCACGGCGCACGGCAGGGGGTGCTGCGCGGACTCGTCAGCACGGGCGGGGTCATCACCTCGGCCGGTGTGGTGCTGGCCGCCACCTTCGCGGCGCTCACCGTGATCCCCCTGGCGTTCCTCGCCCAGATCGCGTTCATCGTGGCCTTCGGGGTGCTGCTGGACACCCTGGTGGTGCGCTCGCTCCTGGCCCCCGCCCTGGTGGTGGACATCGGCCCCAGGGCCTGGTGGCCCAGCGCGATCAGCCGGGCCCCGGCCGGAGAGACGCCTCGCGGCTGAAGCACCCGGGCCCCGGCCCCGCCCCGGAACGTGCGGGGCGGGGCCGGGGCCCGGGCATGCCGCGGACGCCGTGTCCGACCGTCAGACGTTGACGCCGTAGTCCGAGGCGATGCCGGCCAGCCCGGAGGCGTAACCCTGGCCCACCGCCCGGAACTTCCACTCCGCGCCGTTGCGGTACAGCTCGCCGAACACCATCGCGGTCTCCGTCGAGGCGTCCTCGCTGAGGTCGTAGCGGGCGAGCTCCACCCCGTTGGCCCGGTTCACCACGCGGATGAACGCGTTGCGCACCTGGCCGAAACTCTGCCCCCGGCTCTGCGCGTCATGGATGGAGACCGGGAAGACGATCTTCGCGACATCGGCCGGGACGCCCGCCAGGTCCACGTTGATGGACTCGTCGTCGCCCTCGCCCTCGCCCGTCAGGTTGTCGCCGGTGTGCTGGACGGAACCGTCCGGGCTGTTGAGGTTGTTGTAGAAGACGAAGTGCTGGTCCGAGAGGACCTTGCCGGCGTCCGAGCACAGCAGCGCGCTGGCGTCGAGGTCGTGATCGGCGCCCGTCGTCGTCCGTACGTCCCAGCCCAGGCCGACCGTCACCGCGGTCAGGCCGGGCGCCTCCTTCGACAAGGAGACGTTGCCGCCCTTGGCCAGGGTCACACCCATGAACTTCCTCCAATGATCCGGTGATCCGTTGATCAGCGTTTCTTCGGCCGCCACCGAAGAGGACGGCGGCCCTTCCCCTGTGGTTCCCTGCTTGCGCAGGTCAAGAAGTGATGGCGGTCCCGGGAGTCGCCGCCGGTGGCCGCTCGGGCGCGTCCTCCTTCATGGTCCTGGTGTCACTCTTCAGGATCCGCGTGGATTTGCCCAGGGCGCGGGCGGTGTCCGGCGGCTCGTACGAGCTGAACAGCACCGGTACGACGAGAGCCGCGATCAACAGGCGCCCTGTGGCAGGCCGTTGCCCGGCATGCGTCTCGCACCCCTTCTTGAGGTGTCTTCCGGTCAATGTTTCCAGCAGGCGTTCGCGGACAGGGGATCGGGCCGACGATAGGCGGGGCCGTCGCGCCAGGCGCGACCACCAGTGCTTGCCGTGTTGCGCGACTGTGCATCTGTACAACCATGCGAGGGTGGCGCCGGTCCTCCTTCATGACAGCCGGACGAACGGGGTGGGCCGATGACAGGCAGTCACAGGGGGGCAGCCGGCGGCAGCGGGGGAGGCCGGCTGCGTCGGACGGCTCTGATCGGGCTGTCGTTCCTCGTCCTGCTGGTCGCCGGAGCCGGTTGGGGCTACCTCAAACTGACCGGCAGTATCCATACGTTCAGCGCGGACGGAATCTCCGGTGACCGGCCGCCTGACACGTCCGCGGGACAGAACGTGCTCGTCATCGGGTCGGACACCCGGTCCGGCGACAACCGAGGACTCGGCGGCGGTTCGGGCGAGGTCGGCCGCTCCGACACCGCGTTCCTGCTGCACGTCTACGCCGACCACAAGCACGCCGTGGCCGTCTCCATCCCCCGTGACTCGCTGGTCGACATCCCGGCGTGCCGGAAGCCCGGGGGCGAGTGGACGGCCCCTGCGCACCACGCCATCTTCAACGGCGCGTTCTCCGTGGGGGAGACCGCCGAGGGGAACCCCGCCTGCACCCAGAACACCGTCGAGCACCTCACCGGCCTGCGCGTCGACCACACCGTGGTGGTCGACTTCGCCGGATTCTCCGCACTGACATCGGCCGTCGGCGGAGTTCGCGTGTGCCTTCCGCAGGACGTCTACCAGCAGGACCTGAATCCCAAGCGGCCCACCCGCGGCGCGCGCGTCTTCGAGCAGGGGCCGCAGACGGTCTCCGGACAGCGCGCGCTCGATTACGTACGGATCCGGCACGGTATAGGCGACGGTTCCGACATAGGCCGGATCAAGAGACAGCAGGCGTTCCTCGGCTCACTCGTCAAGAGGGTGAAGTCCCGTGGACTGAACCCCACCACCCTGCTGCCGCTGGCCAACGCGGCGGCGGACGCGATGACCGTCGACCCGGGACTCGGCTCGGCGGACAAGCTGCTCTCGTTCGCCCTGTCGATGAAGAACATCGATCTGCGCAACACCAAGTTCGTCACCATCCCCTGGCGTTACGAGGGAGCCCGCGTCGCCATCGTCGAGCCGGAGGCCGACGCGCTCTGGGCGGCCCTGAAGGCCGACCGGACGATCGACGGCCAGGACGCGACGGGCACGAGCCGGGGCAGGGGCGCGACGCCCGCGCCGGGGAAGCCCTCTCCCACCGCCCCCGTGTCCGGCACGGGCATCGACGTCGCCGTCTACAACGGCACCACGGTGACCGGGCTTGCGGCCCGGGCCGCCGAGCTTCTGCGCACGCACGGCTTCACCGTCACCGGCACGGCCACCGCGAACGCCCAGGACCAGGCGCGGACCGTCGTCACCTACGGGCCCGGCGGCCGAGCCGGGGCCGAGACGACGGCCCGGCTCTTCGGCGGCGCCCGGATCAAGGAGTCCGGCAACGCCGGAATCCAGGTGATCGTCGGCCGTGACTACGCCGACAACCCCACGCCCGTGCCCGCGGCACCGACACCCGACGCCGTGCCGGCCGGGGTCGCGGACGGGGCCCGCTCCGCCGACGACGATCCGTGCAGCGACCTCTCGTACGGCTGAGACAGCCGCGGCCGGGGCAGGCTCGCGGGACTCGGTCCGTGCACCGGCTCCTGCCACGGCTGAGGGGGCTGCGGAGGGATCAGGTGGGCGGCCGGACCGTCCGCAGTTGCAGCGAGGCGTGTCGGGGCGGGGCGAACCCGAACGACGCGTACAGCCCGGCCCCGTCCGCCGTGGCGTTCAGGCTGACCACCGTCGCGCACGTCTCCTGACGGAACCACCTCAGCAGCGCGTCCACGCACGCGCGGGCGTGCCCGAGCCTGCGTCGCCGGGGATCGGTGCTCACGTTGGACACGTGACCGTGCAGCCCGCTCGGGTTGGCCGGGCTCGGCGCGTGCGCGTCGCACGTCCCCACCGCGCACGCCACCACACCGAGTTCCGGATCCTCGACGAGGAACGCGGCGAACTCGTCGGTCCGGGGCATCCGGTCGGTGAACCACCGCGCCGCGTCCGCCCGCCAGGGTGCACGATCGTCCCCGACGTCCATCCCCATGTCGGCCAGCATCAGCGCCCGCAGCCGTACCAGGGCCCCGACGTCGGCGAGCGTGGCCCGGCGCACCGGCACACAGTCGGCGGACCCGGCAGCCAGGCGGTCGGCACTCGTGGTCATGGGTTCCTCCGGTTCGTGGCGGTCACGCGCCCGCCAAAGCCCATGCGTACAGGGTGAGGACGGTGGCGAGCAACAGATATGAGAGCGGCGGCCGCCCCGCTCCTCCGCTTCCACCAGCCCCGTGGCCCGCGTCCAGCGAGCGCTATCGGCCAAGAACAATCGAACGGCTGACAACCGCACCGGAATTCGGGCGGTTGCGGACAACTGGAGGCCCGAAACAGTCACATCCTCAAAATAACGATCACACCTCACGGTTCAGGTGCTGGTTTGCCATGCTGTCGCCGTACGTCTGCCGATGATGCACTGAATCCGAGCCCTCAAGATGGTTCTGACCTGCGCATTCGATGTCTTGGGGCTCACTGGTGAGAGAAGTGATCGATGCCGACCGAGCACGCTGACAACACCCGGGACGAGTCCTCCGGGGCCGCTCCGAACGACGCCCTGGCCCTGAAGATCCTGGTCGCGGGCGGGTTCGGGGTCGGCAAGACGACGCTCGTCGGCGCGGTGAGCGAGATCCGGCCGCTGCGCACGGAAGAACCCCTCAGCGAGGCCGGACAGGCGGTCGACGACACCGACGGTGTCGCCCAGAAGACCACCACCACCGTCGCCATGGACTTCGGACGCATCACCATCAGGTCCGGGCTCTCCCTGTACCTGTTCGGCACCCCGGGCCAGGACAGGTTCTGGTTCCTCTGGGACGAACTCTCCCAAGGCGCCCTGGGCGCGGTCGTCCTGGCGGACACCCGCAGGCTGGAGGACTGCTTCCCGGCGGTCGACTACTTCGAGCACCGCCGGATCCCCTTCGTGGTCGCCGTCAACTGCTTCGCCGGGGCTCGTTCGTACAGCGAAGGGGACGTGTCGCGCGCCCTCGATCTCGATCCCGGAACGCCCGTGGTGCTGTGCGACGCCAGGGACCGGGATTCGGGCAAGGAGGTCCTGATCCGCATGGTCGAGTACGCGGGCCGGATGCACACCGCACGGCTCCTGGACTCGGTGAGCTGAGCCGTCTTGGCCTGATCCCGCCCCGCTGTCGCGCCTCAGGGTGCTTGCCCGTACGTGACCGGTGCGGAAGGCTTGCGCGCAAGCGGGGCACGGGGAACGTATGAGCGGGGAGGAACAGGATGGCGCTGGACAGGGGACTCGACTGGCTGCTTGACGATCTCACCAGCCGGGTGGAGCACATACGGCACGCCCTGGTGTTGTCGAACGACGGTCTGGTGACGGGAGCGAGCACGGGGCTGGCCCGTGAGGACGCGGAGCACCTGGCCGCGGTCTCGTCCGGCCTGCACAGTCTCGCCCGTGGTTCGGGGCGGCACTTCCGTGCTCGAAAGGCCCGGCAGACGATGGTGGAGTTCGACGAGGCGTTGCTGTTCGTGACGGCCGCCGGGGACGGCAGCTGCCTGTGTGTGCTGAGTGAGGCGGAGGCGGATGTGGGTCAGGTGGCGTACGAGATGACGCTGCTGGTCAACAGGGTCGGGGAGCATCTCGGCGTCGCCGTGCGGCAGGACGGGAGCATGGGGGCCGACCGGCTCTGACGGCTCGTCGGCGCTGCCGCCCGGCCGGGGTTATCCACAGGCCGGGCGGCCGTTGTCTTTCCCGGGCTACCGTGGTCACGGAGAGTATTCGGGACTCACGGGGGAGAATCACCATGCCGATGACGGAAGCGCTGCGCGACGACGGCGTTCACCTGATCACCGCGAACAGGGCGGCTGCGCGATTGGAGCTGCGGCGAGGGGAGTTCGCCCTTGCTGTCCACCTGGGCATCGTCCGGGTCGATGTCCGGCGGGCCGACGGGCGCGCCCGGGTCCGTCAGGAGGAGATCGACCGGCTCAGGTCCGAGGACGGGTTCCCGCAGACACTGCGAGAGCGGGTGCGCACGGTGGGGACCGCGGAAGGGGCCCGGCTGCTCGGGATCAGTCCGGTCCGCTTCACCCGCCTGGCGCGCGCGGGCTGCGCCACGCCCGTCGCGTTCTACCTCAACCGCTACCGAGCGGTCGTGTGGCTCTATCTCGCCCAGGAACTGGGCGGACTGGCCGCCCGGTCACCCGAGCTTCTGGTGGGCAACAGCCCGCCTTGGATGCGCGACCGACTGGACGCGGGCACGGACTGCCGGGCGCGCAACTGGCGCGCGCGCCGGATCGAGCGGCTGCTGACCCTCACCGAGGACCCCTGGGCCCGTGCGGCCGTCATCGCGGAGACGCTGGACCCGGTCCAGCTGGCCGAGGTGGTCGACGATCCTTACGAGCGTGCCTACTTCGGCAGGGTCCGGCCCGTGCCCGTCTTCTCCCCGAGTGCCTCGGCTGCCGGGCGCGAGGCCATGGCGCGGCTGATGCTCGCCGATGAACCGGACGAGATCCTCTGGAGGCGGGTGACCCTCGGGATGGAGCTGGACAGCGCACGAGAGGTGCGTCCGGCCCCGCGCCCGGGGGAGGAGCGGTGGCCGGAAGCGTCCGAAGGACCGGCCGCAGGGGCTGCGGAGCGATCGGGAGCGTCGGCCGGGGCAGGGGCGCCGAAGAGTTCGGTGGAATCGCGGGATCCGAGGGGATCGGTGGGGCCGGGGGAAGCGTCGGCCGAACCGGCACAGCCCCCAGGCGCGCAGGGCGACGAGGGGCAGGTTGGTGCGGGCGGTCGGACGGGCGGTGCGCCGGGTCTGCTGGACCGGCTCCGGCTGCGCAGGCCACGGGGGAGCCTACGGCCTCGCCAAGCGGCCGGCGGCGGGCGGAATCCACTCGCCACCGGCACCCGCACCAGGCATCCTTTCCGCCATGCTGATCAGGGAAGCAACCACTGAGGACTGGCCTGCCATCTGGCCGTTCTTCCACGAAATCGTCGCCGCGGGCGAGACGTTCACCTACCCGCTCCACCTCTCGGAGACCGAGGCCCTCGACTGGTGGCTGCTGAAGCCGCCGAACCGCACGGTCGTCGCGGTCGACGACGAGGGAGGGGTCCTGGGTACGGCGAAGATGAACAACAACCACATGGGCAACGGCTCGCACATCGCCAGCGCCAGCTACATGGTCGACCCCCGGCACTCGGGGCAGGGCGTGGGGCGTGCCCTGTGCGTGTACACGATCGACTGGGCCCGCGCGGCAGGGTTCCGTGCCATGCAGTTCAACGCCGTCGTGGAGGGCAACGACGCCGCGGTCGGGCTCTACCGCTCGCTCGGCTTCGACGTGCTGGGGACCTTGCCGGAGGGATTCAACCACCCGACGAAGGGGTTCGTCGGACTGCACATCATGCACCGGCCGCTCTGACGCACCCGGTGGTGGCCGTGGCCGCGGAACGCCCGATGGCCACGGTCCGGCGCCGGACGTTCACTTCACGCCACGACAGGGGTGGGCCCGCCTCCGGTTCCCATGTCCGCCTTGCCCCAACCGGCGACGGTCTGCGGCCAGTTGTGACGCCGAATGGTCTGTGGGGCGGGTGCACACATGGGGGGAGGGGGCAGTACTGTGCGCCCCACCGCCATTCGGGCGATGAAACATTTGCGGAGGAAGAATCCATGACCATACCCAGGAGATCGTGGCGTGCTGCGGGAACCCTCGCCGCCGCTGCGATTGTCGGTCTGACCGGTGCGGTTCTCACCGCCGGTCCGGCCGCAGCTCACACCCCCACCTGGGACGTGACCTGTACCGATGTGAACCTGCACCTGTCCGCGTACAACGATGCGGTCACCAACCAGGTGACCGTCACCGTCGACGGAAAGGACCTCCTGCCGACGGAGACCTTCGGCCGGGGGCTCGACAAGACGCTCACGCTGCCCGAGCACGACAAGGCGCTGACGGTTCGTCTGATCGTCAAGGCCGGTGACGGCGAGCGGTACTCGCGCGACGAGACGAAGCAGGCGCCGGTGTGCGAGGAGCAGCCGCCGAAGCCCGCCCCGACGCCGACCGAGACGAAGCCGTCCGAGAAGCCCACCACGGCGACGCCGGCTCCGGCTGCCACTCCCAGCGAGAGCGCCTCGTCGCCCGCGCCGGCCGCGGCCACGCCGAGCCCCAGCTCGCCGGATCTGGCCGAGACCGGCTCGTCGTCCGCCACGCCGATCATCGGTGGTGCGGCTGTCGCCGTGCTGCTGGCCGGTGGCGGCATCATGTGGTCCGTGCGCAAGCGGCGCACCGCGCAGCACTGACGTGGTCCGGTGCCCGGGCGCGCTGAGCGCGCCCGGGCACCGGCCGAGGGGCGTGCCGTGTCCTTGGGGGACGAGACGGCACGCCCCTCACGCTGTGTCCGCTCGGGGTGGCCAGTCAATGGCTGCCCTCGGTGCTGTCGCCCGGCAACGGGCGCCGGCCGCTCAGCGCTTCCTGCCCGCGGGGCCGGTACGGTCCGGGCGGTCATGGCCGGGACCGTCCGAGCCGACGGTCCCTGCGGGGTCCACGGGCTCCGCGGTGTCCCGGGGGGCCGGCGCGGACGCGGGCGGCGACGCCGGCCCGATCTCGCACCAGATCGCCTTACCCTCGCCCAGGGGCTCGATCCCCCATCGGGAGGTGACGGCGTCCAGCAGCAGCAGCCCCCGGCCCGAGGTCGCGGTCTCACCGGGCGTGCGGCGCCGTGGCCACGCACTGGAGCGGTCCTGCACCGAAAGCCGGACCCGCCGCACCGGTTCGGGAAGCACCTCCAGGGTCAGTACCGCGCCCCCCTCCGTGTGCAGTAGCACATTCACCAGCAGTTCACCGGTCACCAGCTCGGCATCGTCCGCGAGTTCGGCCATGTTCCAGTCGGTCAGGGCCTGACGCACGATGGCCCGGGCGTCGGCGAGTCCCTCGGGATCGGCCTGGTGGATGTACTGGTGAAGCCGTGGCGCTCGCGGTGACCCCGGGTCGGGGCTGCGCCGCAGCACCAGCAGGGCGACATCGTCGCCCGAGCCCCAGCGCTCCCACAGCCGGTCGGACAGATGGTCGGCCAGCGCCTCGGCGCCCGCCGGTCCCGCGCTGACCTCGCTGATGAGCGTGCGTACCCCCGCCTCGATGTCGGCGCCCGGCTCCTCCACGAGTCCGTCGGTGTACAGCACCAGCGTCTCGCCCGGCACCAGGTCCAGCCGGGTCTCCGGGAACTCCTCGTCACCGAAGTCGGTGGCGATGCCCAGCGGAACGCCACCGCGCACCTGCGGACTGCCTACCCGGCCGTCCATGTGCCGGATCAGCGGGCCGAAGTGGCCGGCCCGCACCACACGCACGGTGCCGCTCCCCAGGTCGACCTGGGCGTAGGTACAGGTGGCGAACCGGTCCGTGTCCAACTCGGCGAGGAACCGCGAAGCCCGGGCCAGCACCGTCGACGGCGGATGCCCCTCGGCGGCGTACGCACGCAGCGCTATGCGCAGCTGACCCATGATCGCTGCCGCGTGCGTGTCGTGGCCCTGCACGTCACCGACCACGATGCCGACGCGGTCCTTGGGGAGCGCGATCACGTCGTACCAGTCGCCGCCGACCTGACGACCGCTCCACGCCGCGTGGTAGCGGACGGCGATCTCGCCGCCTTCGATGTCCTGGATCCGGCGGGGCAGCATCGCGGACTGGAGTCCCGTGGCGAACTCCCGTTCCTCGTCGAAGAGCGTGGCCCGTTGCAGGGACTGGGCGACGATCGCGGCGAGCCCCAGGCAGAGGTTGCGTTCGTCGGCGGTGAAGGCAGTGCGCTCGCGGTAGAAGAGAGCCAGTGCGCCGAGGGTCCGGGCCTGGGCAACGAGCGGCAGGTAGGCGGCCGCCTGGAACTTGAGCTGCCCCACGAAGGGCTCCAGCACCGGATACCGCCGGGTGAGCGCGGCGAGTGAACTCACGAACCGCGGCCGTCCGCTGAGGACGGTGTCGGCCAGCGGGAACTGCTTGTCGAGCCGGCCCGAGCCCAGCTCGTCGACGACCTCCAGCGAGTCGCCGCTGACGGCGATGAGATGGAGTGTCGTGTTGTCCAGCAGCGCGAGCGCCAGTCCGTCGGCGCCCAGCCGTGCCAGCCCGCCCGGTCCGGTCAGTGAAGCCGTCACATCGTCCACCGTCACCGCTCGCGACAGAGCGCTGGTTGTTCGTTCAACTATGTCGGTCTGCCGCTGGCGACGTTTTTCCAGGTCCAGCACGAAGGCCGAATGGGTGACCTCCGCCGTCGCGTCCCGCACCAGACCGATCACCCGGCGCGCCCGGCCGTCGTCGCCGCGCAGGATGCGCGCCTGCACGTGTGTCCACTGCTGACCGCCATCGGCGAGCGGAACCCGGAAGTGCACGTTGTACGAGGCACTCCCGTCCTTGATGGCCTCGTCGATCGTCACGTCGAGACGGAGCCGTTCCGCCGGGTCGAGCAGTTCCACCAGGGACTCGGGGCGCGAGTCGAAGACCGCCGGATCCATACCGAAGACGAGCAGCCCGGCCTCGTCGATGTCCAGCGTCCGGGCGTCGAGGTCCCAGTCGAAACTGCCGGCGCGGTTCAGGGCAAGCCGCTCCGCCGTCGCCGTCTCGCTGTTGTGGGCCTTCTCGACCAACAGCCGGGGCGGCACGGGGACGAACGGTGGCCGGTCGTGATCGGTCATTCGTGCTCCGAAGATCGTCCGGCGGGGCTGCCGTACGGTTCGACTCAATTGTCTGGCGGGTCCGGCGCGGCTGCCACAGCGGGAAACCGCCGTACGGTGTCTCCGGCCCCAGGGGCCAGGGCGGTCACCCCTCGTGCCAGGGCCCCCGGACAGCCGCGCACAATGGCAGCGGAAGATCGTCCGTGACCGGCGGACGGTACGGCAATGGGGCTGACCGGAGCGCACGTATGAACCACGAGGATCCCGTCCTGCTGCACACCGAGGGACGCGTCCGGCACATCACGCTGAACCGGCCGCGAGCCCTGAACGCCCTGAACCACACCATGGTGCGGTGCATGGGCGACGCGCTGGACGCCGCCGGACAGGACGACTCGGTCATCGCGGTGGTGCTCAGCGGGGCGGGGGAGCGGGGGCTGTGTGCGGGCGGCGACATCCGGTCCATCCGCGAGGACGCGCTGGCCGGTGGCCGGACGTCCCTGGACTTCTGGCGTGACGAGTACCGGCTCAACGCCCGGATCGCCCGCTTCCCCAAGCCGTACGTCGCCGTCATGGACGGCATCGTGATGGGTGGCGGCGTCGGCGTGTCGGCCCACGGCTCGCTCCGCATCGTCACGGAGCGTTCCCGCATCGCCATGCCCGAGACCGGCATCGGATTCGTGCCCGACGTCGGAGGCACCCGCCTGCTCGGCGCGGCCCCCGGCGAACTCGGCATGCACCTGGCGCTCACCGGCGACCCGGTCTCGGCGGCCGACGCGCTCCTGTGCGGCCTCGCCGACCACTACGTGCCGTCGGGGGACCTGCCCGCGCTGCTCGCCGCACTCGACGGGTGCACCACGCCCGAGGCGGTCGCAGCGACGGCGGGGCGGTACGCCGGCACCGCCCCCGCCGGCGAGCTGGCCGGGCACCGCGACTGGATCGACACGTGCTACGCGGCGGACACGGTCGAGGAGATCGTCGAGCGCCTCGACGGCTGCGGCGTGCCCGCCGCGAAGCAGGCCGCGACGACGATCCTGGCGAAGTCGCCCACGGCGCTGAAGGTGACGCTCGCCGCCGTCCGGCGCGCCCGAAGCCTGGGTAGCCTGGAAGCGGTGCTCGACCAGGAGTACCGCGTCTCGTCCACCGCTTTCACCCGGCCCGATCTGGTGGAGGGGGTGCGCGCCCAGATCATCGACAAGGACCGCAACCCCCGCTGGAGCCCGGCGGAGCTCGCCGACGTCACCGACGAGGACGTGGCGCGCCACTTCGCGCCCCTCGGCGACGCCGAGCTCGGTCTGGGCCCCGCAGCGGCGGGAACCGGCTGAGACCGACGGCGGCCGGCTTGCGGCCCGGCCCGGCGGACCGTGCCGAGGCCCCCTACGGGGGCAGGCGGCGTGGACCCGACCCGGACGCGACGGACGGAGGACCGGCCGAGCCGGCCGTCGCTGGGCCCGGGATACTGCGGGCGTTCAGGCCGGGCGGGTCAGTGCTCGCTGCCTGACATGGTGGGCTGGACCGAGCGGACGAGGTCGAAGAACCGTGACTCATTGCCCGAGAGCCCCGCGCGGCGCAGCGCGCCGTCCGCCTCCTCGATCGGCGCGGCGAGCAACGGCATGTACAGCGGGGCGTCGTCCGGATCGCAGAGCGCCGCCCGCGTCGCCTCCAGTAAACGGACATACGCCTGCGCCGCGGCGAGTTCGTCCTTGCGCATCTCAGCATCTCCCGGTCAGAGGTGTCGGACCCACCAGCATCCCTCATGGGTCTGACAACCGCCCCGGGGCGACGGCTGCGGCACGCCCCCTATCGGCTGTCCGGCCGAGCCGCACCCGTCGGGGGCTCCACCTCCAGGAACCGGCGGCCGCGCGGTCCCCGGTAGAGCAGGGCGACCCACCCCAACTCCCGCAGTACCGTTGCGCACCGGGTCAGCTCCCCCTCCTCCTCGTGCGCCGCGCCACTGCCCGGCGGACCGAGCCACTCCACCCGTACCGTCCCCGGGGCCGTGCCCGCGGTCACCCGGTATCCCGTCGCCGTGCGCCGGCCCCCGGCGTCAACGGCCGACGGGGCCAGTCCGGATGCCTCAAGGGCGAGGGCAACGGCCCGGACCGGCCGGTGCAGTTCCCACGCCGCCGGCACCCTCTCGGGCGCGGGGTGCCCCGCGTTGGTCAGGCGCCGGATCTGAAGCATCCCGGCGAACGCGGTCCGCACCGAGGCGGCCCGCCGCTCGGCCGGCCCCGGGGGCGGCGGGCCCTCCCCGGTGGCCGGTTCGAAACCGGTCTCTTCCCCGGCGGTCATCCGATTCCCCTTCGCCGTACGGCACTCGTGCCAGTGTGCGCCGTCCCACTGACAACCGGGTCAGACGCCCCCGAGGACCTTGCCCGGGTTGAGAATGCCGTGCGGGTCGAGCGCCGCCTTCACCGCGTGATGCATGCCGAGCGCCGCCGGGCCCAGTTCCTTGTTCATGCCGCGCATCTTCAGCAGCCCCACCCCGTGTTCACCGGTGACCGTGCCGCCGAGCGCGATCGCGTCGTCCAGGATGTCCTCGAAGGCGTTCTGCGCGCGGGCGCGCGCGGCTTCGTCGCCGGGCGGCGTGATGATCAGCGGATGGAGATTGCCGTCTCCCGCGTGCGCGATGTTGGCGACCAGGATGTCGTGCCGGGCGGCAGTCCGTTCGATCCGGGCCAGCATCTCGGGCACCGCTGTCCGCGGTACACAGACGTCCTCGGTCAGCACCGGGCCCAGCCGCTCCAGTGCCGGATAGGCCAGCCGCCTGGCCTGGAACAGGGCGTCCGCCTCCTGCTGGTCCGTGGAGACCGCCGCCCAGGTCGCCCCGGCGCGTTCGAAACAGTCCCGGACCAGTTCGGCCTCGGCGTCGCCCTCGGCGCCGGGGGTGTCGACGCGGCCGAGCAGCACCACGTCGGCATCGGCGGAAAGGCCCATCTTCTTCCACGCGTCGACCGCTGCCAGGCAGTGGCGGTCGACGAGTTCGAGCGCCGAGGGGATGACGCCGGACGCCGTCACGGCGCTGACCGCCTCGCCCGCGGCGACCACGGACGAGAAGTACCCCGCCACCGTCCGCTCCTGGAGGCGTGACGGCCGCAGGCGCACCGTGATCTCCGTGATCACCCCGAGCGTCCCCTCGGAACCCACCATCAGCCCGGCCAGGTCGTACCCCGCCACGCCCTTCGCGGTCCGGCGCCCCAGCGAGACGACCTCGCCGAGCCCGTTGACGACCTCCAGTCCCAGCACGTAGTCGCGCGTCACGCCGTACTTGACGCAGCACATGCCCCCGGCGTTGGTCGCGACGTTGCCGCCGATGGTGGACCAGGGCGAACTGGCCGGGTCCGGGGGGTACCACAGCCCGTGCTCCGCGCTCGCCGCGCGCAGATCGTCGTTGACGACACCGGGCTGGACCACGGCCAGCCGCTCCGCGCGGTCGATCGTGACGATGCGGTTCATGTCCTCGAAGGACAGGACGACCGACCCGTCCACGGCGTTCGCACCCCCGGACAGACCGGTACCCGCCCCGCGCGGCACCAACGGGATGCGGTGGGCGATGCAGTGGCGCACGACGTCCCGCACCTCGTCGGTGTTCTGCGGGCGCACCACGGCCAGCGGCGTCCCGTACGGCGCCCACTCGGCCTCGTCGTGCTGGTACCGGGCCAGACCCGCCGGATCGGTCAGGACCCGCCGGGCCGGAATGGTGTCGACCGGTGCGTTCGCCACGATGGTGGCCACCTCCAAAAGATGTATTAGCCATCATTATGGTCCGGTGTCTTCCCGGACGGACAGGGCGGCCCGGGCCGCGCGCTCGGGGCCCCGTGGCCGCCGCCGGCTTGGGGCCCCTCGCGGCGAGGCGGAGCACTGAACCTCGGTAGGCTCGACCGCTCATGGACCACGCACACCGAAGGACTGACGTACCGTGCCCGACAACGACCGAGCCCCCGGCACCGACGGCGCGTACGACACCGGCCGTGCCGCTCTGCGCGCCGACTGCGGCAACTGTTTCGGACTGTGCTGCGTCGCCCTGACCCTCACCCGGTCCGCGGACTTCGCCGTCGACAAGGACGCCGGCACGCCCTGCCGCAACCTCCAGGACGACTTCCGCTGCGGCATCCACACCCGGCTGCGTACCGAGGGCTTCGCCGGCTGCACGGTGTACGACTGCTTCGGCGCGGGCCAGAAGGTGTCGGGGGAGACCTTCGGCGGACGGGACTGGCGCACGGCTCCCGAGAGCGCCGGGCAGATGTTCCGAGTCTTCCCGGTCGTGCGGCAGCTCCATGAGCTCCTCTGGTACCTCACGGAGGCGGCTTCCCTGGCACCTGCCCGTTCCCTGCACGGAGAGATCCGGCGCACCCTGGCCGCGACCGAACGCCTCACCCGACTCGACGCGGACGCCTTCGCGGACCTGGACGTGGCGGCGCACCGCGACGAGGTCGCCGCCCTGCTGGCACGTACGAGCGCACTCGTGCGCGCCACCGCACAACGGAAGAAGAAGCGCAGCCACCGCGGGGCCGACCTGATCGGCGCCCGCCTCAAGGGAGCGGATCTGCGGGGCGCCGACCTGCGCGGCGCCTATCTCATCGCGGCCGACCTCGCCGGCGCCGACCTGCGGCTGGCCGATCTGATCGGCGCCGACTTCCGGGACGCCGACCTGTCCGGCGCCGATCTGACCGGGGCGCTCTTCCTGACGCAGTCGCAGCTCAACGCGGCCAAGGGGAACGCCGCCACCCGGCTTCCCGCCTCGCTCGACCGCCCCGCGCACTGGGCCGGCTGACGGGCCCGCCCCACGTCATACCCGCGGCGCCCCGTCGGCCGGCGGGGCCTCCAGCACCGCCTTGAGGCGCTGGAGCGTGGTACGGATGTTGGCGCGCTGGAACCGGGCGAAGACGTGCCCCCGGGTCGCCACCCGGTCGAAGGCGTCGGCCAGGAAGTCCGGCCAGGCCCGGCGGTCGTCGGTCCAGGTCTCGGTGACCTTGGTGCCGCCGTCCACGGCCTCGAAGCGGTACTCCCAGGTGGCGATCGAACCGGGCAGCCGAGGCCGCCTGGCCCCGATGGCGTGGACCCGGAAGGCGAACCGCTCGGCCGGGTCGGCCGCCGTCACGGTGCACCGGGTCGTCCAGCGCACGGCCCCGCGCTTGTTCCGGCCCTCGAAGACCATCCCCACGTACGCTCCCCGTTGCTCCCCGAGCACCCTCGCGCCCCGGTTCTCCGGACTCCAGCGCCCCATCTGCGTGGGGTCGCTCACCCGGTCGTACACGACCGAGGGTTCGGCGAGAACCACGATGCTGTCCGACACGGACATGGTGCGGGGCATGAGGCACTTCCGTTCCGCGGCCGACTACGGCAACCACCGGGGCGTCGGGACGGCCGCACGGCCGACGGGCTCCCGGGCCCCACACCCTACTCAGCGGTCACTTAGGCCCCTCGGGTGGGCGGGCCGCCCTCCGGCGCGCGGGAGCGCGAACGCTTCGCGGCCCTGGCTCGTTGGACGGGACGGCCTAGCAGCAACACCTGTCACGACCGGACCCAGGAGCGCGCACATGCCCAGCCGTACCGACCCCGGCAGTACCGGGACGAGCCGCACCCGCCTGATCGAGCGGCTCATGGAGCGGTTCCCGCACGTACCGCGGGAGGCCGTCATCAAGGAGGACCTGCTGCGCGGCGGGATCGCCTTCGACGAGACCGCCCTCAGCGACAACGAGGACGGTGACGTCAAGCCCAAGTCGTACTTCATCTTCTCCTTCGACCACGGCACCCTTCCCGAACTCGGCGCGGCCGCGCTGCGGCGCCCGCCCGAGGAGATCGTGCTCACCGGCGGGCCGTACGGACTGCGGCGCACCGTCGTCTCCGTGCGCGTCAACCCGGCGTCCCCCTACCGCGTGGCGGCCGACGACGACGGAGTGCTCGGGCTGTACCTCGACGGCCGGCGGATCTCCGACGTGGGCCTGCCTCCCATGCCGGACTACTACCGGCACACCCTTTCCAACGGAAAGTCGGTCATGGAGGTCGCGCCCACCATCCAGTGGGGCTACCTGGTCTACCTGACCGTCTTCCGCGTCTGCCAGTACTTCGGCGCGAAGGAGGAGTGCCAGTACTGCGACATCAACCACAACTGGCGCCAGCACAAGGCGGCGGGGCGCCCGTACACCGGAGTGAAACCCGTCGAGGAGGTCCTGGAGGCGCTGGCCATCATCGACCGCTACGACACCCAGAAGACCTCCACGGCGTACACCCTCACCGGCGGGGCCATCACCTCCCACATCGGCGGACGGGACGAGGCGGACTTCTACGGCCAGTACGCCAAGGCCATCGAGGAGCGCTTCCCCGGCCGCTGGATCGGCAAGGTCGTCGCCCAGGCGCTGCCCAAGGCCGACGTCCAGCGCTTCCACGACTACGGCGTGCAGATCTACCACCCCAACTACGAGGTGTGGGACCCCAGGCTGTTCGCGCTCCACTGCCCGGGCAAGGAACGCTACGTGGGCCGCGACGAATGGCACCGTCGCATCCTGGACTCCGCCGACGTCTTCGGGGCGCGCAACGTCATCCCGAACTTCGTCGCGGGCGTGGAGATGGCCGAGCCGTTCGGCTTCACCACGGTGAAGGAGGCGATCGACTCCACCACCGAGGGACTGCGGTTCTTCATGTCGCACGGCATCACCCCGCGCTTCACCACCTGGTGCCCCGAACCGACGACACCGCTCGGCAGGACCAACCCGGACGGCGCCCCGCTGGAGTACCACATCCGGCTGCTGGACGCCTATCGCTCGACGATGGAGGAGTACGGGCTCAGCTCACCCCCCGGCTACGGACCGCCCGGCCCCGGACGCGCGGTGTTCTCCGTCAGCTCCTTCATGGACAGCCTTCCGGCCCGGCAGGAGGACGAAGCCCAGGCGGGAGCAGGCGCCTCGCGCGGGTGACGGGCCAGATCCGTGAGGCGGGGAGCGCGCGTGCCGGGCGGCGGGGCGGGGCACGGCTCGCCGGAAGGAGCACCGGCAAGCCGTACGTCCGCGGCGCCCCCGCCCGCCTTCATCCCCCGGCCGGCTCCGGTGCGGAGAGCTCCCGCACCACGGCGGCGAATCCCCGTACGAGCGCGTTGTCGGTCTCCTTCGCCCAGGCCAGCACGACGCGCAGCGGCTCCACGTCCGTCAGCGGAACCCAGGAGAGATCGGGCCGCGCGTAGTACCGCGCCATGCTCAGCGGCGCGAAACAGATGGCGGCTCCCTCCGCCACCTGCTCCAGCATCTCCTCGACGTTGTCGTTGGTCGGCCCCCACCGCGGACTCGAACCGTCCGGGCGGGGGTTGACGGCCCACCAGTCCACCCACTCCCGCGGCGCCCGCTGGGTCCACAGCAGCGGCTCGTCCCCGACCTCGAGCACCGAGACGCCGGACCGGGACGCCAGGGCGTGTCCGGAGGGCAGCCCCACGACGCGTGGCTCCGTGTGGACCAACTCGCTGTGCAGACCGGTCAGATCGTTGGGGAGCCAGACGAAGGCCACATCCGTCAGGCCGTCCCGCAGCGCGTCGGCCTCCTGCCCCCAGTCGTAGCGCTTGGGCGCCACCCGCACGCCCGGGTGGCGCCGGGAGAACTCCGCCCGTGCCCGGGTGGTCAGTTCACCGGCGCCGCTCGCCTCGAACCCGACGCGCAGCACCCCCGTCTCGCCCCGCACGTGCCGCTCGGCGGCGGCCGTCACCCGCTCGGACTGGCGCACCGTGAGCAGGGCCTCCGCGATCACGTCACGTCCAGCGGCGGTCGCCGAGACGCCACCGGCATGACGGTCGAAGAGCCGCACCCCGAGTTCGGACTCAAGACTCCTGAGCGCGTACGAGAGGGCCGGCTGGCTGACGAACAGCCGTCTGGCGGCCCGTCCCAGATTCTCCTCTTCGGCGATCACGGTGAGGTAGCGCAGCTGACGCAGCTCCATCCAGCGATCATAAGGCCCGCTTATCGGGCCGACGGATCTCTGTCCTGGACCGCCCCGGAGCCGGATGACATAACTGGATCACCGCAACACCGCCTTGACCACTTGGAGTCGGACATGAACGCCGAACACACCGCAGCGGCCCGCGACCACGCCCCGGGCCGGGTCTGGCTCATCACCGGCGCCTCCTCCGGTTTCGGCCGCGCCATCGCCACGGCCGCCCTCGCCGCCGGGGACACCGTCGTCGCCACCGCCCGTAAGCCGGAGGCGCTCGACGATCTGGTGGCCGCGCATCCCGACCGTGCCGTCGCCGTACAGCTGGACGTCACCGACACGGCGCGCATCGCGGACGTCGTGGCGGACACCGTGCTCTGGTACGGCCGGATCGATGTGGTGGTCAACAACGCGGGGATGGGGCTGATCGGCGCCGTGGAGGAGACCAGCGACCGCGAGCTGCGCGATCTCATGGACCTGCACTTCTTCGGACCGGCCGCCCTGGTGCGTGCCGTGCTGCCGCACATGCGCCGCAACGGCTCCGGTGCCGTGGTCCAGATGAGCAGCATGGGCGGGCGGTTCACCTTCCCCGGGGTCGGGGCCTACTCGGCGACGAAGTTCGCGCTCGAGGGTCTGTCCGAGGCGCTGGCCGCGGAGGTGGCCCCGCACGGCATCAAGGTGCTGATCGTCGAGCCCGGATCGTTCCGGACGGGATTCGCCGGAGGCGGCGCGCTGCGCCAGTCCGCTGCCCTTCCCGCCTACGAGGAGACCGTCGGCCCGGTCCGCAGCAACCTCCCGGACTCCGACGGCAAGCAGGAGGGTGACCCGGACAAGGCTGCGGCCGCCATTCTGACGGCGCTGGCCGCCCAGGACACCCCGCTGCGGCTGCCGCTCGGGAACGACGCGACCGACGCGGTCCTCGCGAGCCTCGATGCCGCCCGCACCGAGGTGCTGGCCTGGGAGGAGGTCAGCCGCAGCACCGGCTACGACGGCTGATATCCCGCCGGAGCCGCTCCTCCGAGGGGTGAGCGGACAGGAGACGTCCGAGCGCCGGCGGGGGAGACGCCCGCTGTCCGTCCGGAGAGGGGGACCGCTTCCGCCCGGCCGGGTACGAGCTGTGCGACGGGGCGTGCCTCGTGCCCCGTGCCCCGTCGCCCCTCGCACCCGAGCCGGACCGGGCCTCAGGCCCGCCACTCCGCGGTCCGTTCGGGGGACGCCGCGGCCAGGGCCTTCTCGATCGCCGCGACATCACCCTGGTTGCCGTACACGGGCGTGCCCGGCTGCTGGCGCCACGAGTCGTCGAGCCCTCCGGCGTCCACCGTGTCGAAGCCGAGTTCGTCGATCAGGTCACGGACCGTCTGCTTCGCCGCGGCGTCGTCTCCGGCCACCGGCAGCGCCTGCCGGCCCGCGGCGCCCTTGGGCCGCCCGTTGGAGAGGATGTCCTGTGCGTACGTCCCGTTGAAGGCCTTGATGACGGGGTGGCCGATCTGTTCCTGCGTCCACCGGCTCTCGGGCAGACCGTCCTCGATCGCCGCGATCCGGCCGTCGCGCTGGCGCGGGTAGTAGTTGCCGGTGTCGATGACCGCGACGCCCGGCGCGGCGGCGTCGAGGAAGCCGGCGGGCAGCGCCGGGACGGCCTTGAGCGGCACGGTGACGACCACGACCTGGGCGCCCTTGGCCGCCTCGTCGGCGGTGACCGCGGTCGCACCGGTCTCCTCGACCAGCGCGGTGAGGGTCTGCGGACCGCGTGAGTTGGCGACGGACACGTCATGGCCGAGAGCGGTGAGGCGCCTGGTGAGGTTGCCGCCGATATTCCCGGCCCCGATAATGCCGATCTTCATGGATCCGACCTTCCGATGGTGTGCGTGCGTTTCCTGAGAGACGTTTCGCCAGTTCATCAACTCGCGCCCGCCGCAGGCTATTCCGTGCGGGGGCACAAGAGATTTTCCGGGCCGCCGGTGGGTGGGAGCCGCACGCCGCGGGCACCTAACAGGGAAGGAAACGGAATCACCGGATCACATGTGAGGCGGTACCCATGCTGCACGGTGTCGACGTCAGCGCCTACCAGCCGTCCTTCGAAGCGGACGGGCTGGACTTCGTCCTCATCAAGGCCACCGAAGGCCGTTCGTACATCAATCCGCATCTGGCCAAGCAGACGAAGCGCGCCCGGGACGCGGAATGCGTGGTCGGGTTCTACCACTTCCTGTGGCCGGGGAATATCACGGCGCAGGCGGAGTACTTCCTGAGCAAGGCGCCGGAAAGGGAGGGAGAGCTGCTGGCCGTCGACTGGGAGCAGAACGGCGAGGGCACCCATGCGAGCAACGCCGAGAAGGACCGTTTCATCCGCGAGGTCAAGCGGCGGCGGCCCCACCACAAGGTCCTGCTCTACTGCAACCGCTACTTCTGGCTGCATCACGACACCACGTCGTACGCGGGGGACGGCCTCTGGATCGCCGACTACGTCACCGCCGGCAAGCCGCGCATCAAGGCCACCTGGCGCATCCATCAGTACACCGACGAGCCCCTCGACAAGGATGTCGCAGACTTCTCCTCGCGGGCGGCCATGCGCACCTGGGCCCGCGGATAGCGGTCCGGCAGCGACCGCGAGGGAGAGGAAGCGGGACGGCCCGCTGCGTAAACGCGGTCCTCGGACCGGCACGGGGCACCGGTCGCCGCTCCGGCGCGGAAGGTGGGTACGTACCCATCATGGGTGTGTGCCTACGATGTAAACGTGAACGAGAACGAGACGCCGCCCAGTCTCCTGGGGCTCACGACCTACCTCATGACCAGGACGGGCAAAGCCGCGCGGAGCCGGCTTGCCGAGCGGCTCGCGGAGCGCGGCCTGCGGCTCCGGCACATGGCGGTCCTGGCCGCCCTGGCCGATTTCGGCCCCCATGTGCAACGAGAACTGGCCACCCGGCTGGCGATCGACCGCAGCGACATCGTGAAGATCATCGATGAGCTCGGTGCGGCAGGACTGGCGGACCGGGCGCGCGACGTGACCGACCGGCGGCGTGTGACGGTCACCCTCAGCGCGGAGGGCCGCGCGCTGCTCGACCGCCTCCAAGCCGACGCGACCGCCGTGCAGGACGACGTTCTGGCTCCGTTGAACGCGCGCGAACGGGCCCGGCTGACAGTGCTGTTGACCCGCGTTCACCGTCATCTCCAGAACGATGACGGGGCGCAGCGGCCAAGTCGCTGACCCATGGAGCGCACCGGGTGCGGCAGACTTCGGCGGTGACCACTGCCGCGGCTCAGCCGCCTCGTGACCGTGCACTCGGGCGCGGAATCTCCACCCTCATTCCACAGGCCGCGACCGCGACGCCTGCCGAACAGGCGGCGGCCGTGCTGACGGCCATGCAGAGCGTTCCGGTCCGGGTGGGTGTGCTCCAGGCGGCCGTCGTGCTGCTGGAGGAGCGGGTGCGCGCCACGGGTGACGAGGCGGAGCGCGCCGCCGCGGCCACCACCGTGGCCATGCTCCGGAGCGCGATCGGCCAGGCCGGCTGACCACCGCCACGACGGACGGGCCCGTCAGCGGCGTCGCGTCGCGGTGCGGAGGGCGGGCTGGTTCCCGCCACGCGGGATGACGCCGCGCGGCGGGGCGTGGCCGAAAACGGGCATGCTTCTGCGCCATGCCGGGGCCGGAGGCCGCCGTTCCCGGCCGGGGGAGGTGTTGAGACGGCGGGTCGGCCGTCGAATCCGCCCGCTGTCGGCAGGAGTTGCCGCGACGGCGCCTGCGTGAACCATTGACAGTCTCACCGCTCCGTCACTACCGTCACGCCCATATTTCGAACGCACGACGATATTTCGAACGGCATCGGTGCGCCGGCCTTGTCGCCCAAGGGTGATGCCCCTGGGGGCGGCAGGCCTTCGCGCGCCCGGCCGTCACACAATCCGAACCGTGTCCGAAATATCGAACCATCGATCAAGGGCAGCGCGGCCGCCCAGCCGCTCCCCCCTCGCACCCGGAGGACCGACCATGCGCACCTCACGAACCGCGTCCGCCCCGCGCGCCGCCCGGACCGTAACCGTCCTCACCGCTCTCGCCCTCTCCGTGACCCTCGCCGCCTGCGGCCAGAACAGTGAGGGAGGGAGCAAGGAGACGAAGTCGGGCGGTAAGGGTTCGACCATCGGCATCGCCATGCCGACCAAGTCGTCGGAGCGCTGGATAGCCGACGGCAAGAACATGGCCGCCGAGTTCGAGAAGCTCGGATACAAGACCGATCTGCAGTACGGCGAGGACGACGTCGACCAGCAGGTCTCCCAGATCGAGAACATGATCACCAAGGGCGTGGACGTCCTCGTGATCGCCGCCATCGACGGCCGCGCTCTCAGCGATGTGCTGCACCAGGCGGGGGAGCAGGGCATCAGGGTCATCTCCTACGACCGGCTCATCCTCGGCAGTCCGGACGTCGACTACTACGCCTCCTTCGACAACGAGAAGGTCGGCGAGCTCCAGGCCGGCTACATCCTCGACAAGCTCGGGCTGAAGTCCGGCAAGGAGAAGGGGCCGTTCAACATCGAGCTGTTCGCCGGGTCCCCCGACGACAACAACACCCGCTACTTCTTCCAGGGCGCCTGGAAGACGCTGAAGCCGTACATCGACAAGAAGCAGCTCGTCGTCCGCAGCAAGCAGACGAAACTGGACCAGATCACCACGCTCCGCTGGGACGGCGGCACCGCCCAGAAGCGCATGGACGATCTCCTCACCAGCGCCTACTCCTCGGCCCAGGTCGACGCGGTGCTCTCCCCCTACGACGGCATCTCGATCGGCATCATCTCGGCCCTGAAATCGGACGGTTACGGCACCGGCTCCAAGCCGTACCCCGTCCTCACCGGCCAGGACGCCGAGGTCGCCTCGGTGAAGTCGATCATGGCGGGTCAGCAGACGCAGACCGTCTACAAGGACACCCGCGCCCTGGCCAAGCAGGCGGTCCAGATGGCCGACGCCGTACTGAACGACAAGAAGCCCGAGGTCAACGACACCACGACGTACGACAACGAGAAGAAGGTCGTCCCGTCGTTCCTGCTGCAACCGGTGAGCGTGGACAAGACCAACTACCAGGCCCAGCTGGTCGATTCCGGCTACATCAAGGAGAGCGACCTCCGATGAAGGTCCCGACGACGGGTGCGGTGTCCCCCGCCGTACCCGTCCTGGAGATGCGGTCCATCGTCAAGACGTTCCCCGGCGTCAAGGCGCTCTCCGACGTCTCGCTGACCGTCGCCCAGGGCGAGGTGCACGCCATCTGCGGGGAGAACGGCGCCGGCAAATCAACCCTGATGAAAGTCCTCAGCGGCGTGCACCCGCACGGCACCTACGAGGGCGAGATCCGGTTCAGGGGCGAGAACTGCGCGTTCAAGGACATCCGGGCGAGCGAGGCCCGCGGCATCGTGATCATCCACCAGGAACTCGCCCTGGTGCCCTACCTCTCCATCGCCGAGAACATCTTCCTCGGCAACGAACACGCCACGCGCGGCTTCATCAGCTGGAACGAGACCCTGCGCCACGCCGCCGTGCTGCTCGACCGGGTCGGTCTGCGGGAGCACCCGCAGACCAGGGTCGCGGACATCGGCGTCGGCAAGCAGCAGCTCGTCGAGATCGCCAAGGCGCTCTCCAAGAAGGTCGAGCTGCTCATCCTCGACGAGCCGACCGCCGCCCTCAACGACGAGGACAGCGCCAAACTCCTCACCCTCATCAAGGAACTGAAGGGCCAGGGCGTCTCGTCGATCATCATCTCGCACAAGCTCGGCGAGATCACGGCCGTCGCCGACTCCGTCACGGTCCTGCGCGACGGCCGGACGGTCGAGACCCTCGACGTACGTGCCGGAGCGGCCACCGAGGACCGCATCATCCGCGGCATGGTCGGCCGCGACCTCGACCACCGCTTCCCCGAACGCACCCCGTACGAGGGCGAACCGGGAGCACACCCCGCCCTGGAGATCCGCGACTGGACCGTCCACCACCCGATCGACCAGCACCGCAAGGTCGTCGACCGTGTCTCCGTCCTGGCCCGCCGAGGCGAGATCGTCGGCATCGCCGGACTGATGGGCGCCGGCCGCACCGAACTCGCCATGAGCGTCTTCGGACGCAGCTACGGCCGCAACATCAGCGGAACGGTCCTCAAGGACGGCAAGGAGATCCGGACCCGCACCGTCTCCGAAGCGGTCCGCCACAAGATCGCCTACGTCACCGAGGACCGCAAGCAGTACGGCCTCAACCTCATCGACACCATCGGCCGCAACATCAGCCTCGGCGCCCTGGACAAGGTGTCGCGGCACGGGATCGTCGACGAGCACGAGGAGACCCGCGTCGCGGAGTCGTACCGCACCTCCATGAACATCAAGACCCCCACGGTCTTCGAACAGGTGGGCCGTCTCTCCGGCGGCAACCAGCAGAAGGTCGTCCTCGGCAAATGGATCTTCGCCGGTCCTGATGTCCTCATCCTCGACGAGCCGACCCGCGGCATAGACGTCGGCGCGAAGTACGAGATCTACTCCGTCATCGACCGGCTGGCCGCCCAGGGCAAGGCCGTCGTACTCATCTCCTCCGAACTTCCCGAGCTGCTCGGCATGTGCGACCGCGTCTACACCATGGCGGCCGGCCGGCTCACCGGCGAAATCCCGCGCGCGCAGGCCACCCAGGAGGTCCTCATGCGCCATATGACCAGCGACAAGAGGTAGCAGGAATGCCCCAGGCCCCCACCGACATCCCGCAGCGCATCGACAAGGCCGCCCCGGCCCCGCCCCCGACGACGGGCAGCCTCCTGCTGGACGCGGCCCGCCGCAACATGCGCCAGTACGGGATGCTCATCGCCCTCGGGCTGATCGTCGTCCTCTTCGAGATATGGACCGACGGTGTCCTGCTCAAGCCGAACAACGTCACCAACCTCGTCCTCCAGAACAGCTACATCCTGGTTCTCGCCATCGGGATGATGATCGTCATCATCGCCGGGCACATCGACCTCTCGGTCGGGTCACTGGCGGCGTTCGTCTCCGCGGCCGCCGCCGTCATGATGGTCGAGCACGACATGCCGTGGGTCCTGGCCCTCGTGCTCTCGCTGCTCGTGGGAGCGGTCGCGGGCGCCTGGCAGGGCTTCTGGATCGCGTACGTGGGCATCCCCTCGTTCATCGTCACCCTGGCCGGGATGCTGCTGTTCCGCGGAGGTACGCAGATCCTCCTCGGCAGCCGCTCGCTCGGACCCTTCCCCGAGGGCTTCCAGAAGATCTCCACCGGATACCTCCCCGAGATCGGGCCGCAGACCAACTACCACAACCTGACCCTGCTCATGGGCTGTGCGCTGCTGGCCTTCGCCCTCCTCCAGGAGGTCCGCGACCGCCGCCGCCAGCAGCGTTACGAACTCGACGTCCTGCCCCGGAACATCTTCCTCGCCAAGTGCGTGGCCCTGGCCGCGGCCGTACTCGCCTTCACCATGACCCTGGCGAGCTACCGCGGTGTCCCCGTCGTGCTGCTCCTGCTCGCCGTGCTGCTCATCGGCTTCGGCTATGTCATGCGCAACGCGATCATCGGCCGCCACGTGTACGCGCTCGGCGGCAACCGCGCCGCGGCGAAGCTCTCCGGCGTCAAGGACCAGCGCGTCACCTTCCTCGTCTTCGTGAACATGGGCGTGCTGGCGGCGCTCGCCGGCATCGTCTACGCGGCGCGGCTCAACGCCGGGGTGCCCCAGGCGGGCACCAACTTCGAACTGGAGGCCATCGCCGCCGCGTTCATCGGCGGAGCCTCCATGAGCGGCGGAGTCGGCACGGTCTTCGGCGCCATCATCGGCGGCCTCGTGCTCGGCGTACTCAACAACGGCATGTCGCTGGTGGGGATCGGCACCGACTACCAGCAGGTCATCAAGGGCCTGGTGTTGCTCGCCGCCGTCGGCTTCGACGTCTACAACAAACGCAAGGTCGGCTCGTAACCGGGCGCCGGCAGGTCGTCGCCGACGACTATGCGTTCGCGTGGAGGCCGGCTTCCCTGCCATTCTGATCTTCGTACCGCCCGGCCGGGGCGGGGAGCGAAGGACGGCAGGGAAGCCTTGACCAGTGTTTTCGACACGGTGTGCGGCCGGGTGCGCGGACGCGCCCCTGACCGGGGGGTCGTCGCCGTCCTCGGCATCCCGTACGCCGAGCCGCCCTTCGGGGCCGGCCGGTTCCGGGAGCCGCGCCCCCGACGTGCCTGGGCGGGCACCCGCGACTGCCGGGACTACGGCCCCGTGTCGCCGCAGTCGGCGGAGCTGCCGGGGTCGCCGCGATGGTCGCCCGGGGACGAGGACATCCTCACCCTCAACGTCTGGACCCCCGAACGGGGGAGCGCGGCCGAGGACCGCCCGCTTCCGGTCCTCGTCTGGATCCACGGCGGCGCCTACACCTTCGGGTCGAGCGCGCAGCCGGACTTCGACGGATCGGCGCTCGCCCGCGCCGGTCTCGTGGTGGTCACCCTCAACTACCGGGTCGGATTCGAGGGCTTCGGCCATGTCCCGGCCGACGGAGAGACCGCCTGCCCGCCCAACCGCGGGCTGCTCGACCAGATCGCCGCACTGGAGTGGGCACGCGACAACATCGCCTCCTTCGGCGGAGCGCCGGACAACATCACCGTCGCCGGGCAGTCCGCCGGAGCGACCTCCGTGGCCTGCCTGATGACCATGGACGGGGCACGGGGGCTGTTCCGGCGGGGGATCGCGCACAGTGCCGTGGGCCCGGTCTTCGCACCGGAACTGGCCGCGCGCCTCATGCGGGAGGTGGCCGCCGAGGCGGGGGTCCCCGCGACGCACGCCGGCCTGGCGGCAGCGTCCCCCCTCACGCTCGTGCAGGCGTCCGACGCGGTCGTCGACGGATACCGGCAGGATCCGCGGTCCGGACACCTCTCCTGGGACCCCGTCATCTACGGCCCGGTCGCCGACGGCCGCGTCCTGCGTGCCGACCCCCTGGACCTGATCGCGGCCGGCGCGGCCCCGGACGTCGACCTCCTCGTCTGTCACACCACCCAGGAGTACTGGCTGATGGACGCCGTCGGCAGCGGCGCCGAGGTCGCCTCCGAGGAGGAGCTGGCGCGTTTCGTCCAGGACTTCGAACTCCCCGATTCCTTGACGGAGGGCTACCGCGGCCTCGTCCCCGGGGCGGCGGTGCGCGATGTCCACCTGGCGGTGTACGGGGACCTGACGTTCGGCGAGTACAGCAACCGGCTCGCCGCCGCGCACGCGCGGACCGGCGGGCGCACGTTCCTGTCGCGTTTCGCCCGGCAGCGGGGCGGGTCCGGGCGAGCGGTGTACGCCTGGCACTGCGCGGACGTGCCGTTCGTCTTCGGAAACCTCGCCGAGGAGAACATCCACTTCCTCATCGGTGGTCCGCCGGCTCCGGCGGACCACCGTCTCTCGGACCGCATGGTCGCGGCCTGGGCCGGGTTCGCGGCCACCGGCGACCCGGGGTGGGAGCCGGTCGGTGACGACACACCGGGGGCGATCCGGATCTGGGGAACGGCGGACCCTGCTGCGGGCCCCGACTTCTGGCAGGACGGCGAGGCGCTGCGCGCGCTGTGGAGCGCGTTCGTCTACCGCCCACGGAAGCCCTGAGGCGAGCGGGTCAGGCGTGCGGTGAGCCGGCCCGCCCTGAGGCGAGCGGGTCAGGGGGTGGGGCGTGCCGCTCGGTCCTGGGTGAGCCGGTCACCGTGTATCTCGTGGGCCCTGGCCCGCCGTGCCGGCCGGACCGCCGTTCCCTTCCCTGTCGCTCGACGGCCCGCAGGGACGCGGTGAAGGCCGGAGCACCCGGACTCGGAGGCGACCCCGTGACGAGGTCTGCCATTGGCATGGACCTGCAATCCGTGCTCGGCTACAGTCCGGATCGGCACACTCTGAGAGCGCTCTCAAAGCGAGACGTCTCCCGGACGCCTGCTGTTCCTCCCCCACGTTGCCGGAACAACAGAAGGGCCAATCCCTTGAGACGCATCACGGCTTTACGCACCGCCCTGTCCGCTGTGCTCCTCGTCGGGGCCTGGGCGGGCGCGGGCTTCCCATCCGCCTCTGCCGCGGACACGGCCACCGCCGACGCCCGCACAGCCACGGACACGCGGCAGGCGTCCACCGGTCTCCTGGCCGCCATGCAGAAGGACCTCGGCCTGACGGAAAGCCAGGCCAGGGCACGCCTCTCCGCCGAGAAGACGGCGACCGCGGTACAGCCCAAGGCGCGACGCGCCGCAGGGGCGTCGTACGGCGGCTCCTGGTTCGACCCGTCCACCGGCGGTCTCACGGTCGCCCTCACCAGCGAGAAGCAGGCGGCTTCCGTACGGGCGACGGGCGCCGCCGTCCGCCTGGTGACGTACAGCGCGCGCAGCCTCGACGCGACGAAGGCGAAGATCGACCGGCTCCAGGCGCCCGCGGGTGTCAGCAGTTGGCACGTCGACCCCGAGGCCAACAAGGTCGTCGTGAACGTGGTCTCGTCGGCCCGGTCCGACAACGATGTCCGGAAGTTCGTCGAGCGGGCGAAGGCGGCCGGCCCGGTCACCGTCGAGCAGACCGCCGAGGCGCCGCGGACCTTCTCCGCCGGGACCGTGGGCGGCGACCCGTACTACACGGGGAATGTCCGGTGCTCCATCGGCTTCTCGGTGTACGGCGGCTTCGTCACCGCAGGACACTGCGGGCGGGCGGGCGCGTCCGTCAGGGGATGGGACGGATCGGGGATAGGCAACTTCCAGGGCTCCTCCTTCCCCGGTGACGACTACGCCTGGGTCAGCGTGGGCAACGGCTGGTGGACCGTCCCCGTGGTCCTCGGCTGGGGAACCGTCTCCGACCAGCTGGTCCGCGGCTCCGCCGTGGCACCGGTCGGCGCCTCGATCTGCCGCTCCGGGTCCACCTCGCACTGGCACTGCGGAAACGTGCTCGCCACCAACGAGACGGTGAACTACAGCCAGGGCGCGGTCTACCAGATGACCAAGACCAGCGTGTGCGCCGAGCCCGGAGACTCGGGCGGTTCCTTCATCAGCGGGGACCAGGCACAGGGCGTCACCTCGGGCGGGTGGGGCAACTGCGGCTCCGGCGGCGAGACCTGGCACCAGCCGATCAACGAGATCCTGAACCGGTACGGGCTGACCCTGCACACGGCCTGACCTCGAACGACCGGTCCTGACGGCCTGTCGCGCGGGAGCGCACCGCTCGCGTGCGGCAGGCCATCGGTCCGCGTGCCTCCGCAGGACCGGCGCTCCGCGACCGCTGCGGAGCGCGCCCCCCACACCGGTGTCAGACCAGGCGCAGATCGATGAACGGCACGCTGTCACCAGGAAGTACGTACCGCTCGGTCTCGACGAAGCCGTGCTTCAGCGCGAACCGCAGCCCCTCAGGGTTGGACTCCAGCACACAGGTCTCGATCGCACCGGCGCCGAGTGCGCGCGCCTCCGCCAGGCCGTGCTCGTACAACTGACCGCCGAACCCCTTGCCTCGGTGGTCCGGCAGCACCCGCGCGATCACGGTGGCCGCCGCCTCGCCGTCGGCCGGCGGCCGCACGGTCGAACAGCCCACCGCGACGTCCCCGAGGTAGGCCACGGTGAGCCGGTTGCGACCGGCGCGTTCGCGCACCTCCGCGAGGGACAGCACGGCGGTGGGGATGATCGTGTTGTGGACGTACCGCCAGTCCCGGAGCATGGCGTCACCGTCCACCCCCTCGATGCGAAGATCAGTCATCGCAGCAGGAAACCGCGTGAGCAGGCCCCCGTCAACTCGCCCGCCCCTCGCAGGCGTCGGACGCGCGGCCGGCTCATCGGCTCGGCTCCGGCCAGGTCGTTCGGGAGAAACATGTTGCCGCGCGGCGTGTCCGCCTGACAAGCTCCGGGCCATGCCCGACAACCGATCAAGCTCCAGCCGCGGCGTGGCCGCCCTCTTCTCCCAAGGGCGGCTGACGACGATCCCGCGCAAGGCGGCGCGGCGAGAACAACTCCTGGAACACCTCGCGGACACGCTGTTCCAGCTCGACCGGACCTACACGGAACGCGAGGTCAACGACGCCCTCCTCACCGTGCACGAGGACTGCGCCGCGCTGCGCCGCTACCTGGTCATCGGGGGCCTGCTGGCGCGGACCAAGGACGGTGTCACCTATCGACGCGTCGAGCGCCCGGCGGCGTGAAGGCCCGGGCAAACGCCATCACCGCTCCCTGACGTCGGCCCTGGTGGCCCGAGGCCCGGAGCTGCGAAGCGTCGGCGCCCCACACACCGAACCCGACATCCCGGTACCCGGAACGTGGACGTGACCACTTCTCCTCACACCCCGGCTGCCCGTGCCGCCTCGTACACCTCGGTCGCCACGTCGACGAGTTCCGACGCGTCGCGGAGCGTGCCCTGGAGGTCGAGCATGATCTCCGGGACCCCCGTGGCAGCGTGCGCGACGAGATCCTCGACGATCTGCGCGACATCGCCGTGGAAGGGCTTCCGGCCTCTGACCGGCAGAGGTACCGCGCTGTAGCGTGCGTTGGCACGGGCGCAGACGCCGATCGGACGCTCGCGCCCACGTTCGGCGGCTGCCTCCCTCACCCGCTGCCATTGCTCGGACAGCTGCGAGGGACCCAGCGCCACGGGCATCCAGCCGTCGGCCCGGTCGACCAGGCGGCGGGTGGCCCGGGGACTGTTGGCCGGCAGGTAGACGGGGAGGGGACGCGCGGGCTTGGGCCCCACCTCGGACGGTGCGATCGTGGTCAGTTCGCCCTTGTACGAGACGGGGTCCGGCCCCCAGACGGCCGCGCACACGTCGAGCAGCTCGTCCAGGACCGCGCCGCGCTTCTCATAAGGCGCGACGGATGCGGCCGCGTACTCGTCCAGGGACCACCCCGTGCCCAGGCCGGCGATCACACGGCCGCCACTGGCGGCGTCGAGCGACGCGAGCGACCGGGCGAGCTGGAAGGGAACGTGCAACGGGGCGACGAGCACACTCGTGCCGAGCCGGGTCCGCTCGGTGGCCGCGGCGGCCAACGTCAGCGTGACCAGCGGATCGGCGACACTGCGGTAATGGTCGGGCCAGGCGAGCCCCGGAACGCCGTAAAGCCCCTGGGTCGCGGGCTCGGGGAAGAGCACCCGTTCGAACACCCACAGACTCTCGTATCCGATGGCCTCCGCGGCGCGCGCCACGACGGCGACATCGCGACCGATGTCGTACTGCTTCATCTGCGGCAGACCAAGACCGAGCGCGACCGGCATACCTGCTCCCTCTGCATAGTTTTCCCCGGCAACTACCTTACGTCGGACGCACGTTGCGGAATCGACCGGCCGCGCCCGCAGCCGGCCCGGCGCGCGGGCGGACGGTTCGGTAGGGGTCGTCCAGGCATTCATGCCCCAGCCGCAGCGACCCGGGTTCCGGTCGAAGCGGCGCGCGCCACGGCTTTCGGGGCGAGGCCCCGGACGGCAGGTCACACCGCACCCGCACGGGGAAGTGGTCACGAGGACCGCTGGAATGGCATACGGTGGGGAGCACAACGACGCGGGGTGGAGCAGCTCGGTAGCTCGCTGGGCTCATAACCCAGAGGTCGCAGGTTCAAATCCTGTCCCCGCTACTTCAGTCAGGGCCCGGAACCGTCAGGTTCCGGGCCCTGACCCTTGTGAACCCGTCCTTGGACACCGGCACGGGAGCGGCCGGCCCCGCAGAGAACCACTCACTCCTTCCTCAAGGTTCCGCCCGAGACCCTGGCACGGCGGCTCGATGTGCGCGATGTGTCGGAAGGTACCCAGGAACTCCGGTCCCGCCGGCCGGCCGCGGCAGCCGCATACCGGCGGGCCAGGTGTGCGAAGGCGTCCTTCAGCTCGGGTGGGCCGATGACCGTCATCTCGGCGTCGAAGCTGCCGAAGGTGGCGGCCAGAGCGGGCCACGACCATGAGCCCAGGACGAGTCGGCAGCGGTCCGGGCCGAGCTCCTCGACCACTCCGTCCCTGGCGTAGGGAGAGACGGCCGCCGCGGGAAGGCCGAGGATCACCTCGCCGCGGCAGGGCCACTCGCCGGCACCGGCGGCGCCCCGGAACCGGCCTGCGACGAAGGCGGCGACGTCACCACCGGGCAGATCGCGTGGCGTGAAGCGGGGCCCGGTGGGGGTGCGCGGGGTGATCCGATCGACGCGGAAGGTGCGCCAGTCCTCGCGGTCGAGGTCCCAGGCGACGAGGTACCAGCGCCCGCCCCAGGTCACGAGGTGGTGGGGCTGAACCTGACGGGGTGGCAGCGCGGTGGTGTCGTCGACCGTGCGTGCAGAACCCGCGTGCGCGGAGCCCGCGGCGTAGTCGAAGCGCAGTACGTCGTGGGCGTGCACGGCCGCGCTGAGCGTCATGAGGACGTTGCTGTCCGCCGAAGGGCCGGTCCGGGTCTCCGGCCGCTCGACGGCCGTGACGTGGAGGGCGTCGACCCGGTGGCGCAGCCGGGCGGGCATGACCTGACGGACGGTGTTCAGCGCACGGGCCGCGGCGTCCTCGATCCCGGCGCCCGTGGTGGTGGCGGTCCGAAGTGCGACGGCCAGGGCGACCGCCTGCTCGTCGTCGAACAGCAACGGCGGCAAGTCGGCACCCGCGTCGAGCCGGTAGCCGCCGTCGGGCCCCTTGAAGGCGAGTACGGGATAGCCCAGCTCGCGGAGCCGATCGACATCGCGGCGGACGGTCCGGGGACTGACGTCCAGTCGCTCGGCCAGCAGCCCGCCCGGCCAGTCCCGGCGGGCCTGGAGCAGGGAGAGCAGCGACAGCAGTCGCGCTGATGTCTTCGGCATGACTCCAGACTGCCCGCGGTAGCGGACAGACCCTGACCGCTACCCCTGCCACTGTTGTCCCGTACCCAACGACGAGCACCACCGGAAGGGCCTGATGACGATGAACGCCCCCACCCCGCCCCGCTCGGCCGACGACGCGGAGCGCACCGACCTCCTTGCCGCGCTCGCGACCGCGCGAGCGGCCCTGATCGCCACGACCCACGGACTCGACGACGAACAGGCGGGGGAGACCCCGACCGCCAGCGCGCTGTGCCTGGGCGGGTTGATCAAGCACGTCGCCTCCACCGAGGAGGGCTGGTTGCGCTTCGCGGTCTCGGGCCCGTCGGCGATGAGCCACGACCTGCCCGAAGGGGTCACCTGGGCCGACCTCGCGGCCGGGACCGCCCGGGAGATCCCGCAGTGGATGATCGACCACGGGAACGAGTTCCGGATGCTGCCCGGCGAGACCCTCGCCGGGGTCGTCGCCCGCTACGAGCAGGTGGCCGCCAGGACCGAGGAGACCCTCGCCGCCCTTCCCGACCTGTCGGCGGCCCACCCGCTGCCGGAGGCACCGTGGCACGAACAGGGTGCGATGCGCAGTGTCCGTCAGGTCGTCCTGCACGTGGTTGCCGAAACCGCCCAGCACGCCGGGCACGCGGACATCCTGCGCGAGACGATCGACGGCCGGACGGCCACCTGACCGAACGCGCTCCCGGCCGGTGCGGTCCGTCGCGTGACCGCCGTGGACGGAATCACGCTCCCGCCGCGCGACGAGCCGTACGCAACCGCGTCACGTGCCCACGACCGCCGCGGGCCGGAACCACGCTCCCGGCCCGCGACCGGCGGTCATGCAACCAGCCGAGCAGAACGGAATCACTGTGCAGCAGAAGGTCGACCCGCACGCTCCGGGCACCCCGCCCTCCAGGCGGGAGGGCGAAAGCCACCGGACCGGCAGTCAGGTTTCAGGTGGCTGCCGGGGCACCGGTCTCCGAGCGCGCGCAGCCGCGCCGACGACCGGACGACGAGCGCATTCCGGTGTTCGGTGATGACCGTTCTCGGCCCCCGGGCACTCAATCGCGCGACGCTCGCCCGGCAACTGCTCCTCGACCGCGCGGACGTGCCGGCACTCGATGCCGTCGCGCACCTCGGCGGTCTGCAGGCACAGGAACCGCAGGAACCGTTCGTCGGGCTCTGGTCACGACTGCGCTCCTTCGACCCGGCGAGCCTCTCGGACCTCCTGACCCAGCGGCTTCTGGTCCGCACGCACCTCATGCGTCGCACCGTTCACCTCGTCACCTCCGAGGACGCTCTCGCCTGGCGCGCCCGCCACGATGCCATGCTGCGGCAACGCGTACGCGGAACGTACCGCCGTGAACTCGAGGGGGTGGACCTCGAAGAACTCGCCGCGGCAGGCCGGGCGGTCATGTCCGACGGTGAGCCGCGCTCGATGGCCCAACTCGCACGCGAGCTCGCCGACCGCTGGCCGGCACCGGGACCGCGGGCGCTGGGCGAGATGCTGGTCGCCGCACTCGTTCCGATGGTGCAGCTGCCGCCGCGCGGACTCTGGCGAACGAAAGGAGGGGTGCGCAACCTTCCGATGGCCTCGTGGCTGAGCCGCGAGATCGACCCACCGGCCACGGACGGCGCCGACCCTGTCGGCGAAACGCTGGTGCGACGCTATCTGGCCGCCTTCGGGCCCGCTGCCTCGGCCGACCTGCGAGCCTGGTGCGGCCTCGCCGGGCTGCCGGCCGCGATCGCCGCGATCCGCGAGGAACTGGTCACCTTCCGCGACGAGCGGGGCCGTGAACTGCTGGACCTGCCGGGTGCCCCGCGTCCCGATCCCGACGCACCCGCCCCGGTACGTTTCCTGCCCGCGTTCGACAACGCGATCCTCGGCTACCAGGACCGCACCCGGATCATCGACGACGCATACCGCGGCCTGTCGGTCGCCGGTGCTCGCGTCGTCCTCGTCGACGGCCGGGTCGCCGCGACCTGGAGCGTTGAGGCCGGTACGGTGACCGTCACTCCGCTGCGCGGCTTCTCCCGGACCGAGAGCACCGCTATCGCCGAGCAGGGGCGGGCGCTCGCGGCATTCCTCTCCGAAGACGACGACCGACGCGTCGAGATCGCAGACTCTCCTCGTTGAGGACCGCCTGCCGAAGTGGTGACCGGCGCGCGGAGGGGCGCGCCGAGCCTGCGCGTCCGATCGGTGCCTCGTGCGCTGCGCCGCGTTCCGTCGGTGGTTCGTTACGGTGAGCAGCGCCCAGGCACCCTGGGGCTGCCGGTGCCCGACGGCACCGGCAGCCCCAGTGGGCCGGTCCTCGCCGGTCCGGGGCAGCGGACTATCCGAACTGGCCGGGCTGGTAGTCGCCCGCGGGCTGCTGCACGATGACGTTGAGCCGGTTGAAGGCGTTGATGAGGGCGATGGTCGCTACCAGCGCGACGAGTTGCTCCTCGTCGTAGTACTTGGCGGCGTTCGCCCACGCCTCGTCCGTGACACCTCCGGCCGCGTCCGCGATGCGGGTGCCCTGCTCCGCCAGCTCCAGCGCGGCGCGCTCGGCGTCGGTGAACACCGTCGCCTCCCGCCAGGCCGCGACGAGGTTGAGGCGGGTCGCGGTCTCCCCGGCGTGCGTGGCGTCCTTGGTGTGCATGTCGGTGCAGAAGCCGCAGCCGTTGATCTGACTCGCGCGGAGCCTTACCAGCTCCGCGGTCGCGGCCGGCAGGGTCGAGTCGGTGAAGGCCTTGCCGGCGGCGACGAGGTGCTTCAAGGACTTGGCCGCGTTCGGGTCGGCGAAGAGGTTCAGGCGTGCTTCCATGGTGTGCTCCTTGCGAAAGTAGCGGATACACCTCTGTGACGGGTCGGCTCGGCGGAATGTGACACGGGCGTCTGTGACGTGTGTCTCCCCCTTGCACACCGGGCCGGTCGCGCGCGGGCCTGCAACACGCGGGGCGGTGACACCTCTCCTCATCGCTTCGCTGAGTCCCTGGGGTCCTGAGCCCCGACGCACGGTTGCGGGTCAGGGCATGCGCCCCCGCTGCGCTTGTCGCGGTTCCCACCGCGCATGGACGTGCGGGCTGCCTGGGGCTGCTGTGAGGTGTGCGCCGTTGTGTCGCAGGGCGGCGAGTGCGCCGGTGTTGTCGGCCGTGGTCTCGGCGATCACGGCATGGGCACCGGCGTTCGCGGCCTCGGCCAGAACCTCGCGCAGGGCGAGGGTTCCGATGCCGACTCCGCGCGAGGAACGGCCGAGCCACATACCCGTTTCCAGGACGTACGGCCCGTCGTGGCGGGCCAGCCGCGCGGACCCTACGATCCGGCCTCCGTGGACGATCGCGTAGGTGCTCTCGCGAAGGGGACCCCCGAGCCCTGTCCGGCGGGCCCGGTGCCACGCCAGGAAGGCCGCGCGCCGGTCCGCCGTCCAGCCCGGCGGTCCGGCCACCGGAGGCATGACCTCGGTCGGGGCGGCGTCCCCGACCGCCACCGTGAGTAGCGACTGGAGGGCTTCCTCGTCCAGCTGACGCAGATCAACCCGAGCGGTCATGTCGATCGTTCCCCTTCGGTGGGCGGACGGTGGTCCGCAACTCGCTCCGCCCCGCCGCTTGTCCGGTGGCGGCCCTCCCTCGCCGGGGGCACCAGGTCCCCCATCACAGCAGGCGGGAGCGAGGGATTGGCGGCCGCCGCCTCCGCCACCTGCCGGTCAAGGCCGGTGAGCAGGTCGATCACGACGTGCGGAGGAAGTGCCGGATGCCCGGCGGCCGCCTCCCGCGCCTTCTCGTCCGACAAGCACGCGAGCAACGCCGCAGCGGGCGCGCGGGGATGCCGGGCGATCGCGCGCAGAGCCTTCTTCACCGGTGTCTCGGCTCGGGCCAGGCGGTCCAGCAGCGCCGGTGTCGCGTCCGGGTTGGTCGCCACCCTGGCCGCGACCTGGGCCCCGTGACGTTCGATCATGGCGCGCAGCTGGACGTCGTGGAGGCCCGGGTGCGGAGCGATGGCCTTGACCACTTTCGCGTCGGGGTCGGCGGCGAGCGCGTCGCGGATGCCGGGGGGCAGATCGCGGCGCAGGGCCAGAAGCATCCGTGCGGCGGGGACCGGTGACCCGGCCAGTTCCTCGACCTCGGCGAGGGACGCGGAGGCGATGCGCGGCAGCAGCGTAGGACCGACCCGGGTGGTGCGCGACAGGTCGATGAGTACGTCGAGAGGCACGTGCGGGTTGTGGGCGAGGCCGCGCCGTACGTCGTGGTCGCGGTCGCCTGCCAGGGTGCGGATCACGGTCTCGTCGGCCGAGCCATTCTCGGCGAGGTCCGCGCGTATCCCCGGAACCGGATCCTCGGCGAGCTGCCTGCTCACCTCCGGCGTGAGGTCGCGGCGGGAGGCAAGGGCCCAGCGCAGCAGGGCCGACGGGTGCCCGGAGAAGGGGATGACGGCGTCGGTGGGCGTGGCAGGGTTGTGGAGCGCCGCCCGATACGTGTCGCGCACGGTGGATTCGTGGGAGCCGTCGCACGACGCTCCGGGTGGCAGCTCGCAGTCGAGCCTCCCGCACCGCCGGTCGTGCACGAACGGTGTCTGCTCCCTCTCACAGACCAGGCACTGCCGCGCGGGAGGCAGCCCCGCACCGGTGACCAGCGCGGCCAGCACGGCGGCGGGCGTCCTGGGGTTGTCCGCCACGGCGCGGCGCACCTCGGCGTGCGGATGCCCCGCCAGCCCGGTGGCGACTTCAGGCGTCGCCCACAGTGCGAGCTCGGCGACCACCCGCGCGTCCGGGTCCGCGGCCAGCGCCTCCACCACGTCGGCCGGGAGTCCGGGGCAGGCGGCCAGCTTCTCCCGGCGTTCGACGGCGGGGTCGGCCGCGAAGGCGCGGGCCCATGCCGCGGTGCCGGCCCCCTCCTCGAGCAGGGCCAGGGCGGCATCGGGTTGGGCCAGGGGATCCACGTCGACGGCGGTCAGCCGGCCCTCCCGGACGAGCTGGACGGCGCTCTCCGGCACGTGTGCGGCCAAGGCGAGCGCGCGCTCACGGGTGAGGTCCGCACGGCCGGCGAGGCACGCGGCGACATCGCCGTCCGCGACCGCGATCAGCCGGTCGACCAGTTCGGCCGGCAGGGAGACATTGCGGGCCAGGCCCCACAGAACGTGGTTCACAGCCCTCATCCTGCCGGGACTGTGCGCCCGTGGCGTGTGGATATCGCCCCCAAGCCTCTGCTGCCCGCCTCCGGTTCACCTGTCCGTGTGGACGACGCCGCTCCCTGGGTTGATGCCCCTGTTCTTGCTCGCCCAGGCCGCTCGCAGCGTCTCGTAGTCCTCGTCACTGAGATCCTGACATGCCTCGGGCCGGTCGGGGATGCCGTAAGTGCGTGTGGCGTTGATGGCCTTCTGACAGTCGGCCTGCCTGTCGGTCTCGGCCGCGCCACACGCGGCAAGTGCGGCGGTGAGCAAGGCGATCGAGGCGACGACGGTGCGGGTCCTCATGGCTCCCCCCTCAGGATCGTGTGATGAGAGTGAGGCAATCATGCGATGGCCGGGGTGTCGGAGGGGAGGGTTCCGCGGCGGCAGTGCGCGTTCCGTTTCTCCATTCTGCCGAAGGGCTGGAGCCCTGCGCGACTGTCGTCGAGCACGCTGCTGGAAGTCGCCCAACTCGGTTCTACCGGGCAGCCCATAGCTCCGGCATCCCCTTCAGCGGGTGAAGCTGAAGGAGTGCGGGTGGGTTCAGGAACTGCGCGAAGGGCTGAGGCGAGTGTTTCCCGCGCACACGTGGGGCGCTTCCAGGACGCCCATCAGGTGGCCGGGGCTGCTGCGATGACGGTGTCGAGCATGGTTCGCGACGTCTGCAGTTCGTGGATGGTGTGCGTGAGGCGTTCGCGCTCTCGCTGCAACTCGGCGATGGTGTCGGAGCACACGGGGGTGAGGGCCGAGCCGTCGATGCGAACGCACGGCAGGATCCTGGCGATGATCGTCGTGGACAGGCCGGCGGCCAGCAGGCTGCGGATGCGCCGCACCGTGTCGATGTCGGCCTCGTTGTAGACGCGGTAGCCGCTGGGGAGCCGGGTCGGGTGGAGCAGGCCCTGTTCCTCGTAATAGCGCAGCAGCCGTTCGCTGACGCCGGTTCGCCGGACCATCTCTCCTATGCGCATGTGACCTGCACCTCACCGCGTTGACTCTCACATTGGTGTGAGACTTTAGCGTCGGCCGCATGACGACGAACAGCGCGGTCCCGATGACCGCTGTCTCTCCCGCGCCGGTGCGGTCATCGCGCCGCAGCAGCGCGCGCCCCTTGCCGCCCTCGCCACTGGGCTGGCCATCTGCACACGCACCAGCCGGATCCGCTGGGCGGCCGCCGCCACCGTGCTCATGCGCGGTGTCACCGCCGCCGCCTTGATCCCATGGTTGCGGGACCGCGCACCGGCGTCCGCCCCGAGGCTCCCATTCCGGTCACGGCGATCAGTGCCTCCGCGTTCAACCTCGGGGTCGCCGTCGGTTCCCCCCTCGGCGGTCGAGCCGTCACCGCCGGCTCCTTGCTCGGCGACCTGCGGGGGATCGGCGGCTCGTGACGCTCGCCGCCGTCGGCACTGCTGCCCAGTACTGCCGCGGTCAACCTCGCGCCCCGACGACCTGCTCCGTCCAGTAACCCCTGAGAACCCGAAGGAGAGAATCCGCATGTCCTCAACTGCTCTGCCCACTTCCTCCCTTGGCCGCATCGTGCGCGGCACCGGCCCCGGCCTGCTGCTCGCCCACGGCGCCGGCGGCGGCATCGACGCCAACTTCGGCCCCATCATGGCGAACCTCGCCGCCCACCACACCGTCGTGGGACCCGACTACCCCGGTACCGGTCGCACCCCCCGCGCCGAAGCCCCCCTCACCCTGGACGCCCTGGCCGACTCCCTGGTCGCCACCGCCGTCGAGGAGAACGTGGACACCTTCGCCATCGCCGGGTACTCGCTCGGCAGCCCGGTCGCCATCCGTGCCGCCACCCGGCACCCCGACCGCGTCACCGGGCTCGTCCTGACCGCCGGCTTCGCCCACCCCAACCCGCGGTTCCTGCTGGCCGCCCGGTTCTGGCGCGACCTGCTCCGCTCGGGCGACCTCGAACATCTGGCCGCGTTCGTGGCCCTGGTCGGGCTGAGCGCCCCCGCCTTGGACGCCATCGGCCAGGACGAGCTCTCCGCCGCCCTCATGGCCACCACGACCTCGATCCCGTCCGGCACACTCGAGCACTTGGACCTGCTCATCGACCACGTCGACGTACGGGAAGACCTGGCTGCCATCACCGTGCCGACCCTGATCATCTCCACCACGAGCGACCAGCTCGTCACGCCCTATCACCACCGGCAACTCGCCGACACGATCCCGGGGGCCGAGTACGCCGAACTCTCCACGGGGCACCTCCCATTCGTTGAACGCCCCGAGGAATGGTCCGCGCTCCTCCTCGACTTCCTCGGCAGGGCCTCCGCCTGATGACGGCCCTCCGGCCCCCCGGGGCACCCTCCCGGTGCAGCGGGTCGTCGGCCTTCCGCCGGCGGCCTCGCCGCTCCACGTCACCGGGCGGGCGGCGCGACACCCTGCGGATCCGGCGCGCGCACGCCTTTCCTGATCGCGCCGGGTGCCTCGTTGCCGTTCCTACCGCGCAAACCGGTGTCCCGGCCGCACCCGGACCCGCCCCGTCCAGCACCAGGGACGTCCGGCGGCCCGCCCGCGCACGTACGGGCGGGCCAGGAGCGTCAGGCGATCTCGATGAGCAGATCACCGGCCTCGACCTGCTGCACCTTGCCGATCGCCAGCCGTCGTACCGTCCCGGCGGCCTGCGCGGTGATCGAGGCCTCCATCTTCATCGCCTCGATGGTGGCGACCGTCTGACCGGCCGACACCGCCGTGCCCTCCTCCACCTGCAACGTCACGACTCCGGCGAACGGCGCGGCGACATGACCTCCGTTGCTGCGATCCGCCTTCTCCGCCGCCTTCACATCCGTCGCGACGGACTTGTCCCGTACCGAGACCGGCCGCAACTGCCCGTTCAGGGTGGCCAGTACGCTCCGGAAGCCGCGCTCGTCGGCCTCGGAGATCGCTTCCAGCTCGATCAGCAGGGTGACTCCGGGGTCCAGCGTGACCGTGTGCTCGGTCTCCGTCTCCAGGCCGTACAGGAAGTCCTGCGTCGGCAGTACGGACGTGTCCCCGTAGGCCTCGCGGTGGGCGTCGAACTCCTTGGTCGGGCCGGGGAACAGCAGTCGGTTCAACGTCGCGCGCGGCGACCGGCGCAGGGCCTCGCGGTCCTCGTCCGACAGGTGCGGCGTCCGAGCCTTCGCCGGGCGGCTCTGCAGCGCGCGGGTACGGAAGGGCTCCGGCCAGCCGCCGGGCGGGTCACCCAGCTCGCCCCGCAGGAATCCGATCACGGAATCCGGTACGTCGAACTTGCCGGGGTCCGACTCGAAGTCCGAGGCGTCGACCCCCGCCCCCACCAGATGCAGGGCCAGATCGCCGACGACCTTGGACGACGGCGTCACCTTCACCAGCCGGCCGAGCATGCGGTCGGCGGCGGCGTAGCAGTCCTCGATGAGTTCGAAGCGGTCGCCGAGACCGAGGGCGATGGCCTGCTGACGCAGGTTCGACAGCTGCCCGCCGGGGATCTCGTGGTGGTAGATCCGGCCGGTCGGCGAGGCGAGTCCGGACTCGAAGGGGGCGTAGACCTTGCGGGTCGCCTCCCAGTAGGGCTCCAGGTCCCCGACCGCCTGGAGGGAGAGGCCGGTCGCGCGCTCGGTGTGGTCCGTGGCCGCCACCAGCGCCGACAGCGGAGGCTGGCTGGTGGTTCCGGCCATGGAGGCCACCGCGGCGTCCACCGCGTCCACTCCGGCGTCGATCGCGGCGATCAGCGTGCCGAGCTGCCCGCCGGCGGTGTCGTGGGTGTGCAGGTGGACCGGCAGGTCGAACCGTTCGCGCAGTGCGGTGACGAGGGTGCGGGCGGCCGGCGGGCGGAGCAGTCCGGCCATGTCCTTGATCGCGAGAACGTGGGCTCCCGCCTCCACGATCTGCTCGGCCAGACGCAGGTAGTAGTCCAGGGTGTAGAGGGTCTCGCCGGGGTCCGAGAGGTCCGCGGTGTAGCAGAGGGCCACCTCGGCGACCGAGGTGCCGGTGGCACGGACGGCATCGATCGCCGGACGCATCTGGGAGACGTCGTTGAGGGCGTCGAAGATCCGGAAGATGTCCATCCCGGTGGACGCGGCCTCGGTGACGAACGCCTCGGTGACCTCGGTCGGATAGGGCGTGTAGCCCACCGTGTTGCGCCCGCGCAGCAGCATCTGCGTACAGATGTTGGGCACGGCCTCCCGCAGCTTGGCCAGCCGCTCCCACGGGTCCTCGGCCAGGAACCGCAGCGCCACGTCGTAGGTGGCCCCGCCCCAGCACTCGATGCTCAGCAGCTCCGGGACGGTCTGCGCGACGTGCGGGGCGACGGCCAGCAGGTCGCGGGTACGGACCCGGGTGGCCAGCAGCGACTGATGGGCGTCGCGGAACGTGGTGTCGGTGACGGCGACGGCCGACTGGGCCCGCAGTTCGGCGGCGAAGGCCTCAGGACCGATCGCCGCGAGCCGCTGCCGGGACCCGGCCGGCGGTGTTCCGGCCGGTAGGGCGGGCAGCTTGTCGGCGGGGTCGATGACGGAGGGACGGGGGCCGTACGGCCGGTTGACGGTGGTCTCGGCGAGATAGCTCAGCATGCGGCTGCCCCGGTCGGCCGACGGGCGGGCGCGGATCAGCTCCGGATGCTCCTCGATGAAGCTGGTCGTGATGCGCCCTGCCCGGAAGTCGGGCTGGTCCAGCACGGCCCCCAGGAACGGCAGGTTCGTCGCCACTCCCCGGATGCGGAACTCCGCGATCGCCCGCCGCGCACGGCGGGCGGCGTTGGCGAAGTCATGCCCGTGACACGTCAGTTTGACGAGCATCGAGTCGAAGTGCGCGGACACCTCGGCCCCGGTGTGCACGGTGCCGCCGTCCAGTCGTACGCCGGGTCCGCCCGGAGAGCGGTAGGCGGAGATGGTGCCGGTGTCGGGCCGGAACCCGTTCGCCGGGTCCTCCGTCGTGATGCGGCACTGCATCGCGGTGCCGTTGAGGGTGATGTCGTCCTGCGTGAGATGCAGATCGGGCAGCGTCATGCCGGCGGCGATGCGCAGCTGCGCGATCACCAGGTCGCGTCCGGTGACCTGTTCGGTGACGGTGTGCTCGACCTGGATGCGCGGATTCATCTCGATGAACACGTGGTTGCCGCGCTCGTCGACGAGGAACTCGACGGTGCCCGCGTTCACGTATCCGATGTGGCGGGCGAAGGCGACCGCGTCCGCGCAGATCCGCTCCCGCAGCTCCGGGTCCAGGTTCGGGGCGGGGGCGATCTCCACGACCTTCTGGTGGCGGCGCTGCAACGAGCAGTCGCGCTCGTAGAGATGGACGACATTGCCGTCGGCGTCGGCGAGGATCTGCACCTCGATGTGGCGGGGGTTGATCACCGCCTGCTCCAGGAAGACCGTCGCGTCGCCGAACGCGGAGCGGGCCTCGCGCATCGCCGCGTCGATCGCCTCGCGCAACTCACCCGGCTCCGCCACCCGGCGCATCCCGCGCCCGCCGCCACCGGCGACGGCCTTCACGAAGACGGGGAAGCCGATGTCCTCGGAGGCTGCGACGAGCGCGTCCACGTCCTCGGACGGCTCGGACGACTTCAGCACCGGAACGCCGGCCGCCCGTGCGGCCGCGACCGCCCGGGACTTGTTCCCCGTCAGGTTCAGCACCGGTGCCGGCGGCCCGACGAACGTGATCCCGGCGTCAAGGCACGCTGCCGCGAGGTCCGGATTCTCCGAGAGGAAGCCGTACCCCGGGTAGATCGCGTCCGCGCCCGCCTTCCGGGCTGCCTTGATCACCTCGTCGACCGAGAGGTAGGCCCGAACCGGATGCCCCGGCTCCCCGATCCGGTAGGCCTCGTCGGCCTTGGCGCGGTGCAGGGAGTTGCGGTCCTCGTGGGGGTACACGGCCACGGTGGAGATGCCGAGCTCGAAAGCCGCGCGGAACGCCCGGATCGCGATCTCTCCGCGGTTGGCGACCAATACCTTGTCGAACATCAAACTCCCCAGTCGTGTCACGGGCGCGTGGCCTCGGGACAGGCGATGTCGCACGGGATGCGCGTACGGGCATCCGGTGGTCACATGGCGGTGGCGAAGCGCTCCGTGGTTGCCGGGCCCGGAGCGTTCGACACCGTACCGGAGACCTTCCCCGAGATCGCGGGCCCGACGGATGGCGTGCGTCACGTGCCGATATTCGGCCCGCCGTCACCCGGGAGCGGTGGCCCGACACGCGCGGGCGACCCCGAACGGATGTTCCCGGACACCGCACTCCCGTCACTCGTTCCGGGCCTCCGGCGCTTCCCCGACCCCGAACATCGACAGGAAGGCCGTCGCGGCGGGGGAGGGCCGGAAGCTGCTCCAGACCAGGTGTTCCACCCGTACCGGCGCGTCGCGGAGGCGGACGACGGGCAGGTCGGGGAACTCGTCGACGAAGGCGGCGGGCAGCATCCCGATGCCGAGCCCCTGCCGGATCAGACGGGCCATGGGGTCGGGAGCCGTCACCTCGAAGGCGACCTCGCGAAGCACGCCCGCAGCGGCGAATGCGTCGTCCGACTGCACCCGCCCGGCCGTGCCCTCGGGGAAGTCCACGAACGGCTCGTCCCCCAGCCGCGCCAGGTCCGCCTCCCCCTGGTCCGCCAGCGGGTGACCCGGTGGAACCACCGCGACAAGGTGACCGCGTGCCAGCTCCCGGCCGCGTACTCCCTTGGGCCGCGGCCCGGGGGGCAGTCCCAGGAAGGCGGCGTCCAGCGTGCCCTGCCGCACCCGTTCGGCCAGCTCCTCGCTCGCGCCTGCGCGCAGGCTGATGCGCACCTCTCGATGACGCAGGTGGAACCGCTTGAGCGCGGCGGGCAGGTCGACCGCCGTCACGGTGGGAATGGCTCCGATGGCAAGCCGGCCCCGGATCTCCCCGGCGACGGCCGCCACCTCCGCCCGGGCCCGTTCGGCGGCGTCGAGCGCCTGACGGGCCGCGGGAAGGAACGCCTCGCCGGCGGCGGTCAGCCGGACCCGGCGACTGGTCCGCTCGAACAGTCTGGCGCCCAGCTCCCGTTCCAGCCGGGCGATCTGATGGCTCAGCGCGGACTGGACGACCGAGCACTGCTCAGCGGCACGGGTGAAGTTCTTCGTCTCCGCGACCGCGACGACGTAGCGCATCTGCTGCAGGTCCATGGATCAATCGTGATGCACGATCGGTTCGATGAACAGCATGTGTTGGACTCATTGATCACCCGTCACCGACGATGAGGCCATGACAAAGACAAGACCTCACACGGGCGGCGGCTTGTCGCAGGGGCTGCTCCTGCTCATGTCGGTGGCCACGGGCCTGGCGGTGGCCGGGAACTACTTCGCGCAACCCCTGCTCGACCTCATCGGCCGGGAACTGGGACTCGGAACCACGACGGCGGCGCTGGTGGTGACGGTGGCTCAGGGCGGCTACGCACTGGGCCTGATCCTGCTGGTGCCGCTCGGCGATCTGATGGAACGCCGACAGCTGGCGGTGCTGCTCTACGCGGCGACGGCGGTGTTCCTGCTGGTGTCGGCCACCGCCGCCGACGCGACGGTGCTGCTGGTCGGTACGGCCCTGACCGCGCTGACCTCGGTGGGGGCGCAGGTGGTGGTGCCGTTCGCGGTGTCCCTGGCGGCCCCGGCCGAACGCGGCAAGGTGGTCGGCACGGTGATGACCGGTCTGCTGCTCGGCCTCCTGCTGGCCCGCACCGCGTCCGGAGCGCTGTCGGAGCTGGGCGGCTGGCGGACGGTCTACTGGATGAACGCGGTCCTCATGGCGCTGATGGCCCTCCTGCTGCGCCTCTTCCTGCCCCGGCTCCACGGGTCCGGCGGCGGCCTGAGCTACCCCGGCCTGTTGCGCTCGACGGTGGCGATGTTCCGGTACGAGCCACTGCTGCGGTGGCGCTCGTGCATCGGTGCCCTGAGCATGGCTTCGTTCAGCGTGCTGTGGACGGCGCTGACGTTCCTGCTGGTGCGGTCCCCCTACGGCTGGTCGGAGTCGGCCATCGGCCTCTTCGGCCTGGTCGGCGCCGCGGGCGCGGTGGCCGCCACGGTCGCGGGGCGGCTGGCGGACCGCGGGCACGTCCAGAGGGTGACCGGCGCCGGGACGGTCCTGCTGCTGGCGTCCTGGGCGGCCGTCGCAGCCGGTGCCCGGTCCCTCGTCTGGCTGCTCATCGGCGTCGTCGCGCTGGACCTGGCACACCAGGCGGTGCTCAACAGCACCCAGAACGTCATCTACGCCCTCCGCCCTGAGGCCCGCAACCGCATCAACTCCGCCTTCATGACCTCGTTCTTCGTCGGCGGTGCGGTGGGGTCCGCGCTGACCTCGGTGATCTGGGTGCGCGAGGGCTGGACCGGCGTGTGTGTCCTGGGCGCCTCTCTCTCGGCCGGCACCGTCGTGCTCTGGGTCCTGGAACGCGTCACCGTCGGCCGAGCGGTGGGAAACCCGCCGAAGACCCCGGGCCCCCGAGGCCGCGACGCGCGATCGGCCACGGCGGCCCAGTGATCCAGGAGTCCGAAGCCCGCAGTACGCCGCGGAACGGCCCGCTCACCGCGGCGTACTGCGCCCCTTCCCGGCGCGCACCGACAGCCCTCCGGGAGCGGGCGCGCCCAAAAGGCGCAGACGAGGCGTCAGGCCGCGTACGGGTGGGCCGGGTAGGTCAGGTAACCGGCATCGCCGCCCTGGTAGTACGTGGCCTCGTCGACAGGCGCGATCGGCAGTCCGACGCGCAACCGCTCGACGAGGTCGGGGTTGGCGATGAAGGCCCGGCCGAAACTGATCAGATCGGCACCCAGCCCGAGCCAGTGGTCCGCGTCGTCCCGTCCGGTCTGCTTGGGCCCCATCGGAAGGGTGGGGTTGATGATCAGGGTGCCCGGCCACGCGCGGCGCAGCGCGAGGAGCGTCTCCTCCTCGACGGTGGCCTCAAGATGTACGTACGAGACGTCGAGGCGGGCCAGTTCGGTCAGCAGCGCGGTGTAGAGCTCGACGGTCTCGCTGTCTTCCACTCCCCAGAACAGCCCGCCCGGCGAGAGGCGGATTCCCGTCCTGGCACCGCCGACGGCGTCGACGGTGGCGGCGGCGGCCTCGACGGCGAAGCGGATCCGGTTGGCGACCGGGCCGCCGTAGCGGTCCGTGCGCAGATTGGCGTTGGTCGAGAGGAACTGCGAGATCAAGTAGCCGTTGGCGCCGTGCAGTTCCACCCCGTCGAAGCCGGCGTCGACTGCGCGGCGCGCGGCCCGGGCGTACGACTGTGCCTGGTCGGGCACCTCGCCGGTCTCCAGGGCGCGGGGCATCGGGGCGGGCTGGGGCCCGGTCGGGGTGAACACGTCACCGACAGCGGGGACGGCCGAGGGCCCGATCGGCTGCATGCCGGTGGTGTCGGGGTGCGAGACGCGGCCGCCGTGCATGATCTGGGCGAAGATCCGCCCGCCGTTGGCATGGACGGCGGCGGTGACGGGGCGCCAGGACGCGACCTGCTCGTCGGTGTGCAGCCCCGGCGTCCCCGGATTGGACTGTCCGATGACGCTCGGCTGGACCCCTTCGCTCACGATCAGTCCGGCACTGGCCCGCTGGGCGTAGTAGGCGGCCATGGACGGTGTCGCCAGACCGCCGGCCGCGGCCCGTACCCGGGTCATCGGGGCCATGACCACCCGGTTGGGCAGGGTCAGACCGGCGAGACCGTAGCCGGTGAAAAGGGATGTCACGTCAGGACTCCTTCGCGTTCAGCGGTGCCCGAAGCCCGGGCATGCAGTTACGCTAAAACCTCACATTGATGTCAGAGGCAAGTCCTGTGACGCAGGACACGGTGGGGAGAGTCGCGTGCGCATCGGGGAACTCGCGGCACGGGCCGGGGTCAGCGTCCGGTCCGTGCGCTACTACGAGGAGCAGCGCCTGCTCACCAGCACCCGCAGCCCCAGCGGGCAGCGGCACTACACGCAGGACGACGTCGAACGGGTCGCGTTCGTGCAGCGCCTCTACGCGGCAGGTCTGTCCAGCCGCACCATCGTCGAGCTGCTGCCCTGTGTCGACGCGCCCAGCAGGGAGAACTCCGACTCCGCACTGGAGCGGATGGCCCAGGAGCGCGAGCGGCTCTCCGCGCACATCGACGACCTCGTGCGGACCCGGGACACCCTCGACGTACTGGTGGCGACGGCCCGGGCGCACCGGGAGCAGCTGGTGCATCCCGTGGCCGGCTGACGGCGGAACCGGTCCCCGAACGGCCCGGCTCCGTCGCCCTCGTCGGCTACCGGCAGGCGCGGGTGCGGGGGATGGTCGCGAGCGCCGGAGTCCGCCGGTCGGCGACGAGCTGCGGCTGCAGGTGCCAGGTGTCGTCCGGTACGGAGTACATCCTGGTGAGGGCATGAGCGGGGTCGGGGGAGTGGCTGGGTGCGGGCGGCACGCCGTCAGGCCTGCCGGTTGTCGGACGCGAGACGATCCAGCCACTCCCTGAGGAGCTGCTGCTCCGCAGGGCTGAGAGTCGTCTGATCGGGCAGCGCGGCGCGCAGGGCGCGCGCGGCGCCGGCCGGCCCTGCGCTCCGCACGGCCGGCTCCTGGTGGGTCACGGCGGCGACCATGGATTCCCGCAGCGTGGTCAGCAGGGCCGGGTCGCGCCGGTCTTCCGGCAGGGAGAGCCAGGTGAGTACGGCGCCGCGCCCGGTGGCATGGATGATCATGGTTGCCAGTTCCTCGTCCACCCGGAGCCAGCCACCGACGGCGAGGCGCCGGATCCGGCCCCTCAGGATCTCCATTCCGGCCTGGAAGGCGGCCGATGTCGGCTGCGTGGGCTCGCTGTACATCAGCGAGTACAAGGCTGGGTTGTCCAGACCGAATTCGACCGCCAGGTCCCAGCCGGCCCGCAGGTCCTCGAGGGGATCCAGAGGTGCGGGGTCGACGTGCTTGGCCGCGAGGAACTGGGTGAAGCCGTGCTCGGCCACCGCTTCGAGCAGTCCGTCCTTGTCGCCGAACAGCCGGTAAATGGCGGGTGGTTGAAGGCCCGCCGCGACGGCGACCGCCCGAGTGGTGACCGCGTCGCGGCCCTCGCGCGCCAAGAGGTCGGCGGCGGCCTCGATGACCCGCTGCCGCGGCTGCTCGCGATCCGGGGCCGGGGTGCCGGAGCCGGCGGTGGTGGTGGTGGTGCTGAGGGGACGGGATGGCATGTATCAACGATACAGGGTTGTTGGTTCCGTCGATAGTATCGGTGTTATCGTGAAGTCGATTCCATTGGAACCAAGCAGAGGAGTGCGTCATGATCATCGTGACCGGAGCCACCGGGCAGCTCGGGCGTCAGATCGTCGAGAGGCTGCTGGTACGCGTGCCGGCGGACAGGGTCGGGGTCAGCGTCCGGGACCCGCGAAAGGCGCAGGCGTTCGCGGATCAGGGGGTCCGGGTGCGGCACGGCAGCTTCGACGAAGCGGCCGGCCTCGCTCATGCCTTCGAGGGCGCCTCCCAGGTCCTCATCGTGTCCGTCGACCGGATGGGCGAAGAAGCCGTGCGGCTCCACCGAACCGCCATCGACGCGGCCGTCGCCGCGGGTGCCCGCCGCATCCTCTACACCAGCCACATGGGCGCCGCAGCCTCGTCGCACTTCCAGGCCTGCCGTGACCATGCCGCCACGGAGCGCGCGCTGAGCGCTTCGGGCGTGCCGTTCACCGCCCTGCGCAACGGCTTCCACGCCGCCGCCGCGGTGCAGTTCCTCGGCCATGCCGCGGACTCCGGCCGGCTGGAACTCCCCGAGGACGGGCCGGTCAGCTGGACGGCGCACGCCGATCTCGCCGAAGCGGCCGCCGCCGTCCTGGCCGACGAAGGCCGGTTCGACGGCCCCACACCCCCGCTCACCGCCGCTCAGGCCCTCACCTTCGACGATGTCGCCCGCCTTGCCACCGACATCATGGGCCGCACCGTCACGAGGACCACCACCCCCGACGGCCGGTTCCACGACCAGTTGACGGGCAAGGGCGTGCCGACCGAGGTGGCCGGCCAACTGCTGGGCGTCTTCGCCGCCGCCCGCGCTGGTGAGTTCGCCGCAGTCGACCCGGCCTTGGCCGATCTCATCGGCCGTGAACCGACTCCCCTGAGCACGGTCCTGCGCGAGCAGTCAGGAACCGGCGCCGGCCACTGACGGGCCGAGCGCGGACAAGGGTCTGACGGGGCGGTCCGCACAACTCCGGCACCCTCGCGGGCGGCGCCCCTCCCCACCAGCCGAACCGCCGTGCGGGTAGCGCACCCGCCCGCTCGGCGCGTGGCAGGGGGCGCCGCCGCGGCGCGACCCTACGATCCGCCCATGCCGACGACCGCGTACCCCTTGCGCCTCCTGACCGCCGTCGCGGCAGCCGCCCTCCTCGCCGGCGCGCAGGCGTCAGCAGCGCCGGCGCGGGCGGCTTCCGTCGCCGCGGCGAGCCGGAACGGACCCGACCGGCTCCATCCGCTCGTCGATCTCTCGGTGCGGCGCCTGGCCACCGCGGACGTCGTAGCCGCCGCCAAGTGGGGGACGGGCGGCCCTGTCGACGATCCGGCCCGCGAGCAGCAGGTGCTCGAATCGGTCGCCCGGCAGGCGCGCGCGGCGGGGGCTGACCCTGGGGAGACCGTTCGCGTCTTCCGGGAGCAGATCGAGGCGAACAAGCAGGTGCAGCGCGCACTGCACGACCGCTGGAAGGCCGATCCCTCCCAGGCGCCGACGCTCCGCCCCGGCCTCACCGAGGTGCGCGAGGAGATCAACCGGGTCAACGGCGAACTCGTGCGCGCGATCGCCGACTCGGCCGCCGCCCGGACGGCGCCCTCCTGCGATGGCGCACTGGCCGCCGCCGAGGCGCGCGTACGGCGCCATCGCCACCTCGACCGCCTCCACGCGACAGCGCTGACGCACGCGCTGCGCACCGTTTGCGCGCCGGGCCCGGTCCGCTCGGGGTAGCGGCGTTCCGTGACCGCCAGATGTCAGGCGACCCGCAGCAAGGCCGGGTCGCCGGCGGAAATTCCGTGTCGTCGTGGCTGGGGATGGCCGAGACTGGTTCCGTGGCTGACATGGGGTTGTTCCGGGAGGCTGTCATCGCGTGGGCGGCCGGCGGCCCCGGTGGGCCCGCGCGCGATCTGGCCGCACGGCTGTCCGTCCGGGCAGCCGTCCTGCTGGAGGGGCCGAGCGATTGCGCGGCGGTGAACGCCCTGGCCGCGGGCCGCGGGCGGGATCTGGCGGCCGAAGGGGTCTGTGTCCTGCCGATGGGCGGTGCCATGAGCGTCGGGCGCTTCGCCCGCCTGCTCGGGCCACCCGGACTGGATCTTCGTCTCACGGGACTGTGCGACGAGGCGGAACGCCCCTACTACACGCGTGCTCTGGAGCGCCCAGGTGCCGCCCGGGAGGGGATCTTCGTCTGCGCGGCGGATCTGGAGGACGAGCTCATCCGCGCGCTGGGTGTGCGGCGGGTGGAGGAACTCTTCCAGGCGGAGGGCGACCTGCGCGCCTTCCGGACCTTCCTGCACCAGCCCGCCCAGCGGGGCCGTCCCCCGCAGCAGCAGGTGCGGCGCTTCCTGGGTACGAAGAAGGGGCGCAAGATCCACTATGGCCGCGTCCTCGTCGAGGCACTCGACCCCGACCGCGTACCCGCCCCTCTCGACGGCTTGCTCGCGGGCCTCTGACCGCCGTCAGGTGTCAGCCCGGTGTCGCCGACTGCCACCCTGGTCTGCGGCGTCCACCGGTGTCGTACGGGCGTCAGTCCCGGCCGCGGAGGGCGTCGGGACGGAACGGGCCGTCGAGCGCGGCCCATTGCAGCAGCATGATGGTCTTCGCGTCGACGATCCTGCCGTCGCGCACCATGGCCAGCGCCTCGGCGAAGGGGAGCTCGACGGTGGTGATGTCCTCGCCCTCGGCCGCCACTCCGGTCGTCCCCGTCGGGTTGTCCGCCGGATCGTACGGGGCCGCGTAGAAGTGCAGGCGTTCGGTGACGGAGCCGGGACTCATGTAGACGTCGAAGACGTGCTCGGGAGTTCCGATGACGTGTCCGGTCTCCTCGGCGGCTTCGCGTCGGATCGCTGTGTGCGGGCTGTCTCCGTCGAGGAGGCCGGCCGCGGTCTCCAGGAGCATGCCGTCGGGGTGCCCGTTGACGTACGCGGGCAGACGGAACTGACGAGTGAGCAGCACGGTGCGGTGCTCGGCATTGTGGAGCAGGATCGTCGCCCCGTCGCCGCGGTCGTAGGTCTCCCGCTGCTCGCTGCTGACATGCCCGTCGGTGTGCTCGTAGTCGAAGGTGGTCCTGCGCAGGACGTACCAGTCGCAGGAGAGCACCTCGACCTCGCGGATCCGCACGCGGGGATTGCCGGTCAGGCCGAGGCCGTGCAAGTGCAGGCCGGTGCGGCCACGACGGTCGGGGGTGTCCAGGCCGGCCGTCATCGGGCAGCCGGCACATCGGCGAGGTCCGTGTAGACGGCCCGGCCCTCGGCCCGGGCCCGGGCGGCCATCCGGTCCGCCCCCTGTGAGGGGCCGCCGATGCGCAGGACGGCGTCGCACCGGGCGAGCAGTTGCTCGGCGACCGGGTGGAAGATCTCGTCGAACAGCGCATCGCCGGGACGGGCGCTCCCCGCGGCGTCCAGGAGCGGCAGGGCAAGGGCCTCGCCGGTGACGGGCAGGTGTCCGGCGCGGAAGAGGTGGAGGGCCGACAGGTTCATGGCACGGACGTTTTCCTCCAGCTTGTGCGAGTCGTCGCCGGTTCCCGACCGGTAGGGACCGGCGACGAGGATCATCAGTGAACGGGTGTCGGTGGCCACGACGGCACACTCCTCAAGGGATCTGGGTGGGGGCGGGGATCAGGCCAGTACGGTCTCGACACCTGCGTCACGCAGGGCGTCGAGGGTCTGCGGACCGCGGGGATGGGTGCCGGCACTCCCGGCGGCGCGGTCGGTGACGAAGCGGTGCACGGCGTCGAGGGGAGCCACCCGGCTGAAGGCGCGCACGCCGAGCTTGGTCGCGTCCGCCACCGCGATGGTGCGGTCGGCCCGGGCCAGCCCCGCCTGCTTGACGGCGGCGTCGTCCAGGGAGAACTCCGACCAGCCGTGCTCGGCGTGCACCCCGCCGATGGACATGACGAAGCAGTCGAAGGCCAGGGACGCGAGGGTGTTCAGCGCCAGGGGGCCCACGAAGGAACGCTCGCCGGGGCGGGAGCGCCCGCCCACGATCAGGAGCTCGATCCCCGGGCGGTCGGCCAGGCACACCGCGGCCTGAAGGCTCAGCACGGCGACCGTCAGCGGGGCCCGCGCCGCCAGGTGTTCGGCCACGTGCACGGTCGTGGTCCCCGCGTCCAGCAGTACCCGTGATCCCGGCTCCACCATCTGCGCCACCGCGTCGCCCAGGCGGTCCTTGGTAGCCGCCTGCCACGGCTCTCGCGCGAGGAACCCGGCGTCCTCGGCCCGGGAACGCGTCGCCACGGCTCCGCCGTGAACGCGCCGCACGAGCCCCTGGCCCTCCAGGGCGTCCAGGTCTCTGCGAACGGTCATCTCCGACACGCCCAGGCGCTGGGAGAGCTCCGACACCGAGACCCGGTCGGAGCCGTCGGCACCCTGCACGAGCCGCAGGGTCAGGTCCAAACGATGGGCGACACTCATGGGAACTTTCTACCACCATGATGTTCGAATGAACAAGATGTCGAGTGAATGGTGCGTGGTGGTGCTCGTCGCGCCCCCCTTTAGTGCAACTCGCGGGTTGCACGCGAGATCTTGTTGTGCAACCCTGGAGTTGCAAGTCACTTGGCGACGATGAAACGGAGTCACCTCATGAGTGAGGACCGGATCGAACGAGAGACCTTGATCGAGGCGCCCCTGGAACGGGTCTGGTCGCTGGTGGCCCAGCCCGGCTTCTGGGTGGCCGACAAGGCGAGCCTGCCGGGCACCGTGGCAAGGGAAGGGGAATCGATCGTGGCGAAGCACGCCGAGCACGGCGACTTCCCGGTGCGTGTGGAGAAGGTCCGGCCGCCGACCTATCTGGCGTACCGCTGGACCAGCGCGTTCCCAGGAGAGGAACTGCGCGAGGACAACAGCACCCTCGTCGAGTTCACGTTGACCCAGGAGGGGGATCGAACGCGGTTGCGCGTCGTCGAGAGCGGGTTCGCGGCACTGGCGGGATCCGAGGAGCTGCGCAGCCAGAACCTCAAGGACCACACCGGAGGCTGGCCCTTGGAGCTCGACGCGCTCAAGACGCGCGCCGAACGGCCCGACGCATGACGGAGGAATCCCCTGGCGTCGCCGAGGCCGTCGGCAGCGTCCTCGGCGCGCTCGCCGACCCGACGCGACGCCAGTTGCTCGACCTGCTCGCGGCGCAGGGCGAGGCCACCGCGACGACGCTGGCCGAACGGCTGCCCGTGTCGCGGCAGGCGGTGGTCAAGCACCTCGCCGTCCTGGATGCCGCCGCGTTGGTGTCCGGGACCCGGGTCGGCCGCGAGATGCGCTACGCGGTCCGGCCCGCGGCGCTCGACGCGACGGCGCGGTGGATGACCTCCCTCGCGGCCGACTGGGACCGGAGACTGGAGCACATCAAGCGGGTCGCCGAAGCGGCGGAGCGGGAAGCGCGTACCACGCGCCCCGATTGAAGCCGGCCCGACGAGCCGGCCCGACGAGCCGGTCTGCCGAGGTGGGCGGGGGTTCCTCGTCCCGGGCGCGAAGCTGCCCGCCTGGCCTGTTCATCGCCCGCGCCGTCCACGCGACGGGTGCGAGGCCGCGTCGAACGCCTCTGTGTCCCGGCTGAGCCCGAAATGCGGGTTCGGCCGGGACACAGGCCTGAGCGGCCATGACTCCCGCGGCTACGGCCGAGGCCGCTGGCGGCAGGTGAGCCATGCCACCCCGAATCGGGAACATCGCCGCGTTCACATGCATAGCCATATTTCATGTACATGTCATTGACGTGAACATGACCGACGCTTAGAGTGCATAGAAAGCGCTTGCGCGGCTCATCACCGGTTCTCTTCCCTGGGAACCGTTCATGAACTCGAACAGACACGGTGCCACGTCCGAAGCCTCGGCAGAAGGGGAGCTCACGTTCTCAGCTGACGGGGCCACCGTTTCCTCCGTGCCGAAACCGGCATGCCCGCACCACACTCGGCCCACCCGCTGCCCCACCCAGAGGCGGACCCGAGCCACCGCGCGGCCATGCGGCGCGGACTCACCGAGCGCACCACCACACGACCTCACAGCGCGACTCGTCGAACGAACCAACCCCACCTGGAGTCGAACGATGCAGATCAAGCCCGTCATCGCATGTGTCACCCTGCTGGCCGGCTCGCTCGCCGCCGTGTCGGGCACGACCGCTCAGGCCGTGCCCACCCTGCACCGGGCCGGACCGTCGTCCGCGGCCTGCGCCCTTTCCGGCGCGGACGGAGGCTCCTGCCTGTCCGGGCGCGGCGCCCGCGGCGAGACGGCGGTCGTCTCCCAGCCCCTGGACGCCACCGCCCTCTACGTGGCGCCCGACGGTACCGACGACGCAGCGGGAACCGAGGCGGACCCGACGACGCTCGCCTCGGCCATCAGCCGCGTCGACTCCGGCGGCACGGTCTACCTGCGCGGCGGGACGTACCACTACGCACAGACGGTCACCATCCCCCAGGGCAACGACGGTTCGTCGAGCGCCCGCACGACCCTGGCCGCCTATCCGGGTGAGGCCCCGGTGCTGAACTTCTCGGAGATGAGCGAGGACCCGGCCAACCGCGGGCTCGCCGTGAACGGCGACTTCTGGCACATCAACGGCATCACCGTCGAGCACGCCGGTGACAACGGGATCTTCGTCGGCGGCAGCGACAACATCGTCGAACGGGTCGTGACGCGCTTCAACCATGACTCGGGACTGCAGATCTCACGGATCGCCTCGACCACCCCCGACGACGAGTGGCCCGCAAACAATCTCATCCTGAGTTCGGAGTCGCACGACAACGCCGACTCCGACGGCGAGGACGCCGACGGTTTCGCCTCCAAGCTCACTTCCGGCCCCGGAAACGTCTTCCGCTACACCGTGTCCCACAACAACATCGACGACGGGTGGGACCTCTACACCAAGAACGAGACCGGCCCGATCGGTCCGGTGACCATCGAGGACTCCCTCTCCTACGGCAACGGCACGCTCTCGGACGGGACCGTGAACTCCGACGGCGACCGCAACGGCTTCAAGCTCGGCGGCGACGGCATCGAGGTCGATCACATAGTGCGCCGCAACATCGCCTACGGCAACGGCCATCACGGATTCACGTACAACAGCAACCCCGGTTCGATGACGGTGTCGGACAACGTCGGCATAGACAACGAGGAGCGCAACTTCTCCTTCGACAAGGGCACTTCCGTGTACCGCAACAACACCTCCTGCCGCAGTGGCAGCGGGTCGAACGACAAGACCGTCGGCGACGCCGACAGCTCGAACCAGTTCTGGACCGGCTCGAACGGCTCCCGGTGCTCCTCGTACGACGGAGCCATGGACTGGTCGTTCGCTGCGGACGGCCGCCTCGTCGTGGCGTTCGGCGGCACCGTGGTGACGCCGTGACCGACTGACTGACGGGTGCTGTCTCCGTAGAGGGGCGGCCCCGGGGCTGGAGGCGGCACGTGCGGCCTCCAGCCCCGGGGCGTACGGACGGCTTCACGTCCTTCGTCCGGCGGTGAGCAGTCCCTCGGCAGCGTTCAGCGCAGAATGCCGAGCCGCCGGGCCTCCTTCAGCCAGGACGGGAACTCCGACAGGAGCCGGTCGTACAGCTCAGCGTCCGGGACCTTCTCGATGTCGTCCGCGGCGAAGAACCCGACGTTGTCGACCCGTCGGCCGGGCAGGGTGTCGAACCGCTCCAGCACACCGTACTGACCCCGGCCGAGTCCGATGAACTGCCAGAAGACCGGCTCCTCCACCGCCGCCCGCAGCTCCCGCTCGATCTCCTCGTTGCGGTGCACGCCTCCGTCCGAGAAGAACAGGACGAGGGTCGGGTCGGGCACCGGATTGTCGCGCACGAAGGCGCGCACCTCGGCAATGACCTTCTGCTCCTCGTTCTGGATCCCGACCGCCCGCATGTCGACCTGTCCGGGGCGGAGCCCCTTCGGCGGCTTCTTGCGGCCGAAGAGGCTCACCTGTCCCACGCGGACGTGCAGCGTCAGCCATTCGGGCAGTTCACCGATCACGAGGTCGGGCAACCGGGCGGGGTTGCTGGCGAACGTCCATGCCTGCATCTCTCCGTCGTCGTCGAGCTGAGCCGCGACGGCCGCCATGCGTTCGGCGACGCCCGCCACGGTGCCGCGTGTGTAGAGGGCGCTCATCGATCCGGACGCGTCGAGGACGAGGACGACTCGTGCGGTCAGTCTGGTCAGACCGTGCTTGGTCAGGCTGACGGCGACCTGCTGTTTGCGCAGGGACAGGCGCTTGCGCATGTCGACCGGGAGATTCTCCTCCCCCTTGGTGAGCCGGATCGAGGGCTGATCGCTTCCGGAGGGTGAGCCGGCGGTGGCAAGCGGCGGGCCGGCGGGCGCGAGGGGAGCGTGAGCGGGGCGCGACGGCAGCGGGGCGGCGGGCGGGGGAGCGGCGGCGGGCCGTTCCTCGTCGACGCTGATCCCGAAGTCGGTCGCCAGGCCGGCCAGCCCGTCCGCATACCCCTGGCCGACGGCGCGGAACTTCCACCCGCCGGCGCGCCGGTAGAACTCGCCGCTCACATACGCCGTCTCCGAGCAGGCCTCCATGTCGAAGCGGGCCAACTCCGCACCCGACGCGGCTTCGAGCAGCCGCAGATGAAGTCCACGCACCTGCCCGAAGGTCCCGCCGTCGGCAGAAGCGCACAGGACGACCCGCTCGACGTCGCTTCCCAGTCCCGTGAGATGGACTTCGAGCGCGTCGGCGCCCGCCTGTTTGCCGAGGTGGCGCACCGCTCCGGAGGCATGCTGCGGCTGGTTGTAGAAGACGAAGTCGTCGTCGGAACGGACCCGGCCGCTCGTGGTCAGCAGCAGTGCCGAAGCGTCCACATCCGGGACGCCGGGCCCCGGCGACCAGCCCAGGACCGCTCTGACGGTGGTCGCCGTCACCGGCATGTTGGCGCCCTTGCTCAGTGTCGTCACAAGGACAGTCTGCCTGCCGCCGGGAGGCATGGACCCGGCGGCGGGCTCCGAGCCGCGTGCGGATCGCCGGCTGCCCCTGCCGCACACTCGGTGCGACGGCGACCCGACGCCCCGACTCAGTGCGCTACGACGGCCCCGGCGTAGACGTTGTCCGGCGTGACGACCTGGGTGACCGCCCGGGCGACCAGCGTCGACGGCTCCTGGCCACCGCTGAGGATGTCCGTGTTGATCATGACGACGAGAGTGGCCTTCTGTGACGGCAGGTAGACGGTCACGGTCTCGTATCCCGGCAGGGAACCGTTGTGCCCGATCCAGCCGTTGGTCTCGAAGATGCCGAGGCCGTACGTGGTACCGGGGAATCCCGTCGGCAGCGTCTTGAGCCGCTGCGCCTGCGTCGCGGGGCTGAGCAGCTCTCCGGTGGCGACGATCTTGGCCCACCGGCGCAGGTCCCGCAGATCGGAGATCATCGCGCCGGCGGCCCAGGCCCAGCTGGGATTCCAGTCCGTGGCGTCCACGGTCTCGCCGCTCAGGGACTGCTGGGTGTAGCCGTGCGCGTGCGGCTCGGGGAACTCCGGCCCTGACGGGAACAGCGTGTGGCGCAGGTGGGAAGGGCGGAGTACCCGGTGACGGATGACGTCTGCGAGCTTGTGGCCGCTGACCTTCTCGACCACCAGGCCGAGCAGGATGAGGTTGGAGTTGGAGTACTGGAACTGGGCGCCCGGCTCGAAGGTGTTCCGGTGCTTCATGCCGTACGCCAGCAGTTCCTGGGGGGTGAAGTGGCGCTGCGGGTCCCGCTCCAGCGCGCGCGTGAAGTCGGCGTCGGAGGTGTAGGGGAACAGACCGCTGCGCATTTCCGCGAGGTGACGGAGCGTGATCCGGTGCCCGTCGCGCACGCCGGGGATGTACGTGGAGATCGGGTCGTCGAGCTCGACCCGGTGCTCGTCGACGAGTTCGAGCAGTGCCGTGACGGTGAAGGTCTTGGTCTCACTGCCGATCCGGATGAAGGAGTCGGCGGACATCGGTGCGCGGGTGGCGGTGTCACCGACGCCCGTCGCGCGGACGTAACTGCCCTTGCCCGGCATCCACAATCCGACGACGACGCCGGGAATGCCGGCCTGCTTGCGGACGTCCGCGATGGCCTTGTCCAGCCGGGCGTTCACCTCGGGGCCGAGGCCGCCGGCCGGACGGTCGTCCTGGCCGTGCCGGTCGACGGCCGCGGCGTGAACCGCCGGGACGGAAGTGACGGCCGTCGGGGCCAGCACGGATGCGACGAGCAGTGCTGCGGCGAACAGACGTCGGGTGGGGATGCGTTGCATGTCGGGAGGCCTCGTCCAGGTGGGGGAGTGGACGGCAACATCACCATCCGGGCCCGGGGCGGACGGGCGCGGCGGATACGCGCTCCGGTGATTCCACTCGTTCGGAGCCGCTCGGGTCACCGAAGCGGCCCCGGCGGGACGGGCTGCCGGGCAGTCGGACCGGAGCCGGCCGTCGCGCACACGTCGTCCGCTCCCCGCTGCGTGAGCCTTGCGGCTTCCGGGCTGCCGAGCGGAGCACCCCGGGCAGGACAACGCTCCGGAGAGCACGGCCGACCGTTCCGGGACGCCGCCGGTCGGTGGTCACCCCCGCCCGGCCCGGTCGGTACGGCGGACTGGACGCCGTACCGACCGGGCCGGAGCTCACCCCTGTCGCAGGGTGGTGATCAGTTCACGAGGCAGGCCATGGGTGTCGTGCAGGTAGTGGAAGTCCTCCTCGGTCAGCCGGTCACGGAACCGGGGGCGGGCGAGCACCTGCCGACCGCGCTCCATGAGGCGTCGGAACCGGCGCTCCTCGTCAAGCAGCACATGACGTACGTCGGCCGGCCGCACGTCCTGCCGGAAGTGGTCCAGGGTGTGCTGGACCAGGTCGCCCGGCAGGTCGTCGAGACTGTACGAGGGATCCTCCCGCCAGAGCACGGTGAGGGCACGTCGCACCAGGCGGCGCAGGACGTAGCCCCGTCCGGTGTTGGCCGGGCGCACGCCGTCGCCCAGCACCACGACGGCCGAGCGCAGATGGTCGCAGACCAGACGCAGCGACGGTTCGTCCAGGCGCCACAGGGGCGGAACGAGCCGGCGCCAGGGTTCGAAGAGGTCGCAGTCGAAGACGGACGACGCGCCCTGGAGCAGGGAGGCGAGCCGCTCCAGGCCGAGTCCGGTGTCGACGTTCCGCTGGGGAAGAGGCACGAGGGAACCGTCGTCGAGCCGGCGGTACTTCATCATCACGTGGTTCCACACCTCCACCCACCGGTCGTCCTGGGTGGGTGTCGACCGGGGCGGGCCGTCTCCGCTCCACAGGAAGATCTCCGAGTCCGGACCGCACGGCCCGACGGCGCCGTTGGACCACCAGTTGTCCTCCACGGTGAGCTCGACGGGGACCCCGCGGTCCTGCCACAGTTCGAGGGAAGCGACGTCCTGCTCGCACTGGCTGTCGCCGGCGTAGACCGTGGCGTGCAGCAGGCCGCGATCGATACCGAGGCCCTCGGTGAGCAGCCCGTACCCCCAGTCGAGGCTGAGCGGGCCCCCGTAGTCGCCCAGCGACCAGGTGCCCAGCATCTCGAAGACCGTCAGGTGCGTGGCATCGCCGATCTCGTCCAGGTCCGTGGTGCGCAGACAGCGCTGCACATTGACCAGCCGCTTGCCCAGCGGATGAGGGCGCCCCTCCAGGTAAGGAGTGAGCGGGTGCATGCCGGAGGTGGTGAACAGCACCGGGTCGCCCGGTGGCGGCAGGAGCGTCGAACCGACGATCCGCTGGTGGCCGCGCTCCTCGAAGTACTCGACGAACGTACTGACCAGTTGTTCCGTGTGCATGGGAGTGGCTCCTTCGCGCAACAGCGGGGGAGGCACCGGAGAACGGGACCGTTCAGTCGCCCGGCCGGGGCAAGAGGCTCCACGGCACTACCGACGGACCGTTTCCGGTCGCCGGGGGAGAGAACGTCAGACGGCGGCAACCGGCGAGCTGGGCGCTCGCGCGGTCGCGGTGCTGAAAAGGCCGGTGACGTTCATGTGAAGGACCTTAGCCCGGTTCGCTCACCGAAGCACACGTGTTTTCCGCGCTCCGGACCGAGAGCCGTCCGCCCACCGCCGGTTACGGGGGGCGCGGCGGAAGGCGCGTGGCTGGGGTGGGACGTCAGGCGTGACGGCGCGGGCTTCGTACGGGTCCGTTCCCTGGGGGCGGCATGAGCGATCAACCGTCATGGGCGGTGTCAGCGGCGGGCGGACAGGCGGGGCGCCGCCCGTCCGTGGCCGGCCAAGGCGTCGAAGACCCATGGTCGGGGCGCCCGGGCCCGAGCGGCCACGCCATGATGTCGCGATAGCGGATCGGCCCACTGCTCCGGCCGGCGTTGCTGCCGACCAGATGCAGCCGTTCGGCAGGCCACCGACGGCCGGTGAATCCGGCGAGCCCCGCCGCGAGCTCACCTGCCGAGGTCAGATCTCCTCGGCGGGCGCGGGCCAGGGTCAGATGCGGTCGCAGGGGCCGCCCCTCGAACGCGATGCCGCAGCTCCTGACGGTGCTGCGTACGTCGGCGGCGAGCTCGTGCAACGCGTCCGTGTCCCCGTCGATCCCGGTCCACAGCACCCGGCCGTCGAAGTCCCCGCCGCCCCGCAGCGCGAGGCGAGGCGGCCGGTGTGCCGCCGCGACGTCGGCGAGGGGCGGACACAGGAGCGGAACCGTTTCGGCGGGCAGTTCGCCGAGGAACGCCAGGGTGATGTGCCAGTCCTCCACGCGATTCCACCGCAGGTGGGGGTGGGTGCCGTAGACCGGGCGAAGTTCCCGGGCCAGTTCCTCTTTGGCGGCGTCGGGCGGGGCGAGGGCGATGAACACGCGGATGGTCGCGGGCTGTGTCTGTTCGTTCACGTCGGACTTCGTACCGTATCCGGGCTGCTCGGCGCGACGGCAGGGCAGGGGGAGGGCGGCGGCGCACCCGGGCAGCCACGGGCACGCGGACGCCCCCGTCGGCCGAGCGTGCCGCTCGCGGTCAGAGTCAGGGTGCGTCCGTGCCGTACCGGAGGCCGTTGACGAGCAGCGTGATCATGCGCTGCGTGTAGCCCTGGTCGTCGGGGGAGACGAGGTCGCTGATGGCGCGCAGCAAGTCGTACGGGGGAATGTCGGCGCGGAGCCCACCGGAGGCGGCGGCAGCGGCCAGCAGGTCCGTCACGACCGGAAGGAAGCGCTCCTGGAAGTAGGCGGGCAGACTTTCGTAGGCGGGGTCGCCGGAGTGCAGGGCGGTCTTGAGGCCGCGTTTCGTCGCGACGAACCGCGCGTAGCGCTGGAGCCACCGGGTGAGGGCCTCGACGGGCTCGTACTGCTCGGCGAGGAGGGGGGCCGCCTCGGCGCAGGCGTCGACCTCGTGGCGGAAGACGGCGGTGATGAGGTCGGAGCGCTGCGGGAAATGGCGGTAGAGAGTGCCGGCGCCCACCCCGGCCCTGGCGGTGATCCGCCGCACGGGGGCGTCCACGCCGTCCGACGCGAAGACCTCGGCGGCCGCGGTCAGCAGGGCGTCCAGGTTGCGTTGGACGTCGGGCCGTACGCGGCGGGCGGCCGGCTCCTCGGTGGGGCGATCAGACATGGGGCGGATTCCTTTTGCACTCCGGAACGATGTTCCGTATTGTGATTGCTGAACGGTGTTCCGGTTTCATTCTAGCCGGGCCCGCGACCGGCAGCCCAGCGTAGGAAGGAGACGCGTGCGACACCGCCCGCAGGGCCGGACCTGCATCGAAGTCACCTCCTCCTGCTCCGGCGCCACGGTGTCCGCAGGACTCGGTGTCTCCGGCACCGCCTGCGACCCACCCGCCTTCACCGACACCGCCCGGCGACGCCGCCGTCCCGCCGCCCCCCGCAACGCCGCCTGACCACGCATCCGGAGCGTGCGGACACAGGCTCCGGAAACAGCTCCCGCCGCGCAGGCGTGTACGACGGGGCAGCGCGGCTCCGTTCCTCCTCGTTCAGTCCCGAATTGAGTCCCGAAGTGGGTACCCCCATGTCCGAAACAGTCCTGTCCGCCGGAAGAGTCGACACCGGCCCCGACCCGAAGCGTTGGAAAGCGCTCATCTTCATAGCCCTGGCGCAGCTGATGGTCGTGCTCGACGCGACCATCGTGAACATCGCGCTGCCCTCCGCCCAGCAGGACCTGGGGATCTCCGACGGCAACCGGCAGTGGGTCATCACCGCCTACGCGCTGGCCTTCGGTGGTCTGCTGCTCTTCGGCGGCCGGATCGCCGACCTCTGGGGACGGAAGCGGGCCTTCCTCGTCGGCCTGACCGGCTTCGCCACCGCCTCCGTGCTGGGCGGCGCCGCTCATGGTGAGGCCATGATGCTCGGCGCCCGTGCGCTGCAGGGGGTCTTCGGCGCCCTGCTCGCTCCCGCCGCGCTCTCGCTGCTCGCGGTGACCTTCACCGAGGCCAGGGAACGCGCCAAGGCATTCGGCATCTACGGTGCGATCGCCGGTGGCGGCGGCGCCGTGGGCTTCATCCTCGGCGGCACCCTGACCGAGTACCTGAACTGGCGCTGGACCTTCTTCGTCAACATCCCCTTCGCGATCGTCGCGGCTCTGGGCGCGTACTTCGTGATCCGTGAGCCCGCCGGAGGCCGCAACCGCTCGCCGCTCGACATCCCGGGCGTCGTGCTCTCCAGCCTCGGGCTGGTCTCCCTCGTCTACGGTTTCACGCGCGCCGAGTCGGCCGGCTGGTCCGACCCCCTGACGATCGGCATGTTCGTCGCCTCCGCGGTGCTGCTCGGTGCGTTCCTGCTCACCGAGGCGAAGGTCAAGGCACCGCTGCTGCCGCTGCGCGTGCCGGCCGACCGCAACCGCGGCGGTGTCTACCTCTCGCTCGGTCTCGCGGTCATCGCGATGTTCGGCACCTTCCTGTTCCTCACCTACTACCTGCAGATCGTCCAGGGCTACTCTCCGATCAGGACCGGTCTGGCCTTCCTGCCGATGGTCGCCGGCATGATCACGGGCTCCACCCAGATCGGCGCCCGGCTGATGACGAGGATTCCCCCGCGACTCCTGATGGGCCCGGGCTTCCTGGTCGCCGCAACCGGAATGCTGTTCCTGACCCGGATGGACATCGGCAGCTCGTACGCCGGTCTGGTGCTGCCGGGTCTGCTGCTGCTCGGCCTCGGGATGGGCACGGCGTTCATGCCCGCGATGTCGCTCGCGACCCACGGCGTCGAGCCGCGTGACGCGGGTGTCGCCTCCGCGATGGTCAACACCTCGCAACAGGTGGGCGGCGCCATCGGCACCGCTCTCCTGAACACCATCGCGGCCTCGGCCACGACCGCGTACCTCGCCGCGCATGCCGCGGGTGCGACGACCCCGGCCGCACAGAAGCTGGTCCAGGCGCAGGCCATGGTGGACGGCTACGCCGGCGCCACCCGGTGGGCGGTCGGCATCCTGGTGCTGGCCGCGGGCATCGCACTGACCATGATCAAGGCAGGTCACCAGGGAGGCCCCGCGGCCGTCTCACGCGTCGCGGACGGCACTCAGGACGAGGTGAAGATCCCGGTCGTCGCGCACTGAACCGCCGGAGGTGTCCCGGTGACCCGCTCCTCGGAAGGCCGCGGCCTTCCGAGGAGCGGGTCCTCGCCGCGGACTCCGCCCTCGGTCACCGCCGCGCACGCCGTACGAACCGGGTGGAGTACGGCTACGCACGCGGCGGCGGCCTGAGGGCGGAGTAGGTCCCCGCCCCCGCCGCCAGCAGGATGACGCAGCCGGCGAAGACCAGCCCGGCCTCGCGGAGCCCCAGCCACGTGGCCAGGGCTCCCACCCCGACCACCGGCACCGAGATACCGGTGTACGCGACGACGAAGAAGGCCGAAATGGTGCCGCCCCGATGCCTGTCCGGAGCGGCGTCACTGACCAGGGTGAGTGCGGCACGGAAGGACAGCCCCTGGCCGGCGCCCCCGCACAGCGCGCCGAGGACGAGCGGCAGCAGGGATTCGGCGATCAGCGACGCCGCCACCAGCAGCAGCCCGACGACGAGAGCGCCGCACCCGAGCGGCAGGGCGAGGCGCGCCCCGACGCGCCGGGTCAGCGACTGTCCGACGGTCGAGGCCAGGAAGACGGAGAACACGACGGCTCCGGTGACCGCCAGGTTGTCCACGCCCAGCGTCTGTGCGGCGAAGCTCGGCGCGACCGCCGTGAACAGCCCGAGAAGCGCGAAGCCGGCGAACGCCGCCACGGAGGCGCGTGCGAACACCCCCTTCACCTCGGGTGGCACCGCCACGCCCTGAGGCGCCGGACGCGGCAGACGCCGAGGTTCCTTCACCGTCTCCGGCAGACGCCAAGTGATGCCGCACGCCACGATCACCAGGCCCAGGTGCACCCAGAACGGAAGGGTCAACGGCCACGGGGTGTACTCCGCGAGGAAGCCGGACAGCAGGGGTCCGCAGCCCAGCCCTCCCATGTTCGCGGCCGTGGCGGCGAATCCGGCCCTCGCCTTCTGCGCGGGACGGGCGAGCTCCAGGACGGCCGCGGTCGCCGCTCCGCTCAGCAGGCCGGCCGCGCCACCGGACAGCAGTCGTCCCACGAAGAGCAGCGGCAGCCCGTGCTCCAGCAGGAAGCATCCGGCGCTCGCCGCGGACAGGGCCATCGCGCACAGCAGCACGGGTCTGCGGCCGACCATGTCGGAGTAGTTGCCCACCACCATCAGAACGGTGATCACCGCCAGGGCGTACACGGCGAACACGACGGTCACCATCAGCTCGGAGAAACCGATCTGCCGCTGATAGAGCCCGTACAGGGGAGTGGGCAGCGTGGTCCCGGCCATCCCGATGGCGAACACCACAGCCGCGGCGAGATAGCCGAGCCGCCGGTCGACGCCCGTTCCCACCGCACCCTCACGAACGATCACCCACGTCACCCTACGATCGGCCGGCCGCCCGGAGGGTGCACGGCGCGGGGCGCCGCCGGGGCGAGTCGCGGCCGACGGGGCCGTTGCCCCCGCACGGCGCGGAAGCTGGGCAGGGTGATCGCGGACAGGGTCCGTTCAGCGCCCGGCCCGCAGCGCGTGGAGCAGCATCGGCAAGGAGGAGTGCAACTCACGCTGCCAGTACGCCCACCCGTGGGTGCCGGGTCCGTAGAAGTGGGTGACCAGGTGGTGTGCGCCCCGGCGTTCGAGCTCGCTCGCGAGGGCGTGGTTCTGCCGGTTGAAGTCTGCCTCCAAGTCGCTCGTGCCGCCGGGCGGGTCCAAGGGGCCGGTGGTGCCGTCACCGCACGACAGATAGACCGGGATGGACGTGAGACGCCTGGCCAGATGGAAGGGGTCGTGGGCCTCCCAGACCTCGCGTTGTGCCACCGGGTCGCCCCAGACCCTCAGCGGGTCGTTGCCCTGACCGGCGAAGAACCCCATGATGCGGTTCACCGACTCGTCGTTGAGCAGCGGATGTACGGAGCCGGAGTACGCGGCGGCGGCCTTGAACATTCCGGGGTGCCGGGCGGCGTACAGGAGCGCGCCCTGGCCGCCCATCGAGAGTCCCGCCACGACGCGGTTGCCGCTCGCTCCCCAGCCGTGTTCAAGGAGGAGACGCAACTCCTTGGTGTGGAAGGTCTCCCATGCCGGGGCGCCGGCCTGGCCGTAGTTCCACCAGTCGCTGTACCAGCCGTTCCAGCCGGCCTCCGGCATGACCACGAGGACGTCGCGCAGGCTTTCGGTCCGTGCGACGTCGGTCTGGCCGGTCCACGACGTGTAGTCCCCGCAGCAGCCGTGCAGCAGCCAGAGGGTCGGCCAGTGCTGGTTCCGGTCCGTCGGGTCCCAGCCGTCGGGCGTGAGCAGACGCACCTTCACCGTACGGCCGCCGAGCGCCGGCGAACGGACCGAGAGGTCGACCTGCCGGTCGGCGACCTGGGTGATCGCGACGACCTCGGCACCCCGGGACGAGGCGCGCCCGTTCGCTTCCGCGGCGGGGGGCACGGTCGAGGCGGCGGCCGGCACCGGCGGGTTCGACACCAGTGTGAGCAGCAGTGCGCCGACGATGAGCAGGAGGCGGGCTCGTCGGATCGGGACGGCGGGGGCGGTCATGGCGACTCCTGGCGGTGGGCGGTCGCGGACGGGGGCCTTCTCGGGCCGGGGCGGGTCAGCTCCGGCCGGGCAGAATCAGCAGTGCGTCCCCGACGGGGCGTTCGCCTGCGGCGTCGGACGGATCGTTGATCACTTCGGGGCCGACCACCATCGTGGTCGAACCACCGCCGTCGAGATTGATGGCGTCGCGCAGGCCGAGTGCCCGGGCGACGGCGGCGCTCTCGGGGATGCTCAGGCCGAGGGCGTCGGTGCTGCGTCCGTCCGCCGTCACCAGTACGGTCCTGCCGGCGGCGTCCACCCCGGCCAGGGTGCGCGGATTGCGTTTGTGCATCCAGCCGTAGTAGAAGCTCGGGTTGCCGGGCTGCACCATGCCGTCGGTCGCGGGCGTCACGTGGAGGCGACCGTCGCGGACCAGTTCGGGGCCCCCGTTGAGGATGCTGGTCGTCGGTGACGTGGGGACCTCGCGGCCGTTCCCGTCCCGCAACGTCCTTTCGACGCGCAGGGGCCGGCCGACCTGTGCCAGGGCGGTCAGTTCGGCGACGCGGCTGCCGGTCGCCTGGACGGAACCGCCCCCGTCCGGAAGCGGTCCGCCCCGTGGCGACCGCAGGTGCGATACCCGGCCGCGGGCGTCCAGTACCGCCTCGACGCCGTCGCCACGTGGCGTCTGCGCACCGTATTCGGGCGTGAAGGCGACCAGTTCGTCGTGGTCGGTGCAGGTCACATCGTGCAGAGGGAGTGAGGTGGGTGTGTCGGCGGTGCCGCCGCAGTTCCGTATCAGGCCCGGCACACGGTCGATGCCGTCCAGGGGCCGCGACGCGCCCCGGCCGGCCACCCGCCCCCGCCAGGTGAGCCGAGCGACCGTGGTGTGCCTGCCGGTGTCGCTTGTCACCAGACCCGGGCGCCCGTTCACCGGCTCGCTCAGCAGCCGCCCGTCGTAGACGCCGACGCCGGCCGGGTCGCCCGGTGCGCCGGCGTTCGGATCGAGGACGAAGAACCCGGCGTTGACGCCCGCGGTCGCGCCGGCCGCGGCCGCCAGTTCGCTGGTCCTCTCACGGTTCTCCAGATCCGGACCGTACGACGCCTTGAGCGCGCCGCGGAACCGGCCCGGGTCGATGGTGAGCACGTCGATCCGCCACGGGCCACGGTCCGAGGAGTTGCCGTCCCAGCCGGTGTACACGGCGGACCCGGCGTACCCGTCTCTTCTCAGCCGGGTGAGTTCGGCCGTCGCGGCGGACTGCGAGCCGAACAGCCCGACCCGGACCCGCCACCCGAGCGACCCGCCGGCGTAGTCGGCGACGGCCGGAGTCGTCACTTCCTCGGCCCGGGCGTCGAAGCCGGCTGCCTGCACGTCGGCGGTCAGCTCGTCGGCGCTCGCCCGGTCCTTCAACGCCGTCGGCGGCGCGTCGGGGTCCGGCGAGGTGACACCGCCGGGTATGGCGAGCTCGACCGTCCACGCGAGGGCCGGTGCGTCGGCACCGCGCACGATCCGCGTGAGGGTGACACCGGGCTGCAGCGTCCGCGTGCTGCGCGTCTCGGTCAAGCCGACGGCGCCCAGCGGCAGGGCGCGCGCGGTCCCCGGCCGCGGCGGGGTGGAGGCAGGCGCCGGCGAGGCGCCCACCACGGCCACGAGGGCCAGGACCGTAGCCGCGCCGAGGACCTTGTTGTTCATGTACCCCCCTGGGAAAGATCGGCCCAGCAAAGGTGCGTGCGGCAGCGCCCCACAGTCAAGACGTGTACACGCCAATACTCTCGGTCCGTCGGCTCCTGACGTTCCCTCGGCGCGCGCTGCGCCGGAGCGGGGGACCGTACGCGTGGAGGACCGCACGGACGGCGTCCTGGAAGGCCGGGCTCGGTCGAACGGGGTGGGCCGGCCTCCCGTCCGGCGCTCAACGGGCCGGATGCCCTCCCCGAAACGGGGCGTGGCCCCTGCCTCGGACAGCCGGGGCAGGGGCCACGCATCTCTCGGTCGGGACGACTCCGTCAGGAGCCGACCCGCTCGTAACGAAGGGAGACGGGACGACTCCGTCAGGAGCCGACCCTCTCGTAACGAAGGGAGGTGAAGCCGTTGCCGTCGGAGTAGATCTGGCCGATGGTCGCCGCCCCGACGGCGTCGATCCGCTGCGCCTGCAGCCGGATCGTCGTCGGCTGGGTCACGCTGATCAGCTCGCTGATCGGTGCGGTCTGGTTGTCACCCAGTTCGGCATCACCCGCGTTGGAGTCGATGATCTGGTTGACGAGTCGCTCGCTGTCCGCGACGGCGGTGCCGGTTGTGACGTTCCACAGCCGCGCGGTGATGAAGAGGTTGATCGGGGGGACACCCTGGAGGCGCCCGCGGACATCCGCGTCGAGTTCGTAGGTGCCTGCCTTGGGCAGGGTGACTTCCAGGGGGGTGTTGGTCCAGGCGCCGGCCGGCAGGTCGACCTGGGTGCGCAGGTGCTCGATTCCTGTGGCCGTCGGTGATGTGGACGAAGTCGTGCCGGTGTCACTCGGTGCGGCTACCGCGGTAGTCGCACCCACGAGCAGCGCTGTCGCTGCGAGGGCGGTGAGGCCGGTGCGCCTGGTCGGCATGTTCTCTCCTGAGCATAGGTGGATGACAGGTGTCTCCACCAAGGTAGGAACAGAAATATGCATATGACTGCATATAGCCGCTGAAGGGGTGATGACGGCCGCCACGGGAGCTGTACGGCACGGCGCGCGGGTGACGTGGTCGTGTCGACGGGGCGCCGCATCGAGCGAGCGCGCGACACCACCGTCCCCGAGGTGGCCGCGTCACCCGAGCACCTCTGCGTCATTCTGGGCACAGCGACGTCACCCTGGTTCGCGTAGCCGGAGGAGGTATGCCGCGGTGAGCGCGACGGCCCGGTCCTCGTCGTGTGACAGCTCCCCGAGGGCACGTGCCGCCGCGGCCCCCGGGACGGCGGCCAGGGCCTGGGCCAGCCGCCCACGGGCAGGCGGTTCGGGGGTACCGGTGGCGAGGCGGTCGACGAGCCCGGCGGCGATCAGATCAGCCGTTCCGGAGTCGCTCGCCAGCACGCTCAGCGCATCGGCCGCATCGGTGTCGTACTGGCCCTCCACGATCATGTCGATGAGCGTCGGGACGGCGTCCGCCACTCCACGTGTCCCGAGCGTCAGAGCCGCATGCCGACGGACCACGAGGTCGGGGTGCACGAGGGCCGGCCGCAGCTTCGCTGTCGCCTCGTCGCCGGGCATCTCGCCGAGGGACCGGACGGCGCGCTCCCGCACGGCCGCCACCGGTGAGCCCAGGCCCTCCGCCAGCAGGGCCGCACCGCCGTCGCCCGACCGTGCCAGGGCCCATCGAAGCGCTCCGGCAACGTTCGGATCCGCCTCGCTCAGTACCGCCTCGACCAGTGCCTCCACCGGCACCGATACTGCGTCGACCGAGGAAAGGGCGGCGCGCTGCCGCGCGTCAGCACTCGTCGAGCCCAGTGCCTGGAGGAGCGCGACGACCTGGAGGACGTCCTCCCAACGGGCCGGGTCCGCGGCATCGACCCGGCGCAGCCGCGTGAGCAATTCGGTCTCGGCCGCGATGCGTTCGCGTGTCTGACGGATGAGGTCACCGACGAGCGCCGCCGGAGTGAAACCGGGATCGTCGAGCGCGCGCCCGATCTCCCGCAGCGACAGCCCCACGGAGCGCAGGCTCTCGATGTGGAAGATGCGCCGGACGTCCTCCCCCGAGTACTCCCGGTAGCCCGAGTCCGTGCGACCGCGAGGCCGCAACAGGCCGAGCGACTCGTAGTGCCGGAGCATGCGGGCACTGACCCCGGACTTTCGCGCCACCTCACCGATCAACACGTCCTATCCTCCCTCCGGGCCGGCCCCGCCGAGGGCCACGACGCGCTTCGCCTCCTCGATCGCGCACTCGAATCCGGTGTCCGGATCGTGCAACAGGCGCTCTGTGGCGAGCGCGTGGACTCGAACCAGCGGGTCGGGAGCCGCCGCCGCAGATCGCAGAACCGGCAGGATCACATCGCCCAGTGCGACCAGCGCGCGGCTGAGACTCAGCCGCGTCTCGCGCTCACCCCGGCCGAGTCGCGTCGCCAGCGCCGCGGCCAAGGCGGACTCCTCGCCTTCCGGCACGAGCACGACCGCGGCCCGCCAGGCGCTCCGGGCCACCTCGCGGTCGGTGTCGCACAACAGGCACCGGGTGATCGCGGGCCAAGCCCGCCGGTCCCCGATCTTGGACAGGGTGTGCAGCGCCTGACTCCGTGCCTGCGCCCGCTCCGAGCGGACTTCGCGGACCAGGCGGGGGAGTGTCGTGGACACGGGCTGGCGGGTGAGCGCCCAGGTCAGCATGTCGCGTACGAAGAAGTCGGGCTCGATCGCGCATCGCTCGACCAGTCTGTCGACGTACCGCGCGTCAGGCGTCGCCCCGGCCGCCAGAGCAGCCTGTAGCCGCACGGACGCACGGCCGTCCTCCAGGCCCCGGAGCGCTCGCGCGGCGACCGTGTCCTGTCTCGGGATCGTCATGTGGACCACCTCCATGGACAGCAGTGAAAGGCCTGTCACCGTGTCAAGGTCAAACAGCACCCGCTCCGTCATCGCTGGTCACCCCTGCGTTCCGAGTGGCCCCTCGAGGGAGCTCCACGGGCAGCGCCCGCCCTCCCCACGGTGTGCGGGAGACGTGCGATCTGATGAAAAACGGTTTGTGGAGTGATCGCCTGGACCCCTAACGTCTACCGTCATCGGCGTGTAGCTCAGTAGCAGAGCACCGGGCTCGAGACCCGGAGGGCGCAGGGGCGGAACCTGCCACGTCGGCCTATGAATGACAACGCTGAGCAGCAGCCCCGCATCGTGGCCCCGTCCTATCCGCAGGCCCAGCTGGCCAAGGCCTTCGTGACCGCTCTGACCCACGAGGACCCCGACACCCGGCGCCGCGCGGAGGCGCGCGGGCAGCGCTGGCGCATGGTGTTGTCGGCCATGGCCGCGGGCCGGCTGTCGGTCGGTTCTCGTACGCCCGTGGAAGGCCTTGCGCCGTGGGTGACCCTTGAGGTGGTACGCGGAGGCTTCGCCACCGGCACGGCGAGCGCGGAAGGGCCCCTGCAGCCCCACGAGTTCGAAGCGGCGCACCTCTTCGAAGTGCCCGCCGAGCGGCGCGCGCTCTTCGCCTACTGCCTCACCGAGCCCGGGCTCGCCTGGTTGTGGGCCCGGCTGGACAACGGCGGCTATGAGGTCGGGGTGCCCGAGGAGGCAGCGCTGCTCACCGTGGCCTGGCTGGTCCGGCACGGGGAGACCGACGCTGCCCTCGGCCTCGTCGCGGAACTGGAGCCGTTCGCCGACCGGCTGCGATTCCTGCCCCGCCCGGCGGACGGGCCCACTCCGCCGGCCACCGTGGCCGTCCATCGGCGCACCGTCTCCGACGCCGTCGACACCCTGGTACGGCGTCGGCCCCACACGGCCGTCGAGACCCAGCGTGAGGCGCTCGCCGTGTGGCAGCCGTTCGGTGACGAACTGCTCGCCCACTGGCTGCGGACGGCGCCCGACGGGCGAATCCTCACACGTGTCCCGGACGCCGGCTGGCTGGAGCAAGGCGAGGCCCTGCTCGGCCGCTACCGGCGGCTCGCCGCGGAGCACACCCGCTGCACCAAGCACCGCGACCCCAAGGAGAACCTGGGCATTCTGCGCGGTGCGCTGGAGGAGATCGTCGCCGGACGCCCGCTGGAGGCGCGCCGGCTCGGTCTGCTGCGGCACGCGGCGCAGTCCATGGTGCGGCGGCGCGGCCTGCCCGGTTCGGCCCCGCACACGGCCTTGCGCCGGCGCCAGGCCGAGCAGGCGGCGCTCCCCTCCCACCACGCACTGGCCCAGCTGATGCTGCGCCGACTCGCCGTACTCCCCCAGGAGACGGGCATCAACGATGTGCCCGCGCTCCTGGCCGTGGTGACCGAGGAGGAGAGCCGGGAGACCGGCCTGCCCACCGGCGCCGTCGTCCCGGCCGCGATCCGCCAGGTGGTCGAGGCGGCACTGAGCGCGCCGCTCGGCACGCTCGTGGAGCGGGGTGTCGTCCCTTCCGCCGAAGTCCTGGCCGAGCTGGTGCCGCAGTTGGTCGCCGCCACCGCGCACGCGTACGACGACGAGACGTTGCGCGCGCTCATGGCCGCGAACTACCGGGCCTTCCGCAGACGCCGCTCACTGCTCCTCCTCGACCTGGAACAGCAGGTGCGCGTCGAGGAACTGCCCTGGGTGCGGGCGGTGTCGCGGCAGCGATCCGCAGGGCTCGGCGGGCCGGACGGAGAAGGCGCGCTGTCCGTGCTGCGCCGGCTGGGCGAGCTGGCCGTGCAGGCGTTCCCCGGAACGCTTCTGCCCAACCCGCTGGTCCGCGAGTTCGGCGTGCTTGAACGCGAGTGCGGCTTGGGCGCCCCGTTCGTGGAAGAGCTGGCCGCCGACATCTTCATGGGCACGTTCAGCCCGAAGTTCCTCAGGGCGGCGCGGATCGCCGCAGAACTGCTCGGCGGCACGCTGTACGAGCGCTACTACAGCATCGACTACGCGGCGATACGCAACCTGGCCATCATCGAGACGGCCGCGGCCCTGACCAGTTCGACCGGCGCCCGCACCTCTCCTGGTTTCGCGCGACTGTGCGCCGAGCGTGCCGGGACGGCGTCGCGGTCCTGGTCGGCCGCGGCGAACGGCACGGTGATCGAGCAGGCGCAGATCCTCACCACCCACAACCTGGCCACGCTGGTCCACCGGGTGGGCATCGCCCCCCGCCCCGGCTGGGCCGACCTGGCACACCGCTGCTTCGCGACCGTGTGCCGACTCACCGCCCGTGTCCATCACAACCCGAGGCCGTTGGGCACCATCAAGGACGCGGCCTACGCATGGCGCCAGATGGTCTTCCACCTGTCCCTGTGCCCGCCACAGGAGCAGGGGCGGGTCATCGCGGGCCTGAACGAGGAGGCGGCCCGCCACCCGGCCCATGTCGCGACCCGGCTCGCTCCCGCCCTGGCGGGCCTGGCCCTGGTCGCCGAGGGCGGCACATTCGACCGTGACGGAACGGCGGACGCCGGCCGCGCCCGGCGCCTTGTGGGATGGAGCACCGACGGGCACTGGATGCGGTGAGGACAGGTGTGCGCGGGGTGACACGGCCAAGGTCCCGGCGTCCCGGCCGGTGGAGCGCAGCTCGCAGGCGGCCGTCGCGGCAGGCGACATCGGCCCGGGATCGGGATCACCCGTAGAGCGAGCGGGCTCCCGGGCTGTCGCCCGTGAAGCGCTGGCCCGAGGCGATCTCCTCGCCGACCACCCACCAGACGGTCTCGTCGTGCAGGAAGGGGAGCGGGTCAACGCTGCTCGTCTCCTGACGTATCCGCTCGACCTCGCGCTCCAGGCGCTCGAAGTCGGCTTCGTCGTCGCTGCTGCCGTCGCCGTCACCGCTGCCGAAGGTGAACTCCTCGAGCAGCCGCTGGAACCGGAGGGTGACATGGACCAAGGAGGAGACGTCGGTGTGGAGTTCCTGCACGGTCTCCTCGTCCGCGTCGACGGCGTACACCTTGCCGGAACCAGGGTCGAGCGCGAGGTGGGCGTTGAGCAGCCAGCCGATGACGGGCCATGTGCCCGCGCCCTCCGGGGCGTCCTCGAAGTCCTCGAAGTCCTCCGAGCCGACGACGTCCTGGACGAGGGGCAGTCGGCCGGATTCCTCGTCGGGTTCCCGCAGCCACAGCGTCCCGGAGGGTACGCCGACGGTCTGCAGGAGGCGGGCGCCCCGGGTGCCCGCGGCGGAGGGCGGGAAGGCGGTTGCGGGCAGGGCCACGAGCCGGCCCTCGCCGAAGATGTCGGCGAGGTCGCCGCGGGAGACGTCGAAAAGCACTGGCGGAAGCTCCGGACTCGGCGGCGATGCGGGCGCCGTGCGACTGCTGGTGGAGGGAAACGGTGGCACGTGAGTTGCCCGACTTCGACGCCACTGCCGTGACGATGCGCTGCCGAGGCTGATCACTGCGACCGATGCGCAGTGGCACGTCTGCCGGTGACGCATACCGGAACGGCCACGACGGGTCGGGCGGAGAGCGAACGCCAAGCTCGGCGGCTTGCCGTCGTCGCAGGGGAGTTGGCCCCGGCCCCCGACAGCGGATCGCCGTCGATCGTCTGCCTCAGGAACGCTCTTCCGGGGAGTACATCACCGACCGCTGCTGCTTGTGGCGCCGGATACGGCCCTTGGCCACCAGTGACTCAAGGGTGTTGCGCACCACCTGAGGTGTCGGTGTGCGGTCCGGGTGCTTCGCCAGGAGCTCGTCGCGCAGCTCCTTCGCGAGCCGCGGCTCGTTGTGCGCCCGGAGCAGGTCCAGGAGCGTGTCTCCCAGCAGCGGCTGGCGCGCCTTCCCCTTCGCCTTCGTGGGCGTCTTCGCGGGCGTCTTCGCGGTGCCCTGTGCGAGCGCTGCCTTGGCCGGCGCGGAGCGCCGGGGCGCAGCCTTGCCGGTGACGGCGCCCTTGGCACCCTGCTTCGCCTCTGTGAGAGCGGGTTCGTCCTGCGCCTGCTCGGGCAGGCGGGACGATCCCTCGTACTGCTCGGCCAGATGAATGATGTCCGACAGAAGCGCTTCCTCCTGCTTCAACACCCCCATCTTCTCCGCCAGTTCCTGCTGCAGACGACGGTTCTCCTCCAGGTCCGACGCGGCCTGTTGTACATACCGTGTGCGGAGCGTGGCGGCTGATTGGCTGGTCACAAGCGGTCACTCCTTCGTTCATGGATGATGCCGCGCATGGTACCCACCGTGAAGGTGCCGCGCCGAGAGGTGTGGACGGCTCACGACGATGGACCGGGCGTGTTTCCGCGTCGGGGCCACCGCAGCAGCGGGTTACCTGGCGCTCCGCCCCTGTGTGAGGAATCGTAGTCGACTCGGCGGGCCGTCGCCGTCCGCCGGGGGTGTACGCCGGGGGTGCGGAAGTTGCCCGTACGGAGGCCTCTGCCCGCGCATGATGATGTGTGCGGCCACCGCCTTCGAACAGGGCCAGGGCATTGAAGGCAGGGGCATCGGCCGGTGCGGAACACGTCAGGGAGCACCCTGTGCCCGGTGTCCGCGTGACATGAGGTGAGCCCTTGCACGGAGACTCCCTACGTATCAGGTGTGCGGCCTGTCCATGACTTCGTCAGGCTCACATGTACTCCTGCGGACGCTGCCACGAACCTTGCGGGCCATGTGCGGCGACCCATGGCCGATGCTTCGAGCCGTGAGACGGCGGACCCGATCCACGCCCGGATACATCGCTGACGTACAGCCGCCCCAGCGTTGCCATGCGATGGCGGCCAAGGCCTGTCCACCATCCACCGCCCACCGTAACTATCCGCTGACCGTGCACCGACAAGTATGCGGCCGGCCCCCCAGGGCGCGGGCGGGCCTGCGCCGGTGGTTCTCATACCGTTCGTCCAGCCGCGACGTCTCTACGAGAAGGGCGCCGGGCCGTCACCGTATACGGGGACGACGGTGAACTCGCTCTCGTGGGCATGGCTGGCCGGCTCCAGATGGACCTGCCGCACCTGCCCGTCCGGCATGCTGAGGCGGAGCACGTCACTGTCGTGCAGGTCGAAGACCCGACTGGTCGGCACCCCGCGCAGGCTGCCGTGCCACCCGTCAGGCTCCTTGGTGACCAGGTGAGCTTCCACCGGGATCTGCACGTGCCCGGCGACAAGCACCGCGTCGCCCTCGTACCGACTCGTCATGCCACCACCGTCGCGCCCCGCCCACCTCACAGCAACCGCAGCGTCGGCCGGCGAGGCGGCTGAAGGGTGTCTCCGGACGGACCGGCCGGTTGACCGATGCAGCCGACGCCACGGCAGGAACCAGATGCGTCGACAGAGCAGCACCCTGGGCAGATCAGCACCCACGGCCGGCGTCGTGCCGCTCGGACATCGCGTCACGTGGGGCAGCCTCTACCCCTTGACTGATGCGGCCGATCTGGCGGCCTCCTCGATCTTCGTGCAATAGGCGGCACGGGCTTCCTCGTCGATCCGCTGCTCGTGTTCGGCGCGCAGCCCGGTCCGACCGTCGAGGCCCTCGCGCAGGATGTCAGCGTGCCCGGCATGCCGAACGGACTCGCTGAGGACATGGACCATGATGGCGAACAGGTTCGTGTGGGAATAGGGCTCCGGCCACCACGGCACGTGGCCGGGGGCGTCAAGGGGCAGCTCGTTGATCGTCGCGTCCGAGTGTTCCCATGTGCGCCGGTAGGACTCGATGATCTGATCGCGCGTCTCGTCCCCGGTCGCCCACAGATCGCTGCCGTCGTGGTCCTGCCATCGGGGCAGCGGTTGCGGGGAAGGGCGGTCGAAGACCTCGCCGAAGTACCTGGCCTCGACGGCGGCCACGTGTTTGACCAGGCCGAGGAGATTGGTCCCGGTCGCTGTCAAAGGTCGGCGGGCGTCGTATTCGGATAGGCCGTCGAGTTTCCAGAGCAGCGCCTCGCGGTCCCGCCGCAGTCTCCCGTGCAGGTCGCCTTTCGCGAATTCATCGATCATGCGGCATGAGCCTGCCATGGGCTGCTCGTGGCCTCAAGATCCGTACGTGGATCGCGACGACCGGCAGAGCCGAGGCCTGCCTGACCATGGCCCCCGCCCCGAGCTGCTGCGAGAAGCTAGGGCCTCCAGGGCTGCCCCGAAGCCTTCCTTGCCGGCCGTGTGGCCAGCGGCTTCGCGGGCCGGCTACCCGGCCGTCTCGTGGCGAGCAGAGTGGTGGACGCGAAGGGTGGCAGCGGGGGAGCGACAGCTCCGTAAGTCCGCCGAGCGGACGGACCGAACACCGAACTACAGTGGACCCAGCAGTCCATTTTCCGGAGGTGGGTCATGGTCGGTGAACTGACGGCGAAGGGGAGAGCCACGCGGAGCCGGATCGTCCAGGGCGCTGCGGCGGTGCTGCGGGAGAAGGGCGTCGCAGCGGCGACCCTGGAGGACATCATGGCGCGGACCATGACCAGCAAGAGCCAACTGTTCCACTATTTCCCGGCCGGCAAGGACGAACTGCTCCTCGCGGTAGCCCAGTTCGAGGCAGATCGAGTGCTGGAGGACCAGCAGCCGTATCTGGGCCGGCTGGACTCGTGGGAGGCATGGGACGAGTGGCGGGACGTGGTGATCGCACGTTACGAGGCCCAGGGGGACCAGTGCCCCCTCGGATCGCTGTTCCTTCAGGTCGGGCGCTCGACTCCCGGGGCGCGAGCGATCGTCTCCGGCCTGATGAGCCGCTGGCAGGAGAGCCTGGAAGCCGGTATCCGGGCGCTGCAGACGGCAGGGTTGCTGCCTCGGGGGGTCGACGCCGGCCTGAGAGCCGCGGCGCTGTTGGCCGGCATCCAGGGAGGGGTCTCGATCCTGCTGTCGACGGGCCGGTCCGGCCATCTGCGTGCCGCCCTTGACCAGGGGATCGCGGATCTGCGGGGCGCCGCCCACACGGTGGCGTGACGTCACAACGCCCCGACGCGGCCCGGCGGTTCCCGGACCGTCGGGCCCGGCCCGACCGGTCCGTGAACCGCCCGCGCCGGGCGGGCCTCAGGCGTACCAGCCGCCGTCCACCGAGAGTGTCGCGCCCGTGATGTAAGCCGCCAGCGGACTCGCCAGGAACGCCAGGACGTCGGCGTATTCCTCCGGGCGCCCGATCCGGCCGACATCGTTGGGCGCGAGTTCCGCGGTCAGACGGGGTTCGATCGCTTCCCACGTCTGTCCCCATCCGTTCTGCCTGCCGAGCGTCAGCAACGGATCCAGGGACTGCGGGGTGAGGATGCCGCCTGCGGCGACGGTGTTCGACGTGACACCGGAATCCTTCAACTCCCGTGCGAGCGACTTGGCGAGGGCGTTACGCGCCCCGTTCGTCGCCGCGTAGTGCGGCTGGGACGCGGCGGGCCGCTCGCCGGTCACGCTGCTGATCTGGATGACCCGCCCCCAGCCCCGCTCCCGCATGCGCGGAACGAGACGCTGGATCATCCGCACGCTGGTCAGGACATTGGTGTTGTACGTCTCGGCCCACTGCTCGGCCGACGTGGTGGCCCACCCGAGGGCCATGTCATAGGTGCCCACGTTGTTCACCAGGATGTCGATCGGGCCGCCTTCGGCAGCCGCGGCGTGTACCGCGTCGGCACCCGAGTCGGTTCCCAGATCACCGATCGCCACCGAGGCGTCCCCGCCCTCCGCGCCGATGCTCTTGGCCACCGCCTCGGTCCTTGACACGTCCCTCCCGTGCACGACCACGGACGCGCCTTCTGCTGCCAGTCGCCTGGCGATCGCCTCGCCGAGGCCGCTGCTCGATCCGGTCACCAGTGCACGTCGGCCACTCAGTTGAAGATCCATGGTCTTTCCCTCCGGAACTGCTGGTGAGGTCGGCCGGCTACGGGACCGGTGGGCCGACCACGTCTGGACTGCTTGGTCCATCGCAGCCTGCACTTCGAAAAATGGACCTGCAAGTCCAAAAAGTCGCTGCCGGTCCGCAGGAGCTATGCGGAGGGTGTGGCGCATCCCCGGCGGCACGTATGGGGTCGCGGAGTCGGCCCCGCCCGGAAGGCGGCGGCATCGGTCGTGGGAGGGGGGAACTGGTGCTTCTCGTCGAGCCCAGCCCCCGTGGGCCGACCTCCGGCCTCCCGGCGGTTCGATCGCCTGCTGGAGATACCTGTGCCCACGACCGACCGGACTGCGGGCGTGACGAGCCGGCCCACTGCGTCACCGCCTTGACGGGTGACGCTCGCGGGTGCATCCTGACGTCATCGAGAGGGCGGGGCATCCGCCACTGAGGGAGCGGAGGCGCACGGTGAACACCGCAGGAGCCATCGATAACGCCGCGGCGGCACGTCATGCCCGGTTCGGCACGCTGCCCGAGCGCATCCGCTACGAGGACATGATCGAAGAAGAGGTCGCCACCCCTGACGACGGGTCGAGTGAGCGGTACAACCCGGAGGCCTCGTGGAATCAGTTCTCATGCCTGGCACTGGACCTGGGGCTCTGACCGTCCACGCAGTTCACGGTCGGCCCCACCTGCATGCGCCCCCTGCGCCAGCAGGCGGGCGATCGTGGGAGCGGCGCGTGAAGGCCGGGTGCTTCACCTGCCAGTGCTTCGGGCTTCGACACGTGTCCGCACGCCTCGAGCTCCCCGAACCCACCACGTCACGACCCACATCACTGTCGATGTCGACGACGAGGCGGGAACCGCGGCCGCGCGTTCTTACGTCACGGTGTTCCAGGCGCTGCCCGATTTTCCCCCGCAGCCCGTGGCCGCAGGGCGCTACCGTGACCGTTTCGCGCGTCGTGACGAGCAGTGGCGGTTCACCGAGCGTCAGGTCCGCATCCATCTGGTGGGTGACGTCAGCCGCCACCTGCGCGCCTGAGCAGATGATCCTGGCCGCGCACATGGCTGCGGCGGTCCCGAGCCCGTTCGAGGCGGCGCGTCCTGCGAACCCCGCACAGGTGCCCCGGGCTGCCGGCCTGCACCTCTGCGGAAGCCCGGCAACGCGCCCGGGGCCACCAGGTACGGTCGTACGGTGAAGCGCATCGCGGCATGACCGCCCGCCTTCGCGTCTCAGCGGTAACACCCGTGCTCCGCACCGCAGGTGAGGGGGCGTCGGCGGAGCGGACGAGGGGCAGAGGCCTTTCCGAGGGGTCAGCACCGGCTCGGAACCCGGCCGGCAGCGCGGAAGAGTGGGAAGAGTGCGGGGAGGTCGGTCGATGCCTCGGACGCGTTCGGTGGGACATGCTGCAACCCGGTGCGCCGTTCTCCCGGCCGGCCTCGACATCACCGGTCGGAGCGACGTGTGGGTACCGGAATCGTCCCCGGCTCACCTCACCGGGGGGAAACCTTCTGGACGGTGGTGTCGTCGGGGTCCAGCCGCCGCCCGTCCGCAGACAACACCTCCAGCGTGCGGAGGCGATGTCCCTGTCGGCGGTCGACCAGCTCTGAGTGTGGCTCGCCGGCGGCGAAGAAGTTCTCCTCGCCCCACTGCCGCAAAGCCACGATGACGGGGAAGAGGGCCTTGCCCTTCGCGGTCAGTACGTACTCGCGATAGGCGCTGCCGTCCGACGCGGGGACGGATTCGAGGACGCCGCCGGCGACCAGGGTGCGTAGACGCGCGGTGAGGATGTTCTTCGCCACGCCCAGGCTGCGCTGGAACTCTCCGAAGCGCCGGCTTCCGTCGAAGGCGTCGCGCACGATCAGCAGGGACCACCAGTCACCGATCGCGTCCACCGACCGGGCCACGGGACATTCGCTGTCGTCGAATCGCGTTCTGGTCACCATGGTGTCCCTCACTCTCGCACGGTCATGATGGTTGCAACATGCTACCAAGATGGATACCTTCACCGTCGGTAGCAAGATGAAACCAGATGGAGGGGCGCTGCTGATGGCGACCGACGGTGATGCTGTGACGCAAGGGACCGAGGGCCGAAGCGAGGGAGGTGCTGCGGACGCCTTCTCCCCAGGCCTCGTCATCCTGTTCGCCGTCGCCTGCGGTGCCGCGGTGGCCAACGTCTACTTCTCCCAGCCGCTCCTGGTGACCATGGGCCACGACCTCGCCATGAGCCCGGCACTCGTCGGCAGTGTGGTCACCCTCACGCATGTGGGATACGGGCTGGGACTCTTCTTCCTCGTGCCGCTGGGCGACGTGACCGACCGCCGACGGCTGATCGTGGCCCAGTTGCTGCTCCTGGTGGTGGCGCTGGCGGCGGTGGCCGCCGCTCCCACGGCGGCGGTCCTGCTCGCGGGGATGGCCGCCACGGGGCTGCTCGCGGTCGTCACGCAGACGCTGGTGGCGTTCGCGGCATCACTGGCCCCTCCCGCCCGGCGGGGACGCGTCGTCGGCCTGGTGACCAGCGGCGTGGTCATCGGAATCCTGCTCGCCCGCACCGCGTCCGGCCTCATGGCCGATCTTGCGGGCTGGCGCTCCGTCTACGTGGCCTCGGCGTCGCTCACCGCCCTGCTCGCCCTGGTCCTGTACCGAGTGCTGCCGCGCCACAGTGGCACTCCGCCGACAACGCTGCGCTACGGACAGCTCCTGCGCTCCACGATCACCCTGTTCGCACGGGAACGCCTGTTGCGGCTTCGGGCCCTGTTCGGGCTGCTGATCTTCGCCTCCTTCAGCACCCTCTGGAGCAGCGTCGCGCTGCCGCTCAGCGAGGCCCCGTACTTCCTGTCCCACAGCGCGATCGGGGCACTGGGGCTGATCGGCGTCGCCGGCGCCGTCGCCGCGACCGTCGCGGGCCGCCTCAACGACCGCGGACTCTCCCGGTGGACCACCGGCATCGCCCTGGCACTGCTCGCGGGATCGTGGCTGCCTCTGGCCTTCATGCGTAGCTCACTGTGGGCCCTGGTCGTCGGGGTGATTCTTCTCGACCTCGCCGTGCAGGCGGTCCACGTCACCAACCAAACCCTGATCTACGCGCTGCGACCGGAAGCCGGCAGCCGGCTGATCGGCGGATACATGGTCTTCTACTCGATCGGCAGCGCCACCGGCGCCATCGCCGCGACCTCGCTCTACACGGTGGCCGGCTGGGGCGCCGTATGCGCGCTGGGTGCCGCCTTCAGCTGCCTCGGGCTCCTGCTGTGGGCGTGCGCTGCGCACATCACCCCGGGCCCCGTCGCCTACGTGGCCTCTGGCGGCGAAGACTGAGCACCGTCGCCGAACGTCGGGCGGAGTGCCTCGCGGACGCATCATGCAGGGGGCCGACGAGGGTCTGGACGCCGCCGCCGGCACCCCGCGGTGCCGGCGACGAACGGCCGCCCCTCAGAAAGCCCGCCGCCGGCCCGTCAGGCGCGGCCCCGCAGCCGGTGCGCATGCGCCGGGTAGGCGCCCAGAATGCGCACCTCGGACGAGAAGAACCGCAACTCCTGCAGGGCGAGGGCGACACGGGGCTCGTCGGGGTGGCCCTCGATCTCCACGTAGAAGCGGCTGGGATTGAGCCCGGCGCCGATCTGGTAGCTCTCGATCTTGGTGAGGTTCACGGCGTTGCTGGAGAAGCCGCCGAGCGCCTTGTACAGCGCGCTGGGGATGTTCCGTACGCAGAAGAACAGGCTTGTCATCGTCGGCTCGCCGGTGTCCGGTGCGAGGGCGGAGTCCCGCGAGAGGACGACGAAGCGCGTGGTGTTGTCCGGGTCGTCCTCGACCTCGGAGCGCAGGACGTCCAGCCCGTAGAGCCGTGCCGCGGCCGGTGGGGCGAGCGCCGCATGCCGCGGATCACCCAGCTCGGCCACCTCTCGCGCCGCCCCGGCCGTGTCATCGCTGACGAGGGTGCGCCAGCCGCCCTCGCGCAACACTTTCCGGCACTGTCCAAGGGCGTGCACATGGCTGCGTACGCACTCCACCTGGTCAAGGGCCGTGCCTGGGACCGCCATCAGGTCGAAGCGGATGGCGAGAAAATACTCGGCGACGATGAACAGCCCCGACTCGGGCAGCAGATGGTGCACGTCCGCCACGCGTCCGGCCGCGGAGTTGTCCACCGGGATCACGGCGACATCGGCGTCGCCGAGTGTGACGGCGTCCAGAGCCTGCTCGAAGCCGGTACAGGCGAGCCCCCGTCCGTCGGGGAACAGGGCGTGGGCTGCCGTCGCCGAGTTGGATCCGGGTTCACCCTGATATGCGACCGTGGTCACGTGTTCAGCCTTCCGCTGCGGAGCTCTGGGGCCGGGCGGCAGAAGCTCTACCGCGAAGCGTACGTGGTGCAGTATGGGCGACCTGTCTCCACTCCGCGCACCAGGGGATGCCTGCCGCACCCCGCCGAACGGCAGGGGCACCCCCTGGTGCGCCGCCATGACCTCGGGCACGTCGACCACAGCCGTGGCCCCGGGCGTGGGTCAAGGACTGGTACGCAGGCAGCCTCACCCTTTCCAGGTCTTCCAGCGCTTCACGGTCCAGCGAGACGCGGAGGATGTTGCCCGTGAAGCCGGAGCTGCAGCGGTTCACAGCCGACGCCGCGCGTCACCGCGAGCGCGGCTACATCCACCTGGGGACCGCTACTGCTGCCGCGCTTCTGAACTCGCTGCGTCTGATCCATGGCACGCACGCTCTGTCCGATCTCCGCGGTGACCACCATGGGAGAGTCGGCGTCGGCCTGCGCGAGTAGGTCGCCGCCCGAAGCCCACATCGTGGAGCGGCCGCAGCCGGTCCACGGCCCGGCAGGTCCGACATGATTGGCCACGACGACGTGCTGATCGAAGTCCTTGGCGATGCCCGGATATACCACCGCCAGCTCTTCCACTCCGCCGCCCGTGCCGTACAGCGAGCTGGCCAGATGTACCTGACACCCATCGGCCGCACCCCGTGAGACCAGCTCGGAGAAGTGGTTGTCGAAGCACGTGGCAAGGGCGAAGCGCAGCCCGCCGAACTCGAATCGACCGTCATGCTGTCCTGCCACGAACAGGTCCCGCTCGTGCGCGAACAGGTGCTGCTTGCGGTACGTGGTGATCAGTTCGCCGTCGGGCCCGAAGACCAGCGTCTCGATGGCAGGGCGCCCCTCGTCGGTGGCCGCGGCGCAGTTGACGACCGTGGCGACACCACTCGCCCGGACCGCATCCAGCCGCGGGTCGTCCGCCTGCACCCAGAGGTCGCGGTCTGCAAGCAGAGCTTCGAGCTCGTACCCGGTCAACGCCAGCTCAGGGAACACCACCAGCTCGGCACCCCTCACACGCGCCGTGTCGGTGAGGGCGACCATCTGCCGCACATTGGCCGAAATGTCAGCAGGAACACAGCTGAACTGGGCTGTCGCGATTTTCATGCAATTGAGCATTCCAGCCCACCGTCCCGACGTTCACCGGGGGCGCTGCCGGAGGCTGATGATCGAAGCATCAGGTCCTGACGCCACCAGGAGACAGGCCCCACCCCCGCGCTCTTGCCCTTCGCCCCCGCCGTCCAGGTGTCAGGGAGTGGCACGGGCCGGCCGTCACACGTACCGACGGAGTCCGGCGCGGCGGTCCGATGAGCGGCCGTGGCAGGTGTGCCTGGTCAGTGTGCGGCCCTGGCAGGCGCGGTCTTCTTGCGGGCCCGGTAGGCAGCTGCCTTGATCTTGTTGCCGCAGGACTCCATGCCGCACCACTGCCGTCGCACGCCGCGGGACCTGTCGATGTAGACGCGGGTGCACTCGGGATTGCCGCATTCCTTCAGCAGGGGCACGTCCGGTCCACTGAGCAGTTCGACGGCGTGCCGGGCGACGGTGGACAGGGCCTGCGCGGGTGTCGCCTCGGTCCGGCGCCCGGACGGCGTGAGCTGCGGCGTGGCGGGCGGCTTGCGTGCGGCGTCGTTCAGCGCCGCGAGTGGCTCGCCGCCGAATTCCTCCCCGAGACGACGGGCTGTGACCAGCTGGTAGATCGCCTCCCGCACGGTCCTGGCCTGCTCGACATCGCCCTCCCCACCAGGGGTGAGGGTGTCGACGACGCCGGACTCCACATACCAGGCGTTCAGCCGGTCCGGCGTCACGAGCATCTCGAAGCGCGCCGACCGGCGGGCACGGAGGGTTGCCGCGAAGTCGAGGGCCGGGTTCCCGCAGACGAACACATGGTCAAGGTTCACGTCACCATTTTGACAGGTGACTGTTCAGTGTCGCAAGAACCGTGACCTGCCGGAGCGTGGCGAGCGGGCTCCACCAAGGGCTGGGTTCCTTGGACGCGAGACCTCGGGCGGGGCACCGGCTCGTACGTCGGGGGCCCGTCTTCTTGCGGCTGGACCCTGAGGCGTGAGCGGGCGACCTCTCCGGTACCCGGCCGCCCGAGTCACCGGATCAGCTCTTCAGCGCGTAGAAGCGCATCGGCGAGTTCGGCCTGAAGCCGATACGAGGGTAGACGGGCGCGCCCGCGACGGTTGCGTGCAGGGTGGCGCGGGTCAGGCCCGTGGCCCGTGCTCCCTCGTACAACGCTTTGCGCGTCACCGCCTCGCCGTAGCCCTTGCGTTCTCGGCCGGGATCGGTGGCGACGAGCACCACGAAGAGGCGGCCCTCCGCTTCCACGGTCGCGGCGCACGTCACCGGCACCCCGTCCCGCATGCCCAGGTAGGCGTGCACCTGGTCTTTCCACAGGGAGGAGCCGACGAGCCCGTCGCGGCCGTCCTCCAGGGGAAATCCGTAGGCGCGCGAGTTGATGTCGGCGAAGGCCTGCAGATGTTCGTCGGTGCTCACCCGGACGAACGTCAGGTCCGGATGGACCGGGTCGGGTACGGGGAGCAGGTCACCGGCCATGCCGGTGCCGGGAAACGCGTGCTCAAGGCCGGCCCGCCCTGCCGTGGCGTCCAGCCCGGTGCGTGCCTCGTCGTCGAGGAGATCATCGAATACCCAGAGGAAGCCCGGTTGCTTCTTCGAGCGCATGATGTCGGCCGCCTCGCTCACACGTTGCTCGACGAGGCCCGTATCCGCGCCGACCTCGGTCAGCGTGAGACAGTTCCAGAACGCGAACCGGCAGTCGGCCCAGCGAACGGCTATACCCGGCAGGTCGCGCACGTCCGCACCGGCATCGCGGTCCAGCACCATGGCGCGCCACACCACGGCGAGCTGTTCCATTGATTCGATCGACTCCGCGAGATCTGACACCGCAGCTCCTGAACCTTGTCGGGTGTGCGAAGAGTCGGCCGCGCAGAACAGCGGCCCTCGGATGCTGGGATCATAGAAGCCGATCCGGAGCCTGTGCGGGCCCCCTGAAGGACCTGGCCGGTTTTCACGGCAGGTCGGTCGGCCCGGCTCGACCGGTGGAATGTCCGGCCGCGATGTGGCGGGGCTCCCGCGCGGCGGTCTGTTCGAGGCGGTACTCGGAGGGCGGACGCGATGCGCGGCGCCGCTGCCCGCCGATCGCGGCCCGGCGCTCAGCAGGTGCGGGTGCGCATCCGCCCCTGACGGTGAGACACCCGGGCCGGCCATTCAGGGCAGCTCCTCTCGTCCCCGGACGCGGAGCGTGCCTTCATCATCAGTGTGTCCGACACCCTGCAGGAGGCGCTGGCCTCAGCAGCTCGATCGTTCCTGCCCGAAGCCGCCGGACGATGGCCCGAGACGGATGAGCTTCGGGAATACGGAATCAGCGCCGAAGCCGCGACCGAGGTTCTGGACCTTCTCTCGAACTCGGCAGCTCGCGCACGCTCGGTGGGGTTTCGCCTGTACTGCTGGTGGGCCCTTCGATGCCAGGCGGCCGCGCTGGAGTCATCGAGCCTCAGCAGGCGCCGGTCACCGTTGTCGACACCGTGCCTTGCATGCCCCTCATACCGGCCGTCGGACGGTCAGCTTATGCGAGGGGCAGGACTTGCTCAGCTCGCCGTTCTCGGCTTGAAGCTGCTGGTCGAGGGCGGACGCGTACACCGGCTGCTGCAACAGGGGGCGCCGGGGGTCCGTTGCCGCCGGTCGGTGAAGTCCGGGCGGAGCACGCGCACGTGACCGCTGCCCCGGGCGGCTTCGGCGGACGCGGGCTCGCCGCGTCCGCCGGGCAGGCTCCGGATCCGCAACGCTGAGCGTCAGCTCGCTGCCCGTGCGGGGGCCGGTGCGTTGCGGTGTCGTACGAAGATCGCCGTGGGGACAGCGATGACGAGCAGGGTGATGCCCCCGATGAGCAGTCCGAGGTGAACGGCGTCGGTGAAGGCGCGTGCTGCGGAGTCGGTGACGGTGTGGGCGAGTGTGGTCGGCAGGGAGTTCGCGCTGTCGCCGTGGACGGCTCCCTCCGTGATGTGGGAGGCGTCCGGGGCCGGCACACCGGAGGAGACCAGCCGTTCTTCCAGGTAGCGGGGGAACCTGGTGGTGACGATGGTTCCGAGGACGCTGGGGCCGAGTACCGAGCCGATCTGTCGGAACATGTTGACGGTCGCGCTGGCCATGCCGGCCTGCAGCCGGGGGACGCTGTTGACGGCGGCGGCGGTTGAGGGCGCGGTCAGCAGTGCCGAGCCGATGCCGGCGATCAGCAGACCGGGCCACAGGGCGCCGTAGCCGGTGAAGGGGCCGATGGCCAGCAGGGCCAGTGCGCCGCCGCCCAGGACGACGAGGCCGGCCGTGAGGGTGAGGGCGAAGCCGATCTTCTGGACGAGGCGTCCGGCGAGGGCGCTGACTGCGATGTAAGTGGCGAACATGGCCAGCAGCCGGACGCCGGTAGCCAGCGCGGACAGTTGCTGGACACGTTCCATGTAGAGGACGGCGAGCAGGGAGGTGCCGACGAAGCCGAACATGGAGGCCGCTGCGACGCCCATGATCGCGCTGTACGACGGGTTGCGGAAGAGGCGCAGGTCCAGCATGGGGTCGTGGTGGCGGGCTTCGACGGTGAGGAACAGTACGAGGGAGACGGCGAAGACGCCGTACACGGTGATGATGCGGCCCGAGGCGTAGCCGGAGGAGCCGCCCTCGATGATGGCGTAGGTCGCGGACGCGATCATGACGGTTCCCAGCAGGACGCCGGCGAGGTCCAGTCGCCGGGTCGGGTGCTTGGATTCCGGCACCATGAACGGCGTCAGGACCACCGTGAGCGCGCCGATCACGACGTCGATCAGGTACACCGCGTGCCAGGTGAAGCTTCCCAGGAGCAGCCCGGCGCCGAGCGGGCCGACGGCCAGGCCGAGGCCGGAGCAGCTGGCCCAGGTGCCGATCGCCTTGGTCCGCTGGTGCGGGTCGGTGAAGGAGTGGCTGACGATCGACAGGCTGGCGGGCAGGACGGCCGCGCCGCCCACGCCCATGACCGCCTGCGCGGTGATCAGCAGTCCCGTGCCATCGGCGGCGAAGGCCAGCAGGCTGCCACCGGTGAACACCACTGCTCCGCCGAGGAAGACGGCGCGGCGTCCGACCAGGTCGGCGAGGGTGCCGGCGAACATCACCAGGGTGGCGACGACCAGGGAGTAGGCGCTGGTCACCCATACCAGCGTGCTCGCGGACGGATGCAGGTCCCGCTGGATGGCGCCGAGCGCCCCGATGGTGGAGGAGACGTTGACGAACGCCATCATCACGCCGAGGCAGACGGTGAGCACTCCGCGCCATGGGTGCGCGGGTATGCCGACCGTCGATGCGGCGGGGGCGATGGGGGGTGCGGTGCGCGTACCGGAGGGCTGGCTGCTGTTTTGCATAGCCAGGAACGTAGCAGTCTGGCTTCTGAAAACGCTAGTCAGGTTAGGATGGGTTCATGGAACGCGCTGACCTGCAGGACGACGAGACGGTGTTCACGCGCACGGGCGAGTTCGCCGACCGGGACGCTTTCACCGCGGCCGGATGGTGCGCCATGGAACGGTCCCTGGAAGTGGTGGGCACCCGCTCGGCGATGATGCTGGTGAGAGAGGCGTTCTACGGCGGGCGCCGCTTCGACGACCTGGTCCGGCGTACCGGCCTCGCGGAGACGGTCGCCTCCAAGCGGCTGCGCCAGTTGGTGGCCGACGGGCTGATGGAGCGGCAGCCCTACCGGGTGCCGGGTGCGCGCACCCGCCACGAGTACGTGCTGACCGACCGGGGCCGCGCCCTGTTCCCGCTGTTCGTCGCGTTGATGAACTGGGGCCGGCAGGCGGACGGCGTGCAGGGCGGGGTCGAACTCGTGCACGCCGACTGCGGTGAGCTGCTCGTCCCGGCTGTGCGGTGCGAAGCCGGCCATGACGTGCCCATCGACGAGACCGAGGCGCGGCTGGCGCGCTTCCACCCGACGGCCGACGAGCAGTCGCGACAGGTCGTGCAGGGGCGAAAGCGGTAGGCGCGGGCCCCGCCGTCAGTCCGTGAAAGCTGCGTTCAGGCATGCGAGCGCCCCGCCAAGCGAAGGGTCCGTCGACCTGGCACGGGCAAGGACGCTCCTCCCGGCTCGGTCAAGGACCTCGTCCTCCCCGTCCTGCGCCGGCTGACACCACCTCGTCACCCTCGTCACCGCAGCCCAGGCATTCCTCACCCCCAGGCGGCTCGACCCCGACGGTCTGCCTCGCCAGCAGAGGGCCGAGGACTCGGCCGGCCCGCTCCCCGGGCTCTGTTGCGGTGACTTTTGCTGCTGGACATCCGCAACCATGCCTGGATCTCTGGTGGCAGAGGGCTTCGCCATGTAGCGTCTTTTCCAGATGCCGTGGTTCCTCGGCTGCCCGCGCTTCGGCGCGGGCGCTTTGCTGTACAGGGGCCAGGGCATCCTGTGGGTCCGTGTGGTGCGGACCCTGGACACGATTGAGAGGCACCGGCATGGCCAGCGGAACCGTCAAGTGGTTCAACGCCGAAAAGGGTTTCGGTTTCATCCAGCAGGACGGCGGCGGGCCGGACGTCTTCGCCCATTACTCGAACATCAACGCCACCGGCTTCCGTGAGCTCCAGGAGGGTCAGGCCGTGACCTTCGACATCACGCAGGGCCAGAAGGGCCCGCAGGCGGAGAACATCACGTCCGCCTGATCGCATGGTGACCCGGGCCGCCGGAGCGTGCTCCGACGGCCCGGGTCGCGGTGAAGAGGGGTGGGACGGCTGCCCCGACGTCCGCGCACGTCCGCTGCATGGACGCCGCCACCTCGCTGACGCGCTGCACCTGATCAGCGGTCAGGCGTCGCAGGTCCCAGATCAACTCGGCCATGTCGACCGCCGCCGGCTCCGGACCCCGAAGCTCCACGGACAGCGTGGTGCCGGTCAGAGCGGCCAGGTCGTCCGGGGCGATGCCCAGCACGGTCCCGAAGTCGTGAACCAGGTCGGCGGTCAGCGCCTTGCGGCCCGATCCGACCATTCCGTACGTGGAAGCGGACCAGTACCGGCCGGTGAGATGGGCGAAGATCCGAGCCATGCCCATCCAGTCCAGGTTCCGGTACCTGAGCATGCGCACGAGAAGGGCCCCCGGTGGACCGACCGGCGGGTCATAGTCCTGCGGGACCGGCGGGGACTGCACGCAGTCGTACGGTCCCAACGACCTGACGAACTCGAGCAGTTCACCTCTCTCCTCCTGCGGAAGGCCTGCGGGGTGTCCCACGGCACGGGGACCCATCTCCGGGCGTCTGCGTCCAGGGGCGCGAGGTCGTCGGGAATCGTCGCTCCCGCGATCACGCATACGTTCACGGCGTGCAGGCCGAGCGCGGGTCCGAGCCGCCGGAGCAGCGACGGGCTGGGCATGACGCCGGCGAGCACCCCCTCCAGTTCGGCTTCCAGGACCCCGGCTCGTCGCGCGAGGGCGCCGGCGTCCAAGCTCTTGCGGTCGGACAACGCAGCGAGCAGCCCACCGAAGCCCGGATAGTTCGTCATGCCGCCGGCGTAGAGCGACATCGCACCCCCGTGCGCAAGTGCGTCAGTTCGGGCGGCAGTTCCGATCGAGCCCACACCCGGAGGCTTTTGACACCACAAGTTCACGTCGGGTAGCAAGGCGAGGTTGCTCGGCGGATCATGGCGGGGTCACACGTCGCCGCGCATCGACGGTGGCGGAAGGGGTGTGGGCCCGCGCTCCGCTGTCGCGGTCGGAGCGAGGCCGGAGGCGGCTGAGCGTGGGGAGGGTCCTGCCTCGGCAAGACCATTCGGCAGGTCCGGGTGTGCGGATCTTGGGCGTGGGTAGTCGGAACGACGTCCGGAACCCGGATACCCGCGACACCGGAGGATGGCCATGGCAGTGCCCAAGACGAGCGTGCTGGTGCTGGACTGTGCGGAGCCGGAGGAACTGGCCGACTTCTACGCCGCGTTACTCAACGCGGAAGTCCGTGTCGGCCACGAGCCCGATATCGTCGAGGTCGTGGGCCACAGCGGGGTGCATCTCGCGATCCGCAGGGACCACGGTTACGCACCGCCCAGTTGGCCACGGCCCGATGATTCCCAGCAGGCGCATCTGCGCATTCTGGTGGCTCGTGAGGATATCGACGAGGCGGAGCGCGAGGCCGTCGGTCTCGGCGCGCGCCCTCTGGATACGAAGAACAACGGAGGCGTCCGTGACGCGCGCCTCTATTCCGATCCTGCCGGACACCCCTTCACCATGGCCACACCCGGCTGATCCGCCGGACAGGCCCTGTCCGGCCCGCTGCGTGGGACGCCCTGGTGTCCCCGCGAAGCACCCCGCGCATCCGCGAACCTGCAAAGGAGTTCATATGTCTTCCTCGATTGTCGAGACAGTAGATATGAAGGCCCCCGTTGCCATCAGCTGGGCACTGTGGAGTGATGTGACGCAGTGGCCCAGGTTCCTCAGCCATGTCAAGCGCGTCGATCCGCTGGACGGGCGTCGGTTCGGCTGGCAGCTCGCTCTGCCCGGGGTCGACAAGAGCTTCGTCGCTGAACTCACCGAGGTCGTAGCGGAAGACCGGATTGCCTGGAAGACGACGGAGGGCGTGCATCACGCCGGTGTGGTCACCTTCCATCGACTGGACGACGAGTCGAGCCGGTTGACGCTGCAGATCGAGTACGACCCCCAAGGCTTCGTGGAGCACTTGGGAGCCCTCACCAATCTCGACTCCGTTCTGGCCAACTACGACCTCGGAGAGTTCCAGAAGCTGGCCGAGCGGACCGCCGCAGGCGACGTGCGGTGAACGTTCTCTGACCAGCCGTAGTCCCGACGCGAGCCCTCGATCAGGGTGCTGAGTCGGTACGGTCATGACCCTTCACCTGCACGCGTTCAGCTACCCCGTGGGCGGCATGGGGAGCTGCTGGGATACGGGCGGATCTCCGAGCGGTGAGGAAGCGCCGGAGGAGTGGTGGGCCGTGACGACTCCGCGGCGGCCGCTGCCGGCACACGCCCGGCCCGGGGGCGCGGCCGGCGCGCTCCGTACTCCAGGAGCTGTCCGCCCGTCGGAGCCGCCGGCTTGGAGCAGGTACGGGAGGACCAGTTCGGTCCGCCCGTGAGCGGCATCGACTCCCGGCGTCGGGAAGACCCGTGTGGCACCGGCCCTCGGCCGGTGTACTCGTCTGCATGTGCCCGGCGGAGGGACATGGACGATGCGGGTCGACGCCGCCGTCGAGAGATCGTCCGGACCGCCTCGGGCCGGACGAAGGGGCCCAGGCCGTGCCCAGCCCTCTTGTCCGCGCCGCTCGTCGCCGGTGCGGCCCGGGGAATCGGACAGCTCGACGGCTTGGCATCGTAAACTCCCCTGCGCGGAAACGGTGCTCGCCCCAGGGCGCGTCCGCACCGCCCGGGCAGCCGGGCGGCGCTGGCCCGCTCCGGGGAAGCTGCACACATAGTTCCGGCCCCTCCGGGCACACGAAAGGTGACCCGAGCTCCAGCAGGCACACATCTGAGCCTGTCCGAGCCCTGCGGCCCCACCAGCTCCTGCTGGTGGGGCCGACTCAAGCCCGGACCGCTTCACGGCCGATGGCCGGTACTGCCGGTCGAGCTGTGTCGGGTGCGTGTACGGTGCGGCGACTTCTATCCGGGGAGCACGGAAAGGGCCCGGAGCCGGGCGTGCTTGACGGTCCAGCCCGAGACATCGAGCGCTATGTACCGGGCGGTCGCGCCGACGGTGAGACCGGTCGTGGTGTTGCGGCCCCGCAGCGTTCCACCGGGCTTGTACGTGACGCCGTCGTCGCTGAACTCGACCGTCGCCCGCGGCACCCTGTTCGTGGTCCACTCCGCGAGCACGCGCTCGACGGGGCGGACGGATCCGAGGTCCACGACCATCCGCGCCTGCTCGGAACCCGGGGTCCACGACGTCCTCCCGTCGCCGTCCACCGCAGCCGACGGATCGGACATGCCGGCGGGTCGTGGGGCGTTCGGAAACGTGTCGCATCCCAGCGCGGCGTCGGCCAGTGGATAGGGGACGGCGTCGCGCAACGACACCGTCGCGGTGCGGCCGCGGCGCAGGCGCACCTTCGTGCGTCGGCCGTCGTCCGCCGTCACGATCAGCTCGCACGACGGCCCGGTGAGACGGACGGTCGCGGCGTCGACCACATCGGCGCGGACACCCGGCGGCACGGTCCGTCCCCTTGCCGGGAGCAGGGTGAACCGGGCCGCGGCGACAGCCGCGCTCGCCCCGTTCAGTTCGGCCGTGAAGTCTGTGCCGGAGGCGGTCACCGTCTGCGAACCGGCGTACAGAACGGTGCCGGTTCCCTGCCGGGGCAGAGCCACCACGGTCTCCACGGCGTCGGGGGAGAGGTTGAACAGGCTCAGGTGCCCGCCGACGGTACTGGCGTGAACGGAGGGGTTCTCAGCCCGCGGCGCCTCCCGCGATGCCGCGACTCTCAGCGCGGTGGGGTCTCCGGTCGGATGGCCCTCGACGGTGAGGGCCTCGGCAGGACCGTCGGACAGCACCACCATGTCGCCGTACACGGCGAGGGGATTGGCGGCGCCACGGACCACGAGCCCGGCCCTGCCGTCCACGGAGAGCCAGCCGCCCCGGCTGGTGAGTTCGGCCTCGGGGAAACTGGCCAGTTCGGTCCAGTGCACCCCGTCATCGGATGCCTGTACCTGGTACTTGGCCGCGGCAGCGGTCTCCCAGGCCAGGGTGACGTGGTCGAAGGCGACGCTGCTGCCGAGGTCCACCGTCAGCCAGCTGTCCTGGCGGGTGCGTTCGCTCACGGCGACGGCCCAGCGGGTGGTCTCGTCGCCGTCCAGCACATGTGCGGCCTCGTGCCCCGCAGCTGCTGACGAAGCGGTGACTGCGGCTCCGCGGGCGATGTCCGCGCCGGCCGCGCCGTCCTGGACGGAGAAGGAGTAGAGGGAGTACCCGTACTGGGGGTGTCCGGAGACACCCTGCATGCGGACGAAGCGGTAGGAGCCGCGGGCGAGAACGAGGGCGTCCACCCGGGGACCGGCACCGCCGGAGGTGTTCCCGCTGTCCTTCGATTTCACCTGCACCGAACCCTCGGCCGAGGTGTACGTACGGCTGCCGTCCAGGCCCGCCAGCCCCGGCATCGTCAGGTTGTGTATCTGCAGGCGCCCCTCACCGGCGGCCGTACCGCTCGTCGCGTAGACGACCGCACCCGACGGGAGGGTGGTGAACCCCGCGATTCCGGTGTCGAGTTCGAGGACGGAGGCGGTCGCGTCGAGACCGTCGCGGACCCTGCGGTAGGTCGTGACCGAGCGTCGCAGCACCTTGCCCCCCGTCGAGGGCAGGAACATCGGAGTGTTGCCGCTCAGCGCGAACAGCCAGTCGTCGTGCGCGGGCTGCCAAGCGAACTTGACGAAACCGGGCTTGCTCACCGAGGCCGCCCACGCCGCCGGCGTCTGCTGGACCACCAGGCCGGGACCCCCGGCGAAGTCCCTTACTCCGGAGGCCTGTTCGTAGAACTCCGCATCGGACAGCGGTGTCACGACCCCGCCGTTGGCCGCTCGCCATCGGTGCAACAGGTAGCTGATGGCGATCTCGGCCCGGGCCTCGGGTTCGTACTTCGCCTCACCCGAGAACTTGGCGAGCCGGTACTTCGGCGCGTATGCCTGGTAGGGCACGAGCCGCTTCGCCATGGCCGCCTCCGCCCAAGCGGCGGCACGGTCCCCGGTCACCTGGGCGAGGAAGGCCAGCGGGATCACATCGCGTCCGTAGAGGTGTTCGCGGTCCGCGACCATGGGCATCAGTGGTTCGCCCGCGTCGCTCATCACCATGAGCAGAGTGCGCCACAGCGGCCCGGCGTTCGGCTGCGCGGTCAGGACCTGCGGCAGGGGACGGCCCGCGGCGATGAAGTGAGCGGCGTTACGGCCCGAGGTACGCCACAGCTCCTCCTGGTAGTGGGGGCCGAAGGAGTTGTGGTTTTCCACGATGAACGTGTCGTAGAGATTCGTCGCGGTGTTCGCCTGGACGGCGACCCCGTCGACCAGGGCAGGATTGGCCAGATCCGCCGCGGGCAGCCCCGCTTCGTTACGCGTCCACCGGCCGAAGGCGGCTGCCCACTCCTCGTAGCGGGAATCGGTGGGGGCCCAGGCAAGGCCCGGTGCCAGCGACTGGGCGTAGACGCCCATCTCCTCGAGCTTGGTGTCACCGACGTAGCCGCCCTTCAGCCCGTTCGGCGTCCAGCTTCCGGAAGCGGGGTCGGTCTTGCTGCCGAGGGCTGTGGTGTATTGCGCCTGTTCGCGGGCGATCGTGTCGACGTTCTGCCGCGTGCCGGCATCCAGCTGATCCCAGAGCAGCCGGGCGGCGAGTACGAAGTACAGCTGGAAGGTCGTGTCGAAGAACAGCGTGCGCCCCCACTCCGTGCCACCGGTGAGGCGATTGGAGGCCGCGAAGTGCTTGATGGTGGCCAGTGTGCGGGAACGCAGCTCGTCCTCGCCGATGCCGGCGGCCCCGGCGTCGTAGACCCCCTGGGTCAGGAGCACGGCGTTGCCGAGCACCACCGCGAAGCCGAAGTCCTTGGCGGTGTAGTGCCCGCGCGAGGAGTCCCACTGCGTCTCCGCCCAGCGCGTGTGCGTCAGCAGCACCTGGTAGTAGGTCTCCGCGATGCTGTCCCGCTCCTCCTCGCCGTCGTGGTGACGGCCGCCGGTGGCTGCTGACCGGGTAGCGGCTGCTGCCACGCCGGGGAGGGCCAGTGAGCCTGCGGACAACATCCCTGTCAGCCCAGCAAGTTGGATGAATCTACGCCGGTCGTAAGAGGTCGGGATATCCGTCATGAGGCCCTCCGGGCGGTGACAACGTTGTCAGATTGCGGCCATCCTGTCCCCTGACTCGGTGTCCGTCAAGGCTTCTGCCTGCGGCGCGTTCCGTGTGCGGGGGTTCCGCCTTGGCTCGCACGGCTCGCACGGGTGCGCAGAGCGCAAGGCATGCCTGCCCGACCGCAGGGGGGCACACGAAGAATGACGGGCGCTTCGGCGGCTGCCTCGGGGCAGAGGGCGGCGGATGCCTCGGCGGTCGTCCGGGTCAGAGGAACGGCATGCGCGTATGTGTCGACCATGTCGCCGTGCAGCCAATCCCCAGGACTCCGACGAGGCAAGCCGAGGCCGCTCGCCCGTTGTCAGGTTTGCGGCGTCCAGCTCGCAACCATGGCGAGGAGACCGGGGAACCGGGCGTTCAGGTCGGCGACGCGGACATGGCTGCGGCGTTCGAGCCCGTACTGGCGCTGACGAATGACCCCGGCCTCGCGCAGCGCCTTGAAGTGGTGTGTGAGCGACGACTTGGGCCGGTCGAAGCCGAACCAGCCGCAGGTGTGGTCGAAGTTCTCCGACTCCAGCAGCAGTTTGCGGACGATCGTGAGCCTGAGGGGGTCGCTGAGCGCACCGAACACGGTCTCCAGGCGGAGTGCGTCCAGGGCGGGCTCCGGCAGCGGTTCGGGCAGGTCGGAGGGCTCGGGGAGCACTCTGATACCGGGTGCGACGGCCGCGTTCGCGGACATGGGCAGCTCCTCACCGCGCGATTCTTATGTACGACTGTAATCGTACTGCATGCTAAGTTCGATTAAAGTCGTACTGTCGGAGCCAGCCGAAAGACGAACGGGAGGAACAGCCATGTCCGAGACCCGGACCGAGTCCGTAGGGGCCGTCGGCGGGGGCCAGCGCACAGGCATCCCAGAAGCCAGCCGGCGACCGAGCGCCGCGCCGTTACGGTGGGTGTGGCTGGCGGCATGGCCGGTCACCGCCGTCTTCGTGCTCTCGAACGCCGCGACGCCGCTGTACGTGCTGTGGCAGCGCGACATCGGATTCTCCCAAGGCACCCTGACCGTGGTGTTCGCGTTCTACATCGTCGGTCTGATCGGCTCACTGCTGGTCTCCGGCGTGGTCTCCGACCGGGTCGGCCGCAAACCCGTCCTGCTGCCCGCTCTGGTGCTCGCCCTCGCGGCCTGCCTGATCTTCGCGACCGCCACCGGTGTGGCCGCACTCATCGTGGCGCGACTGTTCACCGGGGTCGCGGTCGGTGCCGTCGTCTCGGCGGGTATGGCCGCGGTGTCCGACATCGCCGGGCCCGAGCGCAAGCGCGTCGCCGCCCTGCTCGCCTCCTGTGCCATGGTCTTCGGTGCCGGGCTCGGCCCGTTGATCGCCGGTGTCATGTCCGAGATGGCGCCCGCCCCGACCGTGAGCGTCTTCGTCGTAGAGGCCGTCCTCCTGGCCACCGCGCTGCTCGTGGTGCTGCGCATGCCGGTGCGTCGTCCCGCCGTGCGCGTCCAGGGTGCCTGGGTGCGAGTGCCTGGGGTCCCGTCCGGCAACGGCCGCCAACTCGTCCTTGGCATCGCCGTGTTCGCGCCCGGCATCACGGCCACGTCCTTCGTGCTCTCGCTCGGCCCCTCGCTGCTGTCCGACCTGCTCGGCACCACCAGCCGGATCGTCGCCGGTGGCATGGCGTTCGTCATGTTCCTCGCCGCCACCGGGGTGCAGTTCGCCGTGCGGAGATTGCGCCGCCGCACCATCCTCACGGCCGGCGCGGCCAGTACCGCGCTGAGCATGATCACGCTGATCGTTGCCGTACAGACCTCGGCGGTGGCCGTGCTCGTCCTTTCGGCCCTGCTCGCGGGGGCGGGCCAGGGCATGGGACAGCTCGGCGGTCTCTCGCTGCTCAACTCAACGGTCCCGCCCCAGCGCCTTGCCGAGGCCAATGCCGCGCTCAACGTGGGTGGCTACCTCCCGGCCGGCATCCTGCCGGTCTCCGCCGGCTACCTCAGCGACGCGGTGGGCCTGACCAGCGGTACCACGATCTTCGGCACCGTCCTGCTGGGCCTGGCGGTCCTCGGCGGCCTGGTGGTCCTTGCCACCCGGCACCGGGTGACGGACTCGGCCTGAAGGATCGGGAAGGAGCGGCCTTCGCGGGGAGCGGTCCACGACTCGCCGACCTCCTGCGCAGACGCCAGGAGGCCCAAGCCGGAGTGGCAGTGGGAGGGGGAGGGGGCGTGGGCCACCGACGTCCACCTGTGTGCCGCAGGCCCACAGCCGGAGCGCCGGCCTGCACGGTCGCGTCACCCTGGAACGCGGCGGCTGCCCCCTGCCGTGAGCGGCGCTTTCACCCGTGCGGCAGGCGTGTGGTCCACGGACCCGTTCGGGTCGTGCCCGAAGGCGGAGTGCGGTGCACGGTCGTAGACAGGGACCATGACTGAGGAGAAGACATCGTGGCACCCGGGCGAGATCGTGCCCGCCAGCGGGATCTATGAATGCGACTGTGGCAGCAAGCATCACTGGAGTACGGACGTGAAGGGCCATCGCTTCCCGCCGCTCCCCTCCCCGTGCCCGGGCGAGTTCTGGACGCTGCAGACGGAGGCGCATCCTGACAACTTCCTCGGCTGACCCGTCCGCCACGGTGGCGAGTACCTCGCTCACCACCCCACCCCACCCCGCACCTGGTGCGCGGGGGGAACCACCCCGCGCACACCGCTCGCCGCAGCCGGAGTCACACCGTGGCCGGTGGCCGGCCGCCGGAAGGTGCCGCCCGGGGTGCGGCGGACAGTGAGTGGCGTGAGTATCGAGGTGCGGGCGGTGGCCCCGGCCCGGGTCCTTCATGTCGGCCTGTCCCGGTGCGTGGGCCGTTCCTGTCTCCGACCACCAGGGGGGCCTGGAGGTGTGTGCGTATGCCGCGGCCGTTGTGGACGGGTGCGATCAGTTTTGGCCTGGTCACGATCCCTATCAAGATCATCAGTGCGACCGAGGACCACTCGATCCACTTTCGCCGGGTGCATCTGGAGGACATGGGACGGGTCCGCACACGCAAGGTCTGCGAGATCAACGACGAGCCACTGGAGCAGGAGGAGATCGGCAAGGGTTACGAGGTCTCGAAGGACGAGGTCGTCACCGTCACCGACCAGGAACTCGAGTCGATGCCGCTGCCGACCGCGAAGGCGATCGAGATCGTCGCGTTCGTCGACGCGGGCACCATCGACCCGGTCCGGATCGGCGACAGCTACTACCTCGGCATCGACGGCCAGGTCGCGGCCAAGCCGTACACCCTGCTCCGCAAGGCATTGGAGCGGTCCGACAAAGTCGCGGTGGCGAAATTCGCGTGGCACGGACGCGAGCGGCTCGGGCTGCTCCGGGTCCGTGAGGGGGCGATCGTGCTGCACTCCATGCACTGGCCCGACGAGGTCCGCAGCCCCGATTCGCTCGCACCGCGACCGGTGGAGCTGGACGAGGCAGAGATCGACCGGGCGGTCCAGCTCACCGAGAACATGGCCACCGACGACATCGCCCAGTTCCGGGACCGCTACCGCGAGGCCTTGGAAGAGCTGATCGAGGCGAAGTCCGAGGGCAAGGAGCGCCCCGAGCCGGCCGAAGGCGAGCAGCAGGAGTCCGGGCAGGTCATGGACCTGATGGCCGCCCTGAACGCCTCCGTCAAGGCGGCGAAGGAAAGCCGCGGTGAAGAGGGGGAGGACGCCACCGTGCACGAGATGCGGCCACGCAAGAAGGCCGGCCCCAAGAAGCCGGCGGCCAAGAAGGCCACGGCGAAGAAGAGCCCGGCCGCGAAGAAGCGCTCCGCGTCCTGACCGGCTGCCGGCAGGCGGCGCGGTGGTGCGGCGCCTGCCGGCAGTCGCGACCTGCCGCACCATGACCGGGCCGTCCGCCTGCCGGACGATCGCGTGGATGCGCCGGTAGTCCGGGCGACTCCTCCACACCCGGTCGCGGTGCGATGTGCCTCCCGGCGCGGCGAGTTCGCTCAGGTGGTGCGGCGGGCCCTGCGGCGGCGCACGGCGACGGCGGTGCCGCCGCCGGCGAGGATCAGCGCCGCGGCCACCCCGCCCAGAGCCGCGGTGGTGTCGTTCGTGCCGGTCTCGGCGAGGGTGGAGCGCTTCACCGGAGTCGACGGAGTGCTGTTGGCCTTCATGGTCCCGTCGATCCAGTCCGCATAGGCGGGCGCGCTGGAGTAGAGGCCAGGGCCCTGCGAGCACGGCACCTTCGGGGCGCCGGGCCCGGAGGTGACGCCGATCAGTTCCCAGCGGCCGTCCCGGCCCATCCGGACCTGCGGTCCGCCGGAGTCCCCGAAGCACGCCATGGCGTCGGGCACGGTAGTGATCGTGCACAGCCGGGTCCGGTCCGCATACCCGGGCGCGCACTCGGACTCAGCGCCCCTGCGGGTGTTGAGTTCCCGCAGCCGGTCCGGGAACGCGAACTCGGTGTCGGACGTGGTGCCGAAGCCCAGGAGCCGGGTCGGAGTGCCGGGCTTGCCAGGCTGCTCGGCGATCTTGACGGGTTCTCCGGCGACCGGACGGTCCAGTCGAATCAGTGCCATGTCGTCCTTGTTGGCGGCTTTGTTGTCGCCGTTCACATAGCCGGGGTGGACGAAGGTCCGGTCGATCTTCCGGACGGTGCCGCCGGACTTGCGGTGGTCGCTGCCGACGCGCACGATGCCCTCCAGCTCGAGGTCCTCGCCCTCCACGCAGTGGGCCGCCGTCAGCACCCACTGCTCATCGATCAGCGATGCCCCGCAGGTTCCGTCGAGCAGACCGGCCTTCGGGGCCGACACGGGAACGGTCGCCATGAACGAGTAACTCTCGGTGGAATCCGACCCGTTGACGATGGCCCCGGCGCTGCCGGCCATGACGGTGGCGCAGGCCGCGGCGGCGAGGGTGCCGACAGCAGCGGCGCGGGCGGTACGGCGGTGCGGCGGCTTGAAGCTGAACACAGAGGTTTTCCCTTTTTGCTTGGTGGATCTGTACTCGATTCGTACGCTTTCAGCCTCGTCATGCCAGGGCCGCCGGGCCATCCGGGCAGCGGGCGGGTCGATGGTGGGGCCAGCCCCCCTTCTGTACTGGGGAAACGCGGAGCCCGCGGTGTGGCTGCCCGGCGAAGGACTTCGCGGTACGCGCGAGAAGGCGTGGGGAGGGGGCACCGGCCCTGGGAACCAGGCCAGTGGTGGGCCCTGTCCGATCGAAGAGCGCCTCAGGTCCCCGAGTTACACCTTGGGCGTACGGGTCCGCTCAGCCATCGCCGCCCAGAACCGCCTGAGTTCGCGGCCGGTCATCCCCTGCCAGGGAGCCTTCTTGCGCCGCGCGTCGCGACTTGCGAGCAGCGCCTGCTGCTGTCGGCAGAAGGGCTCGCTCAGTTCGGCTCCCGGTTGCTCTCCCTTTGCTGGATACGGGCACAGCTCGAACTTGCAGTTGCGCTGGCAGCAGATCCCGGGCTCGGCGGTTCCGGGCATGCCCACTGTGCGCTCGGGGTGGAGAGATGTCCGGTCCGTGGACAGGCACGGTGGGAGTGTCGTGCGGTTCGTGCGACGCAGCCGGTCGTCGACCACCAGACCGTCGCGTTCCGTGACGTTGAGCAGCAGAAGGATGTCGGCGAGGAGCTGCTGGGCCCGCGGGTGCAGCGTGCTCCACCCCACCGAGGGCGGAATCCAGAGGCTGTGCCTCCGGCAGAACGTGGCATCTGCGGGATTCGAGCCGATGTTGACGGTGGCTCCCTTCTCATCGATCCAGATGAATCGCTCGGGATGCCGGGTCTCCAGTGCGAGCGCCGCGAGATCCGCGCCCTCGGCGACGAAAGGATGCAATTTCCTTGCTCCGCCGTCTGTCAGCTCGTCCGCGGGCTGATCGGCGGGAGCCTGTTCGCTGCCGGCCATGGAGAGCCAACGCTCCACGGCGCGCAACGGGTCCGTACCGGCGCCGCCATTGCCGTTTCCGGCACCTTCGATCCGGTCGTCGGCTCTGTCCGGCAACTCCCACAGGCAGAGTGCGTGGATGAGGGAGAGTTGGGAATACCAGTAGCGCGCGTGGGTGAGCATGTGCTCGGCGCGCCCGATCAGGTACTCGCGGGCCTCTTCGGAAGTTGCCGGGTGCCGCCTTCTACGGTTCGCCGCGCTCTTGAAGCCTTGCGAGAGAGCGATCTCCAGGGAAATGGGCAGGTCCGCCCGTCCGGTCGCGGGGTTGGGCACCAGGTGCTGCAGCCAGAGATCCATTCTCTCCCGTGCCTGGCTCTGGCGGTCGCTTCCGACCGATCCCACGATCATGGGGACCAGCCAGGCTCTCGTGACGAACTGCCGCCAGATTCGGTCTCTGGGCGACTCCCCGCTTTCCGGCGGGTCCGCTGCGTCCGGATTGCAGATTCTCCTCTCGCGCTTCGAGTTCTCCTCGTACTGTTCGTCTTCGATGGCCTTTTTGTACTGCTTCCAGGGGTCGTACCTGTCGGCGCGCGGATCGTCCTTCTTCGTCGGCCACGGGAAAAGCTTGCGTAGTTCATCGAACGCGGTGGCGCCGCCCGCGCCGATCTCCTGGGCGATGGCCAGTCGCACAGGATAGTAGGGCTCGATCCAACTGATCCTCATCAGGTCGCCATATGCCGGACGCGCCCACTCGTCCGGGCGGTCATTTCTCGCACGGTCGAGTCGGCGAAGTGCCTCACCGAAGCGGTGCACGAGTCTCAGCTTCGCCTCATCCCGCGTCCGCCGGTCCCCACCTTTTATTTCAGGCCATCGTGTCAGGACAGTTCCGGCGATTTCTTCGTGAAGGGAATCATTAATTCGGCCCGTGTCGATCTCGAGCGCTGCGGCGAAGAGATCGAATGCCTTGTCGTCCTGACGATCTTCAGCGGCGGCGAGGAGCAATTTTACCGTGGCCTGCTGGGGGGTGGTATCGCGATGAAGACGAGATCGCATGATAAGGGCGATCAGAAGTTCACGGCCGGGTTCGGCGAGCGCTTTTTTGAGGTCGTCGGAGGAGTGCTGCTGGACAGCGTCAAGGAAGCGGGAACCCAGGCATGCCTGAAGGATACTGTGCGGAAATCTGACCTTATAATTGTGCGCCTCGACCAGTCCGAGTTGCTCACCCTGCGCAGCATAGCGCGCCAGGGTGGTCTGCCAGCACCGATTGTTCTCGTTTTTAGGCAGGTCTGCCACACGCTCCTTGAGCTGACGGAGGATGTGCGCATAGCGACATTCGGCTGCCGGTCGGCACTCCCTTTCGTCAGTGGGCCAGCTGATCAGTTCGTCGAACCTGACTTCCAGCCTGTCATTCAGCAGACCGATGCAAGCCAGTGCCGATACGACATCCACGGTTCTCTTGCGTTGCTCCGAGTCAAGGTCGAACTGGGCGCGGAGATGGCCCTCCACGAGGGCCTTGAGCCAGGAGTTCAGCAGGCTCAGTCGTATTCCCGACCGGTCGCTTCCGCGTATGTCTATGGGCTCCCATCCCTTGTTGTTCTCGAAGTTCTCCAGAAGTTGGTGCTGCCCGAGCTGACGCGCGATCTGCAAATACAGCGGGGACTCCGCGACTGCGGCGGTCTCGACAATCCAGTCGAGTCGCCGACTGTCCACACCGGGGTCTTTCTGTTCCAGGTATATGAACGCGGCCTCCTCGCTGAGGGGCTCGAGATCGATGACGGCCGCCTGCGTTCCTTCGAGCGTGGCGTGCGGACGGGAGGCGATCACGAGCGGGAGCCTTTGCTTGTCCGCCCGCTTGATGGCGCGGCGGATCACGCTGTCCCGGTTTCTCTGCTGCCTGCCGTCGCTGAAGGCCTCCTCCAGCCCGTCGGCGATGACGACGACCTTGTCGTTCATGCAGATCTGTCGCCACACTCGTTCCGCCTGCGCCCTGGAGATCACTCCAGGGTCCACCTCTTCACAGAAGCGCCGCTTGGCCAACTCGCTGAAGTTCAGGTCGACGCCGTCAAGGTCGGCGCCGCGCAGGTGAATCGGAACGGGAATGGCGCCTTTCTCGGCCAGAAGCTGCGTCAGCTGCACGAGAACGGCTGTTTTTCCGCTGCCGATGCTGCCGACGAGCACGTACGGACGTCGGCTGTGACGGTCCCGCAGGGCCTCCGCAATCACCGCGCACAGTTCTTGACGGCCGACGACCTCTTCCATGATGGCCCCTGCCGTGGGGACCAGCTCCTGAGGATTCTTCTTCGCGATCCTGCGGATCGGACGGACGATCTTCCAGTACCGCACCGTGAGAAATATGAGCGTACTCAGCGCCAGAGCAAGGAATGGTGTGGAGAAACTGATGACCGCACTGCAGGATGTGTTTGTGGGACGGCACGTCCGCTCCACATACCCGGCTTTGCCATCGATGATGACGTAGACGGCCAGAGCTATCCAGGACAAGAAAAGGGCTGAGCCGGCGATCGAGAATATCCATACGTAGGTGCCGGGTGTCCATCTTCCGCGCCACTTCCGAGTGGCGGCGCTTTTGCGTCGTGCCTCCCGCCGCACCCGCCTCATCCGTGAAATTCGGCTCACGCTGTATGTCGTTCGAGTCAGGAGGCGCCTGCCCCTGACATAGCGTGGAGCGTTCGGCGGCCGGGACTTCCCCTCAGGATGAAGAATGGCCTGATTCATCGTGCCCGTCCTTCGTCGCTGGCACCCGTGGGCTCAGGAAGAGGACCGCACTCCGGCGGACCAGGATTTTACGATACGTACTACAGCCACCTAAGGGCTGTCCCGTAATCCCTGGCCGGCGCACGACGACAGCTACGGCACCTCGCCGCGTTGTCGGAACGCCCGAATACATCCAGTATGCGGACGCTCCTCCGCCTTGCGATGCACCGCATCTGACGCCGCGTGCTGATCCACCAGGGATTACGGGACAGCCCTTAGCGTCGGCTTACTCCACCAGGCGGATGTAAAACCAGCTTACGCGCCACGGCAAGAGCGCGCTGCGGGAACTCTCGCGCCTCCGGGAGGGAGCGGCGAGTCACCCTTCTCGCCGGTATTCGCGGCTTCTCCTCCCGTTTCGCAGGCGGACCGTGGCTCCGGCCCGGTCGGTCTACGTCCGGGGCTGACTCGGGGCTGACCGAGCAGCCTTGCGACCGGAGGGGTGGTCAGGCGCTCGCGGACGCCCGCGGGCCGACGGTGGGGCGGCGCGGCACCATGTCACTGATGCCGCCGGCAGCGGGACGGGCCAGGGCTGTCAGCGTCGCGTGGTCCGAGGAGAGGGAGCAGGCCGGGTCGGTGCGGGTGGCGTCGCCGGTGAGTGCGAACGCCTGGCACCGGCAGCCGCCGAAGTCCTTGTCCCGTCGGTCGCAACTGCGGCACGGGGAGGGCATCCAGTCCGTACCGCGGTACAGGTTGAATGCTTTCGATTCCTCCCATATCCAGCGCAGGGAGTGGTCCTTGGCATTGACCGGGTCCAGGCCGGGCAAGGTGGCGGCTGCCGGGCACGGCAGGACGGTGCCGTCAGGGGCGACGGTGAGTGAGACGGCCCCCCAGCCGCCCATGCAGGGTTTGGCGACCCCGTCGAAGTAGTCGGGCGTGACCCAGACGAGTTCCAGACGTCCCTCCAGCCGCTCGCGCCATCGGTCGACGGACTCCACCGCGCGGGCGAGCTGGTCGCGGCCGGGCATGAGTGCCTCCCGGTTGAGCAGGCCCCAGCCGTAGAACTGCGTGTTGGCCAGCTCGATCCGGTCCGCGTCCCATTTCAGCGCGAGCTCGACGAGAGCGTCGATGGCGTCCAGGTTGTGCCGGTGCAGCACGACGTTGACGCCGAGGGGCAGCCCGGCCTTGCGGACGAGGGCCGCAGCGGCCTCCTTGGCGGCGAACGCCCGGCTGCCTGCGATCGCATCGGAGGTGGCGGGGTCCGCGTGCTGCACGGACAGCTGGACGCTGCGCAGCCCCGCCGCGATCAGGGAGCGCAGACGGTCCTCGGTGAGGCCCGAGCCGCTGGTGACCAGCTGGGTGTAGATGCCGGACTCCTCCGCACCGGTGACGATGGTCTCCAGGTCCTTGCGGAGCAGCGGTTCGCCGCCGGAGAGGTGGGTCTGCAGGACGCCGAGATCGGCGGCCTGGCGGAAGATGTCCACCCACTGCGGGGCGGTCAGCTCGCGGGAGCGGCGGGTGAGTTCCAAGGGGTTGGAGCAGTAGCCGCAGTGCAGCGGGCAGGCGTGTGTGAGTTCCGCCAGCAGCCCCCACGGGGGTGGGGTCGTCACCGTCATCGGATCCAGCCTTCCCTGTGCAGCCGTTCGATGAACGTGCTCACCTCGGTGTCGACGGGGGCTGCGGGAAAGCGTTCCCGCAGCTCGTCAGCGATGCGGGTCACCGTGCGCGTACCGTCGCACAGTTCGATGATCGATCGGGCGCTGCCCTCGAGCACGACGACGCGTTCCGGCATGAGCAGGACGTCCTTGCCGCGCGTCCGGTCGTGCCTCATGAGGACGGCGGGCGCCCGTCGCGGGCACCAGAGATCGCCGTGGCGGGCGTTCATCCCACGCCTCCCGGCCGGCTGCCGTGCTCGACGCTGTCGAGCAGCGACCACAGCACGTCGCACTTGAAGGCCAGTGCGGACAGCGCGCCGAGCTGGTCGGCCCGGGTCCGCGCCCAGTCGACCACCCAGGACAGTGCCTCGACGCCGTCGCGGCGCCCCTGCGGTACCCGGCTCCGGAAATAGGCGAGCCCCGACTCCTCGATCCATGGGTAGTGGACAGGAAAGGTTTCCAGGCGGGTCAGCATGATGTTCGGCGCGCACAGCTCGGTGAGCGAGGAGGCGACGGCCTCCAGAGGGGGACTGAGCCGGCAGAAGTTCACGTAGCCGTCGACGGCGAACCGCACCCCGGGCAGGACGTTCCTGCCCGACTCCAGGTCGGCCCGGTCCAGGCCGACCGCCTCTCCGAGCCGCAGCCAGCGCTCGATGCCGCCCTCGCCCTCGGCGATACCGTCGTGGTCCTGGATCCGGCGCAGCCACGACCGCCGCATGGCGGGCTCGGGCAGTTTGGCGAGGATCAGGGCGTCCTTCACCGGGATGCTGCGCTGGTAGTGGAAGCGGTTGGCGACCCAGGTGCGCAGCTCTGCCGGGCTGAGGTCACCCCGGTGCATGCGCACGTTGAACGAATGCTTGTCGTGGTAGCGGCTCCGTGCCAGTTCCCGCAGTTCGGACTCGAACGCGGGGGGCGGCAGGGGTGAGTCGTCCGGCCGCGCGACGTGCGCGATTCCGGGTCCGGGCCGTGCGGGTGCTGTCGTCATAGCTCGATCACCATCCCGTCCTGGGCCACTTCGAGCCCACGTCCGGCCAGGACGCCGTGGTGCGGGGCAAGGGGGTCGACCAGGGGGTTCGTATTGTTGAGGTGGGTGTAGAGGCAGCGGGCCGACAGGGGCGCCAGGTGCTCGGCGGTGCCGGCGGGTCCGTCGATGGGCAGGTGGCCCATCGCGGTGGCCGTCCTGGTGGAGATGCCCAGGCGTCGCGGTTCCTGGTCGTCCCAGAACGTTCCGTCGATGAAGACGCAGTCCGCCGCGGCGGCCTCCTTGCCGAACTCCGCAGTCCAGCCGGCGAGCGCGGGCGCGTACAGCGCCGTCCCTCCGCGGCCGGGGTCGTGGAGGCGGGCGGCGGTGACCCAGGAGTCGTCCTCCGGAGCGTCGGCGGCGTAGCGGGGACGCTTGGTGGACAGGGGCACGGCGCAGACTTCGATCCCCGCGATCACCGCCGGGCTCTGACCCGGCGGCGGCAGGTTCCGCCAGGTAAGGGTGGTGTACGGCGTCAGAACGGTGTCCAGCGCGAGGCGTTCGCGCAGAGCCCGGCGTACCGGTGCGGTGGCGTAGATCTCCACGTTCCGCGCCTCGCGCAGCCGCAGCAGGCCCAGCGTGTGGTCGAGCTCCGCGTCAGTGAGCAGGACCCGGATCACAGGGGTGCGTTCCTCGCCCGCTCCGGGACGCAGCCGGGGGTGCGCCTCCAGATGGTCGGTGATGTCCGGGCCCGCGTTGACGAGGAACCAGGACGACGGATCCTGGCCGAGGACGGCAAGCGAGTCATGGCTGCGGCGACGGTCGGGGTGGGCGCGTGCCCCGGTGCAGCCGGGGCACGCGCAGTTCCACTGGGGAACCCCTCCACCCGCTGCCGTGCCCAGAGTGAGCAGCAGCATCGGGCTTCTTCTAGAGGTCGTTGAGGTAGTAGGCGGTGACTTCCATGCCGGTTTCGATGACGGTGAAGTCCGGTGTGACCCAGGCGTCGGCGGTGGGTGCGGTGAGGGTCTGCTGGTCGGGGGTGAGGGGGGAGTCGAGCATGGCGGGTGTCCCTTCGGCGAGGCGGAAGCGGGGTGCCGGGGTATCGGCGGGGGAGGCCCGGACCGGGCTTGCGCAGGGGGCGTGTGGCCGGCTGCGCATCGGGTGCGGTGTATCTCGGAGCGTGCTGCGACGAGCCATCTCTCGACCACTGAGCGGTTTTGGTGGCCCGTCAGGTGGATTGCCTCATACGTTATGCAGGCGCTCGGCCGGGAGCAAGAGGGAGGGTGCCACTGATTTCGCCTGCTGTTGCGTGCTTGCCGGCATGCCGATGGCACGGCGGCACAGCCGTGCCATCGGCATGCCAGGCCGCATCCGGTGCTACTTGCAGAAGGGCTTCATGCCCGCTGCGGACTGGATGCCGCCCGTGATGAGCTTCTGGAACTCGGCCGCTCCCGCGAAGGAGCCGTCAGTGGTGAATTCCTTCGCGTCGTGGCCCAGCGTGGTGACCCAGGAGCGGCCGCCGTCGTAGTACTGGCACCAGGCCACCGGGTGGTTGTCACCGTGGCCGGGGTGGTTGTAGTTTCCGGCCACTCCCTTGGTCAGGGTGCTCTCGTCCACCTCGGCCAGGACCCGGACCCTGGTGGGAGCGGGGACCAGGTTGTACCACTCGTCGGTGAAGTTCCACCGGGTCGGCAACTCCTTGGTGGAGACGTCCCTGCGCTCCACCGTCTGCACGGTGCCGGGCTGGTTGGCTCCGTGGTCGTAGAAGTTGGCGTTGCCCAGCAGGCCCTCGTACCAAGGCCAGTTGTACTCGGTTCCGAAGGCGTTGTGGATGCCGACGAAGCCGCCACCGCCGCGGACGTACTGGCGCAGCGAGGTCTGGGCGGCGTCATCCAGCGCGTCGCGGCTGGTGGAGAAGAAGACCACCGCGTTGTACTTGAACAGTGTGTTCGGGGAAGCGAGTTGGGTGACGTCCTCGGTGTAGTCGACCTGGAAGCCGCCCTGCTCGCCCAGCTTGAGCATGGCCTTCTGGACCACGTTCGCGTCGGTGACCGGGGGGTTCAGCCCGGTCGCCAGCGCGGGACCGAGGTTGGCGTGCCGGGGCCCCGCCGTGTGGGTGTACAGCAGGACCCTGTACCCCTTGGCCGGGTCGAAGTTGCCCCAGTCGTGGTAGCAGTCAGGGTCCAGGCCGCGGCAGACCCCGTAGTCCGGGTCGCCCAGCTCCTCGGCCCCGGTGCCGATCCGCCCGTGGGCGAAACTGAGGGTGCCGGTGGCGATGAGCGCCACGACCATGGCGATCGTCGCCCCCAATGTGGCGAGCACGGCCGAGCGAGTGCTCAGCGCTCTCGCTCGGAGGGTTCTTCCTGGCATGGGTGTGCTTCCTTCTGTTGTCGATGGCGCGCCGGAGCGGCGCCGGGCGAAAGGGAGGGGGCCTGCGGGCGGGCGGTGAGCCGCCCGGCCGTGGCGGCCGCCGCGCAGGAGGGGCGGGGCACGCCGGGCATGGCCTGGCCGGACGGGGTGAATGCGCCCGTACGTCCGCGTGCGGCGTCGCGGCCGAAAGGTGGGGCATGCGGGCGGCGTCCGGGGTGATGGCGGACGGGGCATGCGGATGGAGCGGACTCGTCCCGCGTGGTGCGGCCGGGGGAGTGCGAGGTCAGGAGACGACGATCTTGCCCGTGCTCTGGGGGGAGACCGGGTCGTTGTAGAAGAACTCGCCCGCCGTGTCGAAGGTGTGCGTGTACGAGTCCCCGGGCATCAGCAGGCCGGTGTCGAACTCGGCCTCGAAGAAGGCGGCAGCGCCGTGGGCGGTCTTGTTGGTCGCGGGGTTGGTGAACGTCACCGTGGTACCGCGTTCGATGACGAGATGCTGCGGTGACATGGCGTTCTGCGAGACGAGGTTCTCGGTGGCGCCCGGGGCGCCCTTGGCGTTGTCCCAGACGCGGCCCAGCGTGACGGTGTTGCCCGCCGCGCTGCCGGTGACCGCCGCGGCCCGGATCTGGTTGCGCTTGGAGGGAGGTACGGGCGCGGGCGCGGGCCCGACCTTCCCGCCGACCTTGAAGGCCCACAGGTGGTCGCCGCGCGGGATGTCCGGGTAGGGCAGACCGTTTCCTCCGGCCAGCACCGCCACGTACTGCTCGCCGTCGATCTCGTACGTCATCGGGCTCGTGTTGACGCCGGCGCCGCACTGCCAGGTCCACAACTCCTTGCCGTTCGCGTCGTCCATGGCGGTCAGGACACCGTCGGGGCGCCCCTGGAAGAGCACCCCGCCCGCGGTGCTGAGCACGCCGTTCCCGTGGGCGAGCGACCAGTCACCCTCCTGCCGCCAGGAGACGGTGTTGGTGCGGGGGTCCACTGCGGCGACTCCGCCGGCGAAGTACTCACCGAGGGGGCGCGCGGTGTTGACCCGGCCGCCATGGGTGTTGGAGTAGGCGGAGTTGATCAGCCCGTATCCCACGTACACCAGCCCGGTGCGGTGGCTGAAGGACGGGGAGGACCAGTCCGCACCGCCGCCCGCGCCCGGATACAGGATGGTCGGCCGGTCCCAGTGCACCTCGAAGAGGCCGCCGGTGGCGTAGAACGGGACCGGCCGGGTGGCCTTGTCGATGCGCGGTTCCGTCTCGACGAAGGGCTCGCCGCCGGGAAAGGGCTGGGTGGGGGCGGTCTTCTGCGCCGCGTGCTGCGGTACGGGGCGCTCCTCCATGCCGTGCACCGGGTCTCCGCTGGCACGGTCCAGGATGTAGTACATCCCGGTCTTGCTTCCGTAGACGACGACCTTGCGCTTGCGTCCCTCGATCTGGATGTCCGCGAGCACGGGCGACATCACACCGTCGTAATCCCAGATGTCGTGGTGCACGGACTGGAAGTGCCAGCGCCGCTTCCCCGTCTTGGCGTCGATGGCCACCAGGCAGTTGGCGAAGAGGTTGTCGCCGCCCCGGGTGGATCCGTCGGTGCGGGGGTAGGGGTTGCCGAACGTCCAGTAGACCAGGCCCAGTTCGGGGTCGACCGCAGGGTGGATCCAGCAGACCGCGCCCCCGGTCTTCCAGGTGTCGCCTTCCCAGGTGTCGTGGCCGAACTCGCCGGGGCCGGGTGTGCCCCAGAACGTCCAGACGACTTCGCCGGTCGCGGCGTTCAAGGCGTAGCCGCGGCCGCGGGCGCCGGCGGTGCTGCCCTGGGTGCCGACGTAGATCATGCCGTCCCAGTAGACGACCGCGCCGGCCAGGCTGCCCTTGCTGCCGCCGCACTGGCCGCTGGCCGGGTCGCAGCCGGGATCGCCCTGGTCCTCGATGAGCATTTCCCGGGTCCACACGACGGCGCCGGTGCGTTGGTCCAGGGCGTAGATGATGTTGGCACCGGAGATGGTGAAGGCGAGTCCCTGGCCGAGGGCCACCCCGCGCATGTTGGTCGTCTCGCTGCCGACGTTCGTCTTCCATTTGACGGCGCCGGTACGCCCGTTGACGGCGAAGATGTTCTGCTGGGTGGTGGCGATGTACAGGACGCCGTCCTGGGCCACGACGGCGCATTGCTGGGCGCGGCCGGTGTCGCCGCCCTCCAGGTTGATGTGCCAGGCGCCGCCGAGCTGCCTCACGTTGCGCGGGGTGATCTTCTTGAGGGCTGAGTAGTTCTGGTTGGCCAGGTTGCCGCCGGCCTTGGGGAAGTCGCGGTCCGTCGGCTTGAACGCCTGTTTCGGGACGGGCAGGGCCAGCGTTCCGCTGTGCGGTTCGGCCGCATGGGCGGGCGAGTTGAGGAGCGCGACGGCCGTGGTGGTGCCGGCCGCCGCACTGGCGATGAAACTGCGTCTGTCCATGAACCCTCTTTCGTGACGTGCCCCTGCCGAGTCCGGGTCCACCTGGTGGTCCGGTTGGAGGTGAGGGGGGAGAGAGAGCGGGGAAGCGGATCATGGTCCGCTGTGCGGTTTGTATGACCCGCACGATGGTCCCCGAGAAGTGGTTCCATACGTTAAGGACACCGCAGTTGCGTGACAAGGGTTATGACGCGGATTCCTCGGCGGAGGCCGGATCCACAGGCTTGAGCCGGGCCGGGAGAACGGAACGGGGGATGGGGCCCTTGTTCCGGCGGCCCTGGCCTGTCTCCTCCCACGCGTGGGCCAGGATGCCGACCGACCGGCTCAGCACGAACAGGCCCCTGGCCAGCGGCGCGGGAAAGCCCAGCTCGCCGTAGATGACGGCCGTGGCGCCGTCGATGTTCATCGGTACGGGGCGGGCACCGGCACGACGCTCGCGCAGAGCGCGTTCGACCGCGAGAGCCGCCTGGAGATGGTCGCCCGCGACGACCCCGGCGGCGACAGCCTCCTCGGTCAGCCGCAGGAGGGGATCGCGGCGCGGGTCGACCGGATGGAAACGGTGGCCGAACCCGGGCAGGTAGCGGGATCGGGCCTGCCACAGCGTCATGACCTCACGAGCGGCAGCGTCCCAGTGCGCACCGGCCAGGTGGAGTGCGCGAATCTCCTCCAGCATCTGGACACACTGCTGGCCCGCACCGCCGTGGACGTCGCCAAGCATGTTGACGCCGGTCGCGATCGCGTTGTTGAGGCCCACGCCGCAGGTCGCGGCCATCCGGGCGGCGGCGATCGAGGGTGCCTGCGGCCCGTGGTCCACCCCTGCCACGAGCGCCGCTTCCAGCAGGGCGGACTGTCCGGGGGAGGGGAGGTCGCCGCGCAGCAGCAGCCAGATCATGTCCACCAGACCGACCGAACCGATCAGGTCCTGTACCGGCCGGTCCCGCAGCTCGATGGATCCGGGTTCGATGTGGCTGACGGCGGTGGCCCACCACTGTGCGGCTTCGTCGTGCGCTGACAGGGACGTACTCACGAGCCCGTCACCTCCTTCGTGGCGGTCGAGGACCAGCGCGAGGCGAGCTGCTCGCGCTCGTAGTTGTGCTCGCCCAGCAGCGGTGGCGGCGTACGGGGCAGGAACGGTTCGCCGTCGAAGAGCACCCCGCTGCCGAGCACGGGCAGGGCTGCGCCCGACCCGTCGGGCCTTCGCAGCTCGGTGACGAAGCCCCGGTGCCGCAGCTGTGGCTGGGACAAGGCCTGCGGGACCGTGAGCACCCGGGCCGCAGGCACCCCGGCGGGTGTCAGTACCTGCTCCCACTCGGCTGCGGAGCGCTGCGAAAGCGCCTCGTTCAGAGCGGAGTTGAGCTCCTCGCGGTGTGCCTTGCGCCCCTCGCGTTCGGCGAACCGGGGGTCCGTGACGAGTTCCGGGGCGCCGACCAGCCGGCACAGGGTCTCGAACTGTCGCTGCTGGTTGGCCGCGATGTTGAGCGGGCCGTCCTTGGTGCGGAACGTTCCCGAAGGCGCGGCGGTGGCGTTCTGGTCTCCCATCGGCTCCGGGGGAACACCGCTCACCAGATAGTTCGAGACGGCCCAGCCCATGGCCGACAGGGACGTCTCCAGCATGGAGACGTCCAGCCGGCTGCCCTGTCCGGTACGTTCCCGGTGCAGAAGGGCGGCGCTGACCGCGAGGGCCGCGGACAGTCCGCCAGTCGTGTCGCACACGGGGAAGCCCACCCGCAGCGGGGCGGTGTCGACGGTCCCGGTGACGCTCATCATCCCGGAGAGCCCCTGGATGATCTGGTCATAGGCGGGCGCGTCGCTCATCGGCCCGGTCTGTCCGAAACCCGAGATGGAACAGCAGACCAGGCGCGGATTGATCTGGTCGAGCCGCTCCTGGTCGTAGCCCATCCGGGACAGCACGCCGGCGCGGAAGTTCTCCAGGAGGACGTCGGCGCCGCTCAGCATCTCCTCGAAGACCTGGCGGTCCGCCGGATCCTTGAGATCGAGTTCCACGGACTTCTTGCCCGCGTTCTGCGCCAGGAAGGAAGCACCCATCCCGGCGCGGTTGAGATCGGCGTCGGGGCCGAGGCTGCGGGCCAGATCGCCCTGTCCCGGGCGCTCGATCTTGATGACCTCCGCCCCCAGGAGCATGAGGTGGTAACTGCAGTAGGGGCCTGCCAGAACGTTCGTCAGGTCCAGCACTCTTATGTCGTCGAGAGGTCGCGCATCCATGGGTGGTGTCTCCTCACGCGGCGCCGGTGACCGGCGCCGCAGTCCGGCACGGTTGTCAGCCCCGAGGTCCCAGGGGATGGTCGAATCCCTGGGTCATGATCTGTCCAGCCACCTGTTTGAGGTCCTGGACGAAGTCCTCGACCGAGTTCTGGGTGATGCGCGCGGTGGGCCCGCTCAGGGAGAGTGCGGCCACCACCACTCCCGACGAGGTGGTGAGCGGCACGGCGACAGCGGTGAGGCCGACGTCGCGCTCGCCCTGGCTGAGGGCGTATCCCTGCTGTGCGGCCTGGTCGATCCATTCCCGAAGCTGCTCCACGTGAGGTGTGCCGTGCGGTGAGGCCGCCGCGATCCGCTGCAGCAGGGCGTCGCTCGCGCCGGCCAGCAGCACCTTGGACGAGGCGCCCGCCCACAGCGGGAGCTCGTCGCCCACTCGCACCACGTGGCGCAGCGGCTGGGGGCTCTCCTGCTGTGCGACGCAGACGCGGTGGATGTCGCGCCGGATCATCACGTTCGCCGTCTCGCCACGCCGGTCTGCCAGCGCCCTCAGTGCCTTCGTCGTCTCCGGCGGCAGCTCCCAGCTGCCCTGGGCGAGGTGAGCCCAGCGCCAGAGCCCCGGGCCCGCGGTGTAGCCCGCGTCGGTGGACCACAGCAGTCCGTAGCTCTCCAGGGTCTGCACGAGCCGGACCACGGTCGTCTTCGCCAGCCCGGTCGCCTCCACGATCGTTCTGAGGGAGACGACGGGCTGGTCCTCGGTCAGCAGCGACATGATGTCCAGGGCCCGGCGCACACTGCGTACGCCGTTCTGTCCTTGATCGGAATCCATGCTTTCTCCTTCGTAGGGCCTGTGCCGACAGTGTGGCCAGGAGCAGGGAGGGCCGGGGTGCTCATGGGGGCACTCGCGCCGAATCGGCGGGAAACCTCAGGATTCAACTTCTTTCGCCCGGGCTATTGCCAACCCCAACCGGCGCCCGTACGTTACACGCCAGTCCACAAGGCGGTCTACGAAAACCGCTAGATGGCTTATCTGGAGACGTGATGCTGGAAGCCCTCCTCAAGTCCATTGCCGACGCAGAAGTCGTTGACGCCCTTCCCTTCCTTGCCGGCGCGTGGTCGGGTGACGGCCCTTGGGCCGAGCGGGCCGGCCCTTATGTGCGACGGACCGTCAGCCGGGCTCCCACCGCACTACCGGCCGAGATCGACCAGGCCGTGGCAGACGCCCGTAGTTACGCGCCCCAGGTCGCCTCGCTCGCCCCGGCGGCGCGGGCCGCGATCCTGCAGCGCGCCTCAGCCGCCGCGTTGGCCCACCGCGATCAACTGGCCACACTGCTCGCTCTGGAGCTGGGCAAGCCGCTCAAAGACAGCCGCATCGAGATCGAGCGGGTCGCCTCCACCTTCGAGGTCTGCGCGGCCGAGGCTCGCCGCATCGACGGAGAGACCCTGCCGGTCGCGGGCTGGGACACCGGAGTCGGCAACAGTGCCTTCACCTACCGCGCTCCCGCCGGCGTCGCCCTTGCCATCACCCCGTTCAACGCCCCGGCCAATCTCCTGGCGCACAAGCTCGGCGCCTCCTTCGCCGCCGGCAACACCACGCTGGTGAAGGCGCCGCCGCAGGCCCCAGCCATCTCGGCGGCCGTGGTGGCCCTGCTGCTGGACAGCGGAATGCCCTACCAGGCAGTCCAGTTGCTGCACGGAGGGGGTGACGTGGGTGCCGCACTGTGCGCGGCCACAGAGGTCGACGTCATCAGCTTCACCGGCAGCGCCGCCACCGGCGCGGCCGTCGCCCGTGCCGCCGGCGCCAAGCGGCTCGCCCTCGAACTCGGCGGCAACGCGGCCACCATCATCTGCGAGGACGCCGACATCGAGGCCGCGGCCAAGGCGGCGGCCCGCACCGGATACAGCAACTCCGGGCAGAGCTGCATCTCCGTCCAGCGGGTCTACGTCCACCGCAGTCTGTACACGGACTTCCTGGACGCGTTTGCCGCAGCCGTCGACAAGCTGGTCATCGGCGACCCCATGGACCCGGCCACCGACATCGGCTCCATGGTCGACGACGACGCGGCGGACCGGGTGGTCCGCTGGTCGGCCGAAGCCGCTGAACTGGGAGCCACCGTGCTGCGGGGCGGAACCCGCAACGGGGCCACGGCAACCCCGACCATCATCGCCGGCCCACCCGCCCACGCCTCGGTCGTCGCCCATGAGGTCTTCGGCGCGCTCGTCGCCGTGATGCCCTACGACGACTTCGACACGGTCCTCGGCGAGTGCAACGCCAGCCGCTACGGGCTGCAGGCCGGTCTCTTCACCCACGACATCAAGCGCATCTTCACCGCCTGGCGCCGCCTGGAAGTGGGCGGACTCATCGTCAACGGAACGTCGAACTTCCGCCTCGACCACATCCCGTTCGGCGGCGTGAAGGACTCCGGATTCGGACGCGAGTCGCCGCGCTGGCTCATCGACGACTACACGGTCGTCAAGACCCTCATGCTCCGCGGCCTGTCCATCTGGGGCGAACGCCACGACCTCACGAAAGAGAACCAGTGACCACCGTTACCGCCGCTGAAGCCCTCGTCACGCAACTGGAATCGTACGGCGTCGAGTACGTCTTCGGCACCTGCGGGCACACCAACATCGCGCTCCTCGACGCACTCGGGCCCAGCCCCATCCACTTCGTCATCGCCCGGCACGAGCAGGCCGCGGCCCACGCCGCCGACGGCTACGCCCGCGCCTCGGGCAAGCCCGGCGTCCTGCTCACCCACGTCGGCCCCGGCATGATGAACGCGGTCACCGGTGTCGCCACGGCCGCCATGGACTCCGTCCCGCTCGTGGTCATCTCCGGCGACATCCCCTCCTACTACTACGGCCGCCACCCGCACCAGGAGGTCAACCTCCACGCGGACGCCGACCAGACCGCGATCTACCGGCCGTTCTGCAAGCGCGCCTGGCCCGTCCAGCGCACCTTCGACCTCCACCGCACCGTGGAGCGCGCATTCTGGACCGCGACCTCGGGCCGGCCCGGCGCCGTCCTCGTCAACGTGCCCATGGACCTCTTCTCGCGGCAGGTCGAGCCGTACGCCCCCGGATCGCACGCGATACCCGACAGCGCCCTTCCCGGCCTCGCCGAGGACACCGCCACCCGCATCGCCCAGGCACTGCTGGACGCCGAGCGCCCCCTCATCTACTTCGGCGGCGGCCTGCGCGCCCCCGAGGCCAAGCAGGCCCTGCTCACCCTCGCCGAGCACCTCGACATCCCCCTCGCCCACTCACTGATGGGCAAGGGCGCCCTTCCCGACCGGCACCCGCTGCTGCTCGGCATGCCCGGCTTCTGGGGCCTGGACTCCACCCACGCCCACACCAAGGACGCCGACCTGGTGCTGGCCCTCGCCACCCGCTTCGCGGAGACCGACGCGAGCTCCTGGGACCCCGCCTACACCTGGAACTTCCCGCCCAGCAAGCTCATCCAGATCGACATCGACCCCGCCGAGATCGGCCGCAACTACCCGGTCGAGATCGGGGCCGTCGCCGACGTCGGCCACTCCGTGCGCGCCATCGAGGCAGCCGTCCGGAGGCTGCGACCTGAGCCCCTGACCCGTCCGGGACTCCGCGAGACCATCGCCGTCAGCAGGGCCGAACTCTTCGACCTGGCAACGGAGAACGGAGCGAGCGACAACTTTCCGCTGCGCCCCCAGCGCATCCTCGCCGATCTCCGAGCCTGCCTCCCCGCCGACGCGATCCTGGTCACCGACGTCGGCTGGAACAAGAACGGCGTCGCCCAGTCCTACGACCTGCCGCCCGAGGGCAGGTTCATCACCCCCGGCGGTGCGTCGACCATGGGCTTCGGCCCCGCCGCAGCGGTCGGTGTCCAGATGGCGCAGCCGCAGCGCACCGTGGTCGCCCTCATCGGCGACGGCGGGATGAGCGCGCAGCTCCCGGCCGTGCCGATGGCGGTGGAACAGGGCCTGCCGGTCATCTTCGCCGTCATGAACAACCGCGCCCACGGCACCATCTCCGACCTCCAGCGCTCGAACTACGGCCGGGGATACGGATGCGACTTCACCGGCCCGGACGGCAAGCCCTACAGTCCCGACTTCGCCGCCTACGGAAGGTCCTGCGGCGCCGACGGCTACGAGGTGACCTCTGCCGAGGAACTGGCGAAGGTACTCGCCACCGCGGTGGAGCGACGCCGGCCCGCGGTCATCGACATCCCCATGGTCAACGAGCCGGTTCCCACACCCGGCCACTGGAACATCAACGACATCTACCACGGCAACTTCCCCGACGAAGGATGATTCCCATGCGCGCAAGAACCCGCAGCACCTTCACCGTTCCGGCCGCCGCCCTCGGTGTCCTCCTTGCCGCCGCCGCGTGCAGCGCCCCCGGCGACTCATCCTCGGACGACGCCGACAGCAGCGGACCCATCAAGATCGCCGTGGTGGACGCCCAGAGCGGTCAGCTCGCCTCGCTGGGCGACTGGGAGGCCAAGGGCGCCAAGCTCGCGGTCAAGGAGTGGAACAAGAAGGGCGGCATCGACGGCCGCAAGATCGAGCTGACGGTCTTCGACGACCAGGGCGACCCCACCACCGGCACCAACATCGCGCGCAAACTGGACAGCGGGAACTACACGGCGATGATCGGCACCGCGGAGAGCGCGGTCACCGTGGCCATGGCCCCCATCCTCAAGCAGGCGGAGATCCCCAACATCACCTCCGGCCAGGCCACCGCCCTCGTCGACGTCAAGAGCCCCTTCCTCTTCCTCAACGGGCCCACCAGCACCACCTACGACTCCACGCTGGCCGACTACCTGGTCACCACCAAGAAGTTCAAGAAGATCGCGATGATCTCCAACAACGGCTCCTACGGCAAGGGCGAGCACGACGCCTTCACCGCCGCGCTCAAGGAGGCGGGCATCACCCCCGTCACCGACCAGGTCGTCACCACCGACCAGAAGGACTTCAGCGCCTCCCTCTCGCGCATCCGGCAGTCCAAGCCCGACGCCATCTTCATCGGCTCCGAGGAAGTCGAAGCCGGACTCATCGTGAAGCAGGCCCGCGACCTCGGCATCACCGCCCCGTTCGCCGGCGCCGCACCGCAGGGCACACCGGTCTTCATCGAGACGGCAGGCGCCAAGAACGCCGAGAACACCATCGTCAGTTCGCCCTACCTCAGCAACGACATCAGCGACGCCAGCCGCGCCTTCGCCACCGCGTACAAGGCCGAGTACGGCAAGGACGCCGAACTGCACGGAGCCAAGGCGTACGACGGCACCAACATCGTGCTCACCGCGCTGAAGAACAGCGGCGTCGCCACCGGCAAGAAGCTCGCCGACGAGATCCGGGCCACCAAGTACCAGGGTCTGCTCGGCAACTTCGCCTACGACGAGAGCGGCGTCGGCATCTTCAAGACCACCATCGGCATCATCCAGGACGGAAAGCTCTCCGCCGCTCAGTAAGGGCCGTCCCGCTCAGTCAGCCCGTCGAGCCGAAAGCCGGGCGCCGCACCGGCTTCAGGGAGCCACCATGCAAGTCACTCTGCAAACCCTCGTCGGAGGTCTCAGCCTGGGCGCCATCTACGCCCTGATCGCTGTCGGCTTCTCCGTCGTCTACCGCACCATGGGCCTCGTCAACTTCGCCCACGCCGACGTCGCGATGATCGGCGCCTACGCCTGCTCCACGTTCTACCTCACCTCGCACGTGCCGTTCGCGGCGGCCATCGTCATCTCCATCGTCGTCACCGGCATCATCGGTCTGGTCATCGAGCGGGTCCTGCGCCCGCTGGAGAACAAGGACTTCGACCTGATGCTGATCGGCACCATCGGCTTCGGCACCGTCCTCCAGGCTGCCGCCACGCTCATCTGGGGGACCACCGGCCGGGCCATGCCCTCGCCGATCACCTCCGGCCCCCTGGAACTCATGGGGATCCGCATCCGCACGTACGACCTGATGGTCATCGCCATCACCGCCGTATCCGTGGTCCTGCTCACCCTGTTCCTCCAGCGCACCAAGCCGGGGGCCGCCATGCAGGCGGTGGCCATGGACCACGAGGCAGCGACCGCCGTCGGCATCCACGTGGGCCGCAGCAACGCCCTCGCCTTCGCGATCGGCGCCGGAATCGCGGCCCTCGCAGGCAGCCTCGCCGGACCCATGCTCTACGTCGACGCGACCCTCGGCGGCGCCCTGGGAGTCAAGGGCTTCGCCGCGGCCATGCTCGGCGGATTCGGGAGCATACCCGGGGCGGTGGTGGGCGGCCTGGCCATCGGGGTCCTGGACTCCTATGCGGGCGACCACTTCCAGGGCTACAGCGTCCTGGTCACCTTCCTGGTCTTCACCGCGGCCATCATGATCCGCCCGACCGGCATCTTCGGCGAGAGGACGGTGAGCCGGGCATGAGCATCCTCAAATCGAAGCCGGCGCTCATCCTGCTGGCGTGCGTAGTGGCCTATGCGCTGCCGTACGGCCTGAACAGCTACTCGATCCACGTGGTCGACATCGCGATCATCTTCGCGCTCCTCGCCATAGGCATGGGTCTCGTCATGGGCGTCGCGGGTCAGATCAACCTCGCCCAAGTGGCCTTCTTCGGCGTCGGGGCCTACACCACCGCCATCCTCACCACCCACTCCGGATACGGCTTCTGGACCGCCGCGATCCTTGGCATTGTCACCACGATGCTGGTGGGTCTGCTGGTGGGCCTGCCGGCCCTGCGCATGCAGTCCCACTACCTCGGCATCGTCACGCTCGGCCTCGCTCTGGGATTCGTCAACTGGATCACCAACGCGAAGATCACCGGGGGAGCGGACGGCATCTCGGGCATCCCCGTCCCGCCGCTCTTCGGGATCGATCTCGCCGACGAGTACATGTACTACTACCTGGAGATCGTGGTCTTCGGGCTCGCGCTCGCCTTCGGTACCTTCGTGGTGCGGACCCGGCTCGGACGCAGGCTGCGCGCGATGCGCGACGACGCACTCGCCGCCGGTGCCATGGGCGCGGAGATCCCACTCCTGCGGATGACCGCGTTCCTCCTCGCCAGCACCTACGGCGGAGTGGCCGGCATCCTCTACGCCGGACTCATCCGGTACGTGGCCCCCGAGACCTTCAGCCTCGGCAACATGTTCCTGCTGCTGGCCATGGTCATCATCGGCGGCCGGCGCAGCCTCGTCGGATGCGTGGTCGGCGCGGTCGGCCTCGTGCTCATCCGCGAGGCCCTCGTCGACTTCGCCGTCTACGCCCAGCTCGGATACGGCATCGTCGTCGTCCTGATGGTGGTATTCGCCCCCACCGGCATCGCCGGGATCCCCGAACGAATCCGGGAAGCGATCAGCCGCCGCAGGAAGAGCGATGACGTGCGCGCCGCGGAGCTGGGGCCCTACCTGCCCGACGCCGTCCCCGCGGACCACACGTCCCCCAGGGACACCGACAGCGGGCCGGCCCTGGAGATCAGCCACGTCACCAAGCGGTTCGGTGCGCTGACCGCGCTCAACGACGTGACCCTCACCGTGGAACAGGGAGAGATCCGTGGCATCGTCGGCCCCAACGGGTCCGGCAAGACCACCCTGTTCAACGTGATCAGCGGGCTGTACCGACCCTCCGAAGGCCGCGTCGCCGGCGTCGGCCGCGACATCGGCCGGGCACGCCCGTACCAGCTGTCCCTGGCCGGAATGGCACGCACCTTCCAGAACCTTCGCCTCTTCTCACAGATGACGGTCCGCGAGAACATCCTCGTCGTCCTCGACCGCTCACGTACCTCAACGGTCTGGCAGTACGCCGTGTGGCCCGTCGGCGTCCTGTCGGGCGAGCAGCGGTTGCAGGCCGAGGCGGACCGCATCCTGAAGGAGTACGGACTGACCGCTTTCGCGGACGCACACCCGCAGTCGCTCCCGTACGGCATCCAGCGCCGCATCGAGATCGCGCGGGCCATGGCGGGACGGCCCGCTCTGCTCCTCCTGGACGAGCCGGCAGCGGGTCTGAACGGGGAGGAGGTCGGACAGCTCTCGGCCATCGTCCGCTCCATCCGCGACCAGGGCGTCACCGTCGTCCTCATCGAGCACAACATGGGACTGGTCATGTCGCTGTGCGAACGGATCACCGTCCTCGCGACCGGCACCGTCATCGCCGAGGGCACACCCGCCGAAGTGGCGGCCACACCCGAGGTCATAGAGGCGTACCTCGGCGACTCGGCACCGGCCGGCCTGCCCGTTCGCGTCGCACCGGAGGTTTCGCTATGACGACCACCGCTACCGGGCCTTCCACGGCCGGCACCGGCACCGACAGCCTCGCCGTCACCGACCTGACCGTCCACTACGGGGGAGTCTGCGCGGTCCGATCGGTAGCACTGAGCGTCGCCCCCGGTGAGTCCATGGGAATCATCGGCTCGAACGGCGCCGGCAAGACGTCCACGCTCAAGGCACTCATGGGGCTCATCCCGCGCAGCAGCGGCCGGATCACCCTCGGCGACACCGATCTCAGCAAGGTCCGAGCCAGGGACATGGTCCGGCACGGGGTGGGCTACGTCCCGGAGGGGCGGCACGTCTTCCCCGGGCTCTCCGTCGAGAAGAACCTGATGCTCGGCGCCTACCACCGGTCATGGAAGGGAGAAACGCGAGACACCCTCGCGCACGTGTACGACCTGTTCCCCATCCTGCGGGACTTCCGTGGCCGGGCGGCCGGCGACCTGTCGGGCGGGCAGCAGCAGATGCTGGCCATCGGCCGGGCGCTCATGTCCCGGCCCAGGCTGCTCCTGCTGGACGAACCCTCGATGGGACTCTCACCGAAGCTCATCGAGAACGTCCTGGACATCCTCGTCCGGCTGCGAGGCGAAGGGCTCGGTCTCCTGCTGGTCGAACAGAACGCCAAGCTGACCTTCGGGGTCACGAGCCACTGCCTCGTGATGGAGAACGGCTCGGTGGCGATGTCCGGCACCTCCGAAGACCTCGCGCACGACGAGCGAGTCCGCCAGATCTACCTCGGGCTATGAGCGGGCCCGCGCCCGGTCCGCCGTCGCGGCGGAACATCCTTGCGGACTGAACCTCGACCGGCCGCCGGGAAAGCGGCTGGTGGAGGAACTCAGGTCGCAAGCTCACGCCCAAGTGGACGGGTTCCTTTGCCAGCCGGCTCCGCCGCCACGGAGCTACGCCGCTGCCCGGCACCCTCGACAGGGAGCACACCATGACCGACCACTGGGACCACCACGTCGACCTCCTCGTCGTCGGCTCCGGCGCGGGCGGCCTCGGTGCCGCTGTCGTCGGCGCCCAGGAGGGCCTCGGCGTCCTCGTGCTGGAGAAGACCGAATGGCTCGGAGGCACCACTGCCTACTCGGCCGGCACAGCCTGGATCCCCGGCCACCACCACCAGGAGGATCCCGCAGCGGACAGCGCCGCAGCCCGGAGGTACCTGGACGCCCTCGTCGGTGACAAGGCTCCGAAGGAACTGCGGGAGAGCTACCTCGCACACGGCCCCCAAGTGATCGACTACCTGGAACGGATCGGGGTCGGGTTCCGGCACTCCGCGACGGCCGTCGACTACTACCCCGGGACACCGGGCTGCGGCACCGGGCGGGCACTCGAACCCCAGACGTTCGACGGACGCCGGCTCGGCAGAGCCCGCTTCGGCCGTATCCGCCCTCCCGTACCGGAATTCGCACTCTTCTACGGCACCCTCATGGTCCGCCGATCGGAGGTGAACGACCTGCTCACCGTCTTCCGCGGATCGGCGCGCGGCATGGCCACAGCGCTGCGCCTCGGGGCCCGGTGGGCAGTGGACATGCTCCGCTACCCCCGGGGAACGCGGCTCGCCATGGGCAACGCACTCACGGCGAACCTCTATCACCGGCTTCTGCGCCTCCGCGGCGATGTGTGGTTCACCGCACGAGCCACCGAACTGGTCGCGGACGCCACCGGCCGCGTGGTGGGCGCGGTCGTCTCTCAGCGGGGACGTACGATCCGGATCGCCGCCCGGGCGGGTGTGGTCCTCGCCGCCGGCGGGTTCTCCGCCAGCCCGGAACTGCGCGCCCGCCACCTGCCCTCGCCGACACCGCAGTTCACCCGCGCGGCGGAAGGGGCCACCGGAGACTCCATCGCTCTCGCCGGAAGGGTCGGCGGTGCGCTCGCGGAGTCCAGCGGCGACAACGCCCTGTGGTTCCCGAGTTCCGTCGGCCGCCGCAGGGACGGCTCCACCGCGGTCTTCCCTCACATCTGGGACCGGGCCAAACCCGGGATCATCGCGGTCAACTCCGCAGGACGCCGCTTCGTGGACGAGTCGGTGTCCTACCACCGCTTCGTCCGCGCCATGTACGAAGCGCACGCGTCCGTACCGACGATCCCGGCGTGGCTCGTGACCGATGCGCGCACCCTGGCCGCGTACGGACTCGGGATGATCCGCCCACACACCCCGCGCCCGTTTCTCGAGCGGCACATCCGTTCCGGCTACCTGCGCACGGGGGATTCGGTGCGCGAGCTCGCAGCCGCGATCGAGGTCGACCCCGCCGGTCTCGCCCGCACCCTCGCCGACAGCAACCTCTACGCGCGTTCCGGCGTCGACGAGGAGTTCGGAAAGGGACAACACCCCTACGGGCATCAGTACGGCGATCCGGCCCACACACCGAACGTCAACCTCGGCCCGATCGAGCGAGCACCGTACTACGCCATCGCGGTGGTCCCGACCCCGCTGGCGACCTCACTGGGACTCAAGACGGACGCCGAGGCACGGGTCCTCGACGAACACGGCAACGCGGCCCCCGGACTGTACGCATGCGGCAATGACGCGAACTCCCCGATGGCATCGGAGTACCCGGGAGCGGGGTGCCAGATCGGCGCCGCCCTCACCTTCGGATACCTGGCCGCCCGCCACGCGGCAGGCTCGCTGTCACGACTCGATCGACCGTGACCGACCACCCGGAGACGCGCGTCAGGGAGAGCTCATGCCGTCGTCGTCACCAGCGCGAGGAGTACCGGCAGCGGTCTCACGTCGCGGAGGTCGCGGACGCCGTGATCGCAGGCACCGGGATCCACGAGTACGCCCTCGCACTCACCCACATCGCCCACCTCGGGGAGAAGAGCACCGCATGACCGCGACCACGTCCTCGTACCTCGTCGGGCTCATCGGGTCCGGCATCGGCCCCTCCCTCAGCCCCGCGCTCCACGAACGGGAGGCCGGCCATCACGGTCTGCGCCTCGTCTACCGCACCATCGACCTCGACCGGCTCGGCCTCGGCGCCGACGACGTGGGCGCCCTCGTTCGCACAGCGGGCAGGCTGGGATACGACGGACTCAACATCACCTATCCGGGCAAGCAGACGGTCATCCCGCACCTCGACGGCCTGTCCGAAGACGCCAGGGCGCTCGGCGCGGTGAACACCGTGGTGTTCGGCCCCGACGGCAGCTCCCGCGGACACAACACCGACTGGAGCGGCTTCGCCGAGTCGTTCGCCCGGGGTATGGAGGACGCTCCGATCGGACGGGTCGTGCAACTCGGGGCGGGCGGCGCGGGAGCCGCGGTGGCGCACGCCATGCTCACCCTGGGGGCGGAGCGGCTCACCCTGGTCGATGCAGACCCCGGCCGGGCCGCAGAGCTGGCCACCGGCCTTGCCGTCCGGTTCGGCGCAGACCGGGCGTGCGCCGCGCCCCGCGCGCACCTGGCCCCGCTCCTCGCGAAGGCGGACGGACTGGTGCACGCCACCCCGACGGGCATGGCCCACCACCCAGGACTGCCGTTCCCCGCCGAGCTGCTGCATCCGGGGCTCTGGGTCGCCGACGTCGTGTACCGGCCGCTCGACACGGAACTGTTGCGTCACGCACGGGCGGTCGGCTGCCGCACGCTGGACGGCGGCGGCATGGCCGTCCACCAGGCCGCGCACGCGTTCGAGCTGTTCACCGGACGCCGACCCGATTCCGACCGGATGCTCGCCCACATGGCCACCCTCGTCGCCGCCTAGGCAGGAGCCCCCACATGCGCACCTCCATCGCCACCGTCTCCCTGAGCGGATCCCTGACCGAGAAGCTGGAGGCCGTCGCCCGGGCCGGGTTCGACGGTGTGGAGATCTTCGAGAACGATCTGCTGGGCTGCCCGCTCACCCCCGGACAAGTCCGCGCGCGGGCGGGGCAGCTCGGGCTCTCCATCGACCTCTACCAGCCGTTCCGGGACTTCGACTCGACCTCGCCCGAGCGGTTGCGGGCCAACCTGAACCGCGCCGAGAACAAGTTCCGGGTGATGGAACGCCTCGGCGCCGACACCCTGCTGGTCTGCTCGAACGTGTCCGCCGACGCGGTCACCGACGACGACCTCGCTGCGGAGCAACTGCGCCTGCTCGCCGAACGGGCGGCGGACCATGGCATCAGGATCGCGTACGAGGCACTGGCCTGGGGTCGGCACGTGAACACGTATCTCCATGCCTGGCGGATCGTCCGGGCGGCCGACCACCCGAACCTCGGGATCTGCCTGGACAGTTTTCACATCCTGTCGCGCGGCTCCGACCCAGGCGGCATCGAGGCGATTCCGGGCGAGATGATCTTCTTCCTCCAGCTTGCCGACGCGCCGCTCCTCGCCATGGACGTGCTTCAGTGGAGCAGGCACTACCGCTGTTTTCCCGGCCAGGGCGGCTTCGACCTGACGGGACTCCTCGCGCACGTCCTGCGCACCGGCTACGCGGGGCCGCTCTCGCTGGAGATCTTCAACGACAACTTCCGCCAGGCCGACCCCGGGCGCACCGCCATTGACGCGAGGCGGTCGCTGATCGCGCTGGAGGAGTCCGTCGCCGATGTCCTCGCCACCGGCTCCTCCCTGCCTCGGCCCGGCCAGCCCGGCGGCTTCGCCTTCGCCGAGATCGCCACCCCCGACCCCGAGCGTCTCGGCGGGCTGCTCGGCGCGCTCGGCTTCGCCCGTACCGGTGAGCACGCCACCAAGCCGGTCGAGCTGTGGGAGCAGTCCGGTGCCAGGATCCTTCTCCATCGGGCGGGGCCGGAGTCCGCCGACGACGGCGCCACCTCCCTGGTGGCGCTCGGACTGGACTCGCCGGACCCGGCCCTCTCCGCCGCGCGAGCCAAGGCGCTGCTGTCGCCGGTGCTTCCTCGGCACCGCGCACCGGACGAGGCGTTGCTCGACGCCGTGGCGGCGCCGGACGGCACCGAGCTGTTCTTCTGCGATGCGGCGAAGCCGCTGTGGCGCGAGGACTTCTCCCCGGCCTCTCCGCCCGAGGGCGGGACCGGATCCGTCCTCTCCATCGACCATGTGGTGCTCGCGCATCCGTGGGACCAGTTCGACGAGGCCGCTCTGTTCTACCGCGCGGTGCTGGGCCTGCGGCCGCACGAGAGCGTTGAGGTGCCCGACCCGTACGGACTGCTGCGCAGCCGCGCCATGACCAACACCGCCGGGACGTTCCGGCTGGTGCTCAACATCGCGAAGGTGGGCCCCCGAGGCCTGCCGGGCCAGCACATCGCCCTCGCGGACCGCGACATCCGCGCGACGGCCCGGCGACTGCGGGACCTGACGGATCACGTGACGCTGCCGATCCCGGACAACTACTACGACGACCTGCGGGCACGCTTCGACCTCGGCGAGGAACGCCACCGGGAACTGCGCGAGCTCGGCCTGCTGTACGACCGGGACGACAGGGGCGAGTTCTTGCACCTGTACACCGTCACGGTGGGCAGGGTCTTCTTCGAACTGGTGCAACGCGTCGACGGCTACCAGGGCTTCGGCATGGCCAACGCGCCCGCCCGGCTGGCCGCCCAGCACGCGCCCGCCCCTGCCCCGGTGGACGGCTGAGGCAGTGGGGCGCGCACGCCGGGCGACCACCCGTTGCGGCCGCTTTTCGGGCTCGTTCAGGATGGCGAGGGCCGGGCCCTCCGTTACGGGCCCGCCGGCCCATGACCTGAGGTCATGGGGTCGAGGAACGTCAGGCGGGAGGCGTCCTCCTCGATCAGTGGGGCGAGGGCGGTGTTGAACGGAGCGCCGTACGGAGCCCGCAGGTGCCACTGGAAGGCTGCCTCGTCCTGGTACACCTCGAAGATCCAGTAGGCGCGGGAATCGGATGCCTTGGTGTAGACCTCGAAGGTGAGGTTGCCGACCTCCTTCCGCACCTTTCGGGCGTACTCCCGCAGCAGGTGCGCAACCTCGTCCGCCGCTCCCTCGCGGGCGGTGAACTCGGCGAGCAAGGTTTTGTTCACATGTGGTCCCATGCGGTCGGGGGTCACCTTCGGGAGGAGCCGAGCTGCCGGACGAGGGCATGGTCCAGCCTCACCGAGCCGTTCTCGGCGAAGACCTGAACTCCCTGGCTGGACGGGTCGGGGAAGATCTGATCGGTGATCACCGCTTCGCCGCTGCCGCCGAAGACCTCGACGGAGGACCGGTCGACCAGGATCCGCAGCTTCACCTTGCCGTTCTCGACCCGCAGCGGTGCGCGCTGGACGCCGGGGAAGGCTTCGCTGAAGTCGACGGCGCCGGAGCGGGTCCGGTCGACGTACAGCTCCCTCGTCGTGGTGTCGTACCCGATGACGGTCTCCTCGCCCTCGGTACCGGTGCGCACCTTGATACCGAACCGTTCGGCGTCCTTGGGGGAGAAGGTCGCCTCGATGTCGAGTGCCGTGCCCTCGGCCGCCGGGCGCCCCAGAGCCTGGGACGTGTTCGTCACCGTGACGCCGCCCGCTGCCACCGGGTGGCCCACCCGCAACGAAGCCAGGCTCTTCACCGGTTCTCCGGTCAGCCGGATCCGGCCGTCGACGGTCCGCAGGGCCATCTGACGCGGAATGCTCTGCGCGCCGCGCCAGGGGGAGGTGGGGACGGAGCCGCTGTACTCCCAGTCGTTCATCCAGCCGATCATGTATCGCTTGCCGCCCGGAGCATCCTCCCAGGACACGGCCGCGTAGTAGTCCTTGCCGTAGTCGGCCCAGTCGGCGCGCTGCACGGCGGACTTGGCCGGCGTGTCGGCCGTGGTGAACCGGTCGGCCATGATCTGGCCCCAGCCGCCGGTGTTCATGTCGACGATCTGTATCCGGGCCCTCTTGCCCGCGTAGGGGCGCATGTCGATGGAGGCCCAGTCCAGCGTCTCGTTATTGGAACCGGTGGCGCTGCCGACGACGTGGCCGTCGACGATCAGGTTGACGGACGTTTCCCGGGAGATCGGCTGGGCCTGAGTGTCGGAGAGCACGATGTGGTCGACGTTGATGTGGCCCCACCCACCCGTGTTGTCGTCGACGATCTTGATACGGGCCTGCTTGCCGGCGAGGTCACGGACATCCCAGGAGTCCCAGTTGAGCGCCTCGCCGTCGTGTCCGGTGGCGCTGCGCACCACTGCTCCGTCCACGAGGAGTTCGACGGCGGTGGGGTTGGCCTGGGTGGCGGGATGGCCCCCTCCGCCGATGAGGAAGTCGACGTAATCCTGGTCGATGGTGAACTCGGGCGAGGTGAGACTGCCGGTCGTGGAGTCGCCGTTCAGGAAGGAGTTGGCCAGTCCGCCCCCGAGGAAGCCGGAGACTTCCTGCTGGCCGGCATGGCTTCCGGTGGCCGGTGCGGTGCCGAACGCGTCGCCTGTCGTCGTCCAGCCGCCGTAGGTGCCGCCTTCGAAGTCGGCGAGGGTGGTCCCCTCGGGCACCGGTCCCCGTTCCTGCACGGTGCCGGCCTGGTGCGGGTGCTGTCCGCCGGCGACCTTGAAGTTGAGGTACGGGCTGTCGACGGTGAAGGCGGGGGAGGTCAGCGTGCCGGTGGCGCCGTCACCCCCGTGGAAGCTGCTGGCGAGCCCCTTTCCCTCGAAGCCGCTCACGGGACCCTGCCCGTCCAGTGCGCCGGCGGCCGGGCCCTGGCCGAACGCGGTGCCGGTCGTCGTCCACGTTCCGAAGCCCGGGCTCTCGAAGTCCTGCACGACGGTGCCGGCGGGCGGGGTGTAGGTGCCCTTGTCCTCGGCGGTGAACTTCGTGCCGTCGAAGTCGCCGACGAAGTACTGGGCACCCGAACCACCGGCGATTCCACCGGGGTTGATGTTGACGACGAGGACCCACTTGATCTTCTTCCTGTCCCCGTCGACCGCGAGAGGGAACAGGTCGGGGCACTCCCACACGCCGCCGGTCGCCCCGGCCGGCCCGAACTCGCTGAGCGGTTGCCAGTCCTTGAGATTCTTCGAGGAGTAGAACAGGACCTTGTGCTCGGTGGACAGCGAGACCGTCATCAGCCAGCTCTTGGTCGGCGCGTACCACTGGACCTTGGGGTCACGGAACTCTTTGGAGCCGATGTCGATGACGGGATTGCCGTCGTACTTGGTGAAGGTGCGGCCGCGGTCGGTGCTGTAGGCGATCGACTGGGCCTGAGTGCCGGTGCTCTTGTCGTGACTGGTGTAGATCGCCACCATGGGCGGGTTGTCCTTCGTGCCGAACCCGGTGGTGTTGTTCCGGTCGACGACCGCGCTGCCGGAGAACACCATCTCCTTGTCGTCGTGCGACAGGGCGAGCGGCAGTTCCTTCCAGTGCACGAGGTCGGTGCTCACCGCGTGCCCCCAGGACATGTCGCCCCAGGAGTCGCCGTTGGGGTTGTACTGGTAGAAGAGGTGGTATTCGCCCTGGTAGTACACCAGCCCGTTGGGGTCGTTCATCCAGTTCTTCTGCGGTGTGTAGTGGAACTGGGGCCGGTAGGTCTCCGTGGAGGGCCGGGGGTCGGAAGCGGCGGCCTGAGGCGCAAGCAGAGCTGCGGACAGGGCGCACGCGGTCGCCGTTGCGGCGATCATGCGGGTGCGGGCATGCCCGGATACGCGTCTAGAGCTCATGGTGTCTCCTGGGCTACGGCCGTGCGCGCAGCCGGGTGTCTGCTTCCCGGCGCGGACGGAACGAGAGAGGGGGAGGCCATGTCGGCACTGTTACACCGCGCTGGCCGAAGATGTCATCGTTGACATGTGTCATCGATGACATTTGGTGGGCCCGATAATGGACGCATCCTGGCCGACACGTCAACGGCTGGGACGTGACGTCCTCGGTCCGGCCGGTCCGCCCGTCATGCGTGCTCGGTTGACGCGAACTGAGGCAGCTGGCTCTGCCACGGAGGGTTCGGACCGGCGACCGAGCAGGTCAGGGCCGCGACCTGGGCGGCGAAGAGGCAGGCTTCCACCACCTCGTGCAGACGGAGGCCGGTCAGCCGCCCCCCGAGGAGCCCGCGGGTGCCGAGGTTGTGCAGCAGCCCCGCCGTGAAGGAGTCTCCCGCCCCGACCGTGTCGACGACCTGCGTCGTCACGGCCGGCACGTGGGCCCGCTCGCCGTCCAGCGAGACGAGGGCGCCGTCGGCCCCGCGCGTGAGCACGACGAGCCGCGCTCCGGCGCTGTGCAGGACGTCGCACGCCCGGGCGAGGGGTGTTTCGGGCAGGAGGAGCTTCAGGTCCTCTTCGCTCAGCCGCAGTATGTCCGCGAGGCCGCACCAGCGGTTCAGGTGCGCGCGGTAGACCTCGGGGCGCACCAGCAGTGGTCTGACATTGGGGTCGAGGCTGATGGTGGTCCGGGGTGCGGCCGTTGCCAGGAACTCCTCCACCGCCCTCGCCCCGGGCTCCCGGACCAGGGCCAGTGAGCCCGTGTGGAGGCAGACGGTTTCGGACAGGTCCACGTCTGCCAGTTCGGCGCTCGCCCACTGCCAGTCGGCCGTGTTCTGCGCGTGGAACGAGTACGCGGCCTGCCCCTGGGTGTCCAGCTCCGCCACCGCCAGCGTGCTGGGCTCCGAGGCCACGACGGTATGCGACAGGTCGACCCCGGACGCCTCGAGGCGGGACCGGAACAGCCGGCCGAACACGTCCCCGGACAGCCGTGCGAGGAAGCGGGAGGGGGTGCCCAGGCGGGCCAGGGCCACAGCTGTGTTCGCCGGGCCGCCGCCGGGCAGCACATGCAGGTTCAGTTCATTTGGGGCGTCTGCCGGGCGGGTGAACGCGTCCGCGACGCATTCCCCCAGGACGGTGATCTGACGCGGACTCATGGGCTGCTCTTCTCTGACGGACGGACGGACGGACGGACGGACGGGCAAACCGGGTACGTCGCGGCGCGGGCGCTGATCGGCCAGGGGCGGGCGACGGCCGGGACGTTGCCGATTTGTGACGGGCGCAAGGCATTGACGTTCCCGGGAGACGGAGTCCATCATCCTCGGCAGGCAGTGTCAACGATGACATAAGTCAACGATGACATTCCGGCGGCATGCTTCGGTGCCGCCGATCCGTACGCAATCCCGCAGGAGTCGTTCATGCCTCGCACCACTCGTCTGACCCCCTCGCTGATCAGAGCCGCCGCATGCGCGGGCATCGCGGCTCTCACCCTGACGGCCTGCGGGTCCGGTTCCGGCTCGGATTCCGCGGGTTCCGGATCGGGCAGCGTCAAGGTCGGCTTGATCACCAAGACCGACACCAACCCCTTCTTCGTGAAGATGAAGGAGGGTGCGGAGAAGGCGGCCAAGGAAAGCGGAGCCCAACTGATCTCCTCGGCGGGCAAGTTCGACGGGGACAACGCAGGCCAGGTGACCGCCGTCGAGAACATGGTCGCTTCGGGAGTGAAGGGCATCCTCATCACCCCGAGCGATTCCAAGGCGATCGTGCCCGCCCTCGAGAAGGCCCGCGCGAAGGGGATCATGGTCATCGCCCTGGACTCACCGACCGACCCCCAGAGCGCGGTCGACGCCCTCTTCGCCACCGACAACCTCGCGGCCGGTGAACTGATAGGCGCCTACGCCAAGGCCGCCATGAAGGGCAAGGAGGCGAAGATCGCCACCCTCGACCTGGCACCGGGCGTCGCCGTCGGCGTCCAGCGGCACAACGGCTTCCTCAAGGGCTTCGGCCTCGGTGAAAAGGACCCGGCCATCGTCTGCTCGCAGGACACCGGAGGCGACCAGGCGAAGGGCCAGACCGCGATGGAGAACTGCCTGCAGAAGGCGCCCGGCATCAACGTCGTCTACACGATCAACGAACCGGCCGCCCTCGGCGCGTACACCGCGTTGAAGGCCAAGGGCCGGGAGAAGGACGTCCTGATCGTGTCCGTCGACGGCGGCTGCACCGGAACCCGGGCGGTCAAGGAGGGCAAGATCGCCGCAACCTCCCAGCAGTACCCGCTGAAGATGGCTGCCGAAGGCGTCAAGGCCGTCGTGACGTACGCCAAGGACGGCAAGAAGGCGACCGGTTACACCGACACCGGCGTCAGCCTGATCACGGACAAGGCGCAGGCAGGGGTCGCGTCGAAGGACACCGCCTACGGCCTGGACAACTGCTGGGGCTGAGCCTGCCGCCCCGAGCCGCCGCAGTTCGACACCCGTCGGCGTGGCGGCCGGCCCTGCCCGATCAGGGAGGGCCGCCGCGCCCTGTCCTCCCACAAGGACCTCTGTTCTTCCGACAAGGACTTCGCATGACAGCCACCACCACGCCGTACGCAGAGCTCAAAACGCCGACCACGGTCCGCAGACTGCTCACCGCGCCGACCACCGGCCCCTTGGCCGCACTCCTCCTTGCCTGTGCGTTCTTCTCCACGTCCACGGACCAGTTCTTCACGGGCGGCAACTTCTCGCTGATCGTGCAGCAGGTCATGGTCGTCGGCACCCTCGCCATCGGGCAGACACTGATCATCCTCACGGCGGGCATCGACCTGTCGTGCGGCGCCGTGATGGCGTTCGGCAGCATCGTGATCGCCAAGATGGCGGCCGAGGGGGCCCTGCCGCCGCTCCTCGCCATCACCTTGGGTCTGGTCGTCTGCGGTGGCTTCGGACTTCTCAACGGACTTCTGGTGCAGAAGATCCCGCTCCCGCCGTTCATCGTGACGCTCGGCATGCTCAATGTGGCGTTCGCGCTGACCCACATCTACTCCGAAGAACAGACCGTCACCAGCCTGCCCGGCCCGTTGACAGCCCTCGGCCAGACCTTTCCGCTCGGCCACACGGACATCACCTACGGCTCGCTGGTCACGATCGCCCTCTTCCTCCTCCTCGCCTACGCCCTCAGCAGCACCGGATGGGGCCGGCACGTCTACGCCCTGGGCAACAGCCAGGAAGCCGCACGCCTCAACGGCATCCGTACCTCGCCTCTGACCATCGGCATCTACACCGTCGCCGGCGTGCTCTACGGACTCGCCGCCCTGCTGCTCATCTCACGCACCGGCGTCGGCGACCCGCAAGCGGGACAGACCGAGAACCTCGACAGCATCACCGCCGTGGTCCTCGGCGGCACGAGTCTCTTCGGCGGACGCGGTTCGGTCCTGGGCACCTTCATCGGGGTCCTCATCGTCGGTGTCTTCCGCAACGGCCTCCAACTGATGGGCGTGGCCTCCATCTACCAGACCCTGATCACCGGAATCCTCGTGATCCTCGCGGTGACCGTCGACCAGATGTCCCGGAGGAAGGCCCGATGACCACCACCACTCCCGTCCCCGTTCTGCAGGCCCGCGGTCTGGTCAAGCGCTACGGTCACGTCACCGCCATCGACGGCGCGGACTTCGACCTGATGCCCGGCGAGGTCCTCGCGGTCATCGGCGACAACGGCGCCGGCAAGACCAGCCTGATCAAGGCCCTCACCGGTGCGGTGACACCCGACGAAGGCGAGATACGCCTCAACGGCGAACCCATCCACTTCTCCGGGCCGCAGAGCGCGCGCGCCCACGGCATCGAGACGGTCTACCAGGATCTCGCCGTGGCCGCCTCCATGGACATCGCCTCGAACATGTTCCTCGGCCGCGAACTGCGCCGACCAGGCGTCCTCGGCAACGTCTTCCGCATGCTGGACAAGAAGCGCATGCGCCAGGAGGCCGCCGAGCACATGGCCGACCTCAAGATCGGCCTGCGGTCGCTCACGCAAGCGGTCGAAACCCTTTCGGGCGGACAGCGGCAGGCCGTCGCGGTCGCACGTTCTGTCGCCTGGGCGCGCAGCGTCGTCGTCATGGACGAGCCCACCGCCGCCCTCGGCGTCAAGGAGTCCGGGCAGGTCCTCGACCTGATCCGCCGCGTCCGCGACAAGGGCATGCCCGTGGTCCTGATCAGCCACAACATGCCCCACGTCTTCGAGATCGCCGATCGTATCCACGTCCACCGGCTGGGCCGCCGCGCCGCCGTGATCAAACCCTCCGACCACACCATGGCGGAGGTCGTCGCCATCATGACCGGCGCGCTGACTCTCGATGGGGCCGGAGGTACTGTCGTAGCGGATTCCGAAGCCGCGAGGGCGGCAGGAGTCCAGGCCACCTGACACGACTCAGCACACTCACAGGTTCCGGCCGAGGCCGCGGCCGGAACCGACGAGCACAGGAGACACCTCCTCCATGGCAGCGAACCGCCGCCCCACCCTGGCCGACGTCGCCCGCGAAGTCGGCGTCAGCGCGAAGACGGTCTCCCGAGTCCTCAACGAGGACGGACCCGCCTCAGCCCGGACCAGGGAACAGGTACTCGCAGCGGTGGCCAAACTCGGCTTCCAGCCGAACCTCATGGCACGCAACATCCGGGTCGGCGGGCCCGACACGACCATCGGTCTGGTCGTCCCCGACCTCGGCAACCCCTTCTTCGGCGCAGTGGCCGGCGGCATCGAAGACGTCATGCGAGACCGGGGCCTGACCCTGCTCATGGGGTCCTCCGCAGACGAGCCTGAACGAGAACGCGCCTTGAGCGATAAGTTCCTGGCCCGACGCGTCAGCATCCTGATGGTCATTCCCGCCGTCGGCTCCGACCACTCCCACCTGCGCACGCACCGGGCCGCCGGATTGCCGGTGGTCTTCATCGACCGGCCGGGAGCCGGGCTGGCCACGGACAGCGTCGTCAGCTCCAACCGTGCGGGAGCGCACGAGGGCGTCACCCACCTGATCGCTCACGGCCACCGCCGCATCGGCTTCGTGGGGGACCTCCCCACCAACCTCTACACCCGCCGTGAGCGCCTGGCGGGATACCGCTCGGCCCTGGCGGAGGCCGACCTCCCCTACGACCGCTCCCTCGTCACCAACGCACACGACCAGCGTGGTGCCTCCGTCGGCACCTCGCAGCTCCTGGACCTCATCGATCCCCCTACTGCCCTGTTCGCCGGCAACAACATTGTCGCGCTGGGAATCGTCGTTGAACTCGCCCGTAGCAAACGGAAGGACGTCGCCGTCGTCGCCTTCGACGACGTGGCGCTCGCCGAAGCCCTTGAACCGGCCCTGACCGTGGTGGCCCAGGACCCCGAAGAAATCGGCAGAAGGGCAGCGGTCACCGCCCTGGCTCGTCTGGACGGTGACCGCTCACGTGCCCGGACCATCACCGTCCCCACCCGGCTGATCGTCCGGGGCTCGGGCGAACAAGCTGTCCCGGCGGTGCTGGAAGCCTGAGGGGGTGCCGACCGATCCAAGACAAGCAGTCCGGATCCTGACGGGCCGGGACGGGGGCATCCGGCCCTGGTCCGAAGGCTGTATGCGGCTGCTGCCGGGCTGACGTACCAGCTCAAGGAAGCGGGCGTGCGGACAGACCGCGTGGTCGTTCTGCACGGCAGCGCACGTGTGATCGGTCCACTGCCGGTCTGCTCGCCCCGTCGGTGCACAAGGTGTCGGCGGCCAGGCTCGTCGTGCCGAGGTCGCCGGCGACGAGCGCTCTCGGCGCGAGGCCGGACCCGGGCGAACCAGTCGGATGAGGCGTTCCCTCAGCTGCAGGAGGGCCGATGCCCAGGAAAGATTCTTCCCATTGTGGACACGCTGCCCCGGAGTCACTCTCGAAACGTGGCGTCCAGCCCTTGAACGGTCTTCCCCAGCCGAGAGGGCACCCGCATGAACACCGGGTCGGCCTCACCAGCAGCGCGGGGAAGGCGTTACCGACCGAGGAGTACAGTGCAGCGCAAGATCAACTTCGACCGTGACGGCTTGACCGCGGCTGCTCGGTCAACCTGCCACCACGTGTGCCGGAGACACCGTGGGGCGGGGCGGGGCTCATACAGCACGTGCCCCGACGTTTCAGACCCGCCCGGCGACCGTGCAACACCCGCAGCTCCCGCACCGCAAACCGTGGTTGTAGCGGTCCGTTCAACTTCCGCTCCCGGGGAAGTAATCATTAGATGAATGAGTCCAAGGGGGTGTTGTTGCGGTCAGTGATCGTAGGCCGTGAGCGATCGCTTGATGGGCTGTCCAGAATGGTCGTTGTGCCAGATCGCCGCTGCGAGTGCGAGGATCCGGCACAAGACCCGGGCTGACACCCCTGCAGGGCTTCTGCCGCCGTGTCGCTCCAGGTCGAGCTGCCCCTTGACGGTCTGATTGATCGACTCGACGACCGGCCGCAGCGGTTTGAACAGGTGCGCCCCAGCCTGCTCGGCCTCCCCCTTGCGGGCTGACCGCAACAACTCAGGTGACGCTCGGCAAGGCCGTGCTCGAACTCGCGGCCGAAGTAGTGACTATGCGTCACGGCCATTTCGCAGGGCCTGGATGAGCCAGGGGTACACCGGGATCAGGTTCGGTACTACCTGCCAGCCGTTGACGATCCACACCAGCCGCCAGTATCGGTCTACCCGGGGATCGTGCGCCTCTTCGAACTGCTGGGCCATCCATTCCCGGAATTCCGTGTCAGGGGTGCGCGCGAGCACCTCGGCGAATCGGTGCACGAGGTCGTCGATGACGGGTGTGCCCCTGTCGCTGAGCGCGTCGATGCCCGCTTCCATGGCCTCGGCCACCTTCTGACGGGTGAATTCCATCAGCTCCTCGCCGGCATCGCGTTCGATGTCGAGCGGGCGTTCGGTGGCCTGACGTACGGCCGTCCGGTGCATCCGGGCACGGAATTCCTCGTCGCCGGCCAGCTCGGCAAGCTCCACCCACGCGGAGACCTGCTCGCTGGTCGGATCATCGGGGAGGTCAGGAAGGGCAGCGCGAACCATGGCCACCGCGGTCGGGTTGGCATCCACCGTGCCGAAGGTGCCATCCACGAAATCGTCGATCAAACGGCGGCGTTCCTCGCGGGACAACTGTGTAAGCCTGTGCATGAGTGTGGTCTCCTCGGGACTGGACCCGCGTCTGGCCACGACTCGCAGAACGCTCCGACGCAGTTGCAGCATCCGGATCTGGACGTCCATGGCGTCGGCGTGCGCCGCGGCGACTTCCGCCACCGAGAGCTCGCGGTCCAGTACCCGTTGAATCGTTGCCAGGTCCATGCCCAGCTCACGCAGTGTGCGGAGGAGTTCCAGACGAAGCAGTGCGTCGAGGTCGTAGAGCCGATAGCCGGCGGGACTACGGGTGGTCGGCGCTACCACCCCCGAATCGGAGTAGAACCGGATGGTCCTCACAGGCAAGCCGGTCCGTCGGGAAAGCTCCCCGATCGAGTAGAGGGTCGTAACGTCCATGTCCCCCACTCTGCTGTCTCCAGTCACTGGAGACTCAAGGCCACTCCCAAGCGGGCCCCGACCGAGACGTCCTCCGAGTTGCTGAAGCACGCGTCGCGCGCTTTCCACTGACCGTCAGGATGAAACGGGCACACCTTGCACGCGCTGCCGGCGAGCGATGGCAGCGACATGCGACACCGCTCGCCGGCAGCCTACGGCTACGAGCCCTTGGACTCGATCATCTAGGCACCCCCACGGAGAGCCGGTCGTGTTGCGCTTGAACCAGTCGGTCAGTGCGGCTGGCTTGTCCGCTGGGAGGGTGATGCCGAGGACGTACTCGCGCAGATCGAGTCACGGCAAGGGCAGCGCGACGGGGCGGCACGCTCTCGACGGTGCATGAGGTCGGGCGTTCATCGGGGCGGCCGTTCGGACTGGCCGGTCTTGGCGCACCGCGCGAGGCGCTCAGGAACGCGCAGCGACCGGGCCCGCGTCCGCGCCCCCGGAACCGCTGTCTTCGAGGAGCGCCACCCCCCGCGAGGTCGGTGGCGCACTGGTAACCGACTATCCAGGCGCGGGTGCGCGGCAGGGTATCGCTGCCGTATTCGGCGGTTCCCGGTAGTCCTAGTTGCGGCCCGAGCGGAGTCGAGGGCGCGTTCGCATGACAACGATGACAAGAAACGTTCCACCCAGCGTGGCGGCGAGCACTGCGGCCTTTCGCGCTCGGGGTCCGCGCATCTGGCTCTCGATCGTCGCGGTGACACTCGATGTGGCGTATCTTCTGGATCTCGTACGGCGCAGGAGGAAAATAGGAGTGATCGTAGGACGCGGCGCACCGGGGTATGACGCGTCGTTCGTCCCCTGCCGAACTTGGCGGTGCTGGATGCAGGAAGAGACGCGCCAGAAGAGGCCGCCTTGCTGCATAGGAAGGTCAACCCTCATGGTGACAAAGCGGTATGCCGTCGCAGCGTCCGGGCAGTGGTGGGACGAAGAAAGCAATCAGCGGCTTCCGGCGGGTGAGGTTCACGCATGGGAGCAGGGCAGGAATGAGACGGTGTGCGGGCTGTCGCTCAGCCGCTCCCGACTCGGGCGCTTCCCCCATGTCACCTGGCAGGAGACCTTCCCTGAGTCCGGGGGCGCCGCCGACCGCGTCCAGAGAGTCTGTCCCCGCTGCGGCGCCGCGGTAGGGCGGCGAGGACCTGACGCGCGACCCCGCTGGCAGCGCAGCAATCCGCGTCCGTGAGCCCGTACGGCCCATTGCGCGCTCTCGATCGGACCTTCTCGTCTGGACCGGCCCCGGGCCGGCCCCTTCATCGGCGTCCGCCGCCGGCCCGTGAAGCCGTCCGCGCGATCACACAACGGGACTGAGGTTCAGGTGAATGGATGGCCGGCACCTGTTCGGCATGTGCCGCCGTGAGCGGCACGGCCCGTGCGCTGGGCAGTGAAGGGGATGGGGCGGCAGGAACTGGCGGCGCAGACGGTCAGATCATCGCAGCCCGCCTCGACGGCTGTGGCGAGGGAAGTGCGGATGGTAGTGAGGTCGGCGATCTTCGCGTCGACCTCGGCGACTTGGCCGTGGCCCGCTCCTGGAGCCCGGCGACGGGGCGGCCGTTGCGGTGGCGGCCTGCTTCCAGCAGCTCGGCAACCTCCTCCAGCGTGCACCCGAAACGCTGGGCGGCCTTGATCACTCGCAGCGCGGTCACCGCGTCCTCGCTGTGGAGGCCGTGGCCGCCGTGGCTGCGTTCGGGCTCGGATAGCGGGCCGCGGCGTTCGTAGTAGCGCAGGGTCTGGATGTTCACCCCGGCCGCGTCGGCGACCTGCCGCTGCGCAGGCCTGCGCTGTCCCTGGGCCGCGGTCCGTGCGGCGAAGGGCGTCCAGGACCGGTGTGTGTGCCGGATCCACTCCCATGTCCAGGCCAATCCGGTCCTCGCCTGGAGTGATGGTGAAGGTGAAGAACGAGCAGCAGCCGTTCTCCCGCGCCACCAGGTCCCTCACCTGTTCCTCGACCGGGCCTGCCGGCCAGGTCGAGGCGCAGCCGCAGCGGCTCGGGCCTCGACAGCGAAATCAGCCGCTCGTCGAACAGTGCGTCCCACTCCGCCGCCCGCAGGGGCCGCTCCTCGGCGGGCAGCGTGCAGGACTGCGGCACCCACGCCGGATCGCTCATCGCCCTCACTCCCGTCGTCACGCCCCGTGTCAGACGTCATTGAAAATGCCTACGCGTGCGGCAGTTTGGGCAGCTTGGTGCAGACATGATCGGTAAGCGTGCCTGCCGACGAAGAGGTGCAGATTTGGGGTGGCATCTTGCCGACGAAGGGCATGTGAAAGGCCCTTTCGGTATCTCTTGGGCGAGCGCCGGGAGGGCCGTGTAGCGCGCGGAGGCGCTGTGCTCACGATAGAGGCTGACCCGGCACGGGTCGATGTGCCTGGTGCGGGGCGCGTTGGTATGTCCGGCACTGACATTCCCCACCCTCGAATCTCGATGTCGGTGGCGCCGGATACCTTGCACCAGACGATGCACACCACTGGAGGGGACATGCCGTCTCGAGGAACAGCTCTCGCCGCGCTCACGGTGGTAATGCCGCCACATGACGGGGCCGATGAGCAGGTGGACTGGGATGCGATCCGGCGGGCTTGGGGAGTCGGCTTCCCCTCCGACTACATCGCCTTCATGAGCACGTACGGAGCCGGCGGCATCGACGGCGCGCTGAGCGTTGTGACCCCCGAAGCGAGCACGCAGCCGGCCGACAGCTCTGACCTCGGGGGCATGGCGGCCGAAACAGCCAACATGCGGCACATGTGGGAGTCCGAAGGGGGACCGGACGAGGTCGATGCCGGACCTGCTTCTGTCGTCGCTTGGGGCGTCAGCTGCGGAGCCGACATTTTCGGCTGGCTCACCGTTGACCACGACCCCGACAAGTGGCCCGTTGTCGTGTGGGAACGGCACGGCTCGCCCCACTGGAAAATCCACAACTGTGGAATGGCGGAGTTCCTCCGGCGCCTGTTCACCAAGGACTTCGACGAGTGTCCACTCAGCGACGCCTCCCTCTGGGGAGAGCCCTCTCCGCACTTCGTCCATTGGCGCGAGGAACGACGACGGTGGGAGTCCGGCGTCGACCCTTACTCAGGCGAACCCGACCCATACTTCGGCATGAAGTTCGACTGATTGCGCCTCGGTACCTTGCCGGCGACCGCGACACCTCGTCGGCGAACGCCCCGCTGGGACCACCCCAGTGGTGCGGTCTTGTTCTCGGTGATCGGCACCGTCAGTGCCGGACCCGTCGGCATTTTCGGCGTCGGCAAACAGCCCCCGAGGCCGGAGACACCGCCGACGGTAAGCCTGTACCTGGGTACCGGTTGCAGGTCCGGCACGCTTCGGCCGGCGGGGCTGCCGAATGCGGTGAAGGGTCCCGGTGTCACCCGGGCTCCTGGGTTCCCGGGTGACAGGCGCAGGAGATGAGGCGTCGGCGTGTGCACACATAGAAGCGATGCTGTCCCCCCGCACGGGTTCACCGGTACAGGGTTTCGGTTGGCCGGCCCAGTGACCTGTCGCGCCACCGATGCGATCTGACGCTGGATACCCCTCACCCTGGTGGTGGGCCGCGCCGTAGAAGTCGCGGAGTGCCTTCTCCCGTATCTCTGGGGCTGTGATTCCTGGGGCTGGTCCCCGCAGCCCTGTGGGACTGCTTCGCGGCACGGTGTGCCGTCTGGGTGCTTCGGGGGCCGCGACCTCGGCGCTGATGGCGCGTCGTCCGCAGGTGGGCGTTCCGCCCGGCCGGTCCGGTGAAAGCCGGGGTGCGGCCCTGGGCCGGCGTGGGAGCGAGCGGGAGGCGGGAGGCCTCATGACGCCGCTGATGGCGGTGCCTTACTGAAGCGATAGCTTGCCATCATGGCTGACATCTATGAGCTCTTCATAGTCCTGAACCTGCGGGGGAGTCTCTCGGACGAGGAGGCCGCAGAACTCCGGTGGCATCTCGGGCTGGGAGCCAAGCCGGACACTCTCCACATCATCTCCGGGTTTCCCGCCGTGACGGAGGACGACTGCGGTGAACTCGTCGTGGAGGACCATCCCGTGCCGTTGCTGAGCCGGCAGGGCGAGGCTTGGAAGATCGACGGAGCACTCGTGTCGGTGCTGCTTCGCCCTGAGCCCGCCGGTCAGGGGCCGTGGGCTCTGACCGTTCGGCAGGAGATCCACCCTGACGAGTTCGACCTCACGGGCGAACTGCTCAGCTGGCTCGCTGCCAAAGCCGATGACCGACACCGTTCCGCCGCCAGTACGGTTCACGTGGGCTGGACCAGATTCTGCGAATCGGACCGGTTCGAGCCCCTGATGGTCCGTGGTGGCAAGGTCGAATGGCCGTAGCTGCGCCCGCCCGCCTGGATGCTCGTACGAGCATCGGGAATCTCGTGACGATCGGTCCCCCTGCCCCTGAACTCTGATTCCTCCGTCCCTGACTTCTGCTGTTGCCCTGGAGCTGTCCTCCCTTTCGTCGACGCGAGGTTCGCCCTTGGCGTTGGCCAAAGTAGTGGCCACCCGCCGGTGTGGGGTGCTGAGCACCGTACGGGGCCGGCCCAGCCCCTCACCCAGCCCCGCCCGGAACGGGTGGACGAGGGTCCGTCGCCGGCTGGGAGTCACACCGGGTACGGCAGGTCCAATAGCGCGAGTTCGGCTGGATCGATCACAGCGGTGATCTCGGTGACACGACCGTCGACGACGTTGAAGACGAGGAGGGAGAGCGGGGTGCCGTCTTCGCTCCAGGAGATGACGCCGGGGCGGCCGTTGACGGTCGCCGCATGTCCTCGTGCTGCGTCCCTGGCCATTCGCGCGCGGGTGGCGACTTCGGTGGCTCCGAGCATGACGAACTGGCCGTTCGCGGTGTTGACGGTGAACTTCACTTCGGGGTGGAGGATCTGTAGAAGATGCTCGAACTCACCGTCACGGGCCGCGGCCAGGAAGGCTTGGACCACTTCGCGTTGTTGTCGTAGGGCGCTTGCCGGCTGTTGAGCCGTGCGTACCTTCCTGCGGGCGCGGCTGGTCAGCATTTTGGTCGCATCAGCGGATTTGCCGAGAATGGTGCCGATCTCCTCGACGGGCACGGCGAACACGTCGTGCAGCACGAACGCCAGTCGTTCGTGCGGGCGCAGCGAATCGAGGACCGTGAGGAGCGCGAGGCCGACGGCATCCCCGAGGGTCACGAGGTCTTCCGGAGCAGGAGCGTCGTCGAGTGTCACGGTGAGTTCGGGTACCTGGTCGTCGAAGGCGACTTCCGGGCGGGTCCGGCCGGACCGCAGGACATCGAGGCTGATGCGGCCGACGACGGTCGTCAGCCAGCCGCCGAGGTTGTTGATGGTGTCGGCGTCCTGGCGGGAGAGACGCAGCCACGCCTCTTGGACCACGTCTTCGGCGTCGGCGTGTGACCCGAGCACGCGGTACGCGATGGCCCGGAGCCGGTCACGCTGGGACTCGAAGGCATCGGCGATCGGATCGGTGGGATGGGCGCCGGGCATGTTGTTACCTCCATGGAAGGTGCTTCGTCATAGGGGTGACGGGCACCAGCCCCGCAACGTAACCCGAAGAAGGAGAGCACCCCACATGGAAAACCGACTCAAGAACAAGAACACGAACAACGCCGATGTGTGGACCGCGATCCAGCACCTCCACAAGGCGATCGCTGCCGGGGGCGTCGACCCGAAGCTGCTCGCGCTGGTCCACCTGCGCGCCAGCCAGATCAACAGTTGCTCGGCGTGCGTCCACGCCGGTGTCACCGGGGGGAAGAAGGCCGGTGACACCGACGAGCGGCTGCACAATGTGGCGGCGTGGCGTGAGGCGCCGTTCTACAGCGATGCGGAGCGCGCGGCGCTGGCGCTGGCCGAGGGAGCCACCCGGCTGCAGGATGGTGCGGAGGGTGTCACCGACGAGATCTGGGAAGAGGCCAACGCCCATTTCACCGAGGAGCAGATCGGCGCGATCAACCTGGAGATCGCGCTGACCAACTTCTTCAACCGGCTCAACCGCACCGTGAAGGAACCGGCCGGTCAGACCTGGGGCTGAGCCCGGCGTGAGTTCTACCCACTGACTGAGCAGTCGTGAGTGAGCAGTGGTGACTGAGCTCGGCGGGAGTCCGGGCCTCAGCTCCTCACCTTGTGGCCGCAGCCGGTCTGCCCTCGGTGGCTGCGCGGCCCGGGCGCGGGGGCCCGCGCGGTCAGGTCCATACCGAGGCGTCTGTCCACGTCCAGTTCGAACCTTGCCGTCCTTGCCGTAGGCATTACATGGGTCCAGAACAGCGGGGTGTGCGCCCGCCGGTCCGCTTCGGTGAGGAGTCAGCCCGCTTCGGGCCGACGAGGGCCTGCTGCGTCAGCAGCATGTGGACGTGGGCCAAGGCGGACTGGAGCAGGAGTGCGCGAACCAGGCCGGTGCGGTAGCCGTTCGGGACTCGCTCGAGGACGTCGGCGGAAGCTTCGGCTGCTGTGCCGGGGTCGCCGTCGATGCGGCAAGGACGCCGCGGTGCCATTCCCGGCAGAGTCCCGGTCGTCACGGACAGGGACCGGGTGAGACGAGAGCGTTGTTCTGGGCGGCGGCAGCGGGACAGGCTTCGGCTTCCTGTTGTGGGGTGGGTGGGTGGCCAGGGTGTTCGGGGTTGTTTCACGGATGGCTGTCGGGCTTGTCGTGGGCGGGGCCGGTGAGGGTGTCGAGTCGGGCGGCGAGGTCGGGGTGGGTGGTGGTGAGGTGGGGACGGGTGGCGTTGAGGGGTGGGAGGAGTGCGGCGGGGTCGTCCTGGGCGAGGGCCGTGTCGAGCTGGCTGAGGGGGTGGTGGGCGGCGGTGGGGAGGTCGGTGAGGTTGGTGATCTGGGCGGCGATGCGGCGTAGGCCGGCGGCGTTGTCGCGGGCCCAGGTGGCGGTGGTGCGGTCGGCGGCCCGGCGTTCGCGGGTGGCCTGGACGCGCTGTTCTCCGGTGGTGCCCGGGGGGCCGGGGCGGCCTCGCAGGTAGCGGCGTTCGGCGGCCTGGCGGCTGGCGACACCGAGGGGGTGGGCGAGGTCGGCCCAGCTCGCTCCGGCGTCGCGGGCGGTTTCGATCAGGCCGGACTCCCATCCGGCCAGCTGCTCGCGTACGTGGCGCAGCAGCAGGAGGGAGGTCAGGGCCTGCTCCGGGTCGGTGCCCTCGTCGGAGGGGGCATCGACATCCTCGCGCTGGGCGGCGCGTACAGCGCTGTTGATGGTCTCCAGGGCTGCCGCGGCGGCGAGAAATGATGCCGGGCTGTGGCCGTCGGCGCTGGACGAGGCCGACGAGTCGGCTGCTGCCATGAGTACCTCCTTCAGAAGTGTCATCCTTTCGATGACTTCCTGTTTGTCATCCATTGGATGACATGCTACAACGGATTCAGTGCAGCGCATTGGCAGGTACTGCCCGAACCTTCTGGAGGTGTTTCACGATGTTGATGCGCACCGACCCCTTCCGCGAGCTCGACCGTCTCGCCCAGCAGCTGACCAGCTCCGGTACGTGGTCGCGACCGTCCGTGATGGCGATGGACGCCTACCGTGAGAACGACGAGTACGTGGTGGCCTTCGACCTCCCCGGTGTCAACCCGGAGGCGATCGACATCGACGTGGAGCGGAACATGCTGACGGTCAAGGCCGAGCGCCGGCCCGCGGCGAAGGCCGACGACGTCGTGATGGAGCTGTCGGAGCGGCCGCTGGGTGTCTTCTCCCGCCAGATCGTGCTGGCCGACACGCTGGACACCGAGCGCATCAAGGCCGACTACGACGCCGGGGTTCTCACCCTGCGCATTCCGATCGCCGAGCGCGCCAAGCCCCGCAAGATCGCCGTCGGCGGGGAGTCCTCCCACAGGCAGCTCTCCGGCTGAGCCCGGCGTCCTGGGCGGTCCGGCGGGGGAGAGGCGCCTGGTCTCCCCCCGCCCCGTCCTGCTTAACCACCAGACCTGACAAAAGAGGTGGCGGCCGACATGACTCTGCGATGGGAAGCATTTCTCGACCACGTGAAGGAACGCGGCGAGTACGGCAGTCGGCAGGAGGCGGAACGCGCGGCCCGCGTGGTGCTGGCCCTGCTCGGCGCGCACCTGGTCGGCCAGGTACGGGCCCAGCTGGCGGCGCGTCTGCCGGAGGGCTTCGCCCTGATCCTCCTCAATCCGCTGCAGAGCGCTGAGCCCCTCGTGCCGGAGCGGTTCGTGCGGGCCACTGCGGCCTGGATCGAGGGAGCCACGGAGACGACCGCGGCCTGGGACGTCAGCGCGGTCCTCAGCACGGTCGCCGACGCGGCCGGCGACGATCTGCTGCGGCAGATCCTGCTGCAGCTGCCCGCAGGCTACGACCTCCTCTTCGGCCGCCCCCAGCCCACCTGACGACCACGCGCCGGTGCCCGCGTCTGCCCGGGAACCGGCACCACCATCTCGGATACCGGAAGGAACCCACCGAAGTGATCTCCGACCTGCGCGCACCACTCCAGCGCCCGCTCGTGATGACGTACAGGCAGATGCTGGAGAAGGTCCGCTACGAAGGCGCCTACCCCACCCAGGAGCGGGCCGAGGAAGCCGTCCGCCTGGTCCTGGCGGGACTCGGGCGCCAGCTGACGGGTGACGAACGCGTCGAACTCGCCGGCCGCCTCCCTTTTGAGGCCGCCGCCGTCCTCACCGCCCAGGTCCCCGACACCCAGCCCCTCACCGGCTGGTCCTTCGTCAAGGACCTCGCCGACCGCGCCGGAGCCACCCCCGCCACCATCCGCTGGGACACCGGCGCTGTCCTCGCCGCCGTCGCCGCCCTGGCGGGCCCCGACCTGCTGACCCGTATCCTGCGCCGGCTCCCCAACGGCTACGCGCTCCTGTTCGGCCGCGCCGAGCTGACCCAGGCCGCGTAAAAGGGCCCCGCAGTCGTCCACGCGCCACCCCTCGGGGCCCTACGGCTACGCGTACCCGGCTGTTCCGGCTGAGGTCGGCCATGTGCCGGGCGCCGGCCGACGCGCTGCCCACAGTCGTCGCGGGTACGGTCGCGGGCAGGGCGGTGAGGCCCGGTGGCGCTGGACGCGGTCGTCGAAGCCGGCCCCGGGAGGCGAGCGGTGGAGGCGACCGCCGGCCCGCGCTCCGAGCGGAGTATTGCGGCTCCTGGGCGGCGTCCACGACGCCTGCCGCGCGGTTACGAGGAGCAACGCCTGCCTGCGTCACCATGTCGCCGACCAGGCCGCGCTGCGCGCATTCCGCTAGTGCCTCGGCAGCTCCGCCCTCCCGGCGTCGGCGCCCTCATCCACGGCCTTGTGCGCCCTTACCGAGGCCCTGCCCCGCGGCTGTACGGCCAGGGCCCGGACACCCGGGCCCGACGTGCCGTCGAGACTCGCTCAACTGACGGCACGACGGCGGCTCGTTGCCCTCCGTAGAGTGCGAAAGGCCCTGTTCAGACGCATAATTGAACACAGGGGGACCACCCTGAGGAGTCGCCATGCCGATGCTCCTGATCAGAGGCTTCTACGACATCAAGGGCTCCCAGCCGGACGGGGACACGGTGGCCTTCACCGCCGGAGACCCGGCCGAGTGGGACCTCGTGGGCGGCGGGCTCGGCCGCGGCGTCGAGCACAGCGCCACCGGCCGCGCGAAGCTGCGGCTGGACGCGATCGACGCACTGGAGACGCACTACGGCGCCAACCGGGTCCACCAGCCCCTGCAGTTCGCCCACGCCGCGCGCGACGAGTTGCTGAGCTGGATCGGCTTCACCGAGGTCCAGCGTGAGGGCGAGAGCGTGATCGCCTCCACCCCGGACACGGTCCCCGGCTTCGTTCTCACCCGAGGCACCGACGTCCACGGCCGGTGCATTGCCCTGGCGGGCCGCGGCGCACCCCCGGGGGACAGCGGCCGGGAGATCGACGTGGACCCCGCCGTGCTGCGGACGACGCTCAACCACCACCTGCTCACCGCGGGTCTGGCCTACCCGACGTTCTACCGCAGCCTGTTCACCAGCCTGCGCGCCGAGATGGCCACCACGGCCGAACAGGCCCGGACAGAGGGCCGGGGCCTGTGGCCGAGCGACGTCACCCTCACCGGAGTGAAGGTGGACGGCCTGTCCTCACTGACGGACGACGCCGTGCTCCTGCCCAAGCTGTTCCGCCGCCTGGTGGACTACCTGAACCTCGGTACGATGCCGCTCACCTGCTTCCCCGCCTTTCTGGCCGGCGTGGGGGACCGGTTCTCCATCCTGTCCACGGGCGAACGCTGCGTCGGACTGCACCGGGTCGTGGAGACCACGAACGGCGCGACCGTGCGGATGACCCGCCCGCCCGAGGACCTGCTGTTCGAGGACTCCTGAGAAATCCACGGCTGACCGGGACCGTGAGAAGTCGGCGCTGGTGGAGACCGGCTGACGGTCTGGGGCCGGCAAGGACCCCGCCGCACCGGCCCGGCGGGATCCTTGCCGGTCCCAGTCCGGCTGCTGGCTCAGTGAATCCGCCCCCGGTCCTCCGCGCGCGGCGGCCTCGGCCCTCGGCCGGTGGCTCGGCTCCGTTCGTGGCTCCGTTCGTGGGTGGCTCCGTTCGTGGCCGGTGTGGGAGTCGGGGTGACAGCGATCCAGCGCGCGTAGTGGTCGATCCGCTCCTCGCGCGGTCGGTGACCCGCTTCCCCGACGGCCCAGGCCAGGGCCTGTTCGTCGCGCAGGAGGAGTACCGATTCGACAGAACAGAGGGGCTCTCCAGGCTGTCCGGCAGGGACGCGGGCCGTAGGTGGCGAAGGGGCAGACGCGGGCGAAGGCCGGCAGCAAGGCGCGGCGTCCGGCGGTGGTCAGCGCATCGGGTGGCGCGGCCGGTCCACCGTGCGGACGCTCTTCGGGTGGTGCGGCGCCCCCGTGCGTACGCTCATCGGGTGGTGCGGCCGGTCCTCGGTGCGGACGCGGCGGGCGGCATCGGCGGCAGGCCGGCCGCGAGGTCCGGCAGCAGGACGGGCTCCAGCCGGACCCGCTTCTGGTGGGCGAGGTACCGACTGAGCTCCGGCGGCCGGTATCCGGCGTCACGCCCGTAGCGCTCCTTGGCCGGGACCGCCAGGAACTCGTTCCCGTCGGGCTCGTCCCGGTCGTTCACCGCGCTGCCCAGCGGCCGGTGGTAGGCCTTGGCCAGCCGGTACATGCGCGTCCGCGACTCATGCAACTCACCCGAACTGTCCGGCTCGACCCGGAAGTCCACGCTGTCGTGCGGCGTCATCTCCTCCGGCCCGGCCGCGCTGAGCGCCTCGTCGTCGAAGCCCAGCCCGTAGCGCCGGGCCTGGTCGGCCATCCACAGCAGGGCGATGTCGGACAGCCCTGCCTCCGTGTACCCGCCACCGACATCGCAGTGCACCCCGGCGAACCAGACCTGCTTCAGCTCCTGTCCCTGCCGGGCGGCGTCGGGCCGCTGGTGCCACAGCGCCGGTCGGAACGCCGAACGCTGCTCGTCGATGGCCAGCGCGTGGAAGGCCCCCTCGACCCAGCCGCTCAGCTCGGTGTCGTGGAACGCCCAGCGGTGGTTGAACCCGTTCACCGCCGCCTGGAGCGGAGCGGCGTCCGGCAGAGGTATGCCCAGCGCACCCACGGTGTCCCACACCCCGATGAAGCGGATTCCCGTCTCGCGGGCGTACGAACGACGGAACAACGTGGACGCCGCGCCGTTCGGGTGCTCGGTCCGGTTGCGGTAGAGGGACCACGCCGCCTGCGAGCGGTCGACGTGTTCCCGCCGCAGGATGCCGCTGTTGCGCACCAGCCCCGCCAGACTGCGGGCGGTGAACGCGCCCCGGCTGAAGCCGAAGAGGAACAGTTCGTCCTCGGGCTCGTACGTCTCGACGAGGAACCGGTAGGCGTCCGCGACGTTCCGCGAAAGCCCCGCTCCGAAGGCGCCACCCCGCAGCCGCTCCCACTGCTGGGTACCGACGCCGCTGTGGTAGTAGACCCGCTGGTCCTTCCCGCCGACGGACCCCTGGCGCACGGACAGGGCGACCTTGGCAACGTTCGTCTTGCTCGGCTGGTCGGCGAAGTTCCATGTGCCGTCGCAACAGACGACCAGACGCTTGGCCATGACCATGCCTCCTCGCGAGAGCGTGGAGTGAGTGGTGTAGAGCACCAATTCCATGGTTCCACCACCCGTCGGGCCGCGCCATCCGTGAGGGGGCGCGAGGGGCCCCTTGGCGGCGGTGCAACGCTGCTTCTCCCTCCCGGAGATGGGCAGGCGCGGCGCAAGGTCCGCCCTCCGCGCCCGGGGGCGCTCTCCAAGGGCGCGAGGCATGTCGGCTCGACCAGGCCGGTGGGCAAGCGAACATCCCGTCGCCGCGGGGACCTGATCACGTCCAGACCGCGACCGGCTCCGGGCGGCGGCCCAGCTGTCACGCGCAGGGCTTGCCGATCCCGCCTCGCGCTCCGTCGTCCGTACGGGCGGTGGCGCCGGCGCTGCGCTCGCGTGTCAGTCGGGTAGGGGTACGCGAATGACGGGCTCGAACGGGCGCTTGTTGAAACCGCTGCGTACATTGCGGCAGCTCGGCGCCGTGCACATGAAGAACTCGTCGACCGTTCTGCGACCGGTACGGTTCTTGAGCCAGACCTTCTCGTTCCCGGTCAGGGGGCGGTGCTGTTCGTCAGAGTCGCAGGTGAAGCAGTACATCCTGGACGGTGGCATGAAACCTCCTGGAACAGGAACAGGCGGATAGGCCGAACCCGAGCATAAGTGAATGCTTGGGACAGTGACAGGATCCAACCGGCCGTCTGCATGGCCCGGAACCCGCCTGGCGGGAAGTTCCGTCTCTCGGTCCGGTGTCGGGGTCGGTGTCGGTGTGAGTGGAGATGGTGTCACCGGTCTCGGCGTCCGGTGCCTCGGTGATGGGTCAGTTCAGTGCGGTCTTGAAGAGGCGGCTCGCGCCCTGTGGAAGCGAGAACATGAGGAGCGGGACCGCTGTCGTGGGACGTGGTCCCCCGCCAGTTGCCGTTGCCTCAGTTCGAGCATCCCCTGCAGGCGTCGCTCATCTGCTGTCGTACGCGAACGGGCCGGGCCGGCGTGTACCAACTCCGGTTGCCGGTCGGTGCGCCGCAGGTACGGGTCTGGGGGCGGCGCACCCCACCGCACGGTCCGTGGATCCGGCGCATCTGCGGCCGCATGCCCGCTGCGACCACCGCAGGATTGACGCAGGGACCGCTTGAGGCTGAGAGGCGTGCCGCGAAGCCGGCACCCACTGAGACAACAAAGCGTTGTTCCGTTGTGGATGTTGCCGATGCCGGAATCGGCGTCAGTCGCTACCGCAGGGCCGAGGGTCGGCGAAGTTCGTCTCTCCCGCGATGAAGCGGTCGACCTCGCCCTTGTCGTCGATGGCGAAGGTGATGACCTTGCCCTGGAATTGTGCTCCGCTCGGGGTGAAGACGAGTTCGTCCGCGTTCGGCTCCTCGATCTCCTCGGCGTATGTCGTCAGTACCGCGTCCCGTGTGCTGCCCCGACGGATTCCCGATGCGGTCATGGTCGACGCAGGTGACAGGACATAGACCGCGACGAGACGGTCGTCAGTACTGAAGCGCAGCAGCAGCCCTTCCGGCCCTCCCTCGATGCGCAGATCCTTACAGTCAGGGCCTCCTGGGCCATCAGGGATGCGGGCTCCGATCGCCTGCTCGGCTTCGGTGCGGGGCATGCCTATCGTCAGGGGACCAATTCCGTTGACGGTGACGTGTTGTGTGCTCAGGGCTGTACGGTCGGGCTTTTCGGTGCTGATCTCGGACTGCTGGACGAACCGGCTGCCGTCCCAGCGCCAGCTGATGTGACGGAGCATCGACGGGCCAGTGGCATGGCTGTCGCCAGGCCCGTAGAACTTGACGTCTGCCAGGAGGCGTCCACTGCGGAAGCTCACGGTGCCCGGCTGATACTCCGGGGCAAGTCCGTCGACCTGGAACGTGGGCGTGCGGCCGACTTCCCGACCGTCCGCCGTGCGGTATACGCGCAACTCCTGGAGCCTGAAGTTGCTCGGTTGTGGGCTGCAGGAGAACAGCACGGCGGTCACGTCACCGAGGCGCGGCACTGTGCCCCGGGTGATCCGCTGAATCCGCACCTGCCACTGGTCGTAACCCCCGATGCCGCTTCCCCGCGCGACCCCTCGGCCGTTGCGTACCGAGATGGGCACCGCCTGGTCGGCGATGTCATCGCACGTCACACCGTAAGCACGGTTCTTCCAGTCGACGGTGGCTCTGGAGGCCAGAAACTGCCCACCCTGCGTGGTGGCCGGGCCGGCGTAGCAGTGAGCGGAGTCGCCGGGGCACTTCACGTCATGCAGATCCGCCGCCCGGCGGGTGAGGTCCGCTGTTCCGGCCCGGTAGCCGGTCCCGCAGACCGGGTCACGGTGGTTGCAGAGACTCTGCACCCGGTCGGCGAACGGGGGGTAAGGGGTGCGCAGACTGTGGCCGAGGATGACGGCCAGCCCTTTCCCCTTTCCTGGAGCGTTCCACTGCGGGTCGCCATACAGCTGGGCCGCGAGTACGAGGGGACGGCGGTGCGAGTCGGTGAGTAGGAACTTGTCGACGACCCATGCCCCCAAGGAATAGCCGGCAAGCACGAACTTCGTGGACGGACACTGACTGACGGCTCGGTCCATAGCGTTCTGGAGGGCCGAGACGCTTGCGTTGACATCCGGCGCGATCCCGTTCCGGCTCTTGGACGTCTTGTCCAGGAATTCTTGTGTCGTCACTTCAGGGAAGAAGACAAGATCTCGAACGGGGCGGGCCGCTTTCGCGTCGACCGCGGACTTGAACGCCGTCCAGGTCGCGTTGATGGGCTCGGACCGCTGATCGCTCTCTTCGTTCAAGCCGTGCAGGCCCAGGAAATGAACCGGGCACGTAGTGGCGGCGACTGCAGACTTGAGAGGCAGGCTTACGGAAAGTCCGGAGGGCACTACCAGAGCCACGGCTAGGGCGATTGCAAGGTAGGCATTTCGTGTCATGTTCCGCCGCTCCGTAGGTGCGTCGGCCCACCTGAGCTGGACCCTCAGACCTTTCCAGAACAGCACAGCGCTCAGCACCGTGCATCTCACGGGCCCTTCCGCTACCCGGGCGACACACCTTGACGCCGCTCACTACCGCCACCATCGGTCAGCCGGCCTGCTCGCAAGGGACAGCCGGTGCCGACGCGCTCGGCGAGGTCGGCGCGCAGGGTGGCGAGTTGCGCCATGCGTGCATCGACGAGCTGGATCTTTTCCTCGAACAGTGCGGACAGCGCCTCAGCGACATCCGGCGCCCCGCTCAGTCTCTCGCCGGTCCGCGCGATCTCCGCCAGAGAGAAGCCGAGTGTCTGTGCGGTACGGACGTAGTGCAGCCAGGCCACTGTCTCGGGCCCGAAGTCGCGATAGCCGTTGGCCAGGCGCTGCCCCTCGATGAGGCCGATCTTCTCGTAGAACCGAAGGGTGTCCCTGGTCATCCCCGTCTGAGCGGCCAGCTCTCCGATGCGCATACTTCAGCGCCCCCTTCACGGATCACGGACTTGACCTTGGACCGTACTCCACTGTTTAGCCTCAGGCGTCGGTGACCCCCAGACGAACAGGAACCTCGTCATGATCCGTCTTTCCGCCCCCGCACGTCCCGCCTATCTTCGTGTCGTACGCGCGAGCGCCTGGTACGACCTCGCCGTCACCGCGGGATTCGCGACACCGTGGACGTACGCGCTGGTGCACGGTGCACTGTCGTCGTCGGGCGACGCACTCGGGTGGGGTGTCCTGCCGGAACTCGACGTGTGGCAAACCTTGTACGCAAATCTGATGGGTTCGGTCGTAGTCGTCTGGGCCGCCCTGCGCATCGTTCGGCCGCTGCGTGTGCACGGATTGTTCGACGGCGTCGCACGCACCCTGTTCTCCGTGTGGATGGTGTACGCGCTGGCCGAGGGTGCCGCGCGGATTCTCTGGCTGTTCCTCACCGTCGAGATCGTGTGGGGCATCGCGCAGCTTGTGCCCTGGTTGCACACCCGACACAACGATGTCGGCCTTGAGTACCAGGTCGGCCAGGCGGAACGCCCAGTGGCCAACTGACGCGCCCGGTCTGTACGACATGGTTGGGCGGGACGAGCCAGGTGACATCGTTTCGGAAGAGGGGTGGGCAGGGCACGCTTGTGTCAGTTCAGGCGTCCGCCGATGCCGCCGTCGGGGGCGACTCCGTAATGCGGGCGAGGTCGTCGGCGGTGAGGGCAGGTCGGCCGCGGCGGTGTTCTGGGCGACGCGTTCGGGGGTTGCGCGAGCCGGGAGGGGGACGACGGAGTCCGCTCCTCCTTGTCGACCAGGCGGCCGTAGAACAGTCCCTCCCCACCACCCCTGTCTTGATCATCTCGCATGGAGGATCGCGGAGCACGGCCGGCCGCCGTCGGGGCCTTGTTGCGTGGCACTGGTCAGGCGTACCGGCGGAAGTCCAGCATGTAGAAGACCTTGTCGTAGCGGTGTTCGCCGACGGCGACGAAGTCGGCAAGACGGCCGTATTCGGTGAAGCCCAGCGACCGGTAGAGGTGCAGGGCACTGGTGTTGTCGCCACGGGCATCCAGGGTGAGGACCTCGATACCCGCCTCCCGGGCGTCAGCGATCAACGCAGAGGCCAGCGCCCGACCGACGCCCCGACCATGGGCAGCAGTCTCTACCGCGATCTTCTCCAGATCGGCATGTGGCCGATGGGTCGGTCGGGCGTAGCGCAGCCAGTACCCCAGCCCCACGAGCCGACCGTCGAGATAAGCGGCACGCAGGGCCGCATCCCCGTCCTGCACCGCAGAGACGACGTGGCCGAGAAGTTCCACCACCTCATCCCGCGAGGGTGGTTCGACCCAGCCCAGCGCAGCGCCCCCACTCACCAGCTCCGCCAGGATCTGGTGGGCCGACTCCGCAAACCGGACCTCCATCCCTGGATCAGCGGTCAGCTCCATGGCGTCAAGGATGGCGGGCTCAGAGGGCCCACCGCTGGTCATGGCCGGATTCATGACCGCCAGCCTACGGGACAGCCCTTAGCCAGCCCACGACCCACCGAGACCCCGCTCCGCAGCCTCGGCTGCAGCAAAGCCGTCACTGACCGGCCGGGCCCGCGGCGGGCTGACCACCAAGGTCCAGCAGGCCGCGGGCATCGCGGATAGGACCAAGATCAGGTGAACCCATCCTGGGGGGTGAACGTCAGAGGGCGGGAACCGGTGAAGGCCGGACTGTTCCCCGCCGCGTCAAGACACCGTCAGCACCAGCGTGTGTGGCGGCAGATGTGCCAGCCGTCGCCAGAGCCACCCGAACCTCCGGAGCCGCCCGCACCGCCGGGGATTCCGTTCGGGTACAGCCTCGTGCGGTTCCGGTCGCGGGGGTACGGGTCGAGGTAGTCCGGGTCGCCGTCGTCGTCGCGGTCCGGCAGGTAGGCGTCCCTGCCCCGGTCCGGGGCGGGGCAGCCGTGGTCGGGCGAGGAGAGCGCGAGGCTCACGACGTAAATCTTGTCAGTGAGGGGGCCGCCGCTCGCCGGGTCCTGCCGGCACACGCGCCAATCGTCGAACTCGCCCTCACGGGGGAGCGTGTCGTTGAGGTACGCGGCCTCGGCGTGCACCTCGTCCTCGGATACGCCCGCGGCCGTCACCTTCGGGACGGCGGCGCGCCAGGTCAGCCCCAGGACGTCGGGCATCTTCTTCCACGGCACCGTCTTGCCCTCGGTCTCGGGGCACGGTTCCTCGCGGCGTACGACACCGAAGTCCACGATCGGCTCCGCGGGCGATCCGCCGGTCTCCTGGAAGCAGACCTTCCACAGCGAACGGGCCGTCACCTCCCGCTTCTGGTCCGAGGCGTCGTGGTAGGTGACCGTGAAGCCCTTCCTCCGCGACTTCGGGAAGGCCACGTCCAGCGAGTCGCCCGTGAGGTCGGGCACCGTGGGCATCGTGGCCTCAGGCGTCGCCCGCGAGGCGGTGGGGAAGCGGCTGGGGCGGGTGGGCGGCTTCGTGGCCTCGGCGTTCGCCGCCCGGGCCGGGGTGTCGGCAGGCTGCTCGGGGAGCACTGCCCCGAAGAGGGCCATCGCCGCGACCGAGGCGACAACCCGGGCCGACCTGGGCCAGGGGCTGCGCCGCCACAAGAGGAACAGAGCGACGAGGAGGGCCACGCCGCCGAGCCGGTCGTTCACCAGGCCCAGCAGGGGGACGGCGGCGATGGCTCCCACGCGCGCGGTGCCCGTCTGCCACCAGGGGCCGGGTGCGGAGGGCGGGGGAGGCGAGGACTCGTGGCTTTGAGGGCCGGACATGGTGGCGCGGAGCCTTTCCATCCGTATGTGCGAAAGCTGACCGCCCGCATCGTACGCAGAGGGTGGAAGCCGCCGTTCCGGTGGTGCCCCTGATGCGCCGTGGTGAACAGGGCTGGTGATGGGTTCTGTGGCGATACCGAGGGGTTTGCCTGGGCGGGTGCTCCCGGAACAGCCTCCGCGGCCGGCCGGTGGCCGGGGATCGTCGGACACCTCCTACCCACCAAGATCCGCCGGCCAGGCCTTGCTGCTCCAGCCGGACATCGGCGGTGTATGTCGTGGTCCACGGCTTGAGCCTGAGCATTTCAACGGAGTGGTGCCGGGTACGGGGTGGGTGGGTTCGGCCAGTTCCGCAGAGGAGCCCTCCGTGTGCGGTGGCAGTGGCGCGACCGGGCCCGGTGTCGTCGGAGGTGCGGGGATGTCGATGAAGGCTGGGGTAGCGATGGCCCGACGGGTGACCGGGGCCCTCTCGTGGCCGACTACACCTCGTTGAAGCCGCGTGATGCGTCGTAGATGTCCAGTTCGATGAAGATCACGTAGAAGCTTGTCGCGACGTACTGGACCATTACGTGGTCTTCCCACACCGTGCGTGTCACTGTGTCGGTCGTGTAGGTGAGGTGGCTGTCGGCGCCTTCAGGCTCAGCTGCGATCCTGGTGACCAGACGCAGGAACGTTTCCCGATCTTCTTCCGGCATGTAGTCACGGAACCGCACAACCTGCTCGGTGAACTGCACTTGTCTCTGCATCGAGGCAAGACTTTATGGCGCGGCGCAGGGTTGTGCCGGGCATTTCTGCCGGGGTCTGTTCGCCTGCAGGTAGCCCAGGCGGCAGCGTCCTCTCCCGGTCGTCGGAGACGAGGTCGGCCGAGCTTCGGCAGGGCGCGGCAGTCGCCGCATGTGCACTCGGTGCCCTCATCGCGTACGGAATCGGTGCAGAGACGGCCGTCTTCGTCGGCGTGGTGTGCGACCTGGCACCCGGATCGACGTAGACGTCGCGGCCGAGCCGCGCAGTGGTCGTGCCCACTTCGTTCGTACTGATCAGCGGCCGTGCGCGGCCTTATCGGCCTTCAGGCTGCGTCTGTGCCGGTGGGGCGGTCGCGGAGAGGGTGCGTAGATCGTCGAAGGCTCGGATGAGATGTGCGTCCAAGCTCTTTGAGGGGTCGTCGATCCAGGCTTGGGCTGCTTGATGGAAAGCGGCCCAGCCGGTGTGGGCTGCCAGGCCGGCCAGCCGGTCGGGGACTCCGCGCTGCCGCAGCGCCTCCGCTACGGCTTCGGTGAGCGACGCGGCCTTGGCCAAGTCGCGTTCGCGGAGTGCTGGTGTCACCGCGATGACCTTGAGCCGAGGTTCGGAGAACGGGCGGTTGTCCTCAAGGATCCGTCCGGCTTTCCGGAAGGCGCAGAGCAGCAGGTCGAGCGGCCGCAGGCCGTCAGCGGCGTCGGCGACCTCCTGCGTCAGCGCGGCCCGGAGGCGGGCTTCGCCGTCGAAGAGCACCTCGCGCTTGTCCGGGAAGTGACGAAAGAACGTGCGCTCGTTGACGCCGGCCCGGGCGGCGATCTCGGCCGTGGTGGTCTGGTCGTACCCGCGTTCCTGGTACAGCTCCAGGGCCGCCTGCTGAAGGCGGCGTCGCGCTTCTGCTCCGCTCCGTGGCATCCCTCGATGTTACCGGATATGTCACTGACTGGCGCTACTTGACGTCAGTTACTGACGCTACCTACAGTCAAGGCCACGACGTAGCGCCAGTTACTGGCGTTAAGAAAGGGGAGAGTGTCATGCATGTCTTCGTTACCGGTGGTACCGGCCAGACCGGCCCGGCAGTAGTCGCTGAGCTCGTCGCCGCCGGCCATTCGGTCACCGGTCTGGCGCGCTCGGATGCCGCCGCTGCCCGGCTGGAGTCCCTGGGGGCCACCCCGCACCGCGGCTCCCTGGACGATCTCGACAGCCTGCACAGCGGCGCCGCAGCCGCCGACGGCGTCCTGCACATGGCGTACGGCGGCGACTTCTCCGACCTTGACGACATGATGCGGCGCGACCGGACCGCGATCGAGACGCTGGGCCGGCCGTTGGAGCACTCGGGCAAGCCCCTCGTCGTCACCTCGGGCACCCTGGTCATGCCCGCGGGCCGGGAGACCACCGAGCAGGACGAGCCCGACGCGGCCGGGCTCGCTGCCTTCCGCATCGTCGGCGAGCGTGCGTGCCTGGGCTTCGCCGACCGAGGAGTGCGCGCCGGCGTGATCCGCCTCGCTCCCACCGTCCACGGTCCCGAGGACCACGGTTTCATCCCCATGCTCATCGCCACCGCACGAAAGACCGGCGTGTCGGCCTACGTCGGCGACGGCGCCAACCGGTGGCCTGCCGTACATCGACTCGACGCGGCAGTCCTGTTCCGCCTCGCATGGGAGAAGGCGCCTGCGGGCAGCGTGCTGCACGGAGTGGCCGAAAGCGGCGTCACCCTGAAGAGCATCGCGGAGACGATCGCCCGGGGCCTGGATCTGCCCACGGTCTCGCTGACTCCCGCCGAGGCTGCCACGCACTTCGTGAGTCCGTTCATGGCCACCGCCTACGGCTTCGACGGGCCCGTCTCCAGCGCTCACACTCAGGAGCTGCTCGGCTGGTCACCCATCCACCCGACACTGCTTGACGACTTGGAGCACGGGGATTACCTGGCCACGTCGGCGTCCTGACATCCTCACACCTATCCGGATCCCCGGCTCGGCTGACGGGTGGTGGCGGCCGGAGGCCAAGACGCGCTGGTGCGGCGGCGGCTCGGCGCGGTGAGCGAAGGAGCCCGGGGTGGTCCTCGACGCCGGCGCCGCGACGGTACCGCCAACGCCAACGCCAACGCCAACGCCAACGCCAACGCCAACGCCGACGGTGACGCCGACGTCATCGACAAGCCCGGGCGCTCTCGGCCGTCCGCGCTCAGCCTTGCATGCCGCCATCCAGCGCCCGCCTGCCGCCGCTGCCTCGACGCTACGGGCATCGCCGGCGGCGGGCGGTGGTGGCTCACCCCGGCGGTTCTGGGACTGGTCGCACCGGTGGCACCGCTGGGTGAAACCTCGACAGCGCGTAGACCGTCCTGCCTGACGACCTCGGCCGATCCGCCTCCCCGATGAAGACTTCTTCTGTCCGCGTGTCAGAGACGGCCGGGCTGTCTCGTCTCAGGTCGTGAAGACAGGTTCCGCGAAGAACCCGCCGCGACAACAAGGAGCAGGCCATGAGCGAGCAGAGCACATACCAGCGAGTCGCGTTGGTCACCGGGGCGAACAAGGGGATCGGTCGTGGCGTTGCCGGGCAACTTGCCGCGCTGGGCATGACGGTCGTGGTCGGGGCCAGAGACCCACTGCGTGGAGAGGAGGCCGCCGCGGCGGTGCGCACGGTCGGCGGCGACGCGCACGCGATCACTTTGGACGTCACCGACCAGGCCACCGTGCAAGAGGCCGCGAAGCAGGTCGAGGAGCGCTTCGGCCGGCTCGACGTCCTGATCAACAACGCCGGCATCACCGGCTCCGGACAGGTGTCGCCCGAAGACGCCCACGACCAAGTCCCGAGCTCCGTCGACCTGGACATGGTCCGGGCGGTGTTCGAGACCAACGTCTTCGGGGTGATCGCGGTGACCAACGCGATGCTGCCCCTTCTGCGGCGGTCGCCGGCGCCACGCATCGTCAACGTGAGCAGTCATGCCGCGTCGCTGACTCTCACCAGCGATCCGGACGGCCCCTTCACAGCGCTGCTGCCGTCGGCCGCGTACGCGCCGTCCAAGACCGCACTGAGCGCCCTGACCGTGCAGTACGCCAACGAGCTGCGGAAGCACGGCATCCTGGTCAACGCGGTCGCCCCCGGATTCGTCGACACGGACAGCAACAACCACACGGGGTTCCTCACGGTCGCGCAGGCCGCCGAAGTCGTGGTGCGCCTGGCTACGCTCGGCGCGGACGGAGCGACCGCCGGGTTCTTCAGCGAGGAGGGCCCGGTGCCCTGGTGATGGTGGTCCTGGACAGCTGCGCTGTATTGAACCGGCGACATAGCTCGACCCTGGTGTCAGCCGGCCACCCGACAGGGGTAATTGTTCGCCAAGAGACACGGTTTCTCCGACTGGGAGCTCTGCCGTCGCTCGTGGCGGCGTGACTTCAAGGAGGATCCGGAGTGACGAAGGCCGAAGAGTTCCAGGAACTGCGGCCGCTGCTGTTCTCGATCGCCTACCGGTTGCTGGGCAGTGTGAGCGAGGCAGAGGACGCGGTCCAGGAGACATGGCTGCGCGACCAGGCCACCTCCACCCGGCCGGGGTCGGCCAAGGCGTTCCTGTCGACCGTGGTCACCCGGATCTCGATCGACGTGCTGCGCTCGGCTCGCGTCCGGCGGGAGGAGTACGCCGGACCGTGGCTGCCCGAACCGCTGTTGACCGATCCGTACGAGGATCCGGAGCGGTCGGCGGAGCTGGCAGACTCGCTGTCGATGGCGGCCCTGCTCCTGCTGGAGCGGCTCACCCCGCTCGAGCGCGCGGTCTTCGTCCTGAGGGAGGTGTTCGCCTTCGGCTTCCCGGAGATCGCGTCGGCCGTGGGACGGTCGGAGGCGGCATGTCACCAGCTCGCGACGCGGGCACGCCGACACATGGATGCGGGCCGGGTCCGGTTCGAGGCCGACCGGAAGAAACGTGAAGAACTCGCCGAACGCTTCTTCGACGCCTTCCGGGATGGAGACGTCGACGGGCTGGCCGAGCTGCTGGCCGCCGACGTTCACATGGTCGGCGACAGCGGCGGCAAGGCCCCGCAATTCAAGCCCGTCGTCTTCGGTGCCGAAAACGTGCTGGGGGCGCTGGCGACGTTTGCCCCGCTGGTGATCAGGAGCGGTGGCATGGTGGAGCCGCACCCGGTGAACGGCCAGCCGGGCGCCGTCTTCCGCGACCGGAACGGCCAGGTCCTCAGCACCTGGGCGCTTGACGTGCTCGACGGGCAGATCCAGACGATCCGCACGGTCAACAACCCTGACAAGCTCGGGCACGTCGGCCCTGTGGCGGACGCCTGGGAGGCCTTCCGTGAGGCGAACCTGGCACACCGGGCCACAGATTGACCGAACTGCCGACCGTGTTCCGGGGCCGGGATGCCGGGATCCGGGCCCGCGCCGAGGGAGCGGCGAGGCGGAACCGCACGAGGCCAACGTCATCCGCCTCGTGCGGGGTCGGCGGCGATGGTCGACACCAAGTCGGCCGGGGCCGCCGGGCAGCGCAGGCGACCGGCGGAGCTCCGGCCCGGGGACACGTATCTGTCACCCACACTGAGGCCCTCGTCGAGAGGTCCGTACCGGCCGGCGGGAGGGCGGCACCGGGCCGCTCTCCGCAGGTGCCTGGAACGAACTGCTCATGAGCCATCCTGTAGCAGCCGGCAGTCCGCTGCCGCAGGGCACGTCCGGGGGCTCGCGCGGGGAAGTGGGGCGGACCGCTCCCGTCGCGCGGGCCTCTGGGACGTAGCGGCGTCAGATGGTCACGCAAATACCGTCCTCGATGGTGCGGCCGTCGCGCTCCAGGGCGCCGCAGACGAGCTTGGCGCCCGCCTGCTCGTACCCGACGGCCCAGCGGTGGGAGGCGGCGGTGACCCGGCCCGACCGGAACTCACCCCAGTAGGCCCGCAGCACACCCGCGTTGCCATCGCGGGTCTGGACGGTGATGTCCTGTACGAAGCGGTTGTGGTGGGCCGTCATGACACAGATGTACTGGCCGCACGTACTGTTCACCTCGGCGCTGGCGGGCGACGCGGTGGCGAAGGCGAGGGCAACGGCGGCGAGCAGGGTGGCGGACTTCCGCATGACTGAGTTCCTTCCGGGGTCGGGTCGGCCACACCTCCGTCATGGCGTGCGGCGGACCCGACCAGTAATAGCGTCCCGGTGGCTCCCGCACGGGCATCCGGCGCGGCATTTCCCCTGATCAGGTGGCCTTTGCTGTCTGATCATGCGACCGGTCCGGACGCAGTGCCGTTTCTCCTCGACCGTACGCGGGTGCTCACCCCCGCCCGCGCCTTCGACGCCCGTGCCGGGACCGGCCCGGTTCGGCTGCCGTCAGAAAGCCCGCCGAGTGCTGCCCCAGCGCCGGCAAGCTGATCTCATCTCACGCTCGGGGCCCCATCCCGGTGAAGAGAGCGTCGAGAGTTCGATCGACGTACTCGTGGGTCAGTGGTTCCTGCGTGATCAGCAGACGGAAGTACAGCGGTCCGGAGAGGATCGCCATGGCCAGGTCCAGGTCGAAGTCAGGCGAGAGCTGTCCCTGGTCTCGGGCTGTTCTCAGGCGTGCCACGGTCTTGTCCGCTTGGGGAGCGATGAAGCGCTCGTTGAGCGCGGCGGCGACGCCGGGGTCGTGCTGGGCTTCGCCGACCAGGGCCTGGAAGAGGGGCCGGAGCGGTGCCGCGGTCAGGAGGTCGACGGCCTCGTGGATCTGCTGGCGCAGGTCTGCGAGAACATCGCCGGTGTCGGGGTAGTCCAGACCTGGCTCATTGAGCGAAAGCAGCGAGTCGAGCAGCAGGGCGCCCTTCGAGGGCCATCGGCGGTAGATGGTGTGCTTGCCGACACCGGCCCGGGCGGCGATCGCTTCGATGCTGAGCTTGGCGTAGCCGAGCTCCTGGCCCAGTTCCAGCGTTGTTCGCTTGATCGATTCTGTCAGGTCGGGGCCGCTACGACGGGCGTTGGTCATGGTCCCACCCTACCGGCACGGCACGTGCCGTTCTTGACAGGACTCCATGATCCAGGCACGCTTCTGCCCATCGACACGGCACGTGCCGTGCCTTAGTGGGGAGGGGCGAGTGGACGCTGACGTGATCATCGTGGGTGCGGGGCCGACCGGTCTGATGCTGGCCGGAGAACTGCGAACCGCCGGCGTGCGCCCCCTGCTCCTGGAGCGGCAACAGCAGCTGCGCGAGACGCCACGAGCGAACGGGGTGGGCGGGCAGATCCTGGAACTGCTCCGCTACCGGGGCATGCTGGCAGATCTTCACGCGGCCGCCACGGACCCTCACCCCGCTCCTCGGTTCCCGTTCGGTGACGTACACCTGGACTTCAGGAACGTGGCAGATCCACCGTTGCGCTCGGTGCAGATACCGCAGCCGCGTCTGGAGTATCTGCTGGAGGAACGCGCCGGACGGCTCGGGGCCCGGATCCGCCGCGGACACGAGGTTGTCCGCGTCAGCCAGGACCAGGACAGCGTGACCGCGGAAGTCCGTTGCGCGGACGGGCCGTACAGGGTGACCGCTCCCTACCTGGTCGGCTGCGACGGCGCGCGCAGCCATGCGCGTGAGGTGGCAGGCATCCCGTTTCCTGGAACCACCTGTCCCGAGGTCAACCGGCTCAGTCACGTCAAGCTGTCCGAGGGGGCGAGACGGTGCGACAACGGCGACCTCGACGTGCCCGGGCTGAACAGGATCCGTGCGGGGTTCACGCGGACCGAGCACGGGGTGTTCGGGTTCGGCTGGCTCACGTCCGAGGTACTGCTCATCTCCACCACCGAGGACGAGAACACCACCTACGAAGACGATGCGCCGATGACCCTGGCCGAGCTCCAGGACAGCATCCGTCGTGTTCTCGGTGCGGACCTGCCCCTGGGAGAGCCGCTGCGCCTGTCGCGATACCAGTTCCAGGCCCGGCAGGCCGAGCGATACCGAGAGGGGCGCATCCTGCTTGCCGGTGATGCAGCCCACCAGTTCCCCGCCACCGGGGTCGCCCTCAACGCCGGCATGCTCGACGCGGTCAACCTCGCATGGAAGCTGGCCGCCCAGGTCCACGGCTGGGCGCCGCCCGGCCTGCTGGACACCTACCACAGCGAGCGGCACGCCGCCGGAACGCGGACGCTGCTGCACACCCGCGCCCAGGCGGCGTTACGACGCGGACACGACCCCGCAGCACAAGCGCTCCGCGAGGTCTTCCAGGAACTGCTCGGCGACGAAGCACCCCTGCGCCGCATCGGAGCCATGGTCGCCGGAAGCGATATCCGCCACCCGTCGCCCGACGGCGACCAGCATGCCCTGACCGGCACCTTCGCGCCCGACCTCACGCTGCACACCGGCCAGGGCACGACCAGCGTCGCGGAACTCATGCATCCCGCGCGCCCCGTGTTCCTCGACCTCGCGGACCGTCCCGACCTCCGCGAGATCGCCGACGGCTGGGCCCACCGCGTCGACGTCCACGTCGGCGGCACCGAGCTCCGGCCGGCCGACGCCATCCTGGTCCGCCCGGACGGCCACATCGCCTGGGCCGCCCCCGTGGGCGCATCCTCCGGCAGCCTCGCACCCGCACTGCGGCAATCACTTTTCGCTTGGTTCGGACCTCCGCAGAACGAGGGGGCCCCGACCCACCGGCCGACGCCGGACCCCGTTCCGACCACTCCTGCACGATGAGGACGCTCGCCATGCCCGTACCCGCCGACCCCACAACCCTCCACCCCATGCCCGACCAGCCGCGGGTGGTGCTGCTCAAGCCGTTGGTCACATCCCCGCTGATCGAGGTCGGGGAGTACACCTACTACGACGACCCGGACGACGCGACCGCGTTCGAGACCCGCAACGTGCTCTACCACTACGGCCCGGAGAGGCTGGTCATCGGCAGGTTCTGCGCATTGGGCACCGGGGTGCGGTTCATCATGAACGGCGCCAACCACCGCATGGACGGGCCTTCGACCTTCCCCTTTCCCACGATGGGCGGCTCCTGGGCCGACCACTTCGATCTGCTCGCCGGCCTGCCCAATCGCGGAGACACCGTCGTCGGCAACGACGTCTGGTTCGGCCAGGGGACCACCGTCATGCCCGGCGTGCGTATCGGACACGGCGCCATCATCGGCAGCGGCTCGGTGGTCACCCGCGACGTTCCCGACTACGGCATCGTCGGCGGCAACCCGGCCCGTGTCGTCCGCACCCGATACGACGACCGGGACATCGCCCGGCTGCTCGCGCTGGCCTGGTGGGACTGGCCGGTGGAGCACATCACCAAGCACGTAAGGACTCTCATGTCCGGCAGTGTCGACCAGTTGGAAGACGCGGCGCCCACCCTCGGGCGCCCGTGATCCACCCCGCACGCCCGCGTCCTCGTCACGGCCTTTCGCGGAGGAGCCACCAGCATGCCCGCTGTCACCGACCCCACGCCCTTCACCGGCTGGCTCCAGAGCCATGCCACCCGGCTCAGCCACCTCGACCCCGCAGCGCCCCTGGATGACCTGGAACCGCTGCGCGAACTCTTCGACGGCGCCCGAGTGGTCGCTCTGGGGGAGCACTCTCACTTCATCGACGAGTTCGCCGCGATGCGCCGGCGCATCCTGAGATTCCTCGTCGAACGCTGCGGTTTCACCGTCCTGGCCTTCGAGTACGGCTTCAGCGAGGGCATCCCCCTCGACGCCTGGGCCCAGGGTCAGGGAGCCGACGGCGACCTCTCCGCGCTCCTGGCCTCGTCGGTGCCCATCGGACTCGCCGAACCCTTGCGCTTCATCCGCCGGCACAACCGCACCGCCGCAACACCCGTTCGCTTCGCAGGCATCGACATCCCGGCGGCCGGCGGGTCGCTGCTTCCCGCCCTGACCCCCGTCGCCGACTACCTCCGCCGGATCGACCCGGAAGCCCTGCCGGCGGTCCGGAGCGCGGTCGCGATCGCCGCATCCTTCGCCGGCGACTCCGCGGCCGTGGCCGCACCGGCGTGGGCGCGCTTGGCCACCACCGAGCAGGACACCCTCAGCGCACTCCTGACACGGCTGCACATCCGATTCCGGGCCCTCAAACCGCTGTACCTCTCCCGTGGAGACCAGCGGGGCTACGACAGCGCCCTGCGCTGCCTGGAAGCCGCCTGTCACGGCGACTACACCTTCCGCGCCATGGCTGCCCTCTTCGCCGGAGAGGGCCTCACCGCCGACACCTCGGCCCGTGACCTCTACATGGCCGAATCGCTGCTGTGGCACCTGAACCGAGCGGACCCCACGGCCCGCGTCGTACTGGTGGCCCACAACGCCCACATCCAGAAGACACCGATCTTCTTCGACGGCCACCTCACGGGGCTCCCCATGGGGCAGCACCTGCACAGCGCCCTCGGTGACTCCTACTTCGCCCTCGGCCTGACGAGCGTCATGGGGCACACTGCCGAGATGCGCCGCGACGAAGAGGCTGCCTTCGGATTCGGCATCCATGACACCCCGCTGAATCCGCCCGTGCCCGAAAGCATCGAAGCGGCCTTCGCCGACACCCGCATCGGACTCGCCGTGGCCGATCTCCGTCAGGCCCGGGCAGAGAAACTGAGCGGCCCCGAGCACATCCGTATGCAGAGCGTCTTCCAGCGCACCCCGGTCATCGACGCGTTCGATGGCATCCTCAGCACGCCCGCCTCCACCGTTACCGCCCTGGAGAAGCCATGACCAGCAGGTTCACCGAATTGGTCGTCGACTGCCACGATCCGGAGCGGCTCGCGGCCTTCTGGTGCGAAGTCCTGGGCTTCACGGTGCTCGACCGGAGTGAGGGCCAGGCCGAGATCGGCTCCTGGGAGCCGACCGTCGAGGCGGTGCGGGCAAGCCAGATGCCGCCCACCCTGGTCTTCATACAGGTGCCTGAGGCCAAGACCGTGAAGAACCGGCTCCACCTCGACATCAGCCCCGTCGACAACAGCACCGACGAAGAAGTCGCACGGCTGCTCAGCCTCGGTGCCACCAGGGTGGACATGGGCCACGACCCCGCCCGGAGCTGGGTGGTCATGGCCGACCCCGAAGGCAACGAGTTCGATGTCCTGCGCACCCTGGCACCGGACACCCACGTCCCGCCCACCGCATAGCCGGTGCAGGACGGACCGTCCGGAGTGCGGAGTCCGAGTGCGTAGTCCGAGCCCGAGCCCGAGTCCGAGCCCGAGTCCGAGTCCGAGTCCGAGCCCGGAGTCCGGAGTCCGGAGTCCGAGTCCGAGCCCGGGTCCGGGTCCGTCCAGGATTCCGCGTGTTCACATGGCACTTCGAGCTGCCCTCGCGCCCGCGGTAGCGGCGGGGAGCGTCGTAGCTGCGGCTTCGACGCTCCCCGCAGTCGGGTTGCCTCCATGCTCCGTGCGGAGGTCCTCGCGCCGGACGGTAGCTTCCCTACAGACCACCTCTGACACCACGAGGGTGCTCGACAGGCAGGGAAGGACTCATGTCGTCGTCCGCCGCGTGCTGCGCGCCGCTTCCTGACCGCGCCCCGGTCTCGTGGCGGACGCGGCGGCGACAGCCGTCATCAGTGGGTCGCTGACCGGGCGGTCGAGGATGTCGGAGAGGTCGGAACCGGTGCCACTCAGGAAGCCGTGCCGGATGCCGGTCGCGATCGAGACGAGCATGGGCGGCTGGAAGGGCAGCAATTCAGGCATCTCGTCGTGGAGCCTGCGTCGGTACTCGGCCAGGCCGATGGTCCGGTGCGGGACGACGAGCCGGTCGGCGACCTGAGCTGCGGTGATCGGCGTGCCGGTCAGGTCGTAGGTGCGCCCGCCGTGGCGTGCCGGACCGGCTGCGATGATCGCCGCAGCCTCGGCGAGGTCCACACGAGCGACCGCGGCCAGAGCGCCGTCGCCGAATGCGGACTCCATCCCATGGTCGGCCCACATCACCAGACCGCCGAAGAGTTCGGCATACAGGCCGTTGCGCAGGATCGTCCAGGGCAGACCGCAGGCCCGCAGGAGCCGTTCGGTCGCACGGTGCGCCAGGGCGAAAGCGAGATGGTCACCGGCGCCGGTCAGGCTCGCGTAGACCACATGCCGGACGCCGTCTCGCACGGCGGCGTCAAGGACGGCCGCGTGCCGCCTGATGACCTGGTCGTCCTCGGCATAGCCGGCAGAGATCAGTACCAGGGTCGACACACCGGCGAGATCGATGCCGGTGGGGTCGTCGAAATCGAGCCTCCGCATCCCCCCGCCCGGGGTACGGCTGCCGCCCGTCGCGGGCGCACCGAGGGTGTGCAGCGCCGCGAGCACGGCTGAGCCGAGCTGCCCGTTCGCTCCGGTCACCAGGATCATGTCAGTCACAGTCTTCCGTCGTGGTTCTCTTCAGTAACTACGCTTGATCCTGATCCGCTCAAGGACAGGCCACAAGGAGGCAGTTCGATGTCACCCACGCACACCGAGGTAACCACCGCACCCGCCGACCTCGACCCCTGCGGGCACGAAGAACACCCGGACTGTGGGATCCGCGACGTCCTGGACCGCATCGGGGACAAGTGGTCGGTACTCGTGATCGTCGAACTCGCCGGCGGGCCACGTCGCTTCCGGGAACTGCAACGCGCCATCCACGGCATCTCCCAGCGCATGCTCACCCTCACCGTGCGCAGGCTGGAACGCGACGGACTCGTCCTGCGCACCGTGTACCCAACCGTCCCGGCCCAGGTCGACTACCGCCTGACCGCGACGGGGGACAGCCTGACCCACCTGGTCAAAGCACTCGCCGACTGGTCCCTCGCCCATCGCGCCGTCATCGCCGAGGCTCGGCACCAGTACGACGGGGCCCACCCCGACCACGACATCCGGTAACGGGAACGGCGTTGGCGCACGTAGAGCCGTGTCGTGGGTGATGTGCTGCAAGCCCGGGGACGACCCGAGGGAGCTCCGGGCGCCAGGGGTCGGCGGAGGAGGGCGATCGTGACCCGCTTCGACAAGCTCGCCGCTCGTTACCCGGGCCGACTCCACCTCGCCTCACTCATCCTCTGGCTCCGCGAGTCGGCAACGTAGTCCTCGAGGGCGCCGACGGCTGGTTGAATGCTCATCAGTGCCGCTGCGAAGCCGAGGAGTTCTGAGGGTGCAGGACATGATCGCTTACGACGGCGTCGCAGCTTTGCTTTTGCTGACAGTGGTGTGGCAGATGCGGCGCCGGCTGACGCTTCGTTTCCGGGGTGTCGAGGTCACCGCTCGGTGCTTCGATCGTGACTGGCGAGGGAAGGGCGGCCCGCAGTTCCTTCTGAGCTACACGACGCCAGACGGTGTCAAGCGGACACACAGCGCAGATGAAGCCCACGTCCCCGCCGGCACCCGAGAGGGGGACAGCGTTGCCGTCCTCTACGACCCGGTGGCTCCTGAGCGCGCGGAGACGGCGCTCGTTTCCCGCACACCATTCTGGAAGCACTACGACATGGCGGGCCTGCTCGGAGTTGCCCTCGCCATCGTGCTGATGGTGCACGTCCTGTAGGACGTGCACCACGCATCGGAAGATGCCCAAACTCGCCCGCAGAACGAGCGCCCAGCGCACATCCGATACAGCAAGCTCTCTCAGTCGCGCAGTACTTGTCAGACAGGGCTTATGGCTTGTCGGTCGGTCGGATCGCTCCCGCTCTGTGGAGTTCATCGGCACGGAGGCGAATCGAAGCTGCTTCAGGGTGAGATCGCGCGGGCGTCAAAAGGTGTCGCGATGCCCTTTGCCACCCTGGTAGACATCGGGGATGTCTACCACTGCAACCCTTGATCCCACGGACCGTCTCCTCGCTGAGCGAGCTTGCGAGCGCCTGATCGTCAAGTTTGTCCACACGCTCGACCTCGGCGACCCGGGTGAGGTGGCCGAGCTGTTCGCGGAGGACGGAGTCTGGGAATGGGCTGAAGGCGACCGCCGGGTCCAGGGCCGTGACGCACTGCGGTCCTATTTCGCTGGTCGTCCCGCAGACCGCCTCTCACGTCGGATATGCACGAATATCCTGGTGACCCTCACATCCGAGGCAACAGCAACGGCGACCACTTACTTCACGACCTATCGTGTCGACGGATACACCAACGGCTACGTGCCCCCACGGCCTCCTACCCAAGTGGGCCACTACGAGGACGTCTTCCTCAAGGTCAACGGCCTGTGGCTTCTCAGTTCTCGTTCCTTGTTCCTCGCCTTCGCTGGACCGACCGAGAGCCTCAAGCCGGCTGACAAGCCGTAAGTCACGCTCCCACACAGCCAACAGGCTAGAAATGGGCAAGAGTGTGGTGGGCGCTGCCGCGCCATACCAGCTTCAGCGTCCGACCCCGCGATGACGGTCCGATCCGTACTCAGCAGCGCTACTCAGCAGCAGGCCCGCTGATCCGATCGGATCAGCGGGCGGGACCGACCGATGGCGTGATCGCCCGGTTCGCGATCCGGGCCCCCTTCTTGCGGGCTCCGGCCGCGTGCTGATGGTGCGCACGATCGCGGCGTCCAGCGTGACGACCCAGTTGAGGTCCTCGTCGGCGTCCGCCTGGACCATCAACGTGGTGAACAGCCGTTCCCAGCTCCCGTCGCCGGGCCACATGCGCAGCCGGTTGTAGACGCCACGCCGGTTGTCGTACTTCTTTGGCAGGTGGCCCCATTGCGTGCCGGTTCGGACGTGAAGGCGACCGCATCGATCACCTCACGGTGGTTCCGCCAGCGGCCACCTCGCTTCGGAGTGCGGTGGTCCGGCAGTAATGGCTCAAGCCGCGCCCATTGCGCGTCACTCAACGGCCCGTCCAGACCAATGACTAACTGATCCAAAACGATATGCCCGGCCGCTGTCACCGGAAGCGAGCCTTGCTCCGTCAGTCGGCTTGCCGAGCACCGCGCCGCCTCCCTGGAAGCAGTGCGCCGCATCACCGACCCTCCCACCGCCGTCCCCATGGCCAGCCGGTAGGTCGCTGCGATGCTCGAAAGCGAGGCCATCATCAAGCGCTTCGAACGGGACGGCCGTCCCGTCTGGCTGGTGGCGGAGACCTCCTCGTCCGGGCCGGCGGGGGTTTCCGCACACCCTCCGGCTCGCTCCCGCCGCCCCAGCGCACAGCTTCACCGACCGCAGTCTGTCAAGGGCGAGCGTCGTGGGTGGTGTATTGGTCTTCCAGCGCTGGAGGCCCTGCCGGCTGATCGATCTTCTTCACGAAGTGGATAGCGAACCCCCCTCACCTCCAGTGCGCCAGCGGAGTGGTCCGTCTCGTCGGTGATCACGCAGCACGTCTTGCCGATCACTCCCGCCACCCTCAGGTGCCAGAGCCCTGCGGTATCGCCGGACTGTCCGTTACAGGCCGCGGGGGCACGCGCTTTCCCAAGTCACCGCTCTCGTCCAGTCCGTCCTTGCCCTGCAGCTGGCCTGCTCAACCGGCCTGCTCAGCCGGATGATGGGAAGGGCTCAGTGTGTCGAGGTGGCCCAGAGCGACGCCTGCCCCACCGTTCCCGTCCGCGACAGCAAGAACCCTGGCGGCCCGGTCGTGACCGTTGGCGCGGACGCCTGGACAGCCTTTGTGCACAGCCTTCGCCAGCTCCCCCTGGGTAGAGGTGCGGCGAACCTGATCACGGGGCGTCAAAAATGGTCACGGCCAGCGCCTTGTCCCACCGAGCGGCGGCCAGGTCGTCGTGACGGATCATGAATTTCGTGTAGTACTCCTCGTAGACCCGTCCTTCATTGGCGAGCGGTATCCATTCGCTCGCCAGTTGGAGCGCGTCCTCGTCCAGATAGGAAAGCCATTCTCCCTTCCCGAGGGTCTTCGCCATGATGCTGCCGACCGTCGCCTCGTCATCGGCGTACCCGCCGATGACGCGGTAGGCGCCGGAGGACCAGAGGCCGTAGGCCAGAGACCGGAGTTGGTCCAGGTGCGGCAGCTCACGCTCCATGTACCGGGCCAACTGCTGCTGGAAGGGTGACATGTCGTCCCACTCGAGATCCTCCCAGAACTCGTGCCAGTCCTCGTCGCCCTCCTCGAGCCACAGGGGTAGATCGGCTCTGAGATCGGCGCAGACGTCGATCCGCTCGCCGGCACACGCGGAGTCGGGGGGTTCGGCCACCGCGGTTTCGGTGCCGTCCGGTACATACACGACTCGCGCGTACTGCCCCGGATCGGCCCGCGATGCGCCGAAGTCCATCTCTTGGTGAACGAAGAAGAGCAGCGTCCCGTCCGCCGGCAGGTCGAAGCCGTCGACCCTCGGCAGCGCCCCACAATCGACGGAAAGGAGCAACGGCAAGGGAATGTCCCCGGCGGACGGCCACTTCATGCCCACCGGCAGTCGGGGCAACCCACCGATGTGCCCGACCGGAGAACCATCGCCGCCCCCGGACAATCCGATCGCCAGACGAAGGTGCTGGCTGAACCTGCTGATCTCGTCGTCCGGGATGCCCAACTCAAGCGCTGCCCGACGAAACTGTCCCTGATGATCCATGCCCGAGAAGATAAGCCCCTTCTCACACTTCCGTTCCGTCGGGAGTCGGCGGGCATGGGTTGTACGTGGTGGATGGGAGTGGTCGGTCACCTCGGATCATCCCAGCGGATCCGCCTCCAGGAATCCGCGCAGCTCGAAGGCGACGTCGCATGTCCTCTCCAGGAGCGTGATCGGTCCTGCCTTCGAAGAGCCACTCGTCGCCGGGGATTGGATGGTGCAGTCCCATGTCCGCTGGACATGGGATCCCACACGCTTGGCTGAGACCGTCAGATCTCGTTCCAAGGAACACCGCTGGAGCGGCTGGCGTCTGTCCTGTCCCATGGGAACTGCCAGATCTTCGCTCTGTGTCACCTGCCACGGCGGATCCTCAGCGGATCGAGCTCCGAGCGACGACCGCCTCGAATATTTCACTGGTGACGGCGAAGTCCGGGGAGAAGGCTGTCACCGTGACACTTCATGAGAACGAGGTCGATGTGGACGAGGCCATCGTCCGAGCGCTGCTGCGGGAGCAGCGCCCGGAATGGGCCGGCCTCCCCATCTCGCCGGCCGGTGCGGGCACGGACAACACGATGTATCGGCTCGGCAACCAGTTGCTCGTACGGTTGCCGCGCACACCGGACAACGCGAAGGCGGTACAGAAGGAACAGACGTGGCTGCCGCGGCTGGCTCCGCATCTTCCCTGTCGCATCCCGGAGCCGGTGCACGCCGGTACGCCGGGTTCGGCCTTTCCGCTTGTCTGGTCGGTCTACCGCTGGATCGACGGCGAGGAAGCCGGCCCAGGATCGGTCACCGACTGGCCCGCCTTCGGGGCGGACCTGGCAGCGATCGTGCGGAGGCTGCACTCCCTCCCCCTCATGGGAGCCGCTCGTCAAGGCGAGCTCAGCTGGTACCGCGGAGGTGCCTTGCCGGACTGTGACCGGTGGATCAGTGGGTGCTTCGACGTCTGTCGAACGATCCCAGGTCTCGATCTCGACATCGCGCGCTTGCGACACCTGTGGCAGAGCGCGCTCGCCCTGCCCGAGCCATCCGGCCGAGAGGTCTGGCTGCACGGCGACCTCAAAGCCACCAACCTCGGGGTCCAGCAGGGAAAGCTGCATGCGGTCATCGACTTCGGATGCCTCTCGGTCGGCTTTCCCGATGCCGAGCACTCGCCTCTGTGGGACCTTCCGCCCACGGCTCGGCAGGCGTACTGGAACGCCATGAGCCTCGACGACGTGACGTGGTTGCGTGCCCGGGCGTGGGCCATCGCCGTCGGAGTCAGCGGGGTGTCGTACTACTGGGGCACCTATCCCGCCTTCGTCAGTGAATGCTTGTCGCGCCTCCGCGCGATCCTGGAGACTGCCGACGAAGGGTGAATCAGTCCCGGACGGGACGCCCCACGCACGTCGGTCCCGCAAGGATCAACTTGTTCGGGATGGGCCTGCTCGAACGGTTCGGAGAGACCTTCCAGTTGTCATTTCGGAAAGGACAGGACGGCGTCGACGGCTCGTGCGAGCTGGTCGGCGTAGGGGTCGGACGTGGGTTCATCTGCTGGTGGGCCACCGTGCTTCGAGATAGTGCAGCCCAGATGTCAGCGGCAGCTGACCTTCACTTCGATGGTTGCCGGCGTCGGCGAGCTGTGTCTACGCCGCCACCCCGACCACCGGGCGGAGTGGCGGCCATGACCGCCGATCTCCTCGACCTTGGAGCCGGGCGAGCGGCCGGCCGTGGCGCTAGGCCCTGTCTGATAAATGATCAAGCTGTGGGCGAGGGAAGTCGTCAGCTGCGTGGCCACAAGGGCAGCCGCAGCCGGTCAGGCCCTTCAAACGGACGACATCGGCACGTGAAAGGCTGAGCCGCATGACCAGTGAAGCCGCTGAACCACGTCGAGACCTGTTCCTCCGAGACGGCCTGGAGGCGGCAGACGTGGTACGTGTTCACCGCGAGGCGCTTCGTGTCCTGCGAGACAGCATCGAGACGGCTCACGTCGATGCCTACAGCGATATCGCATGGCCACCGGAAGTGGCGCCCGCGTACGAGCAGGTGTTGTCGATGGCCGCCAACGAGGTGGCCGAGGGCGTCCGGCCTGCGAAAGCTGATCCTGGCATGGGGATTGACGTCGATGTCCGCGACGACACGCAGTTCGACGTGTTTCTGGCCTTGGCTCCCTACACGATTCATGCCGAGGCGTGGCGACAGGGTCGAGAGATCTTCAGCGCCAGCGACACAGGCACAGTCCTGTGGATCGCTGTCACATCAGAGCAAGAGGTTCGGCTCATGTCACGGCTCGATGCGCTGGGTGTCCCGCAAACGGCGTTCACGACTCAGCCTCGCAGGCGGCGAAGTCTGTTCGCCCGGTGGTCACGGCACCAGATCGCGTAGCCACAAGATGAGCGAACTCAGCTGCAGTCCCGCCTGGTAGCGGGTGGCGAGCTTGTCGAACCGTGTGGCGACGGCCCGGAACTGTTTGAGCCGGTTGAAGCAGCGTTCAACGACGTTTCGGTGCTTGTATGCCTCCCGGTCGAAGGCGGGGCGGCGGCCGCCGGCGTTGCCCTTTCGGCGCCGGTTGCCGACCTGGTCGGAGCGTTCGGGGATAGTGGCTTTGATGCCACGATGCCTGAGCGCGGCCCGGATAGCCCGGGAGGAGTACGCCTTGTCGGCCAGCACCCGGTCAGGTCGGCGTCGTGGCCTGCCCATCCCGGACCGGGGAACGTAAATGGCGTCCAGGACTGCGTCGAACATCGTGGAGTCGTTGACGTTGCCCGGTGTCAGGACGATGGACAGCGGCAGGCCTCGTCCGTCGACGGCCAGGTGGACCTTGGTGGTCAGCCCTCCCCGGGATCGGCCGAGAGCCTGCCGCGCCGCCGAGCGTTGCGGATCCTCCAATTTGTCCCCGCAGGGCTCCCCCTTTTGCAGGCGCCGGCGGCATGCTGGTGGGCACGATTGATGGTGGAGTCCACCGACACGGTCCACTCGATGCGGCCCACCGCGTCATCGCGGACCTGCGCGAGCTCGAGCAACCTTGCCCATGTGCCATCGGTTTCCCAGCGGGCGAAGCGTTCGTAGGCGGTCTGCCACGGGCCGTACGGCTCGGGCAGATCTCGCCACGGAGCACCGGTCCGCAGCCGCCACAGCACCCCATCGATCACCTGCCGGTGATCCCGCCAGGGCCTACCCCGCCCATCCATCGCAGGAAGCAGCGGTCGTATTTGCTCCCACGCCGCATCCGTCAGTTCACCTCGACCAGCCACAAGATCAATTATCAGACACGGCCTAGCGGGCGCTAGACGCAGCCGTTGGAAGGGCTGGTCCCGCGCTCAAGGCCCCAGGCAGCAACCAGATCGTCCCCGCCCTCCCGGCGAGCTTCCCTGTCACCGATCTTGTCCAGAACCGGCCCCGGCTTCATCCGCCACCAACGACCTGACGCATCCCGGAACTGAAGCACGACCAAGGCGTCATTCCTCACCTGCGACTGGTGGGCACCGAAGGGGAACCAATCGAGCGTGCATGAATGCACCTCACCGAACCGAACCTGCTGGACGCTCGCGCCGCCCACCTCAAGCCGAACGGTCACATCCTCGATGCGGATCGACTGCTGGTTCTCCACCATCACCCCGGTGGGCGCGGCCGCCGGACCAGTCCAGTACATATTGACCTTCATCGCCTCCCGGGCCTGATCGTTGGACCGCTGCGTCTGATCTCGGTACAGAGTGAAGAGGGAAAGACCGACCGCGAACAACACCCCCAACGTGTTGACCCACTCGTGCACAGCGCCCGAACTGCCGCCCCTGCCAGACGTGTTCATGTCCAGATATGTAGCACGGGAGCGGCAGTGATCGTTCCTCGATGACCGTCTGCCGCGCTGCGAGATCGCCACGCGGGTGGAGCCCGGCGGGAGCAGGGGCGGAGCGCCACCCCCGACCTGCCGCACAGCCTGGACTGACTGTGTGTCTTCGACCCCATGATTTCCGTGGGCCGGGTGGGCGGCCGGCTGCCCGGCCCACGGACGGAACGGGCTGGCGAGCTGCTGGTCGCCGACCCGCCGGTCCGCCGACGGCGGCAGAAGCCACCACACGTACCTGGAGCATGCCAGTGACAGTGCGCTCGCCCGGACCAGCGCGTTCAGCGGCCCCGACGCAGTAGCCCTGGCCGACGTGTACGTAGTCCGCGGCCAGGAGGAGGCACTGGCGCGACACCTGGAGGAGCAGAGGCGGCGGAGCCGGGCCGGCCCGTCCAGGTCGTTCTCGGTGAGCCGGGCCCCGGCAAGACCAGCAGGCTGGGGGACCTGGCATGGATGCTGGGGGGGGCAGAGCCGGGCGGGCACCCGTCGGCAAGTGCACCGGTCCCGCCGCGACCGAGCGCCGCCGGGGGGTCGTCTTTCTCTGGGCCGGACCGGTGCTCATGCTGCCCGACCTGCAGCTCTGCGGCGTAATTCCGGACGAGCCCCGTGACGTGGTGCGCCCGATGTCGTTCATAGGGAATGATCAACAAGAGGCGTGCCATCGCCGCTGTCGCTCTCGCCGGCTCATTCAGCCTGTCCATGGCCGGCACTTCCGTCGCTGCTCCGACGGACACGCAGAAGGTCTGCACCGAGCAGCAATTTGACGGCACCAACGCAAAGAAGACGTGGGGGCAGCTGTGCCTCAACGAGGATGCACACGACATGTGGATCACGCTGGAGGCCCAGTGCAAGCCGGGCCTCCTCGACAGCTGGCGCGGCTGCACCAGGCAGTCCGCGTACTACACCCTCAAGAAGGACGGGAACCTGATCGGGTACTTCAGCCTCAGCGACCGCCTTCAGTACCCGGGCCCCGGAAACTACGAGGTCACCGCGAACGTGACCCTCGACGGTTCCTGGTCCGACGGCGGAGCCGAGTACGGAGTCAGCACCAACGGCACGATGGACGTGAACGCCTCCTTCGAGACCCCGGTCGATACGGAGCGGCTGCGGGCCAACATCAGTGACCCCACTGCCACGGCGGGGAAGACTGAGTACGACCCGCCGATGGCCAGCTACACGCTGACCGTCACCAACGGCTACAAGGAGACCAAGAACGCGGGACTCAGGGTCTTCGGGGCCTCCTACATCCACTCGAACTTCAAGTTCACACCGGCGTCGGCATGCCTCTTTGCCGACGAGGACGCGATCTGCAATCTGGGGTCACTCGCCCCCGGCGAGTCGAAGAGCATCTCCGTCACCGTGCCGCTGATCGCCTGCCCGCCATTCCAATGGGAGGCATCCCTCACCGACGGCGGCTTCCGGAAGGACGCCGACGCACCCACGCCGCAGTGCCCCACGGGCTGAGTCCTGCCCGTAGTGGCGTCTGTCTGGGCGAGTTCAAGGGCCTCGACGGGTTGTCCTGCGCCACCATGAAGTGCTGAGAACCTCCGACGTCGGCACCCACCCCTGGACAATCCGGGGGAGGGCGCCGTCGGCGCGGGGTCAGGGCCGGCCCGGTCACGTCCGAGGCCGGCCAACGCGTGTGCGGGGGTGCTGCGGGGGCTTGGTGCGTTCCGGGTTCGTCGAGAGGCGGGGCGCATGGTTCGAAGCGGGGCGGTCGTGGTGTGTGTGCTGATGGCCCCGGCCCGGCTTGTGCCGAACATGACTGTACGAACCCCTCGGACGCCCGCCGGGGCCGCTCACCTTCTCCATGACCGGCCAGGCCCCCGAGGTAGCCCGCCGTACCGTGAGCCGACTACCGGCTACCGGCCGCCGCGGGTCCCGTGCTCGACGCCTCGACCGTGTCCACCACAAGCCAGTGCTCCGAGGGGGAGTGGACCTCGTCACCGGCATAGCCGAGTATGTACTGGACGTTCCCGACCAGGTCCGGCAGAACATCCTCCAGGACGAACGTTCCGTCCTCGGCGACCGGGAGGGGCGGCAGGTCGGTGACCTCCAGGCCGTTGAGCCGCTGCACGGTGATCCGCGGCGCCTCGGTAGGTGCCAGTCCGTCCAGGTCCAGTCGTCCGGTCACTCTGAACGGCCCCCCGGCGACGGCGGGGCCGTGCGTCACGTCCACGAACCGCGACGGGGCCAGGGCTTCCCGGGTCTGAATCGTGTGCAGCCAGAACTTCGTGCCCTCCGGGTTGGAGGTCACGACGAAGAGCTGTTGTCCGTCCCCGGAGAACTCCATGCCCCGCGGGACGACGCGGTGGCCCGCGGCCTCGTCCTCGAAGCTGATACGCAGCGGCTGCCGTTCGACCGACGGGTCGGCGAACGCCAGGGTCAGGTCGGCTGTATCGCCCGACGCCGCGCCGCCCTGGGCGAACCACTTGCCGTCGGGACTGAAGGCGACGGCCGTGGGCGCCACGCCCTCCGGCAGCGGCGCGTAGTGGTTCTCGAGGAAGCGGGCGTCCTGGCCGCTGAGCAGTACGGTTCCCCGGACCCCGTCGGCCACCGCGAGGACGGAGCCGTCCGCTGAGAAGTCGGCGTCCCGGAAGTCCATGCCCCGGCCCGTGCCGTCCTCGGTGAACCGGCGCTCACCCAGGAACTCCAGCAGGTTCCCGTCCGCCCCGTCGGTCACCCGGTAGATCCCCAGGTCAGGATCGTCGGTCGGGGACCAGCGCTCTGGAGCGGTCACCAGCAGACCTCCAGGCCCTCCCTCGAGATGGACCCGGGAGCTCGAGTACATGACCTGCCCGGCCTTGCCGCCGTCGGGCGTCGCGGCGACGCCGACACTGCCCGGCGCGCCGGCGCAGCCCTCCGGCGACGCGGCCGGCCGGCTGGTGAAGAACAGTCGCCCGCCGGTGTGCACCAGCTCCCGCCCACAGCCGTCGGCCGGGGCCGGAATCGGGTCGAGGGGGTCCAAAAACCCGGTGTGGTGGGAGTAGTTGGCGATGTGGTCCGACTGCCCGGCATAGACCTTCGAGCCGTCCGGCTCCACCGCTACGCCGGACAGGGGGGCGGTCATATGGGCGCTCGCGACGGCGGGCCCGACACCCCCGTAGAGCACGCCGACCAGTTCGCCGTCCCGCGATCCGTCGGGATAGACCCGGTCCCCGGCGATCCACACGCGCCGGCTGACCTCGTCCACCGTCATCTGCGTGAACGACGCGGCCGACAGCTCCATGCCCGGACCCGACGGCACCGCGGCCACCGCCGCGACCCCTGGGGCTGCGGACGCGGTACCGGTGGCCGTCGTCAGCGCCGATCCGGCCAGCGCGCCCGCCAGCAGCACCGTCGTCAGTCTGCCGCCTCTTCCTAACGTGTTCCTCAACGCTGATCCCACCCCTGATATCGGCGCGCCACCGCGAATCGGGCGGCGCTCGTGTAGATACGAAAGCGTCATCAACAGGTTGAGACAAGCCGTTTGCTGTCACCGCCGTGTCGCAGTGGCGTCCGAGGAACACATCGCTTCGATCAACGCTGGTACTACTCGAGGGACCCCTCACCGGATGTCCAGCGGATCACCTCGGCCTCCTCGCTGACCATGCGCCCGTGGGCTTCCTGGGCCGAATGGGCCAAGTAGGCCAGTCCCTCGGAACTCCTCTTGCTGTCGGTGTACAGGTCTGTGTGCTCAGTCGGGTACGGCCGTACGTACACATGAAGCCGTGCACGCCGGCGATGGCCTCCCGGACGGGCGAGCTCGGGGCTGGGTCGAGTGCTGACTACAGTCCGGCCGGGCCGGTGGGGTTTCCCGAGGGGCGGGTGACGGCCCAGGCTGCCTCGATCATCCGGAAGATCTCGTCCAACGCGGCGTCCGGATCGGGCGCCTCGCGGGCCAGTGAGTAGGCGTCGATCACGAACCGCGCGATCGTCCGGCTCGCCGTTGTGGTCTGTGACAGGTCGGGATCGGCGGCGATGGTCGCTGCCAGCGTCTCCGCGTGGCGCAGCCTCATCGACTCCTCGTACTCCCGCAGGGCGGGAGAGCCGTTGATCATGCGCCATATCGGGGTGGCGCTGTCCGCCGTGCAATGGCGGACCAGGGCCTGGATCTCCCGGCGCAGCGCGGGGATGAGCGGCTCGTCCGGCGTCCGGCCGGTGACCGCCTGCGTGAGGCGTTGCTCGAAGTCATCGTCCCGCTCGAAGACCAGGGCCTCTTTCGAGGCGAAGTGGGAGAAGAGCGTGGTGACGGCCACGTCGGCCTCGGCAGCTACGTCACGGATTCCCACCGCCTCGTACCCGCGTTCCAGGAAGAGTTGGAGGGCGGTGTCGGCGATCCTCTGGCGCGTTGCGGCCTTCTTGCGTTCACGGCGTCCGGACGTCACGGTCATACCCTGACGCTATCAGATACGAAACTGCATCGGTTTCAAAAGGCTAACCGTTAGTGCTACGGTCTGCCGCATGAGGAAAGTGAGCTTCGCCGAGTTCGGCGGTCCGGACGTCCTGCACCTCGTGGACGCCGAGGAGCCCCACGCGGGCCCCGGCCAGATACGCGTCGCTGTGAGGGCGGCGGGCGTGAACCCCGTCGACTGGAGGATCCGTGAAGGACAGAAGTTGGGGGCCCATCCGATCGAGTTGCCCTCCGGAGTCGGGCTGGACGCCTCCGGGGTGGTGGACGAGGTCGGCGAGGGTGTCGAAGAAGTCGAGGTGGGTGACCAGGTGTTCGGCGAAGGCTCCCACACGTATGCCGAGTTCGCCGTACTGTCGGCCTGGGCTCGTATGCCCGAGGGCCTGACGTTCGAAGAGGCGGCCGGATACCCGTCCGTAGTGGAGACCGCGCTGCGCATCATTCGCGAGGCCGGTGTGCAGTCCGGGCAGACCCTGCTGGTCAGCGGCGCGTCCGGGGGAGTCGGCTCAGCGGTGCTGCGGATCGCCCGCGACCGCGGCATCACGGTGATCGGCACGGCCGGGGCAGCGAACCAGGATTATCTGCGCAGTCTGGGCGCCCTCGCCACGACGTACGACGAGGGCTGGGTCGAGCGGGTGCGGCAGCTCGGCCAGGTCGACGCGGCCCTCGATCTGGCCGGCTCGGGCGTGATCCGCGAGCTCGTCGAACTGGCCGGGAACCCGCAGAAGGTGATCTCCATCGCCGATCTCGGTGCGCCGGAGCTCGGTGTCCGATTCTCCGGCGTAGCCGGGAGCGTCCAGGAGGCGCTCGCGCTGGCCGCAGACCTCATCTCGCGGGGAAAGCTGCACATCCCGGTCGAGAAGTCGTACACGCTCGCCGAAGCCGCGGCGGCACACATCGACAGCCAGGCAGGCCACTCCCGCGGGCGCCGGGTCATCGTCGTCTGAATGCCCGTCCAGGGCTCCCTGCGGGCGATGCAGGCGTCGGCCGCAGGGAGCCCTGGCCGGCAGTGTGTGTCCGCCATCCTGAGACGACGGATGACGGATGACGGATGGCGGATGGCCGCGGCCGCGCTCGGGCCGGCCCGCAACCTGTGTACGTATCCGCGTACCTGGCTGAGCGCATTCGCGTGTACGCCGGCCTTTGCACGGCCAGTACCGGCGGATCTCTGATCGAAGGCAGCAACACCCCTCAGCCCACGGCCCCCCAGCTTCCGCAGCACGACCAGGTGGTCCTGGGCAAGCCGGTCCCGCCCCGCCGTCTGCTGCGCCTTGTCCGGGCCCTTCGGGGGCGTGGCTGTCGGAACGGGAGGGGGCATGAAGCGGCTCGATGCCCAGCGTGGACAGGTGCGCCTGCTACTTGGGGGTCAGGGCGTCAAGTTCGGGGCAGTGGACCAGGACCGTCTTGAGCTGAAGGCGGCGGTCTCTGTCAGGGACGCGGACCGGCGGAGGATCCAGTCGGGGACGACGCGGGGTGACGGCGGCCGAGTTGTGACGCCCCCAGCCGTCGGCAGGGCTTCGCGTCCTGCCCTCTCCCGAACCTGCTCGCGCAGCCGGTCATGGAACTCCCGGACCAGGTCGTGGTCGCGCCAGCGGCGGAAGAACGCATAAACCCGGTCCCACGGTGGGAAGTCGGCCGGCATCGCCCGCCACGTGATGCCGTTATCCACGAGATAGCCGATCGCGTCCAGCATTGCGCGGTGGCAGGACGCCTCCGGCTGCCCGCCTTGGCCCCGCATCCAGCCCGGCACCGGCAGCAACGGCCGTACCACCACCCACTCCGCGTCCGACATGTCGGTCGGATACAGGCGCTCGCGCAGGGGATGGTCGGCCGCGTTTCCGAACCGGTGAGCGAGACAGCCACACTCCCGGGTGCCCGCGGTGGACTGCACGGGCATCGGCGCACAAGGCTGTGACACCAGGGCCTCCTGATGCTCGGTGATTCGACACCAGCGAGCTGTTCAGGAGGCCCTCCGCGCAGGCATCGAGCACCCGACGACCACACAATCGAGACGGCTGTTCGATCACCGAGTCCCGAGATCATTACGACAACAGCTGCTTACGCGTCGGGATGTTCCGGCAGGGCGAGCCAGTCCGGCCAGGAGATCTCGCGGCCAAGGAAGCGCGGCTGCTCGAAGGGCCAGTCGGCGGCGATCCACTGCGGCACCAGCGCGTCGAGGGCTTGCTCGACCTTGCTGCCCACCAGCTCGTCCACCACCCACCAGGAGATCTCGCCGTCCGCGCCGACTCTCTCCGGCGGGTCGATGTAGACACAGCCGAGCAGAGCTGTCTCCGCCGCATCGAACAGCGCGTAGTTGAAGGACTGGTGTGCGGCGATCTCCCTCTCGTGCCGCAAGAGGTCGGCCCGGTCGGCTTCGTAGGTCATCGTGGGCGCGGGCCAGCCCCAGGCCGGGCCGAAGATGGTCCACAGCCGCTCGCGCGAACCCATCACAGCCGGATAGTCGAGCGATGTGTCCGCCTCCCGGATCGGCCGCAGGTGATGACCACCGCCCGGCAGCGGTACCAGGACGGGGTGGACGAAGTCGTCGGGAAGCCAGCTCATGGCGCTCGACCGTAGCAGCGTGCGGCCGTCCGCTCCCCCGAATCCTCCCCGTACCGCCAAGCCCTGCTCTCATGCCGGCAGGGCCCGCGATCAACCGAACGAGACTCCTTCGATCGACGGACTCCCTCATCGGTATGCCAACGGCTTCTGAGGGTGGGGCCATGCCGTGACCAGCCGTAGCACCGTGCTGCGGTTGACGGCCACTCCGAAGGCGCTGGAGAGCCGGGCACCGGTCCGGCCGGCGAGCGCGAGGCCGACCGCAGCCAACGTCGACCGCAGCCGCTCGGTCCGCCTGCCGTAACGGCGGGTCAACCCTGACCACTGTTCCCCGAAGGTCCGCCGTCCGCACGAGATGACCGGGCAGAGAAACCTGCGGACACGTAAGCAGAGTGCGAGCCGCCTCCCTCCGCTGGGCACACCACCAGGAAAGCGCAGGGAGGAGCGATCCCGCCGTGATCAGCTCCCGCATCCGGCACAGACGGCCCCAGCCGCCGTGCTTCGGGCCTCTCTGCGTACCGCCTCGTCGTTCACGTCGACCGACAGCACCGCCACATCTGCGATCGACGGGAACAGCAACTCCTCCAGCCGGAGTACCACTTCTTCCACGGGCCGAACCTTGCCGTCAGGGCATCTTTGGGATTCTGACGAGGAGGTCAGAGCTCCTGAAATCCGAGCTGGTTCGCGGCCGCTTCCACGGTCTGTGCGAGCAGGACGGCGATGGTCATCGGCCCGACTCCGCCGGGCACCGGGGTGATCAGACGGGCGCGGGTGAGAGCGGCGTTGAAGTCGACGTCGCCGACGTTGCCCGAGTTGTAGCCGGCGTCGATCACCACCGCGCCAGGCTTGATGTCCTCACCCCTGATCAACCGAGGCCGTCCCACGGCCGCTACGACAATGTCCGCTTCCCGGACAATCGCTGACAGGTCAGCCGTGCGGGAGTGGCAGTAGGTCACCGTCGCATCCTGGGAGAGCAGGAGCATCCCCACCGGTTTGCCGAGAATCGCGCTGCGACCCACCACGACGGCGTGCTTGCCGGCGAGACCGACGTCGTACTCCTCCAGCAGTCGCATGATCCCGCCCGGAGTGCAGGAGACGAAGCCCGGCAGCGCGAAGGTCATCGCGGCGAAGGAATGCGTCGTGACCCCGTCGACATCCTTCTCCGGGGCGATGGCTTCGAACGCTGCTCGCTCGTCGATGTGCGGACCGCAAGGATGCTGGAGCAGGATGCCGTGCACTTCCGGATCATTGGACAAGCCGGCGAGGGTGTCGATCAGTTCGGCAGTCGTGGTAGCTGCGGGCAAGGCAATGTGCCGGGACTGGATACCTGCCTTTGCGCACCGCGTCCGTTTCATACGGACATACGTGACCGAAGCGGGGTCCTCTCCGACCAGCACCGTTGCCAGACAGGGGCTGGTCCCCGTGCGCCGCGAGATCTTCGCCGCCCCGGCAGCGGCCTCTTCGACCATGCGGCTGGCGAGGCTGGTGCCGTCCATGGTCTGAGCTGTCTGAGTCGGGGACATCGTTGCCTCCAGGCGTTGCTTACCACTCGCCCAGGCGCACGGCATCGACTTCTCGTCAGGCCGCTCCCCGGTGGTGCTCCACCTCAGCGCCAGTCACGGCCCGCTCGCCACTGTAGTAGACGCCACATGCTCACACCGCTCCGCTCAGCATCCTTGGCTGGGACGCGACTTACGGCGACTGGACCCCTTGCCACTGACGTCTGTTTCCGGGTTCTGGCTCACTCCCGTGGAGCTGTCACGGAGCGTCAGATCTTCGGAGCCATGCGATGACGGTTTGGATGCCGGCCGAGAAGTACCGACAACTCGGAGAATCGCATGCCGATGCGGCAGAGTCTGTGCTGCTGGACCTCCGCCGACACCACGCCTGTCGTCACTGTCTACTGAGACCGACTCTGTACATCCCACTGAACCCTTCTCGCGAACGCCTCAAGACGGTTGGTGCACTTTGTTTGCGCGGTACCGCTGTGTCCGAGCTGGGCGGCATCGGTAGGGCGACTCGCATGAGTAGCACTGCACAACATCCGCTCGACCCACCCCGCCCCTCCCGCCGACCCTGCGTGAATGCCCCAAGGCCGGCGTGGTGGGGGCTGAAGTGCGTCGCCCAAGGAGACGAGCAGCTGGAGTCGCTTGAGGCGAGCAGCCGGAGTCGCTTGGGTCAGGGGCCCGCCACGACCGCGGCGCGGCACTGGCCGAGGATGCGTCGCAGTGCGTCGCGGTCGGCCGGGGAGAGCGCGCTGTACATGCGCTGCTCGACTGCTTCGGCAGCGGAGTCTGCGAGGTCGGTCAGGCGCCGCCCCTCCTCGGAGAGGCGATTGGGGCGGCTGTTGCGGTTCCAATCGTCCTGCTCGCGCACGACGAGGCCCTTGGCCTCCAAAGTCTTCAGGGTGGCCGCTGAGGCCTGAGGCGTGACCAGGCACGCCCTGGCGATACCCGCGCCGCTGATGCCGGGGTTGTCACGAAGCGTCAGCAGGGCGGCGTACTGGGCCACCGTGAGGCCCATCGGCCTCAGCGCCTCGGTCTTCGCCGCCATGAACGCGACCTCAGTGGCCTTGATGTCGTACCCAAGCCGTTCGCTCACCGTCAGTGCCATGTCTTTAGCCTACAACCGTTGAAAGACATCAATCTCTTGATAGTCTTCAAGGCATGAATACCGCTTTGGTGACAGGCGCCGCCTCCGGGCTTGGGCGCGAGATCGCAATGGATTTGGCACGGCGTGGCTGGAGACTGGTACTGCCCGTTCGCACCGCGACGCGGGCGCATGACCTGGTGGCGGCTGCGGGGACGATGGGTGCACCCGCACCGTTGGTGGTCGAGTGCGACCTGTCCGACCACATGGCGGTGCAGCGGATGTGTCATACGGTCGTCAGCGAGGGCCGGTTTGACCTCGTCGTGAACAATGCCGCGGTCGGCGGGGGAGCCGATCCCACCTCCAGGGAGACCAACACCGCGGGCGTCGAGCTCCGGATGGCGGTGAACGCGATCACCCCACACCTGATCGCCCAGGAGCTGTCTGGCGCCCTGACTCCGGCCGGGCGGATCGTGCAGGTGGGCAGCATGGGGCAGCTGCCGATCGACTTGGACGATCTGAACTACGAGCGCGACTATGACGGGATCCAGGCGTACTGTCGCAGCAAGGTCGCGTTGGTGATGTCCGCGATCGAGCTGGCTCAAGGCGGTGTTCCGGTAAACGTCGTCCACCCCGCACGGGAGATGCCCACCCGTATGGTCAGCGAGGGAGGATTCCCCATCGCCTCGACGCTCGATGACGGGACACTGGCGGTCCTTCGGGTGGCCCTCGACTCCGAGCTGGCCGGCGTGCGTGGCGCGTACTTCCACCGGTTCGAACGTGCAGAGCCCCACGAGCAGGCATTCGATGCCCATGCGCGAGGTCGCGTAGTGGCCTGGATCGAGGACCAGGCATCGTGAGGGCGTCAGCCCGGCAGGCCGCAGCCCCGGACGGATGGCCGAGCCGGGTCACCACTGTCCGCCCGGGCCGCGAGCACGGCGCCCCTTGTGCCCGCGCCCACGGCCTGGGCGAAGCCCTGAACCGACTCGCCACCACTCTGGGCATCCCCACCCTGACCGACCTCAGCTACGAGAACGCCGCAGCCGGCTTCCGCCACCCGGTCAGGGAGCCCGAGGGCGGTGAACTCACCGCTCCTGGGCAAGTGTTCGACGCCGCGATCAGGGCGTCCACGCCGTCGCCGTACGCGCCAACGCCCTGCTCAAAAGGCAAGTCGGCGCCGAATCCGGCAGGGCGGCAGCGACGCGCCATCCGGCAGCCAGCTGACCACGACGTCGCTCCCCGGGCCCACATCCACCGAGCCCGCACCCTGGTCCGAACCTGGGCAGCGACGACCGCCTACTGACCGATACGGAACCGGAGACGCTGAACCGGCGAGACCCGTGGTCATAGCACTAAGATGCGATGGGGCATGGTCGGCGTTTCGCCGGACAGGAAGGCGAGGCACATGTCGGTGCCATGGGACGGCCAGGGGTTGCCGCCTGCCGCGGCCGAGCGGATGGCCGCGGTGGAGAAGAGTGGGACGTGGACGTCGGCCCTTTCGACCGGGGAGTTCGCGGCGATTCGGTCGGTCGGCTTCGAACCAGTGGGTCAGGTGATGGGATCTGCGGTTTTCCACATCGGGCCCACCGGTAAGTACTCGGGTTATCACAACTGCACGTATGAATGGGCCGGTTACAACTCGTACGCCCGCCGCGGCGGTGATGTCGGTGCCGAACCCGAGGTTGCCGTGTCGGGGTCCGGGGCCCCCTCCGCGGGACTGGTCGAGGTGTTCGACAAGGCCCGTCGCTCCGCGCTGGGGCGGATGACGGCCGAGTGCCGCGCGCTGGGCGGTGACGGAGTGGTATCCGCCGGCCTGACCATGACGCCCTTCATGGCCCAGCCCAACTGCCTGGAATTCCAGGTCATCGGGACGGCGGTACGCGCGCGGGGCTCGGATCCGGACGCGCGCCCTCAACGGCCGTTCACCTCACATCTGGACGGTCAGGGGTTTGCGAAACTGCTCGGGGCCGGATGGGTGCCGGTCGAACTCCTGGTGGGCATGTCCATCGCCGTACGGCACGACGACTACCAGTCGGCCCTCCAGCGGGAATCCTGGCGCAATGTCGAGATGCGCGGGTGGAGCGCGCTGGTGAACGAGGTGCGCTCCGACGCCAGGAAGCAACTGTGGCAGCGGGCTGCCCAGTGCGGTGCGGACGGGGTCGTCATGGCCGACAGCGAGCTACGTGTCTGGAAGGGGTCCTGCAACCAGGCACGCCTCAACATCAACAACGCGGAGGAGTGGGACCACGTCGCCGAGTCGACGATGGTCGGCACCGCCATCACCCGATTCCGCACGCTGCGCCAGCCGCAGGAGACGCTGTCGGTGCTGCCGCTGGGCAGCGGGGGCGAGCGGCTGCGTGAGCGGCTGGCGGCAATGGCGCCCGGCTCGAAGGGGGAACGCCGGGGCTACGAACGGCCGGCGCAGGAGATCATGGAACGCAACAACTAGTTGCTACTCATCGAGAGCGATTCCGCCGACGCCGGGGCGGGTGCCGGCTTCGTTCGGCGCGATAAAGGGGTAGGGGTATGACGATGTCACAGCCGAGCGCCGGGGGCGTTCCCGCGGATGCGATGCGACGGCTGGCGGAGCTGGAACCCGGGAAGCCCGGGTCGATCTTCACCAGCGACTTGTCGGTGAATGAGTTCCTCCTGGTGCGTGAGGCGGGTTTCCAACCGCTCGGCATGGTGCTGGGAAGCTCGATCTACCACGTCGGCATGCAGGTGCGGCGCTGGGGAAAGAACCAGGAGCTCAAGACGCTCAGCCAGGCGATGTACCACGCACGCGAGTTGGCGATGTCTCGTATGGAGGCGGAAGCGGACCAGCTGGGTGCGGACGGGATCGTCGGAGTCCGGCTGACGGTGGAGGCCCGGGAGTTCGGCAATGACATCGCGGAGTTCATTGCGATCGGCACTGCCATCAAGGCCGACAACCCCCCTCCGGGTGGCGGCAAATGGCGCAACAACAAGGGACAGGCCTTCACGTCCGACCTGTCCGGGCAGGACTTCTGGACACTGATTCGTGCTGGATACGCCCCGCTCGGCATGGTGATGGGCACCTGCGTCTATCACATCGCCCACCAGAAGGTGGGCGCGGTGTTCTCGAACGTCGGCAGGAACGTCGAGATCGAGCCCTTCACCCAAGCCCTGTACGACGCGCGCGAGCTGGCGATGGCACGGATGCAGACGGAGGCGGAGGCGCTGCACGCGGAAGGCGTCGTCGGTGTGCAACTGGATGCGCACAATCACCGCTGGGGTGGGCACACCACGGAGTTCTTCTCGATCGGTACGGCGGTCCGGCAACTGCGGCCGGATCACGAGATCGAACGGCCGACGATGGTGCTGAGTCTCGGTGGGTGAGAGGCGCTGCGTCCGTGCTGTCGGTCGGGTCTTCGAGTGCGGGGTAACACGATGAGCGAAGAGCAGGAGTTCGCTGCACCCATGTCGATCGACATGCTGGCCGCCGCTCTGCGCCAGGACTTGGCGGATCTGGAGATCTACGCCCGGGTCCTGACGGACTCGCTGGCGGACGCCCTGCCATCCGGGTCGGTGACGTTCGAGCGCCGGCGCTCCATGAGCGACCGGCTTTCAGGGCGCAAGGGCTCGGTGAGCAAGGTGGAAGTGTCCTTGGACGACCGGCGCCTGATTCTGGATCTGTCGCTGGGATGCCCGCGGGCCCGGGTGGTCACCGTGGTGCACGGTGTGGTGTTGTCGAACAGGCCGATGGCGCTGGACGAGTGGGCGACGGAGCTGGCGACCGTGATAGCGCGGCGCGCCGAGTCCGATAGCCGGGCGCGCGCGGCACTGCAGAAGCTGGTGCTGGGCCAGTGACATCGACAGCACGCATCACACGCTCAAGCGCCTCGTCGGCCGCGGCATTGACTCCGAGGCCGGTGAACGGGTAGAGCCCCCGCAGTGTCATGCTCGTGACCGAGGCTTGGAGCAGCGGATCGGAATCGGAGGCCCGAACGATACGGCGAGGCCCGGAGGCCGTAGCCAGGCATCATTTCTCACGACCAGGTCGCCCACCCCCACCCAGTCCCAGTCCCAGCATCGAAACGAACCCTCACTCGCTAACCTCCCCTGAAGCATCCCCATGGGGGACGAGACTCGGGCGAGCCTGCGGCTCATCAGGTAAGGATGGCGGTTCCGGCCAGCCCAACCGCCTCCCGCGACGACCGGTGCAGGAACGTGGGCATGCGACGCCGAGGCGGCCAAGTGGCCGTAGGCGAATTTCCATGGAGCCTATGCGGAAACTGACTTGTCAAGGTCATCGGCAGTGCCGGCGACCGCCGGCCCGTACTCCGGGGGAAGGTGGGCGACGACCAAGGCGACTGCGTCACGCGGGTTGTCAGTCTCGCCGATGTCCGCCGGTCCCTGAGGCGAGCGACTCTTCCACCAGGTGACGCGGTATCTCCCGCTTACGGGTGTAACCACGGGAGCGTCGTGGGTGTAGGGGAAACCGGTGCAGCGGCTGAAGGCCAGGGACCTGTGGCTATGGAAGGGAAACAAGGCGCGAAGCCGTGGCTGGGCGTAGGACGCTTCGATGAGGTCATGGTCGACGTGCGACGCCGCAGTCTGACGGTAGATCGTCCACTTGGTCTCGACGGCGGTGCCGCGCTCGTGAGCCTCGGCGAGCGGGCCGGGGTGGACGAACGGGCATGCGGATGCCATATCTTCCACGTTGGCGCCGGACTGCCAGAGCCCGGTAGCTGCGGCAGCCTCGTTCAAAATGGTTGTCGTGCCCTTGGCCATCGCGACACCGCGGTCCCAGAAACTCATGATGAAGCAGCGGTTCTGAATGCCCAGGTGAGCGTTCGTCGTCCGGCTGTCACTGTCCGCCCGGGCTCCTGTTCGCTTCCACGCCCCAGCTCGTTCGGGGAGCACCTCGAACCGATATCCGGCCTGGTGAACGGCTTTCTGCAGGACAATCTGCAGCGTGCCGTCCTGACCGAGTTCGGGATAGAGACTGGCCAGGTCCGGGGCAGGTTGAGACATCACGCTTCGTCCTTCAGCTGGTGCCGACAGTTGTCAACGGCTCTTCCTTGCTTCTCGCCGGCTGCTTGCTGTGCCGGACGTCGACGAGAGGTAGCAGTGGGGCTGTCGCGGGCACTACGAGCTGACGTGGAGTCGGGTCGGGTGGGGTAGCGACGTCGGTGAGTCGTGCCCACCTCCCGGGAGATGGCTACCAGGCTACCTCGCCGAGCTGCTCATGCCCGAGTGCGACGACTGGGCACGGCGCCGCTCGGAACGGAGGATCGAGGCTGCTGGCTTCCCCCGGTGCTTACGGTTTGTGGGTCACCCAGAGCATTTCTGCCGGCCAGCGGCTTGCCCAGTCAGGCGGGTCGGTCTGGTTGTAGCCGTTGACTGTTCCGGGTTCCGGTCGCGGCTCGATGAGGTCGTCGATGACGAGTCCTGCGCCGCACAGGACCTTGATCCAGTCGCCGTAGGTGCGCTGATAGCTGACCGCGCCCTCGTTTTCGGCGATGGCGTCCAGCCCGAAGTAGTCCTGTTGCAGCGTCGTCGTTACGCGGCCGGCGGCTTCGTCGTAGCAGGCTTCGAACCATGGGCTGGCGACGTTGAACACCAGGCGCCCACCGCGGCGCAGGATGCGTGCGGCCTGTGGGACGGCCAGGTGCGGGGGCGCCCAGCTGAGGCCGCCGTAGTCACAGAACACCAGGTCGAAGCTGTCGGAGGCGAACGGGAGGTGTTCGGCGGCGCCTTGCACCAGCGAGTAGCGGGCCGCTCCCATCGCGCGAGCTGCCGCGGAGAGCTGGGCTTCGGACAGGTCGAGCCCGACCACGGTGGCACCCTCAGCGGCGAGCGCCCTGGACCACTGGCCGGCGCCGCAGCCGAGTTCGAGGACGCGCTTGCCGGTGACGTCGCCCAGGGCGTGCAGGTGCGCGTCGGGGATGGCGTACGTGCCCCACAGCCGGGGCGTTGCGCCGATCTGCGGGTCGTGCTTTTGCTGGTAGGCGCTGCTGATCTGGTTCCAGAAACGCCGGTTGGTAGAGATGCTGTCCACTCACCGACTCAAGCACTGCCTGCCGGGAGCGGTCAACACGATTGTGCTGCGACCGGGCAGGTTCACCGGTTCACGGGTGCCCTGTGTGGCTGCCGATGCGATCGGGTGGGATCGATCGACCCGATCCAGGGTCTGGAGACCTGGTGACACCCCGGGTTCATGTCCGCCGCTGCCAGGCAGGGCCGCCACGGTGCAGAAGATGCGGCCCCGCAAGAAGGCCACCGCACGGAAGCCGGAGGTCGGGAAGACGAGTCAGTTCCGGCGGACCAGAGCGGATGGTTTTCGGCGCGGCATGCTTTCGGCCCGGATCTCACCGATGGACTCCGAAGGCACGCCGGAATGCCGGCTTGACGTCACCGTGCGCACAACCGGTCCAATGCCGACCGGCTCTCAGCGTCCGCGGCGCGGCCGATCATCAACCGCTGGTCCGGATCTTGGAGCGGCATAAGTACTTCGAAGTGCACGGCGATCACACCGGCCCGCGGATGCCGCATGACCTTGTGTCCGCGACCGTTGACCTTCACGTTTTGCTCGGCCCACAATCGCGCGAATTCCTCGTTATGGGTGGTGCATTCAGCGATGAGGTCGGTCAACGCCTGGTCCTCCGGGTGCGCGGCCCATGCGGCGCGCAGGTGGGCGATTCCCTCCCGCACGACGCGCTCGCGGTCGACATAGAATTCGCGCATTTCCGGGTGCACCAGGCACAGCCACATCGCATTGCGCTGCGACGGCGGCAGGGTGTCGAAATCCAGCAGCAGCCTCGCCATCTCGGCGTTCCACGCCAGGATGTCGTAGCGGTGGTTCATCAGCATGGCCGGCAGCGGCGACAGGTCGGCGACCAGCCGGGCCAGCGGCGGTGCTGCAGTGGTGGCGGGCTTGTCTGCGTTGCGGGGGCGCTGTTGGGCCAGGTTGAAGAGGTAGACGCGTTCGTCGGGAGCCAGGCGCAGCGCCCGGGCCAGCGCCTCCACCACGTCAGCCGAAGGCCGCAGTCCCCGGGCCTGTTCCAGCCGCACGACGTAGTCGATGCTGACCCCGGCCAGTTCGGCGACCTCCTCGCGGCGCAGTCCCGGGGTCCGCCGGGCCCGCTGACGCGACGGCAGGCCGAAGTCGTGCGGGTCCAGGCGTTCGCGCCGGGTCCGCAGGAACGCGGCCAGCTCCTGTGCCGTGTCCACGGTGGGCGTCGTCATGTTCGATCCAACAGCCAGGGTAGGACTGATGTTCCCAGGAACTTCTTTCCCTTATCCCCGGCTCGCGGCGGTCCCAGGCTTGTGCTCGACAACGGATCACAAGTTCAGGAGGACATGATGTCGCTCACCCTCGATACCTACCGGCTGCTGGGCCGCTCCGGGCTGCGGGTCTCACCCCTGGCGCTGGGCGCGGCGACCTTCGGCACCGAGTGGGGCTGGGGCGCCGAGCAGGGCGAGGCACGTAAGTTGTTCAAGCTCTACGTCGAACGCGGCGGCAACTTCATCGACACCGCCAACACCTACACCAACGGCAGCTCCGAGCGCCTGCTGGGCGAATTCACCCGCGACAACCGCGAAAGCCTGGTGCTCGCCACGAAATACACCACGCTGCGCCGGCCCGGCGACCCGAATTCCGGGGGCCCGCACCGCAAGAGCCTGTTCGCGTCGGTCGAAGCCAGTCTGCGACAGCTCAATACGGACTACATCGATCTGCTCTACCTGCACGTGTGGGATTTCACGACACCGGTCGAGGAGATCCTGCGCGGTATGGACGATCTGGTTCGGCAGGGCAAGGTCTTGTACGTGGCGATCTCCAACGCCCCGGCCTGGCAGGTGTCGCGCATGCAGGCGATCGCCGACCTGCGCGGCTGGTCGCCGCTGGTCGCCCTGCAGATCGAATACAACCTGATCGAGCGTAGCGGGGAACGTGACCTGATCCCCATGGCACGCGAGATGGGGTTGGGCGTAGTGCCGTACTCGCCACTGGCCGGCGGGATACTTACCGGCAAGTACAGCCGCGACGACCTGACTGCGACGAACGCCGCGGGCGACGACGGCACCCGTAAGAATTTCAACATCGCCAATGGTGGACTCACCAACCGCGCCTTGGACATCGTTGATGTGGTGAAGGAGGTCGCGGCGGAGCTGGGCCGTACAACCGCTCAGGTCGGGCTGGCCTGGACCCTGCAGAACCCGGATGTGACGGCGTCGCTTATCGGCGCCCGCACTCTTGCGCAGCTGGAGGACAATCTGGGCGCCTTGGAGGTCGACTTCACGGCCTCCCAGCTGGCCCGCCTGGAGGAGGCCGGCGCGATCGCACTCGGCTTCCCGCACGACATGCTGGCCAGCGACAGGATGCGCGCGGTGACCCGCGGCAACCTGAGGGTCGAAACCCGCCGCTGACACCCGGCCGGGCCCCGGGGGCAGCGCTACCGCTGACCCCGGGGTGATCCTCGGCATACCTCTGCCGCGGATACGGGGCGTGATTCCCATGGCGATCCGTTGCAACTACGCGCCGGTTTGCCGATGTTCGGGTTCGGGCCGGCCGACGTTGCGACCGCGGTCACAGCCGCCCAGCTCCGAGGGAGTCGTGGAACGGCTCATTGACGCAGGGCAGTGGCAGGTGGGGACCGATCGTCGTGATCGTCAGGGATGCCGACTACGACGTCCCCAGCCTGGTCATGGCGGCGGGCCCCCGTTCTGCAACGTCGCCATGCCGTCTCGGTGCCTTTCGCCGCTGGAGGTGCACCACGCGGCCCGACTGAGGGCTGATCCGAAGGGGCTCGGGTCCGGTCAACGGGCGGTGTCGAACAGACCCAGCAACTTGGCGCGCTGGACGGTGCCGAGCCCCTGGACGCGGCGGCGGTCGGAGACGCCGAGGCTGTCCATGAGCTGGCCGGCGCGGACCTTGCCGATACCGGGCAGCGATTCCAGCAGGCGCCGTACAAATATCTTGCCCACCACCGGATCGCCCCGGTCGAGCACCTCCCTCAGCGAGACGCGGCCGTCTTTGAGTGCCGCCAAGATCTCGGCGCGCTCGTGGCGGACCGCAGCCGCCTTCTTGAGGGCCTCGGTGCGCTGAGCAGGGGTAAGGGGCGGCAAGAGGGTCATGTGCGTCTGTCCTTCCGTAGCATCCTGGGGGTCATCGCCGGACCGTGTACCCGTTGATCAGCGTGTTCACCGCTTCCTTTCAGGTCAGCGGGGAGAGGGGCGTGGCGGTGCTACTGGGCCCGGGCGAGCACGGCCCTCACCGTCTTGCCCCCGGCGGGCCGGGGTGTCACGGCGGTGGTGTGGGCGAGGCGGTTGACCATGGGCCAGCCGAATCCGCCCGTGCCGCCGTTCAGGTCGGGGGTGCGCATGAGCGGCGCCTGCGGACTGGCGTCGTCGACGGCTACCTCGATGGTCTCCGGGCGGGCGGTGAGGCGGAGCGTGAAGGTTCCGCCGCCGTGGCGCAGCGCATTGGTGGCGAGCTCGGAGACGACCAGGACGACGGTGTCGGCCGTTGCGGGGGCGAGGCCTGGCTGCCCGAGGGCTTCCAGAAAGGCCCGGGTGGCATCGCGTGCGTCCGCGACCGCGGTCGCCGAAGGGCCGGCCTCGCCGTTGACGCTCATCGTGTCCATCAGGCCACCCGTTTCTGGATCGTCATGCCCGGTCTGCCCTGTGCGGCACCTTGTGCCCGGCCTGAGGCCCCTCAACCCCGTTCCTGCCCGTTCGAGAGGGACTACCTCACTGTCGAACACACGAAAATCTCTGTTGGCCGGAGTAGACATTGGGGGGTGGGCGTGATTATGGTTTCTCTCGTAGCCGAGATCGAGAAGGGCCCGGCAGAGATGAACTGCCGGGCAGAAGTACCCGCAAGTGCAGTTCGCAGGACGGTGCGGTGGTGGAGTTCCGAAGCCAGAGCAGAGCAGTTCAGGACGGCGACGGGCTGACGACCGGACCGGGTGGCCCGCAGTGATCAGGGGCCACCAGGAGCGGTACCAGCAGTGCGGTTTGCAGTAGTTCCTCGGTAAAGGCGTCAGCTGCGGGCGCGCGTGCCGGGAGGTTCGGCAGTGGGGTTCTAAGCCAGAGCAGATGCAGGACGGGCGACGGGGCTGGCTGCCGGAGAGTGGCGCTGTTGCAGGCCACCAGCAGTACGCAGTTTAGTTCATTCAAGAGGGAAAGAACGGAGGAGCCAGGCGCCATCAGGATCGCCCGGGCGGACGTCTTGAGTCCGGGTACCGCAGGACATCGATAGTGAGGTGGTCTCCGGTCAAGCAACCGCGATCCCCGCATCCCAGCCAGCAGTTCGGCCGGGTCGGCGGAAACAGAAGGCCGACGCAGGACAAGGGTCGGCAGATGGTGTAGCAGTTCCTTCGGGGCCCGGGTGCCACATGGCACCCGGGCCCCTCCAGCGTGTACCACAGAGAGGTGCGATGACAGCAGACGCTTCCTACGGCCGTCTCGATGACGACGACTACCCCGCCTACACGATGGGCCGGGCCGCCGAGATGCTCAACACCACCCAGGGATTCCTCCGCGCGATCGGTGAAACCCGCCTCATCACCCCGCTGCGTTCCGCAGGCGGCCACCGCCGCTACTCCCGCTACCAGCTGCGCATCGCCGCCCGCGCCCGGAAGCTCGTCGATCAGGGCACCCCCATCGAGGCCGCCTGCCGCATCGTCATCCTCGAGGACCAGCTCGAAGAAGCCCAGCGCATCAACGCCCAGTGCCGGGGGCTCGCCCCGGACCACAGCGGGTAGCACGTAGGTCCTACCGCATCTCGGCGTTCGGGTGCGGTCGGGACCGGAGTCGAGCGCACAGCTCGGTCTCCGGGGCGGTGAGCGAGTGGCCCGGGAGCTGAGGTGAGGTCAGCGAGGCGGCGGGATCTGCCGGGCCGCCGCCCTGTGGACGGCGGGCCCGGCCTTTTGCAGACAGCAGCGGCGTTCTCCGGGAGCAACGCTTCAGCGGCGCGTAGTCCTTCGGCCGCGACGTGCACGTCGACCAGACCACTGGCCTTGCTTCGGATGGACTCCTTGAGGCAGGCGGTGCTCCAGCACCAGCCGAGGTTCGGCTGCGCCTGACAGGTTTCTGGCGACGCCGTGCGAACGGTCTGCCGTTGCGGAGGGACCGCTTGTCTGGGACCGGTCCAGTCGACGTCGAGCGGGCGCAGAAATTGTCAGATTGGGGGGCTGGGGTGCCAGGGGCGAACGGCGCCTATGGCAGCGGGTTCCCTGGTCAGCGGTCCGCGGCGAGGGTGGTCAGGCGACGTCCCGGGCGGCGGCCGCGACGAACTGGCCCGCAGCCGCCAGGGCGTGGTCGCGGGGGACCGCCGGCCGGTTCCTCAAGCGTTCCTCCCCATTGCCTCCCGCTTCCCCCCGCCGATCCGCACGTGTCGCGTCGGAGGCGTACGGGGCCTCGGTGAACGCGGCCGGCTGCGCTTTGCGCCGGACCGGCCGGTCGTCGGGTTCGAGGTATCTCGGTTCGATCATGCGAAGACGCTGCTCATGGAGGTGAAGCGTGCGCGGCTAGCGGTACTGGGAGAGCCGCTCATCTGCCGACCGCTGAAGAAGCCCAGTGGGTGAGCGCCCTGACCAAGAGGTGCTCCCGGGCGCAGAAGACCTATGTCATTGAGCAGGTCGTCGACGAAATACTCCGGCGCCCACGCTCCGGAAGTCGTCCTTCCACAGGTGGAGCCAGTCACATCAGCTGGCCCGCAGGCCCCCCGCCGGGGTCGTCGGCCAGCATGACGGCGGCCCTGATGCGCTTGCCCACCGGCTCGCGGCGCATCTCGAAGCTGCGGCACACGCCCATCACGATCTCCAGGCCGTGTTGCCCGATCCGGCCCGGATCAGGGGCCTGGGCCACCGGCAGCGTCGGATCGGTGTCCCACACGCTGATCTCCACGGCACCGTCGCCGATCTCCAGGTTCATCAGGCACGTGCCGGGCGCGTACTTGTGCGCGTTGGTCACCAGCTCGCTGACCACCAACTGCACCATGCCCATCGCACGGTCCGACACCGGTATTCCGTGCACGGCCTGCGCCTCGGTCAAGAACCCACGGGCCACGCGCCGGGCCTCGGCCACCGGCTCGTCGCCGACGAGGGCCAGAGCCGACAGCATCGGGCGGCTGGCCAGCGGCACATCTTCGTTTTCGGGCACCACTGGGAGCACACCGCCACCCTCGTCATGAGCAACATCGGCTAAGGCTCATCGGATACCCCCGAAATCACACTGCACACCACAGTCGGATGCGAGCACTCATAGACCCCCGGGATTCCCCTGCTTTCCCCTGCGTTCCTCTGCTTTGGATCATGGACCGGGAAGGTTCGCGTTATCGTTTCGGGTCCGGATCCAGGGGCCCGGGCCGTGGGAGTGTCCTGCTGCACTCCAGCGCCCCGGACCTGTGCACCCTGCGAGAAGAGCGCAGGCCTTTGGCGTTTCCCGAGACACACGAGAGCCTCGGTGCCAAGACGGGCAATCCCTGCGGCGAGCGGTGTTCAGCCTGCGGTGCCGGAGGACCTCCACTCGGAGGCCGTGGTGGACGCGTCGCCTATGGTCATGGTCATCGCCCGCCTTGGTCCCGGTCAGGCTGCCGGGGCGGTCAGGACGGCCGTGGCTGCCAGCCGGAGATTCCTGATCATCGGATTCGGGTCACCCTTGCGCGTGACCAGGACGACCCGGCTGGGGGGAGCGCCCTCGATCGGGACGGTGACGAGGTCGGGACGCAGTGAGCTACGCCGATCGCCGACCGGTAGCACAGCGATCGCGTCGCCACTCGCGACGAGTTCGAGCTTGTCCTCGTAGCTCTCGATCGGCGGCACGCCGTCCCCGAGGATTCGGTAGGACGTCCAGTCCGAGGTCTCGAACGCACACGGCGCAGCCTCTTCGCCGGCCAATTCTTCCGCGGTCACCGACGCACGGTCGGCCAGAGGATGGCCGCGGGGGACCACGAGCATCCGGGGCTCCTCGTACAGCGGCGTGGTGAAAACGTCGTCGGCGACGAGTGGTAGTGGGGCTCGCGCGATCAGGGCGTCGACGCGCTTGTCGGACAGTGCCCCGACGTCGCGGCAGCTCAGATGCCGGGTGGTGATCTCGGCGTCGGGGTAACGGCGGCGCAGTTCCCGTACGGCGGCAGTGATCACCAGGTCTTCGACGTAGCCGATGGCGATTCGTTCGGTCCGGGGTTGTTCGCGCACGGCCAGCTCGGCCTGGCGGGCGGCCTGCAGCAGGTCCTGGGCCTGGGGGAGGAACGTCTGCCCGGCCGGAGTGAGCCGGGTGCCCTGGGGGGTGCGGTCCAGCAGCCGTGTGCCGAGGTACTTCTCCAGCCGTTTGATCTGGCGGCTCAGCGCCGGCTGGGCTACGTGCAGGTCGGCGGCGGCCCGGCCGAAGTGCTCGTGCGCCGCCACGACCGTGAAGTAGCGCACCAGCCGCAGTTCCAAATCCTGTCCCAGATCGTTCACCCATCCAGGGTACGCGTCATGCCGTTTCGGAATGATCAGGTTGCCGAACGGGTCTTGGACGGGCATGCCGTCCCGGGCTTTGACTGAAGGAGCAACGTTTCCCCAAGAAAGCGACAAGCGCGATGAAGGCAATCCAGTTCCACGCAGCGGGCGGGCCGGAAGTTCTGCAGTACGACGAGGTGCCGGTTCCCGAGATCGGTCCGGGCGAGGTGCTCGTCCGGGTGCACGCGGCGGGCATCAACCCGCCGGACTGGTACCTGCGTGAGGGGATGAAGATCATGCCGGCCGAGATGAGGCCGGCGCTGGAGTTCCCCCTGATCCCCGGAACTGACATGTCGGGCGTGGTCCAGGCGGTCGCTCCGGACGTGCAGGGGTTCGCCGTCGGTGACGAGGTCTTCGGCATGCTGCGGTTCCCCGGGTTCGACGGCCGGACGTACGCCCAGTACGTGGCCGCGCCGGCTTCGGACCTGGCGCACAAGCCGGCCGGTATCGACCACGTGCAGGCGGCTGGGGCGCCGATGGCCGTGCTTACGGCCTGGCAGTACCTGGTTGATCTCGGGCACGACGTGCCGTCTCCTTTCACCGGCCAGGTGCACCAGCCGGTGCCGATCACGCCAGGGATGACCGTGCTGGTCAACGGGGCCGCCGGGGGAGTGGGCCACTTCGCGGTGCAACTGGCGAAGTGGAAGGGGGCACACGTCATCGCGGTGGCGTCAAGCCGGCACGAGCAGTTCCTGGGCAAGCTCGGCGCCGATGAGTTCATCGACTACACCACGACGCAGGCCGCGGACGTGGTCAGCGGCGTCGACCTGGTGATCGACACCGTCGGCGGCCCGGACAGTGCACGCTTCCTGACCGTGCTCAAGCGCGGCGGCACCATGCTTCCGGTGTTCTTCGCCCAGTACGACCCGGAAGAGACGGCGCGTCTGGACATCACCGTCTCGAACATTCAGGTACGTTCCAACGGCGCCCAGCTCGCCGAGATCGGGCACCTGTTCGACGAGGGCAACCTTGAGGTCGGGGTGGACAGCATCTACCCGCTGTCCGAAGCGGTCCGTGCACACACGCGAGCCGCGCAGGGCCACGTCCAAGGCAAGATTGTGCTGACGGTGGCCTCATGATCGCCGAACTCCAGCAGACCGTGGCGCACTACGCGCACGCCCTGGACGAGCTGAACGTGCCCGGGCTGGAAACAGTCCTGACCGAAGACACCATCTGGACTTCCACGATGCCCGGACAGGGGACGTTCGGCCCGGTCGCCGGACGCGCGGCGGTGCTCGACTTCATCCGTGACGGGCACACGGCCCAGACCGGAAGGGTGCGGCACCACCTGGGCAACGTCGTGGTCACGACGACGGACGCTGCCACCGCCGAGGCGCGGGCCTACCTCCTGCAGACGAGAAACACAGGCGAGAGCATCCAGATAGTCTCGACCGGGGTCTACACGTTCGGCCTGCGCCGGTCCGACGGTAGGTGGCGGATCGCCGAGCTCACCCTGACGCTGGACAACGCCCTTTAGAGCGAGGCCAGGCAGTGCGCCCGGCGGACACCGGATGCCTGCCGACGGGGCCCGGGTATCGATTGCAGGCGACGAACAGCACGGCCCAGCACGGGAGACGATCAGCCGGTCGATGCGCTGTTGCATGCGGGCAGGATCGGTTGCGCTCTGGCAGATCGGGCAGGCGGTCGGGGCAGCAGCGGGAGTGTGATGGCCATTCGAACGGTCGCGAGGTCAGATCTTTCGCCGGGCACGGAGGGCCGGAGCTCGGCTGATCGGTGCACCGACGACTGGGAGGCGCGATCCCGGAGTGGGAAGGGGTGGGCGGACCGACTCTGGCCCCATGGAGCGAAACGGAAACCTGGCCGCCGCCCGGTCACCAGACGTACGGGGAGGGCTGGCAACCGCCTTGCTCGCCCGACCCCGTCCTGAGGCGAAGCTTCGGCGCGTGCGGCCTTCCGAGGCGTCTGGACGCCCCTGCCTTTCGTGACCGGACTCAGATGGGTGGGCAGATCAGCCGCCACGGGCCGTCCGTCCGCACCACCCTGCTGGGGGCCGACTCCACGGCAGGGCCTGGACTCAGCAGACGCTCGGGGAACGTCGGCGGCTGTCCCAAGGCGCCGGTGTACTTCCAGCAACCCGCGACTGTGGCTGCGTCAGTAGCGTCCCCGTTCTTCGATGGCGGTGTCCTTGAGGGCGGACCGCCGAGCGGCTTCGATGGTCGGACGCCCGCTGAGTACGCCTGATGGTCGTTGTTCGCATTCGGTGGAAAGGCCGGAACGTCGTGCATGGGGATGCGCTCGTCGACCTGCAACGTTCGGGGGAGAGTCTGGGTGTCACGGACGGTGGCGCAGTGCCGGCGGATGGTTCCGCAGTCCCCATCGGCACCAACACCGTGTCACCAGGCGGGGCGGGTACTGCCGTGCAGTCCGTGCAGTCTGCGAAGATCACGCACATGCTGCAAGTCTGTCTGAACGGTGCCCGGACCCGCACCGAATGCCCCGTGCTCCCTATATCTCCGACAGAATTGGCGACCGCTGCCCAGGCAGCGGTCGCCGCGGGCGCGCAGGACATCCATCTCCATCCCAAGACCCCCGAAGGTGAAGACACTCTGGAACCGCACGTCGTCGCCGCGGCGGTCACCGCCGTCCGAGCAGCGGTTCCGAACATCGCCGTTGGCGTCACCACCGGCGCCTGGACCCTCCCCGACCCCGCCCAGCGTGCTGCCCACATCCGTTCCTGGACTGTCCTTCCCGATCACGCCTCAGTGAACTGGCACGAGGACGGGGCCAGCGATGTCGCAGCAGCACTGCTGGAGCGTGGGATCGGCATCGAAGCCGGCATCTACTCCGGAACCCGGGCCACGCAACGATTCCTTGCCTGGCCCGAGGCCCACCGGGTCCTGCGCGTCCTGGCGGAGGTCACCGATTCTGATCCGCAGACTGTCACAGCCACGGCGGCCGGACTCATAAGCGAACTCTCACCGGCCGCTGAAGCACCCCTCCTCCTCCACGGCGAAGGACCCGCCTCATGGCCCCTCCTACTCATGGCCTCCTCCCGCGACCTGTCCATGCGCATCGGCCTGGAAGACGTGCTCCACTTGCCCGACGGGACCACCGCCGAGGACAACGCCTCACTCGTCCGTGCCGCACGCGACATGATCGAGTCCATGGGCACCAATGGCAGAACGTCCGCCCCGCAGCGCTAGTACTCCAGTCGGGCTGCGGTGTATGTCCTGGTCAACGGCTTAAGTGTGGGGATCTTGGCCGGGTGGTGTCGGGTGCGGGACGGGTTCGACCGAGCTGCACAGCGAACGAGTGATCGCGCCGTGTGTAGTGACCGCGGCGGGCCTGGGGCCGCTCGCCCCGTACGAGCGGCCCGGGCGGGGGAGGAGTCGATCACTGCTCGCGATCAGTAGAGCTGCCCCGCGGCTCGGAACCTGGCCAGCAGCACGAGACGCAGCCGGTGCCAGACGCCGGCCTCGCTCCATGCGGCAAGCCGCCGTTAGCGCGTCAGGCCCGACCCAAAGCCCAAGTCCTGCGGTAGATCGTCCCACTGGGTCCCCATATGTAGCACGAGCAAGATCCTGCACGACGTCTACCGACCCGGCACTCTCTCGGCCGTCCGGCACCTGACTTGGACCCTGGTTCGGCGACAACGGTTCGATCAGCGACGACAGTTGACCTGGGCCGGGTTCCGACCGGCCGTCAAAGGGAGAGCGGCGTCGCCTGACGCGGCAGATTGCGGCGGCCGAATATTCGCCTGTCCACCGGTTGCGGTCGTGCTCTAATCGCCGGATGACGAAGATCGAACCAGAGCTGATACGACGCTGGCTGAACGGCTGGACCGTGGCGCGCTCGCTGCCCGAGGCCGAGCCGGTCGAGTCCGCAGGGGACGGCCTGCTGTCCAAGTGCGACCAACCCGGCCGCGAGGTCGAAGTGTTCGCGCTCCGTGCGGACGAGGAGCCCGAGTCCGTGGCACGGCTGGCGGCAGCCGTCGCCGCCGCGCGGCAGACCACCTGGCTCACGGTACCTACGCTGCACCCTGGCAGCGTCGAAGCCGTTGTCGGCACGGCCGGACTGGAGTTGCTCCACCGGTCTGAGTGGTTCATGACGACCGATCTCACCGAGCACCCGCAGCACGCGCCCGCCGCGCCGTACGAGCGCGAGGTGCGCACGGAGGGGCCGGTCACGGTGGTCTCCCTCCATGACTCCTCCGGAGAGGTGGCGGCGCGGGGCACCATCGCCGTCGTCGGCGCCGATGCGATCGCCGATCGTATCGAGACGGACGCGGCGCACCGGCGTCGCGGCCTCGGGCGCGCCATGATGAGCGCTCTGGCGGAGGCCGCCGTGGCCCGGGGAGCTCGTACCGGTCTTCTCATCGCCAGCGAGGAAGGCCAGCGCCTCTACTCCTCCCTCGGCTGGCGCCACGAAGCCGACGTCCTGATCGCCCGGGGACCGGTGGTTCCCTCCAGGCGGTAGGACTGGCTTACACCAGCGATCCGCCCTCATGCACGGCGCACTCCTGCGGATCGAGGCTCGGCGGACACCCGACTCCTGACAGCGCTCCACCACGTCCTTGCGGTCGTTGAGGCGTCCGAAGCAAAGACTCAGTCCCCACCTCCAATGACATTTTTCTGACGGCGAGTCTTGGCAACCTGTGCTCGGAGCCTCGGAGCCTCGGAGCCTCGGAGCCTCGGAGCCTCGGGGCCTCGGAGCCTCGGGGCCTCGCCTGCTTGTCTGCCCGTCGTCGATCGATCTGTCCAGCCGTACTCTGTGCTTTCTGGACCGGCACCTTCGCTCCCGGCGGATGGAGATCGTGATCCGGTGGCGATATCTCACGACCAGGCGACAAGCCATGCTCGCCCTGGCTCACCTGCGGTACGGCGACACCTGCGCCCAGTTGGCCGCCGGCGTCCGCGTCGGCGTCGCGACGGTGTACCGCTCCATACGTGAGGCCGTTGACATCCTGGCCGCCTCACCCCGTCCCTCGCCGAGGCGATGAGGCCGGCACGAATGCTTCCGCCTTCGCGGTCTCCACGGCCTCTGCCGGTGACCCGGCGAACTCAGCCAGAACGTGGCCACCCTCACGTACGCAGCGGTTTCCCGTGCTACGAGGCCGATCTCCGATCCCGACGGTCACTCGTAGTCCGCTCAGGCAGGTCACGGCCCTGGGCTGTCCGGAGCCGGCAGCCCGGGTCCGGCGGCAACTCCAGCCGCGCGCTGTCAGGAGCGGCCGACGTGCAGCGCCTCGCGGTCCCACTGGTGGCGCGGCTGGGTGTGCAGGTGCCAGTAGTGCTCGGCTATGTCGTCGGGGTCGAAGTCGGTGCCGGGGGCGACCGGGCCGTCCACGGTGACACTCGCCGCGTGGACTCCGAAGGAGCCGTACTGCTGATCGAGTAGCGCGATCAGGGTCCGGACGCCCGCTTTGCCCAGGGAGAGACTTACATACTCCGGCTTGGGCTGGGGCATGCCGCCTGTGACCAGGAACGTCCCGCTTCCTCGTACTGCCATTGCGGGCGCGAGGCGCGCTGCGGCATTCAGCGCGCCGACCACGTTGACCGCCCATGCTTCCATATGATCGCGCACCGACAACTCTCCCAGCTCGTCCGCGCGGACGAGCGCGGCGTTGTACACGGCAACCTCCGGTACGCCGTGCTCTCTGACGGCCTGGTCCAGGGCCGCGTCCAACTCGGCTCGGTCGGTGCTGTCGGCCTGCAACGTAAGGATCGGGACGCCATAGGGAGCAAGCCCCTCCGCAACGACGCGCAGCGTCTGTCCGCCTCTGGCGATCAGCGTGATCGGCATCCCCTCTCTGGCGAACCGACGGGCGACTGCCTGCCCGATCCCCGGTCCCGCACCTATGACCACCGCACTTGGCATGATCCGGTCCCTCCATTTCGTGATCAGCGATACTGGGGACGGTAAGGGGTCACATCAATGTGAAGGTCAAGGAGAAGGCACCGGATGCGAATTGGCGACCTCGCCTTCGAAACCGGCGTGAGCAGGCGGCTGCTGCGCTACTACGAGGAGCAGGGTCTGCTCCGGCCGGCACGGTTGGACAACGGCTACCGTGAGTACGCGGAGGCAGACGTCGCCATGGTCCGCCACATCCGGGCCATGCTCGCCGCAGGGCTCTCCACCGCGGTTATCGGCAAGGTCGTGCACTGTGTGCGCGACAAGGACGAACTGACGGTGCCATCCGGATGCCCGACCTTCATCGGCGAGTTGCGGCGCGAACGCGCCCGCGTCACCGAGACGATCAGCCAACTGGAGAGTTCCCGGCGAATTCTGGACGCCGTTCTCGAGACGGCTCTGCGGAACGGTGAAGGTGCGCCACGCGAGACCGCGCGATAGGCCGGGTCGTCGGATCGGACCCGACGCCTATGGCGCACCCTGGGCATGCGGAAGATTCCAGCCCACCTGTCCCTTGCGCGAGACAAGGTGACGAGTCGCGCGGAGAAGACCGTCATACGGCCCTGGGATCAGTAGGCCCACATGTTGAGGTGTCGCGTATTCGCGGCTGGTGCCCACGAACCATGACGCTGAGAGGTCGATTGGTTGTGCTCTGGCATGATCGCGCGGTGAGTGATGCGAGGCTGCTGGCCGCGGAGGCCGTTGAGTCACATGTCCGGGCGTTCTTCGAGGGGCATTTTGTGGAGGCCGTCGCCTGCGACCTTGGGCGGGAACGGCGCGAGGCTGTGCCCGACCTGCGGGTTCTCGTTGTCGGCCCCGGTCCGCGCAGCGACAGTTGGGCCTATGTGACCGCAGGATGCTGGGCCGCGATGGAGAAGGATGGTCATGGGCTTGAGTTCGTCATGACCGCCCACGTCCGCGACCAGCGGTTCATCGACCTCATGGCCATGATCGCCTACTACCACTGCGGAGGGCACCAGCTCGACCTGGAGCACAGCATGCCGATCGGTGAACCATGGGTGCCGGGCTCGACCTGCGACCACCTGCTGATCAGCCTGCCCTATCTCCACGGACCTGATCTTGAGCGCTGTCCGCTGCCCGGGGGGCACGCCCGCCTTCTGTGGGCCCTGCCTGTGACGGCCGCCGAAATCGAGTTCCGCCGGCGCGAGGGGCATGAGGCGTTGGAGCAACTCTTCGACGACGCGGAGATCAATCCCACTGATCCTTTCCGGGCGTCGGTGGTGTGAGGCGTCCGTCAACCCGTTCCCGGAGGTCATCGCGTGTGATCGCCCAGGGGTATATCGGCTCCAGGTTCCGGCGGCTTCGGTAACCAGGCAGGTGGCGGTCTTGTCGTGATAGCCGAGTGCCTTTGCGATGACAGGGGCGGGGATTGGAGGACGACTCCGTACCCTCGCCGCGCGCCAACGAGCTCGTAAGGCTCGGTGCGCAACAGATCAGTCCAGATTCCCGCCCGTCAGCCAACGCCATACCAAACAAACGGTCAGTGTGGCTGAAGGGCGCTGTCTAGGCATCCTGCGCCTCAGCCGCCTCAGCCGCCTCAGCCGCCTCATGAAAGGCGACGACTGCCTCACCGTTGGTTCTCGCCCATTCGGTAAGCCTTCTGATCGGCTCCTCGAGGGTGCGCCCGAGCTCGGTCAGGCTGTATTCCACCCGTGGTGGCGCTTCGGCGTACACGCGACGCTCGACGAGCCCGTTGTCCTGGAGACGGCGCAGCGTCTGCGTCAGTACTTTGCGTGAGACGCCCCCGATGAGCTCGACCAGCTCTCCGTGCCGCAGGGCACCGTCACTCAGCGCGAACAGCGTGACCACGGCCCATTTGCTGGCGATGATCTCGATGGCCATACGGGCGGGACAGTCGGCGAGAAAGACGGTTCCGGGACGGAGGCTCACAAGCCGAAGGGTACCTTCAGGTACCTATCGGCTGCCTAACGTCGAAGGCATGCAACGCACCACTCCGGAGAGCGCCGAGGTCGAGCTCGGCGTCTTCCCGCTCACCGACATGCTCCCAGGTGACACCGGCCCGAGGCGAGTCCGCGACACCGTTGATGTGGGCGTCTTCGAGGATCAGGCAGGACTCGACGTGTTCGGCGTCGGGGCCCATCGCACCTCCAGGTTCACGGTGTCCTCGCCGGCAGTCGTTCTCGCAACCGTCGCTGCCAGAATCTCCTCCATCACTCTGACCCCTGCAGTATCGGTCTTGAGCGTGCTCGACCTTGTCTGTCGCTACCAGGGCTTCGCGCAGGGTGACTTCATCTCAGGCGGTCGTGCCGAGATCACGGCGCGTCGCTGTGCCTACGCCGCGACGTTCGAGATTTTCGGCGTCGGCATGGGGCGCTATGAAGAAGTTTCTGCCGCGAAAGTCGACCTGCTGCGCATGATCGCCATAGGGGGTGGGATCACGTGCGGCGGGGCAGTTCCGTCCTCCGCTGCAAGGTGTCGCCTTCGTTCCCCGCCTTGCATGCGCGCCGCCGGTGCGGAGAGCCGTTGGAGGGTTGCGGGCAGCGCACGGCTGCCCGCCGTTTGGGGCTGCCGATGACGCTGGTGCATCTGGGAGGCAGTCCCGACCGGGCCCAGCCGGCCGTCGGGCCCATTTCGCAGACTCAGTCAACGGTGAGCGTTTTGCTTTTATGGGCCGGCGTCAGGAAGTGACGCCATGATCACGAAGTCCGTAGGACTCAGCGCCCTACTGCTCGACAACGCCTGACCTGCGAAACAGGGCGCTACCAGGCCATCCGATATTTCCCTGCTCCACCCCGTCGAAGAGCTGAGGTCTCGCCATGTTCATCACCTATGCCATCGTTGCCGCCCTCATGTCAGCGGTGCTTCTGGTCTCGGCCGGAGCCAAGTTCACCCGGCCGAAGCGGCTTGTCGACCAGATGTCCACCCTTGGTCTGCCCTACCGCATGCTGCCGCTACTGGGCAGCGCTCAGATCGTCGGCGCGGGCGGCCTCGTGATCGGGCTCTGGTGGGGGGCCCTCGGCCTCGCCGCCGCCGTCGGCCTGACGCTCTATTTCGTCGGCGCGGTCGCCACACATCTGCGCGCCAGCGACTACAGGGGCGCACCCCCAGCGGCCGTCCTCACGACCGTCTCCATCGCCCTCATCGCATTCCGTGCCACAACTTTCTGACCACTGTCCCGGCGACGGGGCGGGCATTGGCATTGCGCGATGGGGACTGGTCCGGTTCCCCGGTCTCATGAGTTACGTGTCGTCAAGTCCATTGGGCGGCACGGGGTGCCGGAAAGCAGAGCAGGCACGTGGGCTGGTGATCATGTGGTTGTCGAGACCCATGAGAACCGAGCGAGACCGTACCCCCGAACGCCGCGGCGGGCTACGGGATCCCGCTGGAGCGGTGAGCCGTTTCCCGTCGAGCCGGCGGTGCGGGAGACGCTCGCCCGGTCGACCGCCGTAGGGCTGCGGGGGACGAGGCGCTCTTTCGCCGAGTCTTCCCGATGAGGCCGTGTTCGGGAGGAGTTCGCCGCCCGCACGGCTCCTCATCCCCCTCTGCATACCGGGGGCGGAGGCGTGGAGGGCCGAGGACGAGAGGGACGAGGAGCCGTCGGCACGGGCCCGTTGCCGGCGGCCGGTGCCTGACGGTGAGAGGCGACTGACGCGGGCGACGTGCCTCACGATCGCGGCGACGCGGGCGTCCAGGCTCTCGCACCTTTTCGCTACTGTCGTTGCGTAATGCAGGGCGCGACGCTACCCTCGTTTTACGAGACGGTCGTAGCGATAAGGGGTGGGCTCATGGAACCGGCAGTCCGGCGCGGTCGGCCGCGCAGCGAGGCGGCGGATGCCCGAATCACCGGCGCGGCCCTGGAGTTGCTGCTCGATCGCGGCTACGACGCCTTCTCGGTCGACGAAGTGGCGGTGAAGGCCAGGGTCGCCAAGACCACGCTCTACCGGCGGTGGCCCACCAAGGATCACCTTGTCGTCGCCGTCGTGGCGCGAATGCAGGACGAGGTCCCCGTCGAGTACCGGGGTGACGTGCGCGCCGATCTCACGGGCTACCTCAGTGCGATCGTCGACGGCCTCGACCGGATGCGGCTCGCCGGACGCCCCGCAGCGTCCGGTGACACGTCCGCCGGGCTCGTCGCCGAGGTCGCCGCCGCCGCTGCGCGCCACGCGGACATCGGTTCCGCCGTACAGGCCATGTTCGCCCGGCGAAACGCCCTGGTGCTCCGGCTCATCGAACAGGCGCGGAACGCGGGCGAGTTGCGCGACGACGTCGAGCCCGAGGTGCTCTTCGACCAGTTGGCCGGCGCTCTGTATTACCGGCTGCTCATCACCGGTCGCCCCATCGACGCGATGTACGTCGACCGGCTCGTGACCGGCGTGCTGCGGGGTGCCTCCGCCTGAGGCCGGTCCCCGCCGCACCCCCTTGTGCCCTTGATGGAGAGGAAGTCCGACGATGACCACCGCCTTACCGGCCACGCCGACCGATACGCCCCCGACTCCCGCCCGGCACCGCAGGCGCCGCGTACTCCTCGGGGCCGGGGCTGGGCTCGTCGCCCTGCTCGGCGGGTACACGGCGTGGAGCAACACCCACCCCGTCCGGCTGACCGCCTCCCTCGAGATCGACGCGTCGTCCGACCACGTCTGGCAGGTGCTGACCGACCTGTCCGCCTATCCGCAGTGGAACCCGTTCATGACCTCGTCGGAGGTCACGTCGAAGGGCGGACGCCTCGAAGAGGGCGCGACCCTGCGCAACGTGATGCACGACAGGACCGGGAACACCGTCTTCACTCCGGAAGTCCTGACCGCGGAGCCGGGTCGGGAGCTGCGGTGGATCGGCAAGATGGGGCCCGGTTGGATCGCGGACGGGGAGCACCGGTTCGTCATCGAGGAGATCGGGGACCATCGCGTCCGCCTTACGCAGAGTGAATCCTTCACCGGAGTCGCGGTGCCGTTCGTGGAGGGGCAGTTGAGGGCCGACACGCTCCCGCAGTTCCGCGCGATGAACGAGGCCCTGGCCCGGCGGGTCGAGGCGGTGGGGCGTGAGTGACGGCCCCGGTCGCCCTGACGGCCGGGGCCCGGCCCGTCATGGCAAGAACCCGTCCAGGATGCGGGCCACCGGGTCGGCCGCCGCTTCCTCGGCGTAGGCCGCGACGATGACGAGGGCGTCGGGCTGTGGCGGGTCACCGCGGCGATGCTGAAGGGCGGTTACTGAGCGGGCGGTTGTCCCGGGGCGTGACCGCCCATACGTGACCGCCCGTACGAGGCCGCCCGTCGGACCGTTCAGTACGCTGCCGGCGTCATCTCGAAGGAGTACCAAGTGATCGCCCGCGACAAGTATGGGGACAAGAACCAGATCCTCGTCGTCCACCATGGTTACGGCAACCGCGCCGTCGGCAGCCACACCGTCGAAGACGAAGCGCGCGTCGCCGAAGAACAACGCGCATGGGACGCAGAAACGGCCACATCTTGATCGACAGCCCGGTCCGCGAATGCTGGTAGGTGTAGCCCCGTCTCAGGGCAGCTGATCCGGGGGTGCGGGGGCCGCTGACCAGCCCGGGGTGTTGTCACGGGTGGTGCTCGGTCGGGATATTCGCTGGTCGCCACTTGTCGACGGCGGTCATACTGCCGCGATGGATCCAGTGAGTCTTGAGACTGATCGTCTGGTGCTGCGGGCCTTCACGCCTGCCGACGTGGATGTGGTGTACGAAGCCTGCCAGGACGAGGACATCCAGTTCTACACCCCGGTGCCGGTGCCCTACCGGCGTGCGGACGCGGAGAAGCTCGTCGGCGAGAAGCTGCCCGCCCAGTGGGCTGAGGACAAGGACTACACCCTCGGCGCGTTCCGCAAGGACACCGGCACCCTCGTCGGCTCGTACTGCCTGACCCTCATCAGCCGCGGCGTCTGGGAGCTCGGTTACTGGGCGGTCAAGGAGCAGCGCGGACGCGGGTACTCGGTGGAGGCCGCCCGGGCACTGTGCGAATGGGGCTGGGCCACCCTCGACGTGCACCGCATCGAGTGGTGGGCCATGGCCGGGAACACCGGCTCGCGTGCTGTAGCCGAGAGACTCGGCTTCACCGTCGAAGGGACGCTGCGCAATCGCGGCATCGCCAACGACGGCAAGCCGCATGACTGGTGGGTGGGCGGACTGCTGAGGCCCTGATGCCCGGTCCGGTGCTTCGCCGGCCGCGTTTGCTCTTCTGTAGGGCATGCCGGCCGGAACAGTTCCCTCTGGCCCGCAGGAGGCCGGCCAGGCGGTCAGCCACCAGCACTGCGGGCTGGAGGACCATCGTGACGTCCGTCCGCTTGGCCGGGGTCGGCGCAGAGTTGGGAGGTCAAGGCGGTACGGGCCCACTCCTCCCACGTGTCCGGTGACCAGTCGCGGTCGCGGACGAAGATCAGGTACAGCTGCGGGCTGAGCAGCCCGAACAGCAGGTCCGCCGCCCTTTCGACGGAGAGCTCAGGACGGGTGTCGGGCTTGCGGACGAGGGCTTCGGCCGCTGCGTACTGCACGGTGTAACGCGGGTCGGGGCCGTCCGGCCACTGTGCGGCGATCTCAGGGTCGGTGGCCGAGGCTGTCGCGATCAGCGGCATGATCGGGGCGACTCGGCCGAGGATCTCGCCGGTGCCGTGGACGTGCGCGCGCAGTTGGCCGACGGCGGTGGGCTCGGCGCACGCGGCGCGAAACCACTCACGATCCATGGTCGCGACCGGCTCGGTGTCCCCCGCAATGGACGTGTCGACGACGTCCTTGAACAGCGTGCGCTTGTTGCGGAAGACGAAGTAGACCGTCTGGACGGCCACGCCCGCCCGGTCCGCGACCTCCTGCAGGCTCGTCGCCCCGTACCCCTGCGCGACGAACAGCTCGCGCGCCGCCTCGACGATCTTTGCACGCGTGCGGCGTGAGCGCTCCGCTCGCTTGTCCGGCTGCTTGACATGCTCCATGTCGCGAGTTTAGCTCTAGAGTGTGTCACTAGAGTTTAACTCTAATATCTTGGAGGGGACGATGGACCAGTCCAACGCCAGCCGGAAGCCGGAACCGGCCCCGGCCTCAACGCGACGAGACCCGGAGGAGGAGTCCGTCCACCAGGCACTGGAGGGCTACTACCACGCCGGCAAGCCACCGTGGGACACCGGCGTGACGCCGCCCGAACTGGTCGCCCTGGTAGAGGGACACGGCGCGCTGCCGCCCGGCCGCGCTCTCGAACTGGGCTGCGGCACGGGGACCAACGCCATCTACCTCGCACGGCACGGCTGGGAGGTGGCGGCAGTCGACCTGATCGATCGCGCAGTCGACCAGGCCAGTGAGAAGGCCGCGGACGCAGGAGTCGCGGTGCGGCTGCTGCACGGGGACGCCACCCGCCTCGACGAGCTGAACGTGCCGGGCCCCTTCGACCTGTTCTTCGACCTGAGCTGCTACTGCGGGGTCCCACTGCACCGCCGCGACGCATACGCCGCCGGACTCACCCACCGCGCCGCTCCCGGAGCACTGTTGCTGATGTTCGGGTACGGCCCCGAGCCGCTCGGCAGCTCGACCACCGAGATCACGTCGTGGGCGGCGGGCGTCACAGCCGACGAGCTCCGCGCCAGGTTCCCCGGCTGGGAACTACTCGACGTCACACCAGGCACCAACTCGGTGCCGACCTTCTGGTTCACACTGCGCCGCGACGCCTAGCAATCTCCCGTCGCAGGCTTCTGTAGGTTTGCGGCAAGTTTCACGACCGGGCACTGTGGGCCGGCCCTACGGAGCGTTCGTTGCGGCCCACTGGACCAGCCGCACTCAGGACCGCGCCGTGGGCGCGGTCCTGGCCGAGGGCGCGCAGCCGTACGACTGGCTCACCGAGGACTTGAAACGGGGTCCAGGGTCCTTCGGCGCCCGTGCGGCGTCACTGTGCTGGGTGTTGGTGTCCGCGGACGGAGGGCCGTATGGAGCGCAAGCCCGGGCCCGGCGGGAGTTGTCCGACCAGGCATGGCAGGTGCTGGGGCAGGCAGGCAGTACCGGCACCTGCCAGGTGCCGGGGGAGAGGTGCCTCGCTCGCGTCGTTGCGCAACGGCCCGGGGTGGAGGTGGTCTGCCGTGACCGGGCACCGTTGTCTGGACCATCTCGTCAACGGGGCCGCGGGGCCGGGGAATGCCCACGAATAGTTGAGCGTTCATCTGCATGTGGGTACGGAGGGGACAGTGTCCCCGGGCCTCACCTATAGCCCATGGGGAAGATCGTTCGGCTGAAGCCCCGTGGAGCCCTCCGCCGAGAGGCGACCACCCTCCGTACCCACACCCCTCATACGGCCCCGGCAGGCCTCCCCCGACCGGCCGGGGCTTTCCACTGGAAGCCCTTGACGCCGAGTGGGCGGTGGCCGCGGTGCCCCGGTTGGCGCGCAGCACTCTGACGACGAGCTTCGTGATGAACCTATGGTCGGCTTCGTCGATGCGAAGGGCGTCAAACGGTTCCGTGCGCCCGGCACCGTGGCGGAGCCGGTCTGGCCGCGTCCCAGCAGGTCACCCGTCGTGCATCACCCTCCAGGTCACCGGTCGCGTACCACCCTCGGCACGTCGAAAAGATCTAGGCCGTTTCCGCTGGCGGACGTGGGTGCTGGGGACGAGCGGCGTCGCCTGCGGCAGCTCGTAGCCGCTGGTTCTCGGCTTCTTCCTGGTCCCGTACCAGCTGATCGAGCTGCTGTCCCGCTGAGTCAGGACCGTGTGCCATGGGATGGCTTGGCTTCGCGCAGGGAAGACGAAAAAACATGAACCTCACGGCTTTCACGCATCGATCGCGATGGGCCGCACTGCTGGCGGCCGTTCCCCTCCTGGCGGCGTGCGGCGGGGACCCCGGCGCAGGGCTCGATGGAGCGCCGCCCGACCTGGGCCGGGGATCGCATCTGGTGATCACGACCGACAACGGCGTGCGTCTGCGGCCGGCCGAAGACGACCGGGCGGTCATCGAGACCCGGATCGACAGCCGTTGGTCCCACCGGGACGACACCTGGGTCCTCGACCTGTCCTGCTCCGGGGACGAAGATCCCGCGCCCGACGAGCAGGGCGATCACGAGGACGGGCAGTGCCCCCGCATGCCCGCGGTCGGCATCCCCGCCGGGGTCTCGGTCACGGTCACCGCCAGGAACGCGGGCATCGACGTGGCCGGCCTCGCGGCGGCGCTGGACCTCACCACTGTCAACGGGGACGTGACGGTCGCCCGGTCCGGCCTCGACGACGCCACCGTCCGTCTGGTCACCCGCAATGGCTCCGTGCGCGCGGGCATTCTAAGTTCGGCGCGTCTGCACGCGGAGACCGTCAACGGTGACGTGACGCTCAGCAGCACCACCTCACCGGCCCGTCTCGACGCCGCCACGACCAACGGCTCTGTGCGGGTGACGCTGCCCAGCGACGCGCCCGACTACGCCGCCGACGCGACGACGCGGAACGGCCGTGCCTCGGTAGCGTTCCCCTCCGCCACGGAGCGCAACGGGCACGACATGACCCTGACCACGGTCAACGGTGACGTCACCGCCACACGCGGCTGAGCGATCAGGGATGTTCGCCCGGCCCCTCGGCGTGCGGGGCGAGGCGGGTGGGCGAGAGAGCGGTGTCCTCCTCGCCCGGTTCCAGCAGGGTGGCGGCCGGGCCCACGACGAGGGGGTCCGGCTTGCCGACCGCCTCGTCGCTCTTCGCCGTGTAGTCGATGCGGGCGAGCAGACTGCGCATCGCTTCGAGGCGTGCCCGGCGCTTGTCGTTGCTCTTCACGACGGTCCAGGGCGCGTGCTCGGTGTCGGTGGCGCGGAACATGTCGACCTTCGCAGTGGTGTAGTCGTCCCAGCGATCAAGGGAGTCCACATCCGTGGGCGAGAGCTTCCACTGACGGACCGGGTCGACCTGTCGGATGGCGAAGCGTGTGCGCTGCTCGGCGCGGGAGACCGAGAACCAGAACTTGACCACGATGATGCCGTCGTCGACGAGCATCTTCTCGAACTCCGGGCACTGCCCGAGGAAGAGGTCGTACTCGGACGGAGTGCAGAAGCCCATGACCCGTTCGACTCCGGCCCGGTTGTACCAGGAGCGGTCGAAGAACACGAGCTCGCCGGGCGCCGGCAGATGGGCCACGTAGCGCTGGAAGTACCACTGGCCGCGCTCGCGGTCCGTGGGCTTGTCCAGGGCCACGATGCGCGCGCCACGCGGGTTGAGGCGCTCGGTGAACCGCTGGATGGTGCCGCCCTTTCCGGCCGCGTCCCGCCCCTCGCAAACCACCACGACCCGTGCGCCGGTGCTCTTGGTCCACCGCTGGAGCTTCAGCATCTCGATCTGCAGGATGCGCTTGATCCGCTCGTACTCCTTGCGGTGGATCTTGCGGTCGTAGGGGTAGTTCTCCCGCCAGGTCTTGATCGGCCTGCCCGCCTCGTCGAGCAGGATCGGCTGCTCGGGCCGGCTGGTGTCGACGGTCAAGCCGTCCAGCAGCTGCTTCTCCATCCGGTCACGGTCCACCTGATCAAGCCTGTCACCCGTCCGGGCGTAGCGCCACCAGGCGGTTGGGGCGGTGGGCGCAAGCCGCCATCAAGGCCCGCAGCCTGTACGGACACCTTCCGGGAGTCGAGTTCATGGAGGCCGACGCGGTGGACGACCGGCACCGCCAAAGCTCACGGGGACCGAGCTGATCGCCAAGTGCGGGCTATGGCGCGACGTTGTCTACGGCGATCACGAAGAGCTCATGGACGAGTTCCGGCCGCGGGCCAAGGCGCAGAAATTCGCTCCGCAGGTCGTCCAGAGCATGGCCGACGACAACATCGTGCTGCGCGAACCCTGACGAAGATCAAAGCGGGGCTCGCAGCGGAGAGGGAAGGTCTTCACGCCCCGCTCCGCGCCGCCACCGAGCTGTCCCTGGAGTCGGAGCAGACCCGCGAGTAAATCGGGGGGGTTCAGCACGTCACCCGGCTTCCGGGCCCGGGAGGAACTGGACGAATGACCGGCTGAAGATGGGCACATCCCATCCCTTGGTGGCGCGGGGGCCCACGGCCTGTAGGCGCCTTGCGCCTCCATCGGCCAGTGTTCAACCTTCCAGGCTGCCGATGGCCTCGGCCAGCCACTTCTTTTCCTCGGTGCCGGTGGCGCGGGAGATGCGCAGCATGCCCTGCTGGAAGAGGGTGGGCGCCTCCTCGGCTCGTACGGGCTCGCCTTCGCGGTAGAAGAAGCTCGCCGGGATCGAGAGGAAGGTCTGCCGCCGACGCAGCACCGCAGCCTGCTCGGCACGGTCCGGGAGATGGTGCAGGAAGGCGAGCAGCGTGAAGAAGCGCTGCCCATCGGTGATTTCGGCCTCCTTGGGGTGCCGCAATCGGGCCAGCAGTTCGGTGCGGCCCGCCTCCGTGAGTGACAGGATCCGGCGGGGTGCGGCACCGCTTCCAGGCTCGGTGTGCTGCTTGATCGAACCCGCTTTCACGAGCCGAGAGATAGCCGGATAGAGCGCTCCGTCACTTACAGGGCGGATGTGGCCACTGAGCCCCTGGATGCGGGCTTTCACCTCGTATCCGTGCAGAGGCTCTTCGAAGAGGAAGCCCAGAATCGACAGCTCCAGCATGCCCCGAACTCCTTCCCGCGCCTGTCGGCGCGCTTGCTCGGCCCATCCTGCCATGCTATCTCTTTTCGCTGTACCTCGATTAGAGGTACAGCGAAAAGAGGGGGCAGTCATGGGGGCAGCAGAACACCGACGCACGCTGGTGTCGCTCGCGTATCCGGTCTACTTCGAGTTACTCGCGGGGGTCGCGGCCGGGATCATCAACATGGTCTGGGTGGCTCGGCTCGGCGGGAGCGCTGTTGCCGCGGTAGCTGTCGCCACGAATCTCGAGAACCTGCTGCTCGGCGTCATCCTCGTCGCCGGCTCGGGCACGACTGTGCTGGTCGCGCGAGCCAGAGGAGCGGGGGATTCGGCAGCGATGCGATCCGCCGTGCGCGGCGGATGGGTCCTGTGGGCAGGCGTCACACCTCTGGTCGCCATCGGTGGATACCTGGGCCGCGAACCGCTCGCCCACCTCGTGCTCGGCGGCGGCAGCGGCGACTCGCTGCCCCTCACCACGGGCTATTTCGCGATCGCGTTGCCAGGAATCGGGGTGTTCTTCGCCACCAACGTCGTAGACGGCATCCTCAAAGGCACGGGCGACACCCGCACCCCGATGAAGCTGGCGATCCTCGCGAACGGCCTGATTCTCGGGCTGGATCCCTTGTTCATCCTGGGATTCGACCTCGGGGTGCGTGGGGCAGCGATCGCCACAGTGCTGGGCCGGACAGCCGCGCTCATCTGCGGCCTTGCGGCGCTGCATCGCAATGGCGTACTGCGGCAGGCAGCCCAGGCAGCCCCGAACCGCGCCGGTTCGCTCAGTGCCGATGCGGGCAGGACCGCTGCGACAGGGCTTCCCATGTCGGCTGACTTCGTCGCACGAATGGCGGGGGCGCTCGCGCTTGTCGCCATCGTCGCCCGGATCGGCGTCAGTGAGGTCGCCGCGTACGGGATCGCGACGAAGGCGATGTACGTCGCGACCATGGCCTTCTACGCGGTTCGCCAGGCCGCCGCCATCCGCACCGCCCATCTACTCGGTGCCGGCCGCGACGAGCGACGGGACATCGGACGGCAGGCGTTGCTCCTCGCCGGATCGCTAGGGTTCACGGCTCTGCTCATACTGCTCGCAGCCGGGCCGACGATCATGCGTGCATTCGGCAGCGAGGGAGAGGTGGTCGGGGCGGGGGCACTCTATCTGCGCTGCCTGGGACCGTACTTGGTGCTTCTCGCATGCTTCATCGCGCTGGGCGGGGTGTTCGAGGGCAGCGGTGGCAGCGCCGCCCTCGCGCGGATCACGGTGTGCGGCGTGGCACTGCAACTCGCACTTGCATTCAGCCTGTCGGGTTCGGGGCTGCCCGGGATCTGTCTGGCCATGGCGCTGGCCATGGCACTTCAGTGCGCAGCCATCGCCAAGTTGTATGGGCGCACGGGACATCCGACGGTCACACACTGCGACAACAGTCGGCTGAAGACCGCCGTGGCAAAACCCGACAGCCCTTCACCTGACAACCGACTTGCTTGATGAAGGTATTGGTTGTCGCCGGCGTGGATGTAGCCGAGCGGCACCGGGCCTACGCGGCGCAGCTGGGCCGCGAAGACCTGTCGGACAGGGCCCGGGCTGAGAACGCGCCACCGGTGACTATGCGGATCAGTGCGGTGCGGTCAGCAACCGCTGGTCGTCGGTGACCGTGACGTGCGTGCGGATCACCCCCATCTCGGCCGCCTCGTGCTGGTCCGGGAAGCCGTCCCCGCGTACGCCGAGGCCTCCACCTGGCACACCGCCTCGACCAACGCGGAGTCCTTCTCCGTCGTCAGCCGGGGAGTGATCCGCCGCTCCGCGTACGTTGCCATCGCCCCGCCATCCGCACCAGCGCAGGGGCGAGCGCCGTTGGGTTGGCGGGGGCTTGTCGCCGGGACCGCGCAACTCCCGCGTGCCCGCCCACCGCGGTTATGTTGCGCTTGCAACGCGTAGCCGACGAAAATCGCCTTGGTTTTCTCGCCGGCAGGCCGGGTATGCGATTGATCAACAGCGTATTGCGGCACACCGTGTCGACGCCATTGAACGGAGGAAGTAGCATGCTGAAGGCAATTGCAGACGTATTTCGTTCTGTCGGCGGTGCCATTGCTACCGTTGTCACTCTCCCCTTCCGCGCTGTCGCGCGGCTTTTCGGCGGAGCTTCTGACACCGCCCACGGCCACCACTGAACGTGTCCAGGATCCAGAAGCTTTGCCCGGTGCTTCCTACTGATCGCTTAAGAGCGAACGTCACTGGTCAGCGGAGTCGGCGGGCTGTTGGCCTGTGCTTCAGCGGGAGAGCTTGCGCACTCGGCGGATCAGCGCGCGGACGGAGATGAACGAGGCGGCGAGAGGTAGAAATCGACGAGCTCGCCGCCGCATTCGACTCACGTCCGGAGCTTGCCGTAGCCGTTCATCCTGACTGCGTACGTTCGACCACTCACCGCTTGACAACGTGGATCGGAGCCGGGATGCCCTTAACGGCTATCTCGCCGATCAGCCTGTGATCGTCCAGGATTCGACGGCAGGGCCGCCCATGTTTCGGCCGCCTCGATGGTCGGTTCTAGCAGTTTCGAGTCATGCCGGTTCGCGCCGACCGACGCAATGCCCAACGGGATTCTATTGGCGTTGACCAACGTGGAGCGTTTGAGTCCCTGCTTCGCACGGTCGTCCGGTGACGGTCCGGCTTTGGCCGCGGCGCAAGGGGCCTTGGTGTGACAGCCGTCAGCAGACAAATCATTGTGGTTCAGGCCGATCACCGTGTCGTAGGCGGCCAGGGCGATCGCGTGCAGCCGCGTGGCGAGTGCGAGGTGAGCCCATTCTCTGACCCGGCGGCGGATCGCAGTGGCCGAGCTCTCCTTGCCGGCGATCCGCTCACTCCCGAGCCGTGGTTCAGGCGTCTACGACGCGGCGAAAGACGACCTGGTGGGGCACCCGGCGGCGGTGGCACGCCCATGGATGGTCGGATCGAACTCGGGCCGGTCAGGAATCAGCGCGCGGAACTGGTCCCACAGGGGGTGGAACAGGGATGATGGGCCAACGAGTCCTGATTCGTCACCCAAGGGCTGTCCGGTAACTCTGGGTTGTCACCGGGCGGCGTCGTGCAGGTCCCGGATGTACCAGTCGAAGCGTGTGTCGGCCGTGCTGCGCGTCGGCGCGCAGGGGGTAAATCCTGCCCGCTGTGCGACTGCGGCAGATGCGGGATTCTCCGGTTCCACCTGGATTACCGCCTCCGCTCCGCCCTCACTCGCGGCGTACTCGGACACCGACAGGAGCGCGCGAGTAGCCAGGCCACGCCCCCGCCAGGACGGATAGAGGCCGTAGGCGACATTCACCTGGCCGGGCGCCAGGCCTTCTCCTGCGAACCGCAAGTCGATCGTGCCCACAAGCACCTCGTCGGCACCCATCCGGATACCGAACGCGCGAAGTGGCCCGGCGGTGTCCCACTGCTCCCGGCAGTGCCGGAAATACGCTTCAATGCCCTCCCGCGTGCCGGGACCGCCGTTGAGCCAACGAACGAGTAGCTCGTCCTCCCCGGCGAGGTGCGCCTCGACATCGTCCACGCGCAGGGGGGACAGAGTGATGATCCCGTCGGACAGCTTCACTTCATGCATCCGGTGATTCTTGATGCCAGAGCCGTGCCGCACCACCGGATTCTGCGCGACATCACGCGGAGCCCGGGCCACAGGAGATGATTTCCGTGTGGCTGGTGTGATCACGGCGTCGGTGCCGTCCTGGATAGCCCTGTTCACGGGGTTGAGCCCCCGACCGGGAAGTTGGTGGCGGTTCTGCGTCGGCCCAGGGAGCAAATCCTTCCGTCACGGGCTCAGGGGATGACGCCGTATGAACGGGTTGGGCCAGCCCGAAGACCCGCGCTCCGGAATGTGCCGACCGCTGGACCTGGCTGCTCCTGGCCGTAATCAACCGGCCCAGACTCGCCTGCCCGCTGGCAGCCGACCTCCGACGGCCGTGGGAGACAGTGCGTCCCACTCGACGGACTCACTCCCGCCCGGATCCGCCGCGCTCTCGGCACCTGCGCCTTCAAGCCGCCTGCCCCGCCGGAGCACCGAAACCCTTCCGCCCAAGGCGGTCGGCAGGCCGCCAAAAACCCGCCCCACCCCACGCGAGTCCCTGTTTTCGGAACTTTGGAATCAGCAGGTCGGAACGAGAACGCACGAAAGGGAAGCCTTGGGAGACCATTCGCGGGAGGGTCACAGTGACCGTTCCGCGAACGGAAGCCCATGAGGGGCCAACGCCCAGCCCCCCGGGCCGATCGCTTCAGAAACAGTCGCTGACGACTCAGAAGTCACCTGACTCATCAGTAATCGAGATTCCCTGCCAGAAATGGACCCCCACGCCGCCGTCGTTTGGCGCGACCCTCATCGCCCCGACCGTCGGGGGCAGGTCGCGGGGCGCTTTCTCCGCCGTGCCAGCAGTGCTCACGACAGCCACGAGGACCATGGACGGTACGGCGATCAGAGCGGCTGTCCTGATCTGCATGACGGTCTTGCTCTTCATCGGTTTCCCTCGGATTCGTTGTCGGGCGCGCGCCCGGTGTGTTTCTTCAACGCTTTCGGGGCGATCAGGTCACTGTGGCCGTCGGTCATCGCGTCGATCGCAACCGCAGGCGCCAGCCCGCCTCACGCCTGCCTCACGGGTTGGTGATCCCCGCTCCACGCCACTTCGCGCGAGCCCGTTCTGCCGGCATCACCCCGCCCCGGATGGCAGACGTCGACGAGGGAAGAGAGCGCTACGGTATCGATGGTCACGCGCCACTCAGGGATGGCATACGGGTACGCACGGCGCGCGACGCCGAGCACCTCCGCGCCACGAAGGGGCTGCCCGACGTCCGGCCCGGTGGGAGGAACGGGCTCCGAAGACCTCATGCCACCGCGTGCGACGGACGGGCTCGCCCGACGGCGACAACCCAGAGAAAGCCCGCCCCGGGCCGTGTAAGACGCGGCCGAGAAGAGACCGCATCCGAGGACCTGCCGGGCAACTTGCGTACGCCGTGTCCCAGCTCCAGCACACCCGTCCCACCCCCGCAGCCCGCGTCGGGTCGCTCGCTCGCCCGGTCGGACGTTCGTCCCACGCCAGCCGCCGACATCGTCCTTGCGGCCCGTGTGCAGTTGTCCAATGCGGAGGCGATGCACGAACTGAACGAGACGCTCGCCCCGCTCGATCACCGGGGGCACGCCCACAGCCTCATCGGCCGTTCCGCGCTCCCTCGAAGACGACGCTGCCGTCCGGGCCGTCGCTTGTGCGGGCCCGGGCGGGTGTGCCGACGCCGTCCTCGGGGTGGTTGGGCCTGAACGCCAGGACGGTCCTGTGCCCGGGCCCCTCGGACATGAATCAGGACGTGCTTTCGCCCGGCAGGGCTCGTGCGGGGCCGTTGGCCGACGCATTGTCACGGAGACCGCGGATCCGAACGTGACTCGGCTGAAAGAATGGGCACCCCGGTAGGGGGCGGAACGCTCAGCGCGCGTCGAATGCCGCCTGCAACGCCTCCGCCGTGGGAGCGATGAGAATCGCGCTCCCCTGAAGTTCCGGAGGGAGATGGCGCCGCGCCTCCTCGCTTCGGGGACGCAATCCCGCCACATCCCGCCATCCCCCTCCGGAGCACGGGCGGATGGCGGGTTCGGCTAATACGTCGTGTAGAGGCCTCAACTGCGTGACGTCATGACGGTTTCCGCCGGTCGGGGACACCACAAGGGGGATACGTTCCGCTGGGTGATCAGGTGGTGCCTGCTTCCCGGACGCCCGCGGTCGACCGGCGAAGGTCCGGTGTGACCCCCCGGTTGAGGGCCCGGACGTGTGTCCCGTCGACCGCCGCGTCGTCCATCTCCAGCAGCCCCGCCTTGCGCAACTCGGCCAGCACCTCGTGCAGACGCGCCCAGGCGCCGGCCTCGGTCCACTCCCACAGCCGCCGCCAGGCCGTCACCCCACGGAAGCCGACCGCTCGGCCGGCGCCCAGCCGAACGCGGTCTCGGACCGGGCGATGTGATGGTGCACCGCCGGGGCCCCTGCGAGCGATCCGGTGTGCGGGCTGCCGCCTGAGGGATGCGTACGGGCCTCATGACATGCTGCCCCGGCACACCTTCCCCGGGGTCGGGGTGTGGCCGGTGCGGAGGTATCGGTTGACCGTCTCCGTGACGCAGCGGTTCTGCGGGTATGTGCCGTGGCCCTCTTCCTCGGCCGTCAGGAGCACGCCGACGCCGTCGCCCAGGGCGCGGGCCATGTGGCGGGCGCCGGGGTAGGGGGTAGTCGGGTCGCCGGTGCCGCCGACCACTAGGACAGGGGCCGCGCCGGCGGCGTTCACCTGGGGCGTGGCGCGCTCGCCGTCGAACGGCCAGTCGTAACAGAGGTAGACGCCGATGGACCAGGCCGTGCCGAAGACGGGTGAGGCGGCTTTGACGCGGGCCGCGTCCCTGTCGAGGCGTTCGAAGCCGGGGCGCAGGCTGGAGTCCGCGCAGGTGATCGCGGTCAGGGCGGCGCGGGTGTTGTCGCGTGGGGTCGCAGTCTGGTCGGCGGAGCCGATGTCGTCCGCGCCCTTGCTCAGCGGACGGGCGTCGTTGTGGTCGATCAGCGCGGTGAGGGCCTTGGCGAGCGGCGACCAGCCGTCCGTGCCGAGGTCGAGATGGTCGCCGACGGCGTACGCGAGGTCGTCGGCGTCGAGGTTCTCTCCGCCGCCGGCGGGGGCGGGCTTCTTCCTCAGGCGGTCGGCCAGGCGCGCCATGCGACGCGCGGCCTCCTCGGGCCCGTCGCCGGTCGGGCAGTGGCGGATGCGGGCCGCGCAGTGCGCAGCGAACCGGTCGAACGCCGCCTGGACCGCCTTGACCTGCGACACCTGCTCCTCGTCGAGGTCCTCGGTCGGATCGACGGACGCTTCGAGGACGAGCCGTCCCACGTGCGACGGGTACAGGTGGGCGTAGGCCGCGCCGAGCGCCGTTCCGTACGAGACGCCGAAGTAGTGCAGCCGCTCGTCCCCGAGGAGGTAGCGCATCAGGTCGAGGTCGCGCGCGGTGTGCGAGGTGCCGATGTACGGGAGGAGCGCTCCGGAATGTTCGGCGCAGGCGTCGGCACCTTCGTAGCCGGTGTCGTCCGCGGTCTTCCCGCAGCGCACGGGGATGGTCGCGCCCACGCCGCGCGGGTCGAAGGAGACCAGGTCGTAGCGGTCGAGGAGCGGCTTGTACTGGTTGAGGTGTTCGGGCAGTCCGCTCACGCCGGACACGCCGGGGCCGCCGAAATTGAGGACGAGCGAGCCGATGCGCCGGGCGTTCGGGCCGGTGGCCTTGCGGCGGATCAGGGCGACGTCGATCGTCCTGCCGCCCGGTTTCCGGTAGTCGAGGGGGGTCCTCATGGCGGCGCAGTCGTAGCCCGTGCGCGCGGTGGGCGGCGAGGTGCAGCGGGACCAGTGGAGGTGCTGGCCGGTGGTGAGCGCGGTGGGCAGACCGGCGGGCGGATTTTTCGCGGTGAATTCCGTACGCGGCTCCGCACTTCGGCGGGGAGCGTCGTGCTGGAGCCAGGCGGCGACGGCCCCGATCGCGGCAAGGACGAGCCCGGCGATGATGCGCGCACCGACCGACAGGCCCGGTCTGCGGCTTCGTATCGGATGTGCGTCACTCATCGAAATCCCCGCGCTCCCGCTCCTGGACGCCCGCCCCGTGCCCACCTGGCCGAGCCAGTGATCGTCCGATCGTCGAATGAGTGCAGGGTACAAGTCGCCTCCGACGGCTCGGCTCGCGAGAGCGCCCAGAAATTGAGCCCGCCCTGTGCTCACGCGACTCCTCTTGCGGTCCGACCGGCGTGGGCTGGACGGCTGGGCTGCTGGGTGTGCGGCGGCCCGGCGAGCGCGCCCGCCACGGCCTTGGGTGGCAGGCGGCGCAGGAGACCCGCCCGCAGATGGCAGATGAAGGCCTTGCGCCGTTGCAGTAGTTGTTCGCGTGGTGGCGGCTGTCCGCGCTGCTGAAGTTCGGTAGGCAGCTGGTCGGCGGGCTCCTTGAGCGCTGCGAGCGGATCCGTTCGAGAAGCCATTCGAGACCGTGGCACCATGTACCGCATGACGACGAACCGAAAGGTCCATGCCGCGTAGACGGCCAGGACAGATCCGTTCCGGCGCCCCCGGAAGCTACCTGACAATGGGTGCAAGGCCAATCATCGACGGCCTGTCTTCGCGTGCACTTTCCGAGATCACCCGTCTCGAGCACACCCGCAACTATCTGCAGCCAGGCGATGTCAGTACGGCTGCGGTCCTGTGGAAGAACTACGTCCACCAGCCCGAGCGGGATCTGTGGCACGACTACGAGTGGGGCAACGTGCACTGGTACTGCTGCGGCAACCCCCTCGAAGCACGTGCCCTCCTCGACACCGTCATGCAGGCCATATCGCCACGAAGCGCCCGCGAACTTCGCAAGGTTGTCGGCCGGTCAGATGCCGTCTGGAACCGCCCATCCTCGTCCTATGACGCGGACGGTAGGTAAAGAACAAGCTCGGCAGGCGTTTGAATCTGTTCGGTGCTGCTGGAGGGTCTGCGCACTCCAGGCAGTCCGGCTGCAGACATCGCCTGCTCCGTCTCCACGCCGCCCATCGTCAAACGGTGGATCCAAAAGGAGAAGTAGCCTCCGCCGCCTTTCGACGTTCGTGTCCATCGTGCCGGCGCACACCAAGTACGCCCAAGGCATCCGACCGCTCGCACGGGCGTCTCCACCGTGGCTCTTATCAAGCCAGCCATTCCCGCTCATGTGGAGCGTCGCTCAACTCCCCTTTGCGGAAACGCTGTTTGCCCACATCGTCGAGTTCGACGGCCTGTGCACCCTGTACTGCATGGAGGAGGGGTCCGCTCGACTCGGGTGGGCGTGCGGGCCGCGCGAGGTGACGCCCGGCCGCCGGTCCGTCGTGAAGAACGCGGGACCGGCCAGCGGCTCATCGGCTGGTAGTCGACCCGCCGCCAAAAGATCGAGGAAGCGCTGTCCGTTTCCACGGTCGTCTGCGAAGGGGAGGTGGGGCATGCACCGGGTAACGCCGGCTACGCGCTGGCCTGCCGGGCCGCCGACCGGACGCGCCCGCCCGAGCGCACTGGGCGACGCGTGGTCCGCCGCACGCGGCGCAAGAGCCGCGGGCCGCCCGCGTTCACGGTGAGGGGGACCTCGTAGACAGGGCGTCCTCCGAAACGCTGAAGGTGCACATGTTGGACCCACTCGTCGACACATCGCCCGACAGCGTCGTGGTGGCCGTGACGGTCACCTGGCCCGGCGAGGGATAGGCGGCGACCAGATACAGCGTCTCTGTGGCGGTCGTGTCGTTCTGCGGCCCTATCGACTCACGGCGGACCTCGGACGCAGTATGCCCTTCTGAATCGGACAATTCACATACGATGTCCACGACGATCGGGTCGTCCGTGTCATTGACGATTTCGTACCAATGGGAACTGCTCAGCGAAACATTGGTGTCCGCCGTCGCTGCTCCCGGGCACGTGGGGCCTGCGGCTGCTCCGCCGTAAGGCATGATTTCTCCTCAGCTCGTGCGTATCACCGGATCGGTTGTCCGGTTCCGCCCTCGGTACTGCCTCTGCCCGCGCGTCTCCGCCGGCTCAGACCGCGGCCACGACGGGAACGCAGTGGAACGTCGTGTGCCCCACTCCGAGGTCGTTGGCCAGCGTCACGGTGAGCCGGTAGTCCCCGACCGGAAACGGCCCCACCTGGGGCTGCATCAGCGGGCCCGCCTCACCCGCGAGCAGATCCGGTTCGGTGAAGTCCGCCGGGTCCCCGTCCACGTCGCTGTCGAAGACGGCCTCATGTTCGACGTCGTCGGAACCGGGGCAGCCTTCCGGGATCCTCTCGACGAGCAGACGGTCGACGAAGGACGGAAGGTCTTGGGTGCTGACGTTGAAAGCCACCCATTCGACACGGAACGATTCGTCGTCATGGATGATCGAAATGCTCGGGGTTATCGGATTCTCACTGTTGGCAAAAACCACGTCGGCCATGGCTGCTCCCGTGAAGCGGCAATGTACTCGGAGGGTGTAACGACCATCTCATTTTATCTTCGTTTGGCGTTACGCGTCAGGTGGAGGCATGGCCGACCGTGAACCTTCCCCCGATACCCCGCCCGCATTTCGCGCCAGGCAGCCAAGCGCTGTCCTGAGGTACGCAGTCCGCCCGCAGCCATAGGTCTCCGCAGCCGGCACCACCCCCGCGAACGACCAAAGGCCGGTGTCGGATACCTCCGACACCGGCCTTGATCTACGACTCCTACGGCGGCGATCCAGTCCACGGCCAGGCACCGATCGATGACAGGTGTGACGCCGAGTTCCTCTTCCAGTTCACGGGCGGTGCCGCGAGCGGGGGATTCGCCCTGGTCAAGACCACCGCCTGGTGCGAGACATGTGTCGCGATGGTCGACGTATTGGACCAGTATCTGACCGAACTGATGGGTGATCAGTACAGACGTGCCCGACCACAGAGCGGCCGAGGCGCGCTGGGCGCCCTACGCCTCGTCGGTCAGGGCGCTGCCTGGGGGCTCACCGGGGGCGGATGTGGTTGTCATGGCTCCCCGAGTCAGAAGGGGACGGGGCAGGAATGGAGGGTGTTGGCCCTGTCAGCGAGTGAGTTGATGGGCGGCGTCCGGGGCGGGCCCGGGCACGAGGCGGGTGAAGAATTCGGTCGCGATGATCCTGCGCCGGATCGGCTCGGGCAGGCGCGCGAGGATTCCGGGCAGCGACCGTTCGCGGGCGACCTCCGCGCGGTGCGAAGACACCGCGGCCCATTTCTGCTCCCACCAGGGGGTGATATCGACCGTGGTGGTGGCGTACGGGTCCGGGACCGCGAGCACGGTTTTGCCGACGGCCCCCAGATGCGGCCTGAGCTCCCTGACACCTGACTCGGGGTGCGTCGCGCAGTACAGGGCGTGCGGTTGCCAGGGTTCACCTGCTTCAGGGTGGAGGTGCGGGAGGCCCGCGGCCTGAGCGGCGAGGAGAGCGGCCTGGTGGGTGCGGCGGTGGTCCGGGTGACCGGTTTCCCTGATGATTGAGCGTGTTCAAGCATCAGGGGAGGCGCAGGTTGAGTACGTGGCATGTGGTGCGGGTACCGGATCCAGAGCACTGGGGGACGCTCCCAACTGGTGGCGTGCTGGGGGTACAGGACCTGCCGACGGGGGTGTCCCAGATCAGGCTGATGCCGGGCGACCTGTATTCGTGCGACCGGACGGCATGGTCGATTCGAGCCTGTTGGATTTCGTCCGTTCCAAGGAGTTCCGGAACCTGGAACGGGAATCCAAGCGAAATTACGCGACGGATATTCGCATCCTTCTTGACTTCCTGTCTTCGCGCGGAGTGTCGTGGCAGCAGGCGACCGAGCAGGATCTCGTGGACTTCCGCGACTGGCGGTGCCGAGCCCTGGAGAACCCCCAACGGGTCGGCGGGACGAAGTGGAACCGCGAGGCGGCGGCGTTCACGAAGCTGTTCAAGTGGGGCAAGGTCTACCCTCTGCCGGTAGACATATCGCGACGAGAGGACCGGGCCCCAGACTCGGTCAGCGCGCGGGTGTCGTGGCTGACGCCGCGGACATGGGGCCTGTGGTCGGACGTCGGGCTGCGCGGCCACACCCGGGCCGGGGTGGCGGCGCCCGGGTGGGAGTCGCGGACGGAGATCCGCAACACCAGCTTCGTGCAGCTTCTGCTGAGCTCGGGCCTGCGTCGGCAGGAGGGCGGTTCGCTGCTGACGTTCGAGCTGCCGACCCAGCACCTGCGGCATGGCCGCTACCTGCATGGCCGTATCGCGGGCGCGGTGACGAGGGCGAAGAACACCCGCACGTTCTACGCGTCCGTGGACGCTGTCGGCCAGGTCGAGGCGTATGTCCAGTCGGAGCGGGCCTGGGCCGTTCAGCGGGCCCAGGCTGCGGGCTGCTACGACCGACTGACGACGATGCGGCTGGTCACGAGCGTGACACGCGGGAGCAAGCCGAAGGTGGAATGGGTGGACGCCAACGGCGTCGCCGGCGGGCAGGAGCTGAGCCTCTTGGGCTGGCGCGAGCGACGACGGTTGTTTCTGGAAGGGCCGGACGGGCCGGAGCCGGCCTGGTTGTGGCTGACCGAACAGGGCCTGCCCATGGAACCGGATCGCTGGAACGGCGTGTTCAGGAGCGCGAACCTGCGATGCGAAGATGTCCTGCTCAACGAGGAGGAACGGAAGGTCGACCGGAGGTTCCGGCTGGCGAACGTCCGTGGCAAGAGCCCGTACGCCACCCCGCATGCCGCCAGGCACTCTATGGCGCTCTACATGCTGATCCTGCTGAACGAGCTGTTCGAGTCCCGGTACGGTCTGACGAAAGCGGACCTGCGTGACTTCGCCATGCTGTTCGGCGATCCGTGGTGGCTGGTGAAGACCCTCCTCGGGCACTCCGACGTGGAGACCACGAAGCGCCACTATCTCGCACCCGTGTCGCACCTGCAGCTGGAGTCCATCCTGGCGGCCGCGGAGACCACCGCCGACGGCGAAGACGTCGAGAGCCTGGACGACGTCTTCGCGCGCCTCGCTCGGGAGACGCAGGGAATCCAGGACATCGACAGCCTCCTCGAGGGGGCTCCGTGAGCCCCCGCGGGCGTCGTGCTGCCCGGCCGCCATCTGGGCACCGCGCCGAGGCCCCGCTGGCTCAAGGCACACTTGTGGTGACCGTACTGAACAAAGCGGGCCACGCAAAGGAGTTCGACTTCGCGCAGTTGGCCGTGGCCGCGCCGATGCAGCAGTCCCTGGCTGCCCTTTTCGCCGCCCAGTCCGTCCGGTGGACGAGCCACGGAACGGCGGAGAGCACATGGAAGAAGCTGCACCTGTTCGCGCGGTTCCTGTCCAAGGTGGAGAACCCCCCGTCGGACTTGGACGGCTTGACCGCGGCCATGCTCAAGCGTTGGCGCACGCAGCACATCGGATCCAGCGCGGGGCGGAACGCGCTGCAGCTCGTCCGTGCCCTGCTCTGGCGGGATCCCCGACTGGCTGACGGACCGGTGGCCGAGGAGCTTGCCCGGCGCATTCCCAGTTCCAGTCCGAGTAAGCAGTCTTACGACGAGGAGGACCGAGAACGGGTGCGGCTGGCCGCGCAGAAGCAGTTCCGGGCGGCCCTGCTACGAATTCGGGAGAACTCTGAGCTGCTGCATCAGTGGCGGTCCGGCGCGCTTGATGAAGGTAGCCGTGAGTGGCGGCTTGGCCAGATCCTCGACGATGTCGCCCGCACTGGTGACGTCCCCCGCAAGGTCGGCCCGCAGGGCAAAGCCTTCATGAGGAACCACCGTCTCCCTGGTGGGAGGAGGCCCGAGGGCACCTGGGGGCGGCTGTTCCTCACCCGCGGCGAACTGACGGCGCTGGCCGTCCTCCTTACGGACAGGTTCGGATGGAACCTGTCCGTCTATGACCGCATGCCCACGCCCACCACTGCGCCCGCAGTGGCAGAGAGAGCAGCTAAGACCTACCAGGTCCAGATCGAGAAGCGCCGCCGTGGCGGCGGACGTTGGTACTCAACGGAGAACATCACCGACTCCGGGGCCGGCTCTCGCGGGCGACTGATCACTCAGGCCCTGGAAGCGACCGAGCACAGCCGTCATCTGGCCGCCCGCCTGGCTCCAGGCACTGATCTGCTGATGGTAGCCCGCACAGGCCGGATCGGTCAGGAGCACGAGAACCTGGACCGCCCTATGCCGGTCGGTCCGCTCGCCTTCGGCGTCTCGGGCACCGACGGCAAGCGGTGGGCGCGGGCACACCAACTGGGCGGATCGCCGTTCCAGCGGACGCGCAGGACGACAGTAACTCGCGAAGGCCGTCCGTTGCAGCAGGCGCAGGGGACACACGAGAGCGTCTACGTCCTGCCGGACAAGCACGTCCAACGAGCCGCCCAGAGCGTCATCGCAGATGGAGCGGCCGAGGCCCTGGAACAGGCCCGGGACGTCGTGTTCAGGGGCAGCCTGAGTCCACAGCGAGTGCCCGGGCACCAAGAAACGGCAACGGCCGACTGCGAGGACGCGACGGCCAGTCCCTGGCCGACCGGGGACGGCGACTGCGGAGCGGACTACCTACTCTGTCTGGCCTGTCCCAACGCTCACGTTCACCCTGGCCACCACCCTCGTCTGGCCCATCTGCACCAACGCCTCCTCAGTCTGCGATCCGCACTGCACGAGGACTCCTGGAACAGGCATTGGCAAGATCACCTGCTCCGGCTGGACGACCTGCGCAGCAAGTTGGGCCCGGCGTCCTGGAGTGCCGCCCTGGGCCAGGTCGACGAGGACGACCACCTCGTCATTGATCTCCTGCTGGAAGGGAACCTCGCTCCATGACCAGCGCCCTCGCCCACCAGGACGACCCCTACACCTTGCCCATGCCCGCAGGCGACACACTGGTGGTGCTTCCTCAGTGGATTCGGCCCGGCAATTCGCACCACAACGCGCGTTTCCGGGACGCGCTCTGGCCGCTGGCACCGCTCATCGACAACCCCGGAGTAGACCTCACCGCGATCAACTGGGAGAAATGCCCCCGAGACCTCCACGGCCAGGTGAAACTCGCCGCCTGGACCATGATCAACGGACGCCTCCGATCCACGTATCTGCAGACCCGCGGTGCACGGGCCCGAGCTCGCCGCTCCGCCGGCGTGCTTCAGGTCACCTGCCGTGAATGGATGCGGCTGGCCCGCTGGCTTCACGCGCATGGGATCACAGATCTCGCTGAATGCGACACCGACGCATGGCGGCGGTACATTGCCCAGCGCTGGACGGACAGATGCAGCCGGACAGAAGCCGAGAAAGTCCTGGGGCGGCTGACAGACCTGTGGCTGTTCGACCAGCTCAGCGCACGTCCTGCTGGAATCGACCGTCCCCCGTGGGACACCGAGGGCGCCGACGACTTCCTTCCCCCTGCCGACACCGCCAGTGCCAGGACCGAGAACTCGACCGAGCCGCTCGATCCTCAGGTCATCGGACCACTGCTGGTCTGGGCCATCCGCATGGTCGAAGACTTCGCCGACGACATCCTGGCCGCGTGGGCTGAACACTGTCGCCTGCGATCTCTCGCCACCACAAACCGGACAACGATCTCTGGGCGAGTCGCACTGGAGGCTCTGGTGCTGCCCCTTCTGCGCGGAGGGGCCCAGCTGCCCGCCATGGGGAGGCAGGGAACCCTCAAACTCGCTCGCGCCTACCTCGCCGGCACAACCGGCGCTAGCCTCGCCCAGGTCGACCGGCTGAATGTTCGGCACGGGCTCACCTCGCTCGCCGCCCAACGGCCTGGCCCCTGCCCTATGCAAGTGCCGGTCACCGGTCGCATCAAGGGAAGCCCCTGGCGCGAATCCCTTGACTACCACGAAGCCGCCGAGTTGATGCGGCATCTCGGAACCGCCGCCTTGGTGATATGCCTCTATTTGACGGGAATGCGTCCACAGGAAGTCGCAGCTCTGCAGTCAGGCTGCTGTCCTGACCCGCAGCCTGCTTCAGACCGCACAGTCAAGCGCCACCTGATCCGCAGCCGTCACTTCAAGAACGTCACCGATGACGACGGCAACCACGTCTACGCCGGTGAACAACGCGCTGTCCCCTGGGTTGCGATCACCCCTGTTGTCCGGGCGATCCGAACCCTCGAACGCATGGTTCCCCACGGTGAGCTGCTGTTCAGCGCCACCCATCACGACTTCCTGAGACGACGAGGCCGCCATGGAGCGTTGAAGAAACACGCCCTGAACCTTCGGATCGAGGACTTCATCGTATGGGTAAACCAGGAGGCCCAAGTGCAAGGGCTGTCGGACCAGTCCATCCCCCAGGACCCCCACGGCGCGCTCGGCGTGTCCCGGTTCAGAAGGACCCTGGCCTGGCACATCGCCCGACAGCCCGGAGGGCTGGTCGCGCTCGCGATCCAGTACGGACACCTGCGCACCATCTTGGACGCCCGGACCTCGAGCGGTTACGGCTCCCGAAGCCGCGGTGGCATCCACTCCGTCCTCGACATCGAGACGGCCCTGGCGGCCGCTGACACCGCCGCCCACCTGCGCGACCGTGTCGCTGCTGGGGAGAAGGTCTCCGGCCCGGCCGCTCGCCGGGCATTGACCGCTGCTGCGATGACGCCGCGGTTCGAGGGCCGGATCGTCCCCACGACGTTCGCGAAGAAGGCCGCCAGGTTCCTCGCTCGGGGCGGCATCGTGCTTTACGACAACCCGGACGCCTTTCTGATCTGCGCGTTCAAGCGGGACAACGCGCTCTGCGAACCCGATCCGGGAGCGACCGCGCCGAGGCAGTACGCCTGCCAGCAAGGCTGCGGCAACACCGTCCGCACCGACGCCCACGCACAGCAGATGCGGGAAAAGGCCGACGAGATCGATATCAAGGCCACCTTCGTCCCGGAGAAGCTCGCCACCCGGCTGCGTCGCAACGCCGACAACTTCCGCAAGATGGCCGACGCCCATGACGCCACCGCCCAGACCGCCGAGGCTTTGAATTGAACCAGCAGAACCAGGACGAACGCACCTTCATCCGCGAGGCGATGGACCGGCTGCTGGCCGGCAAGGCCACCGCTTCCAACGGCAGCCTCACCGCCGCCGCGCTCGCCGCCGAGGCCGGCGTCCACCGCATGGCTCTCTACAAGCGGCACGCAGACCTGAAGAACGAGTTCGAAGAGCGCGTCCGCACGGAGACCAAGCAGGTCCCGGAGACGGAGAAGCAGCTGCGGGCGACCGTCGCCAAGCTCAAGAAGACCATCGCGAACCAGCGAACCGAGCTTGAAGAGCTCCGCCAGCTGGTGACCAACTTGACCCTCGCCAGCGCTGTCCTCACCCAGGGGCCAGAGGCGCCGCCGGCGGAGCCCGCCCAGACCCCGGACAACGTCATTGCGTTCCGCCCGCACACCAGCTGAGCCTCCAGCCCTCGCGGGCCGCCCCGGCTCGAACAGGCGGCTGAGCACACAGGTCCGTACGCGATGGTGCACGACGAAGTCGTACGCCGCTAAGTCGCTTGAATGGACTAGCCGAACAAGCGAGTGCTGCCGCATGGTGGCCTCGTGACGAACATCGCTGACCCTGAGTGGGCCAATCAACAGCTCGACAACTTCATCAACATGACCACAATCGTGGATAAGCGCCTTCCCAGCGGAAGACCGGGGCGGCAGCACGCAGGCGAAGAGGATCAGATCACTGCCCAGGCCGTCGTAGTCGAGCGGATCTTCGCTCGCCTCGATCCCGAGTGGCGCGACAACCTTGAGATGAACATGAGCCCGGACCGGCGATGGACGGGGCATCGCAAACTGGCTGTCCGCGCCAAGGCGACGATCGCCGCTGACGCGGAGATCAGTGAAAGGCTTGGCGACAACGCTCCGCAGATCAGTGCCGCTGCTCTCCATCCGTGGGCGTGGGAGGGGGCCAGGTCTCTTTGGCAGAGCGGTCACTTCCGTGAGGCGGTCACTGCCGCCGCACGGAAGATCAATGCCGAGACGCAGAACAAGCTCGGTCGTCGGGACCTCTCAGAGACCAAGCTCTTCCAGGACTCTCTGAACGACAAGCAGCCCGTCGCTGGTCGGCCCAAGCTGCGTGTCGTGCCCGACGACGGCAGCGACACATTCAAGAGCATGCAGCGCGGGGTCATGGCGTTCGCAGAGGGCTGCTTCGCGGCGATTCGCAATCCCAACAGCCACGAGGACGGCCTTCCCGAGCTGCCCGAGCACGAGGCTCTCGAACAGCTCACCGCCTTCAGCCTCCTAGCCCGCTGGATCGACAGCGCAACGGTGGAGACCGCCTCGTAGTACTGGCTGCGGAGGGGCTCGCCCGTCGGGGCGGGCCGCCGCAGCGGCCCTCGCAAAACGATGGCGGTGGTCTCTTAGCGCATGTTCGCTGCCTCGTCGATTGCCCAGACCGCTTCCCGGACCTTCTGTTCGAGATTCTCGAAGGCGTCCTCAAGAGCGGCGAGTTCTGCGAAGAGCGCGTGCTTGTCGTCCATCTCTTCCATCGCCATGGCCCGCGTGATCCAGGACTTGACGTCTTTCATTGTGAGCGGGAACTTCCTGGTCCGCAGTACATCTTTGTCGAAGATCGCGTCGAGGTCTCCGTCTTCGATCTGCATGATCCGAATGGCGTCGCCCGGGACCGCGCCGCTGGCGCTGTTCTCCTCGATGTAGGCGAGACCCGACTCAAGATCCTCAAGGCGTCCAAGGAGATGGCCGACCAGCGCGTCCCTCACCGTCACCAGGTCGAGACCGACTTCCTTCCTCAGCTGCTTCGCAGCACGGTGGGAGATCTCGAAAGGGTTCTGCTGGCTGGACGAACTGTCCTGGAAACGCGCCAGCTCGGGACCCAGGCGGCCATCACCGATCAGAACTCCCGGCTCGTACCGGTCGAGGACCGTGCATGCAGCGTCGAAGTAGATCAAGACGGCGGGGCGGATCACTTCGACTCGGTGTTGGTCGCGGTGGTAGGTCTCGTTCCGGTAGTCGTGCAGCTTCCTCAGCACCGGCGCAAGGTCTCCAGGAAGCTTCTCCCTCTCGACCAGGAAGTCGACTTTGTCACCGAAGTTGTCGTTGATCCGCTTCCGCTTCCTTTTCGAGGTCACCCTTCCCTCAAGTCGTTGGATCTCTGCACGGAGCTGGTCATCGCTCGGTCCGGTCGCAAAGCGGCGATGCAAGGGATTGTCGCTCTTGCGCATCGATTCAAGCCGACGGAGATTCTCAAGCTGGTCAAAGTCGATGCGCTCAAAGTGGAGTTCGGCCTCGGCCATGCGGTGCATGATCAGTTCGACGGCACTGTCGAGCAGGATGTGGGCCAGCCGCAGCTGCGGGACCCGCCCGACCTCGATGAGGCGCTTGACCTCTTCAAACTGCACGATCACCAGCTCAAGGCGCTTCATCGCCGCCGCCCTCCACGTCTTGGGTTCGGCTCTTCGCCGAGGCTCCTACCGTAGTGAGCTGCAGCGCGGCCAGCACCGGGGTTTCGGCCCTCCATGCCCACCCGCACGCTGGCCGCGGCCGGGTGCTCCGCCACCGAGCTCGGCTCACCGAGCGGGGGATGCCGCGGCGGATGACAATGGGTTCTATGAACACGTCGCCGCGGCTGGGGGTTGGGTGGTCAACCCACTTCGACCGACCTTGGCCGGTGAGAATTCTTTACCGCCGCCTGCGATACGCATACCGCGCACCGTCTCTCTTCGCCGAGCAGATGATCGGGGCTGGCGCCACGATCTCCTTTCTTCGGTTCGATGAGAGGTTGCTCGCCGAGGATCTGGATGGGACGCAAATGGCGCTGGCCGATGCTGTGGATTTCCTCTATTTGAGCACGCACGGGGAAAACAAGTCGGCGGCCTACAAGGTCGCTCTCCATGGAGCGGATTGGAGTCCAGCCTCCTCTGGGATAGGCGCAGCGGGGCCCGTGATCGCCGTGTTTGACACTTGCGACCTCGTGGACTTCTCTGATGCGAATTGGATGGATTCGTGGTCTCAGGGAGTCGGCGCTGCGCTGCGGCTTATCCTGGGATTTGCAGGCCCTGCCACTGTCAACCAATCAGCATCCTTGCGAGGCTTGGCATTCGCGGAGAATCTTCAGGCGGGAATGCCAATTGCACCGTCGTGGCTTAGCGCGGTCCAGCAGACCAGCTTGCCCCAAACGGACCGCGCGGTCGCCATCGCCATCGGAGACGACGACGATGACGCCGAATACATCTTGCAGCAGTCGACGTTGAGTAACCCACCTCCCCCAAGGACCGCAGATACGCCGTCGATCAGAGCAGAGGTGTGTCCTTGACTTGGAACGAACTGCCCGCCCGTGACATAGAGTCCTGGGTGGCACAGATTCAGTCTAGCCGCCTCCCGCCCGCCAACTACAAGCTGGCTGGCCGTGATGAGGTGCTTGGGCGCCTCAAAGAAAGCTCCCAAAGCGCCGAGGTCAGAGTCCGTGACGACTCTTTCACGCTGGAGAGACGTCAATGGGTGAGTGCCGAGAGTGGCGAATTGCAGAGAATCGTCTCCTTCGCTCAGCATCTAGGAAAATGGATCGATAATAGGATCTTGAAACCTGGGCGTGGCATCGGCCGACCATTGGTCGGCGAGTTCCCCAAAGATATTGAGAGTGCCAGCGTTTCATCCTGGGAGTCCTCGATCGAAGATGTTCCCAGTGTGGGCCCCGGGGGTCGAGTGACGGTCTACGTGTCGCACGGCATGACGCTCGCTGACATCACCACCCGGGTCCGTACGGAGAGTATGGAGAGTAGATGGCGCACACCAGGAGAGATCGCCAACCAGTTCGAAAGAATCACCCGCGGTGAATTCCTGGAGACACATGTCTTTGGAGCCTTCGGGTACTACGAAGCGTCAAAATATGAAAGGCAAAGCTACTTGCGGACAGCATTCGTCTTCATTATTGACCGCCCAACATCCCGGGAAGGCCCAAGCTGGCGCACCTCGTTCGCAGTGGCCGCCACCGAATCCGATGGTATTCCGCCAGACGCAGGGCTGGGTAGTGCAGGAGGCGACTGCCTCTGAGGGGAGCGCTGATATGACGGACTATCTGCTCATCGCAGCCGGTGTTGTCATCGGAGTCGTTTTCCCGGTCATTCGTGGTTTCGTAGTGCAGGAATTTCCGCCGACTGGCGCCCCGGGGCTTCCCCCCATGGGTTAAAAAGTACGACGCATTGCTCATATTCAGTTTGATCACGGCAGCCATCGTGTTGGCCATCTACCGCAGCGCCGAGCCGGAGAAGGATATCGCCTGGTATGCGGCTCTTATCTTGGGCTTCAGCTGGGAGTCCGTACTGGAGAAGTTCTTCACCTCGTCCAGGGTCTAATACTGCAGCCGCAGTTATGGGGGTCGGTGGTGCCGCCGCCACCAGTATCGAGCCCGCCTCAGCCAATACCGCCGCCGCGGCCACCGACCCCATAACTGCGGCCGCACTATTAGCGCTTGATTGGGGAACTCGGCTACTTCGCTTGCCGAACGAACCGGGGGCCGTGGCCTCCGGCAGAGGCCACTGCCGCGAAGGACCAACGCGAACACATTGACTTGACAGGGAAACCGGTCAGCTGGCCCAGGGCGTCGTGCGTGACCACGATGTCGGGCCTGAACGAGCGGATCTGCTGGACCAGGGCGGCCACCGCCTCGTCGAGCGGTGCGTCGACGAGGCGGGGACGGCCGGGAGCCGCTTGCGGGTTGCGGGCATCGCCGTATCCGAGCATCCGAGGGGAGCCCGCTCCGAGTGCCCTCAAGGCGTCGGCGAGTTCGGGAGCACGGGGGCTGTCGGGCGCCCACGTCATGGTGACGACGGCGGTGCGCGCGTGCGTGGCGGCGTGCTGGGCGAGGACACCGCCGGCGAGGAGGCTCTCGTCGTCGGGGTGGGCGAACACGCCGAGCAGGGACGGCATCGTGGAGGGCGCCGCCATCTCGGGGATCAGCGCGTCGGAGTCAGGCACGCTGTTCCCCTGCGGTCGAGAGGCTCACTGCGTCGGCGGGGGGCCGGCCCGGCCACTGGAGGACAAGCCGTGCGCTCGGCTTGTCGAGCACGTCGCCGGGCGGCAGTTGGTCGTCGGGCGTGGCGGCTGGGTGGATGGTCATCGGCGGATAGCCGCTCTCGCGCACCTCGCGGTCCCAGACGCGCACGCACTCGGCGAAGCGCTCCGCCACCTCTTCGGCTGCAGGGCCGTAGGCGTGGATGAGGAACTCGGTCAAACTGTCGCCCGGCTCGGGGGCATCCTTGACCTTCCGGTAGGTCAGGTAGGCGAGCGAGCCGTCTGCCAGGATCGCGGCCGCGTCCTGCTGCGCCACGAGCGTGGATCCCGTTGGCGCGGACAGGCGGCAGAACCCCTGCAGGGTGGTCGCGGCATAGATCTGCAAGGTCTCGAAGTTGAAGCTTCCCCGGACGACAAGGCCGGTGGAGCGCTCGTGCCGGGGCCCGCGCAGAGCCTCGTCGAGACCCGCCATGTCGCCGGGCGTCCCGTCCTCCCACCGCACCGTGACCTGGCCATCAGCCAGAGGGACGGCCGGAGCGGTACGGGCGGCTGCGCCGCGGTCGCGCACGAACCCGCAGTACGTCCAGTGCTCGCCATGCAGCACGTTGCCGCGCCGGACCAGGGTGAGGGAGCGGGCGTAGCCGCCCATCTCCAGCGGCACGACCAGCCGGGCTCCTTCGGCGAGCTGCTCTCGCCATGCCCGTGCGATGTCGGACACGTTGTGCGTGACCACGATCGCGTCGAACCCGTCGGCGGGGACGTGGCTCGGCGCGCCGAGACAGCCGTCGCCGAGGACAGCGGTAACCCGGCCGCCGCCCGCCTCCGCACACAGCCGCCGTGTGCGGTGCACGACGTACGGGTCAAGGTCCACGCTCACCACCCGGCCGCGCTCCCCGACCAGGTGCGCAAGCAGTTCCGCGTTGAACCCGCCCGATCCGACCTCCAGCACACTCATGCCCGCCTCCAGCCTCAGCTGCTCCGCCATGTCGGCCTGCAGCCACGCCGCCGAGACAGAACTGACCGCAGCCCCGGTGTCTTCCCGGACCGTCACCACGGCAAGGTCGTCGTGATAGGCCGTCACCAGAGTTGATTCGGGGACGAAGCGGTGCCGCGGCACTGTGCGGAGCGCCTGGCGGACGGCGGGGGAGGGCGCCCAGCCGCCGGCAACGATCCTGTCTGCCATGGCGTGCCGGAGGCTTACGGCCTCGGCAGGCTCGCCGGGCACGGCCGGGGCGTCGAACGTGCCGGGGTAGGAATGGATGGGCGGCAGGCCGGTCAGCACGCCCGGCCACACCGCGTTGAGCGCTTGGGCGGCGGGCATGAAGATTGGTCCCAGGGTGGCCAGAGTGTGCAGCGGGTGCCACTCCCACCGGGTGAACTTTTCCGGTTCCCTGAGTTGGATCTCGCCTTCCCATGCGGTGACGCGGACGACGGGGGTGATCCGGCGGAGGTCGAGGCGGTCATCGTGCAGGACGGTGATCACGTGGGCGTTCTGTTCGTGGGCCGTCAGCCCGGTCTCCTCCGCCAGCTCCCGGACGGCAGCGCCCTGCGCAGACTCACCCGCCTCGATTCTGCCGCCGGGCAATTCCCACATGCCCTTGATCGAGCGGCCCAGCAGAACCCGGCCCGAGCCATCCGTGAGGACGGCGACAGCACCCATCACCGCCTGCGGCGCCGGTCGCCCCTTCTCCAGCGCGGTGAACGACCCGCCCGGGCCGCGCAGCACCACCACGGCCAGCCCCTCCGTGTCGAACCTCGTCGCTTCCTCGAAACCCTGTGTGAGCTGGCTGAGGTCGTCCTCGTCGAGCGCGATGTGCCGGCGCTCCTGCGAGGTGTGCTCCACGACCGGGGTGATGACGACGAGCGCACCCCTTGCGCGTAACTGGGCTCCCAGGGCGCGCAGCACGGATGACCGATTCTGGATGAAGGCGACACTCAGCCGCATGACCACCAGGTCGTAGCCGGGCGGCTGTCCCTCGGGCGGGTCGGGCAGGGCGTCATCCTCGACATCCAGACACAACCACCGCACCCGCCGCTCCCCGGCGTGTTCCGCGCGGGCCCGTGCCAGGGCTCCTTCGGTGTAGTCGACCGCGTCCACGTCGTATCCCGTGCGCGCGAGCGCGACGGCGAGTTGACCGGTTCCGCATCCGACATCGAGCGCGCGCCCGTTGCCCGGGGCGGGAACGTGCTCCGTCAGCAACGCCCGCTCGGCTTCGCTCAGAGGACGAAAGCCCTTCCCGTCGTCGTAATGCTCCTGCCAGGCGTCCCTTGAGATCTGCTGCAACGTTCTGTTCTCCTGTTCGGGGTACGGCCCTTGATGGCTGATCCCACTGGGGGGCGGCTCTGGCGGCACACCTTCAGATCCAGTCCTCCGGCCCGTACTCCGCGGCCGGGTACTCCTTCATCAGGGCCCAGATTGCGACCCGCAGGTCGGCCATCAAGATGAGGTCGCCACTCATTACTTTCCCCAGTCCCAGGTGCCGAAGTAGGCGGCCTCGCCGGTGCGGCGGGCCTCCTCCACCGCCCTCAGCCGCGCGAAGTCGCGGTCGGGCATCAGGGCCTTCCACTCCGCGAGGGGCAGGACGCGAACCTCGTCGTGCTCCTGCGGATTCAGAGTGATGCCCTGAATCTGCCGGGCGGTGAGCCGGCCGCCGTCGAAGACCATCCCGATCGTGCTGTAGGGCCACTCGGCGCCAGGCAGCCCGTACACGGTGGCCAGAAGCCGGGGCGGGCCGGACACGGCGAGGCCGGTCTCCTCGCGCGTCTCACGTACCGCCGTCTCCCAGGGGCGTTCACCGGGGTCCATCGTTCCGCCGACGAACTGCCAGGGATGCGCGGGGGAGTAGACGGAATGCAGCTGGAGCAGCCCGTCGTCCTCGTCGGTGAACAGGACACATGCCCACGCTGTGGCTTTCAGGACCGTCTCGGCGTACTGCTCGGGTGGCAGCCAAGCAGGGCTGCCGCCGACGGTGCTCGCGCCTGCCGGCTGCTTCAGACGGGTCATCCGCATCAGCGTCGGGCCTCCCGCAAAGCCCAGCTCACGGTAGAGCGGCGCCGATTCCACCCTGGCGGTCAGTTCGAACAGAGTGACGTCCTCGACCTCGGACAGGTGGTCGAGCAGTGCGGAGACCACGGTCCGGGCGTAGCCACGGCGCCGGAGCCCGGGGTGCGTGGCGACCACCTGTACGTGGGCGGCCAGACCGCGGGGGTAGGCGGGGGCCGGGAGCACGGCGTGGATCAGGCCGAGGGCGCAGGAGGCCAGGGTGCCGTCCGGGGCGTCGATGACGAAGGCCCGCGCGTCTCCCGCCGGCGTCAGCCGCGGCGACAGCTCGTCCGTACAGCGCCGGATCCATTCTTCGCTCAGGGGCGCGGACAGGATGTGCTCGGACCGCAGCCGGATGATGTTTTCGGCGTCATCGGGTGTTGCCGCACGGACCGGCGGCCGACCGGCGGCGGCCGTGTTCGGCGGTGTGGTCTCGGGAGTGGGCGCTGTCTGGGCGTTCACGGGGCATCTCCTGTCGATGAGAAGGGTTCACGGTGCTCGGACCGCAGCCGGGCCGGCGTCCTTCGGCCTCGCTCGACCAGTTCGGGATCACAGTTCTCGCTGCCGTATGCGATGCCGCTCACGGAATCGAGGGCCACGTCGATGACCAGGCGTGCTTCTTCCACGGCGGTCAGGGATCTTCCGTACCCGGAGAAGAAGGCGGCGAACAGGTCGGGACGGCCGGCCCAGGCATCGGACAGGCGGACCAGGTCCAGGCTCACAGTGCTTCCTTCACGTCAGGTGTGGAAGGGGACCGTCGGGGTTGCGGGGTGCCGGAGCCGGCGGGCAGCGTCCACGTCAGGGCGTCGGGACCGGTGCCGGAGGTGACGTGCTGGGGCCCGTCGGCCGCGGGGATCTCGACCCGGTACAGGCTGGGGCGGCCGGCGCGTACCCAGCGCGCGTGGACCTCCTCCAGCTCGGCCCACACGTCGCGCGGGCCGTGGGTGCGCACGGTGGCGCCGTCGGAATCGGCTACTGCCCAGGATTCGTCCTCGGGGGCGACGACCGTCATCGTCTTGGCCTGGAAGTCCCGTACCAGGCCGGGAGCGAGGTAGGCGGCGGCGATCCAGAAGCCGTAGGCGTCATCTGGCAGAGGAGCCAGCCGTGTCGCGCGCGGCCGTCCGGGTTCGGCTGCGATCCGAGGCCGGAGAGTTACAGCGGTGAGCCATCGGTAGCCGTGCAGCGGCCGGTACCCGCGCGGTCTTCCTTGCAGGACCGCCTCGATGCTGCCCGCCGGGGTGCGGGTGACGAGCAGCTGCCCGGGCCAGCTCGGGGTACGGGTCGTCAGTGTCGTCAGCAGGCGTCCGCCCGGAGCCAGCTGTTCCACCCAGGCGCACGGCACGCGAGGAACGCCGATACCGGAATGCATTAGGTCGTACGGGGCCGCGGGGACGTGACCGTCGAGCGCGTCCCCCTGGGCGACGGTCGCACCGAGCGCCAGCCGGTCCAGGTTCTGCTGGGCGAAAGCCGCCATGGAAGCGTCCCGCTCGATGCCGGTGGCGTAGCCGTGGCCGGTGACCAAGGCGGCGAGAGCCAAGGAGACGCCGGGGCCGGGGCCGAGTTCGAGGTAATTCTTGCGGGGGGCCGGCCTCAGCGTCTGCAGGGCTTCGACGGTGGCGGGCAGGTAGGTGGACATGGAGGTCATGTGGCCGCCGGTCACCGGCCCGCGGCCAAGAGCCTCGAGCGGTTCCCCATCGCGCTGAAGGAGGACGGACTCCCCGCTGTGGACGAGGTCGAGCCACTCCTGCCGGTCCTCCGGATGGGAACCGTCGAGCAGGTGCCACTGGATCGGTTCGATTCCCGGTTCGCTGGTTCGGACGTAGGCGTGCGGCAGCAGGACGTCCAGGCGCAACCGTACGAGGGCCTCGCGCAATCGGGGATCGGTGAGCACGCCGTCATCTTCGAGGCGGTCGACCATCTCCTTCCGGGCTGGGCCGGTCCGGTCACCGGCTGGCCCGCAGGGCCCGGAGAGGGCTGAGGAGGCAGGGAAGGTCATGTCAGCAGCTCCTCCGGCCGGCCGGGGCCATCCCAGCCGAGTTCGGTGTACGCGGTGCCGGCGCGGATACCGTCGATCGCGGCACGGGTGTAGGCGACCATCGGCTCCGGCAGAGCGTCCAGCGGCCACCATGTCCAGGCCGTGCACTTGTCGGGCTCCAGAATTTCCGGCTCACCGTTCCACCGGGAGGCTGCGAAGAACAACTGAAGGCGGGGCTCGGCGCCCTTGTGGTCGTCGAGCAGGTGAACGGTGTGCACCAACTGGAGGTCGGCCGGATCGATCACGAGGCCCGCCTCTTCGTAGGCCTCCCGGACCAGGCACGCGCCCACGCTCTCCCACTCGACGTGACCCGCGAGGGCGTGCCAGGCGTCGCCGGCGAACGCCACGTCGGGGTGCCGCCGGCCAAGAAGTGTGGCACCGTCGCGCTCGAGGAAGAGGTGTGCGCCGATCACGTTCTTCACTGCCCCCGCGCCGCCGTGGCCACCGACGGGGCGTGGCACGGGCACGGGCGGCACGGGGCGTTCGGCATGGTGGGACTTGATCGCCTCGTGAGCCCACGGGCACATGGAGAGCTGGTCCATGGTGGCGAGGTCGAACCAGGCGAACATGATGCCCTCGGACACCGGCAGCGCACGCGCGTCACCGTTCCAACAGGCGGTGTAGAGGTGGATGTTGTCCTCGGTGACGTATGGGCCGTGGGCCTTCGTGGTGGCGTACGGGGCCACCTCGGGAAGGACGAGGCCGGTCTCTTCGAAGATCTCGCGGGCGATCGCCTCGTCCAGGTTCTCGTCCCCCTCCGGGGCCCCTCCGACCAGCGACCAGGTACCCGCGTCGCAGATCAGTTTGTGCGCGTCGCGCAGATGCAGAAGGAACTGGCCATGACGGTTGATGATGATCACAGCTGTGCTGGCGGTTCGCCCGGTGGACGTGGACAAGGGACTCACCTTCAGTGGGAAGAGATCGTGACGTCAGCGGAGAGAGTCGCGGAGCACCTCCTCCGCTTCGTCGAGGCGGGCGCACAGCACACCCAGGGCCCCGCGGCGGGCCCGTCCGTACGCCTCCAGCTGGGGAGTAACCGCAGCTGGGCCATCGAGTGGTTCTGAGAGCTGGTATACCGAGCAGGCCAGACAGCAGGCCGCGAATCGCGGCACTGCCGGGCGGTCCGTGACTGGATGGCCGGGTTGGCTTCCCGGTAGGCGGCGACGGACGTGACCAGGCCGGCAGGCCAGTCCGCGGCCGCGGCCTCGGCCTCGGCCTCGAAAGAGGTCATCTCGGTCGGCTCGGCGACATGCAGCACGGCGCGGGTCACCACACATGGCCGCGGACCTGTCCGCTGCGCCAGAGGTAGGTGTTCGCGACGCTTCCCTTGTGGATCAGCAGGCCCCACCCGATGTGCTCGGCGGCGTAGTCGCGGGCGCAGATCGGGCAGCCGATCCCTGCCATGTGGTCCTTGAAGTGCTCGGGCCAGGAGTTCCGCGCCGGTGCCCACCAGCCCACGGGTGTAGATCCGGCCCATCACGGAGACGCTCACTGCGGGCCGCCCTTCAGTGACTCCGGCGTCGAGGGGCGTCCGGGCTGCGAAGGAACGAGCGGAGCGTTCGCCTCGTATTGAGCGGCCTGGGCGGTGAACATGCCTCGGTAGATGCCGTTGGGCCGGGCCATGAGCTGCTCGTGGGTACCTTTTTCAGCCACCTGCCCGTGGTCGAGGACGTAGATGCGGTCAGCGTTGGCCGTGGCCGCGAGGCGGTGCGTCACGAGAACGACGGCGTGGCCTTCTTCCGCCAGGGACCACAGGCCTTCGAACGCCGCGATCTCCGCATGCGGATCCAGGGCCGAAGTCGGTTCGTCGACCAGGAGGAAAGGCGCGCCTCGGTACAGGCTGCGCGCCGTGCCCAGCTTCTGCCATTGCCCGCCCGAGAGCTGAACGCCGCGCTCGTAGCCCTTGTAGACGATGGAGTCCCAGCCGTGGCGCAGCCCCTCGATCAACTCGAGGACGCCGGCGGACCGTGCGGCGGACTTCACCCGGACCATGTCGCGGACGCGGTCACCGGCGCCGATCGCCACGTTCGCAGCCGCGGTCATCTCCCAGCGTGGGAAGTCCTGTGCGAGCAGCCCCACCAGGGCGAAAACCTCGTCCCGGTCGGCGTCCCGGAGCTCGACCCGGTCACCGCTGTCGGTGTCCTGCCACCACACCTGGCCCTCCGGGGGCAGTAGCAGTCCGGACAGCACCTTGGTCAGGGTGGTCTTGCCGGAGCCGTTCGCACCCACCAGCGCGGTCACCTCGCCGCGGCGCACCCGCAGGCTGACGTCGCGAAGCGCGGGGGCTTCGGCCCCGGGGTAGGTGTACGACACGTTGTCCACTCGGATCTGGTGGACGCGGGCAGGCAGCGGGGTGCCGGTGGTGGGGATGGCGTTCTCGGCGGCCAGGGCGATGGCGTCCTCGGTGTCGGTGAGGAACAGCAGCTCCTCGTAGAGCCGGTTGACCTGCTGGACCAGCGAGGTCAACCGGGCGGTCGAGGCGCGGATCGCGAGGACGGCGGTCCCGCCGACCGCCAGTGGCAGCAAGCCGTCGGCCAGCAGCCACCACAGAACCCCGTAGCAGGCCAGCGACGCGATGCCCGCGAAAGCGCCGGCGACCAGGTCCGTGGAGGCCTGCGCACGGGCCAGGCGGCGCTGCTCCACCTCGGTCTGGTGCGACATCTCCTCATAACTCTTCAGCAGTTTCGTCCCGGCGGCGTGCACACGGATCTCGCCTTGCGCGTGCGGGCGGGTGAGGAAACCCAGGAGTGAGGCGATGGCCCTTCGGTGGTCGATCCAGTGCAGTTTCGACACGTACTCGCGGCGCGCGGAGCTGACTGATCCCCATCCCTTGGGCAGGGCGATCACCAGCAGCATCGGCAGCAGCATCCAGTGCAACGACGCCAGTACCACGGCGGCCGCCGTCATCGAGATGAGCACGTTGCCGACCCCCACCGACAGCATCAGCATGCTGCGGGCTGAATCCGTGCCGAACCGGCCCGCCTCCAGCACGCGCTGGACCTCAGGGCGCTCGGTCGCCTCCAGCTCGACGCGTGTGACGGCCGTGTAGTAGCGCACGGAGACGGCCCGCTCGACCTGTGGCTCCAGCCGGCCGGACATCGCCGTCGACCACGCCGTCAGCAACGCGGCGATCACCGCGGTCGCCGCCAGTACCGTCAACGCCGGCAGGGCTTCACGCAGCCTGTCGGCCGTCGGGCCCTGCGCGAACAGATTCGTGAGCACGCTGTTGACCGCGACGAGCCCCCAGGCCGCGGTCACTCCCTGCCCGAGCTGCGCGGCCACCACTCCCGCCATCGCCCGACGGTCCGTCTGCCAGCCCGTGCGGAGAACCAGGGCGACCATGCGCGGCAGCGCAGCCGCCATGTGCCGGAACGAAAGCCGGGTGAGCGGGCCCGCGTGACGTACGTAGGACTGGTCGTAGCGCAGCCTGCCCCCGTACAGCTCGCGCTCCGCGTCGGAGATCGTGTTCTTCGCCGGCGGGCTCTTTGCGTCTGGTGGAGTATCGCGGCGTGGGCCGGTGCGTCTCAACGTCGCTCCCTTCTGCGGGTCGTTGCGGTGTCGTCCGGTTCAACGAGCCCATCGAGATTTCGAACACGTGTTTTTCGGCCGAGTCTCGAATCCCGATTCCATGCGGCTTCCGAAAGTTGCGGGGTGCATGGGCCCTTGCGCCGCACAAGGTGCCCCCTGAGCGGGCGTTGGCTGAAATGCCGCCGGTCGCAAGACAGCCGGAGGGAGACAGCCATGGGCCACCGCCAGCCGCACTGGGCGTAGTTGACCGGGACGTGGCGCGAGGAGGCCGCCCCGCCCTTCGACAGGGACCGGATCAGTTCGGATGAAAGGTCAGTACGGCATGGCCCCCGGACACGAAAGGCCCGCCGCCGGGAAACGGCGCCCGTTGACCTGGAGGGCGATCGAGTACGCGCCCGGCGTGAGTTCCACGGCGGCGGTGGTGCGCAGTACGTGGTACACGCCTGCGGCCCGGCCGATGCCCGGCTGATCGACTTCGAGGCCGCCGGCTTCACCCCGTGCGCCGGCCGATGCGGTGTGCCTGTACGTGCCCGGCTCGGGCTGGTTGAGTGTCGGCGATCCGGTGGCATCCGGACGGGCCGGCCAGCACCGCCAGACGCTGGCACGTGGCATTCCATGGGGCTGACTTGACTCCGTCGGGGATCTTGGAGGTACGGAGGTCAACTGCCCAGGGTTCGCCAGGACCTCGGCCCGGGGGACCTGGTGATGGCCTAGGTAGTCGTGGAGGGCGGTCGGCTGGCGGGATCGGGCGCTTCCGCGGGCGGTGGCAGCCCGGTTGAGGCGGCACGCGCTTGCCGAAATCCCTTACCCCGGTGCTCACAGGATCGAGGCAACGGCGCTGCGGACAACCAGCGATCGCGTGGACTGTGACCGGGCATACTGGTCGTTATCTGGTGGAGGGGGCTCATGGATCGCGATCAGGATGACCGGGGGCCATCTGCGCAGGACCGTGCGCCGGCCCCTCACGAGATCACCGCCGGGAGTGACAACGACCTCTCTCCGGCCGGGGAAGGCCGGGGGAGGGCTTTGACCGGCCCCGAGGTAAGTGCCGAGTCCATCGTGTCCGCGACCGCCGGCGCATCGGAAAGTGCCGACGACCGTGCCCAGCAGGCAGCGGGATTCACCGCACTCAGCGCACGGCAAGGGCTGGAAGGCCTGCTGGGCGAGGCCGTGAACAGCGCGGGGTACGCGGTCGACCTATGGCGCGAGGTGGAACGGGATGCCCCGGAGCAGGTCGGCGCACTGGCTGACGCGCTGAGACTGTACGGAGTGCGGCTCGCCGAGGTGGGACGCTACGAAGCCGCAGCGGTTGCCTCACACGAGTCCGTGACTCTGTCGCGCGGACGACTGGCCGATACACCCCGGCCATCGGCCGCCGGCGGGCTCGCCCTCGCCCTGAGCGTGCTGAGCACCCACCTGATGCGGCTCGGGCGCGGCGCCGAGGGCATGGCAGCCGCCCAGGAAGCAACAGATATCGCCCGGACCTGGCTTCGGGACGGCACCTGGGCCGAAGGAGGCGAGGACGGCGACGGCGAGCAGGAGAGCGACGTGGCCCTGGCCACCGCACTCGGCAACCTCGGACTCCACCTGCGGCAGGACGGCCGCCGCCAGGAGGCACTCTCCGCCGAGCGCGAGGCGAACGATGTCTGGCGACGACTGGCACGCGCCGACGACGCGTACAAGAGCGACCTGGCCGGCTCCCTGTCCAACCTGGGCATCCACCTGGCGGAAACCGGAGCACCCGCCGAAGGGCTGGCCGCAGAAGAGGAGGCGGTGGTCCTCAGACGCGGCCTGACAGCCCATTCGGCCCCGGCGCACGAGAGCGACCTGGCCCGGTCCTTGTCCAACCTCGCGATGCGCCTGGTGGAGAACGACCGCTGGGCGGAGGCCGACGACGCTTCCCGTGAAACGGTCGAGATCTACCGCCGTCTGGCCGATCTGCTGCCTGCCGTGCACGAGTCCGATCTCGCCCGCTCCTTGTCACAGCGGGCCGCGATCGTCGCCCACGAGCGGGGTCCGCACCAGGCACTGGACCCGGCGGGCGAGACCGTCCGGCTCTATACCAAGCTGGCCCGCGCCAATCCCGAGGCGTACGACGAGGAACTCGCCCGCGTTCTGGCTGCCGAGGGCCGATACCTGGCAATGGCGGGCCAACCACGAGAGGCGGCCGGCGCCCTCACTGCCGAAGCGGAGATCCGCCGTCGGCTGTCCAGACGCCTGCCGCACCACACCGTCGAACTGTCCACGACCCTCGAGCGTCTGGCGGGCCTGCTCGACAGCATGCAAAACACCGACGGCAGTGCGGCGGCCCGCGTCGAGGCCGTCGATGTCCTCACCGAGTACGCCGAGGATTTTCCCGCGCAGGGCGCACCCCGTCTTGCACTTGCCCTGGTACTTCTGAGTGAGCAGCATGGTGACAACGGCGACTACGCCGAGGCGCTCACCACCGCGGAGCGGGGCATCGCCGTCATGCGCGGTCTGGTCGCGCGAGGCGAGGACATTTGGAGAGTCGACCTCGGCAACGCCCTGGCGAACACCGCCCTATGGCTCGCCGGGCTCGCACGCGATGCGGAGGCTGTCGCCGCCGCCGACGAGGCCGTTGAGCTCTACCACCTGCCCCCGGCCCAAGGACCCCGGCTGCCGCCGCAATGGCTCGCGCGCATCCTGCGGCTGAAGGGCCGCGCCCTGTCGCGGCTGCGACGCTACGACGAAGCGCTCGCTGTCAACGTCGAACTGGCCGCGCTTCTGGAGGAACAGGCGGCCCTGGACCCTGCGGAGCGCACCACGAGGGAGCTCGCGGACGTCCTGGCCGTGATCGGCTCGATGACGTGCGCGCTGGGTGACACGCAGCGTGGCAGGAACTATCTGGAGCGGGCGCTGAATGCCTACGCTCTTCTCACCGGCGCCGAGGCGACGGGCTGCACGGGGGCACGTGTCGCTGTGCTGCTGGAACTGAGCTCCCTTGCGGCGAGGTCCGACGACCTCACTCAGGCCCTTGCCCACGTGGAACACGCCGAACTCCTGTGCCGTGACATGCCCGCAGAGCTGACACCGGGGCAGGGGTTGCTGGCGAGCGTCCTGCGACGACGCGCCACGCTCCAAGCCCGCGGCGGCAGCCCTTCCGCCGCGGTGGACTCCTCGCGGGAGGCGGCGGACCTTCTCCGACGCAGGGTTGAGAACGGCGGCGGTGCAAAGACCGCGGTCGAGTGGGCTGAAGCCCTGAGAGAGCTGTCCGCGCTGCTCGTGGTCAACCACGACCCGGAGGGTGCACTGGACGCGGCCAGGCAACAGATCGCCGTGCTCAGCGCCGCGCAGTCGACGCCTCCCACCGTGGAGATCCAGGACCGGCTGTTCGACGCCCGCAACCACCTGCACCACACGCTTCGCAACGTTGCCGTGACGCAGATGCGTGAGGGGCGGTCAGGTATCTCGGCCTTGCAGGAGGCGGCGTCCGTCATGACCGCCTTCCTCGCCGCGCTGCGGGGGGCCGCCGCGGCCGACCCGCCGAAGTACGAACCTCACCTGCTGGCGGCGATGCATGAACTCGCCGTCGATCTGCTGGCCCTGAAGGACTTCGAGCAATGCCGTGTGGTCGCCGAAGAAGGCGTCGAACGGGGGCGCCGAATCTGGGACGAAGATCCGCTCCAGGGCCATTGGCTCGGCCTGATGCTTGATCTGTTGCGCGACTGCCGGAGAGGGGCCGGTGAGGCCGGACCGGCCCGCGCTGCCGCCGACGAGGCCGTAGCGGTATGGACTCGGCTGCGTAACGAGGGCCACCCGGCAGCGACCGATGCCCGGGTGGCGGAGGCCGTCACCCGGCGCGCGCAAACCGGCGGCCCTCCGTGACCGGACACCGCCCGGTCCCGCCCCGTCCCGGAGCATCCCTCTCTCAGCACGCGTCGACAGCTGCCAGCCCCTTGGCGGTGCGCATGTTCACCCGCTGCTCGCCGACCGCCGTCTTCAGGACCAGTACGCCCTGATGGAGCCGGACGACCGCGCCGCAGACCGGACCCGCGGGCGTCTGCACCAGCAACGAGGGCTTCTCCCGACCCGGGCCGTACCAGGTCGTGCCCACCGCCGCGACGAGCAGCAAGGTACAGCACACCGTTGCCAGCACGCCCCAGCGGAGGGCCTTCGCGCCGGCGAGCGCCTCCAAGTGGTCGGCGATGCGGGCGGGCTGCGGGTTGCGGGTCGGTGCACGCAGAGGGCTGCCGTGCGCCGCTCTGACCAGCAGCAGTGCCCCGGCGGCCCCGGCGGTCAAAGATGCCAGAAGAAGGAGGCCGACGACTACCGCCCATCCGGCGGCCAACTGGCTGATGTCGGAGCGGCCCTTGACGAGACCGAAGCCGATGAGTCCGGCGAGCAGCGCGCCCAGGCCGTTGCGCCACGCGACAGCGGCTTCACGCACACGGGGCAGCTCGCCGCGGAGCAGACGGTCGCGCTCCTGGGCGGCACGCAGATCGCCGGGAGTCGCGGGGGCAGGCCCGGCGGAGAGCCGGGGGTCACGGGTCACGGGGCCCGGTCCGGCCGGCGGGAAGGCGTCGGCTGCCCAGGAGGTGGGGAAATGGTGAGGTTCCAGTAGGCGCCGCACCCGACGTAGTCCTGCGGACGGCCCAGATGCGGGTCTTCGCAGGTACACATCATCGGTTCCACCTGCGGGTTGGGCGCGGACGCCCGCTTGCGGCCCCAAACGGCCCTGGTGACGCCCAGAGCGTCGTCCACTACGAGCCGGAAGACGGCACTGACGACAGGTATGTCGATCACGGTACGGCAGCGTGGGCACGGCCCCCGCACGATCTGCGTCCCCGGCTCCGGCTCCTCGATCGTGAACTTCTCGGCCACCCACTCCGCGTACTCGGGGCGTGTGGTCTCGCGGTACTCGAGCTCCGGCTCCTGTCGCGGCGCCCGCTCTTCGTCGCGGTCGGTCATCTGTGTCTCCCAGTGAGGAAAGGGGGGCTTGTCAGGGACCTGTGTGGGTGAACGGGAGCCACGCGGCGGGCGGCAGGCGCTCGGTGTCGCGCAGATGGCGTACCGCGTCGTGCAGCGCCAGAGCCGAGTCCGCCGGATCGAACGCGCCCGAAACCGTGAGCCGAGCGTAGACCGAGGCGGTGATCGTGGCGGCCGTCCGGTCATGAACCGACCACAGGGTGGCGATCACATGCCGGTACCCCGTGAGGTGCATCGCCGCGGCCAGCGTGATCGCCTCGTCCGGGAGCAGGACGCCACCGACAGCCGTCATGCACGCGGACAGAAACGCGAAGTCGCCGTCGTGCTGGCCGGCGCCGATGTCCGCGATGCTCAGCACGCCGTCGCTCAGAAGCAGGCCACCCTGCGAGGGATCGGCGAGATTCTGGCCCCCATGGCAGGCGAAGTGCGCCCACCGGGACCGTGCCATCGCCTCACGTACCGCCGGCACCGTGGCGTCGCCCGCCTGCAAAAGCGTGTGCGCGGAAGGGAACATCGCGCACAACAGCTCGCTCTCGCCGGACACCTCGGTCAGAGGCACTTGGCCCGGTGCCTCGGGGACGGCGACGATCAGCATGTGTGCGTCCGGGCCCGTCTTCGCGGCCGGACGGCGCGCATCGATAAGCGCCCGCAGCGTGGGCGTGTACGAGGAGACCGCCCGGTCCAGCACGCTGAGCCCACCGGCCCGTCCGGGTTCGTCGTGGTGGCCGGCGGCGTGCAACGGCAGGAGCGTCAGCGGTCCGGTGGGGCACCACCACACGCGCGGCCACGGCCGACCGGGCTCCGGCGGCGCCGTCAAACCCAGTTCGTCCAGCACGGGTTCGGCGACGGTCCGCCACAGCCACCGCAGGACGTCGGTGAACGTGGCGTCCCGCCGACGGGTGGCGCGCTGCAGCTCGGCCTTGGCCTGCGTGTACCCCCGGATCGCCGCAGGGCTCACGTCGCCGTCGTCGTAACGGGCCCGGGCGCGAAAGACCTCGAGCCCTGCCTTGTCCACGTCCTCCAACACCCGCAGATACATGAGGGTCTGCTCCTGCGCCTCGCGTTCCGAGAGGCCGGGCAGCCGCGTGTGCGTCACCCCAGCCGGACGCACGATGAGGGCGTCACCCCGCCACCTGCCGACATTCACCATGACCACGGGCCCGCCGGCGGCAGCCGGAAGGAGGGCGTCGAGGGGTGGCGGCCGAAGAAAGTCCTCGTAGCCGGCCGAGCGCACTGTATGGACGAGTTCGTCCCATGTGCGGGCCAGCGCCATCCGCTCATCGGCATGCGACCTGGCTTCGGACATGCGGCGCGTTCCTTCACTTCCAGGACGTGACGCTCCATTTTCCCCCGAACGCGACGCGAAGAGAAGCGAGTTGGAGCTTTTGAACTGTCTCCCTCCGTGCCGGGCCGCTCCGTGGCCATGGACCACCGTCCCGCGCCTCCCGTGCAGGGTGAGCTCCCTACTGTGCGGCGGCCTGGTTCAGGGCGCTGAGACGGGCGCGCACCTCCTCCAGGCGGGTGGCGAGTTCCGGATGGGTCGCCCGGACCTCGTCCAGGCTGGTGCGTGTGCGCAGCACTCCCGCCCACAGCACATTGCGCCCCTGCTCGAGGAGGGCCACCGCGGTTTCCGGCTGCCCTGCGTCGAGAGCTGCGGCGGCGGCATGGCGTGCTATCCCCTCGTACCGGCGTAGGTGGGACTCGCGCAACGACCGGTCCAATCCGAACCAGACCGCGATCGGCAGAAGATCGACGGCCGTTGCCCATGCTGCAAGGGCCGTGGGCCAACGCTCCTGACTGGTCTCCAGATGCCCCCAGTGCACCGCGGCTCTGAGCCGGCCGTCCGGCGGCCCGTCCGGCGCCTGCGCGGCGTCGCGGAGGTGGCTCGCGGCTTCGCGGGCGTACGACACCTTGCCGGTACGATCCGCGAGCGTCTTCAGCACCTGGGCCAGCAGAATGCGGGTGTCGGCGTGATGTACCTGCCCCGCGGTCTGGGAGACCGCTGCTCGTCGCGCGTACGAGGCCGCCGATTCCAGGGCGCCCTCGGAGCCGTCGGGACCCATGCCGCGCTGGTGATGCGCCCGTGCGAGATTGAGCAGCGCCATAGAGTGCTGTGTGTGCCCCGGCTGCGTGCGGTCGACGATGTGCGCGTACGTGTGCGTAGCTTCCCGCAGATCCAGATCGTCCGAGCCGGTGCGCTGCCGAACCAGGAGCGCCATGGCCAGCGACTGCGCGTAGCGCAACTCCTCGCTGTGTCCGTCCGGCGCGGTGGACAGCGCCTCACGTGCTGCCGCCACCCCGAGATCCGCCACCCCACGTGCTCGCTCCTGGTCAGGGTCATCCTGCGCGAGCGCGATGGCCGCCGAAGAGAAGTGGATCAGGCGCCTCGGACGCTCGCGGTGACTGGCCGGGGTCAGGTTGAGAGCCTCAAGGCTTACCTCGTACGCCCGGCGCAGGTCAGCTGGATCGGTGTGGTGTGCCGCTCTCAGGCGCAGGGCCATGCCCAGATTGCTGAGCGCGGTCGGCCGGTCGGCCGGTGCCAGGACGTCGAGCACACTGTCGTACAGGGCGATGGCACGGTTCAGATCGGCGACGACTCCTGTGATCCCGTACCGGCCGGTCAGCCCGGAGGCGAGTGCGACGGCGTGCTCCCGCGCCTGCCCTGACTCCACATGCCGCGGGCCCGGTCCGTTCCCGATGTCGCCGACGTGGTCCGCCTCGCGGGCGTCCTGGAGCGTGTCGATGGCCTCGTCCAGTTCGGCGACGTCACCACTGAACTCATGCCGCCGTATGAGGCCCTGGGCCAGGACGCCCCGAGCCTTCGCCCGCTGCCGAAGGGAGACCCCGGGCTGTGAAACCAGCTGCCGCGCCACGGTGATCGCCTCGGTGAGCGCGTCCATGTCCTCGGTCTCCTCGAAGAGGATATGCAGGAGGCGCACGCCGGAGATGACGGTGGACACTGCCGCGCCGGTCCACGGCGGCGGCGCAGCGGTGCGCACCTCGTCGACCACCTCGCGTAGGGCGCCCACATGCTCACGAAACTGCCCGGCCACCTCAGCGGCCACTGCCAGCACGTCCAGGCGGGCCAGGTTTTCAGGGTCCCCACGCCGCAGCCGCCACGCCAGCGTGAGCGCCTCGCCGGCAGCGTCCGGATCGCCTGCGATGCCGAAGTCCATGAGCAGCGCCGACAGCCGCCACACCGACTCGGCGTCGTCGGCCTCCAATCCCATGGCGGCACGCCACAGCCGGGCGGCTTCCCGACCGTGGGACGGGTCCCGGGTCCGCTCGAACCGGGCATCGAGGGCCCGCGCCAACGCCTTGCGCGTATCGAGGTCCGGCGAGGCGGCCTCCGCATCCCGGAGCGCACCGAGGAACAAGGAGGGAAGCGTCAGGTCCTCGCTGTGCTCGTACAACCGGGTCAGCACGGTGGAGAGGCGGCGCGCGCTTCGCCGGGTGCCCTCCCGGTCGACGAACTTGTCCAGCGCCTCGCGAAGCGCGGCCGCCGCCGCCTCGGCATCAGGGACCGATCCGGTGACGCGCCCGCGCTCGGACAGTGCGAGACCGAGAGCCGCCAGCGCGTGAGGGTGACGACTGCTCCGGTCCACGGACCGCTCCGCGTGCTCGACGGCTGTGTCGAGGTACCGGCGTTGGTTGTTCCGGCTGAACGCGTTCGACAGACCCTCCGCGAACAGGGTGTCCGCGATCCAGCCGTCCTCGGCGCTCTCACGCACCCCACTGATCAACTCGACAACCGCAGCCGCGGCCGGCTCGTCGGCAAAGGCGCGTTCCACGCTCCGCGCCAGTCGGACCAGCAGCCCGCCCCGGCCCTCGTTCGCGGTGCGCAGTGCCTCGCAGTAAGCACCGGCGGCTGCCGCCGCGCCCTCGTCGCCTGGGCGCCGGGCCCACCCGTCGCCCAGGGCCCGGAAAAACTGATGCCGTTGCGGGTCTTCTGCTCTGACCAATTTAGCGGCGGCCCGCACGTGGACGAAGGCCTCCTCGGCGCCCGCGGGATCCTCGCGAGTCTCGGCCAGCGAATACAGCGCCTGGGAGAAGTTGAGCCGGGCCAGCGCCTCGCCCGGCCGTCCGGCCGCGATCCGCACCGAGAGCCTCAGCACGTCGACCGCTTCGCTCAAGTAGGGCAACTCCTGGGAAAGGCGTCCTCGCGCATGCAGACAAGCCCCGAAGTTGGCGAGCAGATCGACGTCGATGTCGTCGGTGACCGCGCCCGGCGAGCTGATCGTCCGGTGGAGCAGACGGCCCAGCTCGATCGCCTCATCGAGCACCGACGAATCGCGGGTCTCCTCGGACAACGTCTTTCCCACGGCCAAAACAGTGCGGGCAGCGCTCCTCCGGAGCGTCGACTCCGGTGCGATCTTCATCGCCAGACGGGCAGTTCGGGCAGCGAGAAGCAGGTGTCCGGTGTCGCCGTCCGAGACGTGGCCGAGGTAGAGGGCGGCGCTGAGCTCGATCAGCAGCCGGGTGTGGTCGGCCCGCAGCGTCGTCGCGGACTTGGCAACAGCAGTGTCCACCACCCCGGCTGAGTCCAGGACGGCGTTCAGTGCCCAGTACTTCTCGAGGCTGACAGGAGAGTCGAACAGAGCGTTCGTCATGAGGTGGTAGGTGAGCACCGGAACGACCGCGTCGGGCCGGACGAGCAATCCCTTGTCGTCCCCGGGGCGCACGCCGGCATCCTCTACCCACGCAGCGAGCGCGACCGTGTCCTCGTCGAGCAGCAGAGACGGTCTGCTGGAGTACGCCTCAACGACTGTCGCAGCCAGTAGTTCTGCCGCCTCGTCGAGGCTCATACCCGGATCGAACTCCATGCCCCAGTATGCCCGGACGGAACGGTGAAACAGGGGTGGTGCGTGGACAAAGCCCGAAAGCTGCTTGGACATCCGCGAGTCAGCCTCGATCAGGGACGGGAAGGCGGGGGCATCCGGGGACCGGGAGGGCGTGGAGCCGGGCCCGGCTGTCGGTGATCACGGGGGTCCAGGGCCAGTGTCCGACAAGGCGGCGCATGTTGCCGGCCGAGTCGTGGTCCGCCTGTTTCTCTTGTATCAGCAGGCCATTGGCGTAGGCGATCGTCGATATGCCTCCTCGGCGCCGGCCCGCAGGCGAGGCGACGGGGCCGTCGGCCTTCTGGCGAGCCGGTCACCGACTCGACCGGCCCTGACTCGGCTGAGAGGACGAACCCGCCGCCGACGATGACGGCGCTGCCGGCCAGGAGCATGGGTGCGTCGATTGTCCGAACCCGGGGCGTGAGTCTGCCGGCGACGAACCCCAGCACCGAGAACGGGACGAGGACCAGCCTGGCGGCGAAGGTGGTCAGCCCGAAGCCGTAGCCGGCGCTGTGCGGCGTCTGCGCTACTGGGTCAGTGTCTACCGCGCCATTTCCGACCCTGAGAGCCTGACTGCCTACGACAAGCCGGCCCGTCCGGCCGTCCAAGCTGGGGGCGGGCGGCTCCTGTCCCGTGACGGCCGGGTCGTCGCCCACGAAGCCGGAAACACGCAACGCGTTGTCCTGATCGAGTTCGACAGCTTCGAACAGGCCGTCGCGGCACACGAAAGCGAGGCATACCAGGAGGCGCTGGTGGTCCTTTCCGACGCCGTCGAGCGCGACTTCCGCATCATCGAAGGCATTGACTGACCGACGGGCGCAGCCATCGCTGAGCACCCGTCACCTGATATGCACACGGTGCTGAACGGCGACTCTCGCCGTTGTCTTGGATTGTGAAGTGTTTGCACAGGTCAGCGGGTTGGAGGAAGTCAAGGCACGTGAGGCAAGCAGTGAAGGCGTGGTCGGTCGGGCCTGGCGGGAGTCGTTGCCCCATACCGATGGTGTCGATGTGGGGGATCATCGATGGGCTACGCCACCCGCGGTGCGGTCATCATCCACCAGCTGGTGCAGGACGGCGCCGGCTGAGGCAGGCCGGTACGCTCCGGTACGCGTTCGGTCGGCCGTTGCGGGCAGGTTCGGCTAAGGGCTGTCCCGTAACTGTGCTGCGTGACCCGTCTCAGCGAACTTTGACGAGTCTCAACGAAGCTTGACCGGCTTGGGCCAGCCCTCGGGTCCAGCTGGCGGAGTCGACGGTGTCAGGCCGGCTCGTCGTCGGCAGGGGCCCACTCTTCGCGGTATCCCGGGCGATCGGAGTAGGCGGTTGCTGCAAGGACCCGCAGGGACCAGTCGACGCTGTCGTGGTCATGGGTACCGGCGTGTTCCGGGTCGCGCCATGCGGCGAGCAAGTCACGGCGCATGGCGATGGTGCGGGCCGGTGAGTAGAGCGCGGCAAGCGGGTTGTCGGGGGACAGCCCTTCGGGAAGCCATGACATGGGTGGCTGGTCTGCGGCTGCCACTTCATCGGCGTCGATCTGCTCGTGCAGCCAGGTGATCAGTTCGGTAGTCATGCCCTGCATGATCTCCCATGCCGATTTCGCTCGACGAAGGCACCCTGACCGGCCTGGGATGATCTTGTTGTGGCTGGTGTGATCACGGCGTCGGAGCCGTCCTGGGTAACCCCGTTCACCGGGCTCAGCCCCCGTGCCTTCGGGAAGCTGGTGACGGTGCTGCGGCGCCAGGGTGGCGGACGCGGTCCGCAAAGGTCGGCCGTGGAGCCTCCCGCTAGAGAACCGGGCCCTGATGGTCGCGGCCTACTGGCGCACGAACCTCACAATGCGGCAGCTCGCCCCGCTGTTCGGAATCTCGAAGTCTGCGGCAGACCGGATCATCGTCCGCCTAAGGGCTGTCCCGCAATCCCTGGTGGATCAGCGCGCGGCGTCAGATGCGCTGCATCGCAAGGCGGAGGAGCGTCCGCATACTGGATGTATTCGGGCGTTCCGACAACGCGGCGAGGTTCCGTAGCTGTCGTCGTGCGCCCGCCAGGGATTACGGGACAGCCCTTAGCTTGATCTTTAACCTCAGGGCCCGAACGATCTCTCGTACTTGATCACTCGGACTGGTAACTGCGGTGCACGCAGGCGGCCTTCGGCTGAGCATGT